>JAFWIF010000005.1 GCA_017514975.1 Candidatus Saccharimonadota bacterium | reverse complement strand
TCCATAAGAATCCTCTGTTTTACGCCCATCGGCTAAATGATAAACAAAAAACGGCAGATAATTCTGCCGCAATTGATTATGTATGGTTTGATTATACCATAAACGATTTGTAATTAAAAGTTTTTTAAGTTAAAATGGTATTAGTGCTACTATTTGGGAGGTAGCTGACCGTTTAGTTTGTTTTTCGGTTAGTATCAGATAGAAAGCACTTGAGAGGCGCTTTTTGGCTAGGCGCCTCTCTTTTGTATCAAAAAATCAGCCCGATTGCTGCACGTAGCAGAACTACGCGGAGGGCTGATTTTGTATTCTCATTATAGCATATTTTTATATTTTGACGTAATTTTGCAGAAATCTATTGTATTTTTCGGAATCGTGTGATATAATTAAAGCATATTCCGACGCAGGGATGCACCGAACGGAGAGATACCTAAGGCGAACCTGCTTTTTTGATTTACTTTACTTCTTGAAAGCAAGTTTCTTCTTCATTGCGGGATCGTCGAGGTATGAACGATAAATGTCTGGTGTCCTTAAACGGTAAAGTGAGGATAGGGTGTGTTTATTCGGAACTAGTAGCTTCTCAAACTTTTCTTTCTTAATGAGATAATCTACCATTCGCCAATAGTCGCCGTCGCCGGAAACTAATACGACCTTGTCGAATTTTTCGCGCTCAACCAATTTCTTCATAACCGCAAAGACGATATCGGTGTCTACATTGCCTTTCTTATGACTGAGGGAACTTTCTGCGTGTTCGCGAAATACTACGATGTAGCCATATTTTTGAAGCGCATCATACAAATCTTGGTTTTTCGGATCGTATGCTCCGATAAAGTAGTACGCTTCGTTAACTTTGTATTTCTCTAATAAAAACACCCTGAATCGTTTCAGGTCAACTGTCCAGGACGGCCTCGCGTTCATGGTGCTGACTTTCAGATTCTGCCCGTCAATAAAAGCTTGATTGTTCATAGGTTAATTATATCACATTTTTCGCTTTTTCGCTTCACTCCAAGCGTCTTTGTAATAGTCGGAGAAGTATTTGTCGGCTTCTTCAAAATCTACCCATTGAACTTGCTCTACCTCTCCCTCTTGCGGCTTAATCTCTCCACCTGTAATTTTTGCCAAGAATAAGTAGATGTCTTTAACCGCTGTACCGTCGTGAATAAGGTGACTCGCGTAAATTGGCTTTTCGTCTATGATTTCTGTTTCCAGCCCGACTTCTTCGCGGGTTTCGCGAATCGCGGTTTCCATGTCTGATTCGACGTCTTCTTGGTGGCCTTTTGGGAACGACCAGAAAAGCCTACCCTCATCGTCTTTTACACCGATTACGAGGACTTTATTCTGGTCTATAATTATTGTTCCGCAGCTTTTCTCGTGTTTCATATCTATTATTTTACCATATTTATGGCATGATTACCGGCACATCTGCCGGGTAGATATTCGGGTTGAACCGCACATCTTTAATCCACTCGTTGTAGCTCATATTCGGAACGAAGTATTTGCCGCCAAGTTTATTCCGGGCGGCCCTCATTTTTGGTTCGTATTCTTTGCCAATGTATCCACGCACGGTTGAGCGGCAGAATGGGTGGAGCGGAGGGTAATTGTAGCCCTCTTGTCGCTCGCTCATCTTGTAGATTTGACCGTCATGACTCCGGCACATATCTGAAGTCCGTCCGTCCAGCGTCGCTACGAAGACATACCTGTCTATCCCCATTTCTTGGTAAGCTATGAACTCTGTTTCGTTTTCGAAATGGTTAGTTTCCGTCCGGATCAGCCGTTCCGCGTAGAAGCTACCCACATTGAACCTTTGTCTTATTTCGTAGAGCGCCCTTTCTTCGCTCATGCCGGTCATTATAGCCTTAGTGAGTGTCTGTTGGAGCTGACTCGCTAGTACGTTCGAGTTTTTCCAGATCCGGTTGCTGTAATTGGCGCCTTGCCACGGTGTATTTAGCATGACTTCTATTCCACGCGAGTTAAGTTGCTCAAACGCCGGTGTTGCGCCAATTCCTTTGGCCGTGTCGTAAATTGTCTTACCAAACGCTCCGTTGATGGTTTCGATATGGGATTTGGTTTGGATCTCGTTTTCTAGAATTGCCAGTTGCTTCGTTCGACTCCATAATTGGGCATTTATCATCTCAAGCCGTTTGACGCGCCCTGTGAAACGCTGAGGCAGGTATTTGGACAGTCCGGCAGCTTCCATGTCGGCATAGAACTTTTCTACTTCGGCCGTTGGGACTATCTTCTCAAGCGCCGTCATATCGAATTTATTCTCACGGTAAAATGACTCGTAGATAGCTTTGAGGCTTGCTACGGTATCCTTTTCGGCTTCTTCGTAGAGGAGTTTAATCTCACGGAAGTGCCAGTCCGAGTTTCGTTCGGCTTCGGTCAGTCTGGCGATCGCGCGCTTATCCCAGTATCTACTCGACCTCGTCTGTACCATTATTCGCGTCCTTTATTTCGTTCTTGGCGAACTCGGCGGCCGTTTCGAGGGTGGTTTCGTCCTCTTTAGCGGCAAGCTCCACCGTTTCTTTGGAATCACGCACAAAGGAAAGCTGACTTACTAAGAGTTCCTTATCCACTATGCCTTGTAGATTTAGGATCATCTGCGAGGTTTCGTAATCATTGCGTGGGAGATTGCGCTTGAATACGGCGTCCACTTCTTCGGTCGGTACGACAGACATACTGGACTTGGTATTAAGGAACGCATTATAGAGGCGGAATCGCTCCATTAGACCTCGTTCGAAGTAGCGCTCTTTATTCTTGATGTTTTGATCGAACGCTAGTAGCTTGTAGCTGATCGCCACACCAGAGGAGTTATTGGCAAAGTTCTCGTCGGCGAGGTTTGGCGTCATACTGATCTTGTGGATGTCATTCTCAATATTCTTGCGGAGAATATCAGTATCTGATTCGTTGAGTGATTTGATTAGATACTCAATTTTACCGTCTATCGGAATATTGGAGATCATCCGGTGTTCTTTAAGCTCGGCCATCTGTTCCTCGGTGAACTTCACGCCGTAGAAGCAAAGTATCGCATCCACTAATTGTTCGCGGTCATTCACGCGGTCGCTCTGGATGAGGTTGTAAGCGTCTATTAGGCTTACTACCGATTCAAAGTCGCCGAGGTAGTCCTTGTTATTAACGAACTCAATCATCGGCACTTCTTTGAATGCGTGCGCATCCTCTTTGATGAGCGTCAGTCTGTCGCCTTTTAGTTCGTAGTTCCGGACATTCTTGCTGTCTACGAAAATCACGTCGTAATGATCCGGCTCTTGGTCGGTTGGCTTATTGTAGATTGGCCGGTAGTTCACGGCGAATAGTTTTCCGTGTTTAATGGTGTTGTCGTAGGCAATAATTGTATTCCGGACATCGAGAATGGCCGATTCCGGCTCTGCATCTTCGTTGGCGAAGACATATTCGTATTGAAGCCCAAAAATCGCACAGTTCTTGGCGATTTCCGAGTCGATGTCATTCATCGTTTGTTTCTTGTAGCAATCTAGCACGGCATCTATGTTATAATCTTTACTCGCTTGGTATTCTACGGGGTTGCCGAGCAAGTATCCAACGTTCGTGTCTACGATATACTTGGCGTGGTTTATCATCACTTTGTTATTGTGAAGCAGGTCTGGTTTCTCGCGGTGGAGAATGTCCTGATCGCCGATGTAGTAGCGGTCTAGCATATCAAAGCGTTCTCGGCGCTTCTCGTTGTAGAGGATTGCCTCTTTAATCACAGTTGCGTTAATCTCGGTATCTTTTGGTAGGGTGTATTTCATAATTATCCTTTCCAATAGTGGTTGCGGCGTCGACTCCGTCCGGAGCTGAGTACCGATTTATCGAGGAGTTCCACCTCTCGCGGTTCGGAAACATATTCATAAATGCTTGCGAGGACATCTACCGCGTCATCGTGAGCGTTCTTGCCTTTCTTTTGGTAGGTCATCACTTGCCGGTAGAACTCCGGGAAGCGTTGCTTCCAGCCGAAAGGCATATAAATATGATTCTGAACCCAAGCTGATGACGCGAGTATGCGCGATTCCTTATTATGCGTTTGTGGAACGGCTCTGATGTCGCAACGGTTACTGGAATATCTCTCTTGTAGTATGCGCTCCACATTCCTCGCAAATCCTCGGCCACCGTTATTGCTCTCGATCTGAGCCGTGGTGGTTTCGCCGGAGAATAGGAGATCCGCGACTTGGTTTTCTGTCGCTTCCATCGCTTCGTCTGTGAAGACGAGGTTTGTAATGTAGAACTCGTTTTCGTAGATGACTCCGTTGATAGAGCACAGGAAGTCCGTTCCGGTGTCGGCGGTATCTGTAAAGTTAATTACTTCGGTATGCGGTGGCAAAGTTTCCCATTCCTTGAACTCGCCGTAGAGCCTACCGCCCACATCGATTGGTTTCTGGTTATAGTTCGCCTCAACGATGTCTTGATTCATCTCTCGGGTTTTGATGTCGTAATCGTGCCGGGAGAGGATTTCGTCGCAGAGCATTGAATCGTCATCTTGCACAGCCCTCATTGTAATCGTTTCTACATCGTCGCCGTAGGCACTTACAATTCGTCCGGCGAGGTCGCCAAGCGCCCATCGCGTCATAATGACTATCACTTTCCAATCGTTGCCCTCGAGACGCTGAATCATCGTATTTGTAAACCACGCCCAATGCTTATCGAGCGTCATTTCATTGTAAGCTTCTTCAGCATTTTTAATGATGTCGTCGATAATAACGATGTTTGCACCAAAACCGGTCGCAGTACCAGTTGGCGAGGTCGCAAGGTAGTTATTCTTACTACTTCCATCCAACGCCCATAGGCTCGCGCTCGCTTGGCCACGCTTGATTCGCGTTTTAGGGAAAATGTCCGAGTAAACTAGGCGACTATTATCTGATTTCTTTTCCGAAATCGTATCGCGCACCTTTCTTGCGAATGAGGTGGAGAGGATCTCATTGTAGGAGCCGGTCATCACAGCTATTTCCGGGTTCTGTCCAAAAAGCCACTCCACGAGGCAAGTTGCCGTGAAGCTTTTGTAGTGGCGTGGCGGCAGGTTAATCACAAGAAAGTGTTTCTCGTTTTGTTCCATAAACGCTTGAATCTTATCGCAGATTTCCGTCAGATACTCACGGCTTTCGTTATAGTGGTTCGGGTAAAGTAGCCGGCAGTATTCTATGAAACTTTTACGAGCCATAACGCGTCTTATTCTCAGCATCGAGCGAGGGCTACTTTGAACTTTTCTTAGGGTTGCCATCTCCAGCTAATCTCCGTAGCTGTTCTAGGGTTAATTCTTCAAGCGGATCGTAGTCGTCTTCAATGACTTCAAGTTCAACCGGTTGTGTCGGTAAGCCCTCGGCCTGATTCACGGTTTCGCAGAAGTCCTTTGAGGTTTTTCTGGCGCGTTCAGCTTGTTTGAGGGCCAAATACTCAGCGTATGACGAGTCCTTTAGCACTTCCGAAGCCATAATGCGTTTCTTGGCTTCCTCACGCGGCATAGCGAAGATTTTGCGCAAATGATAACGCGGAGAATTCCTTGGATTATACGCTTCGTCTTTTGTGATGTCGTAGCGGTCTTCGGGCCTGTCGCGGAAGCTAGTTTTTGGTGTGTTACCGACGACAAATCTACCTCTGGAATCGCGGTTTTTATCCGCTTGCGTGCAAGCGGTGGACTTTTTCGCAGTTTTGGCCGTTTTTCGGCCATCTTTTTTGTCGTTTTTGGAACTACTTTTTGGCATTTTTAGACTCCACTTTTGGCGTAAATTCTTGCCAGCCGTCGTCGCTTTCGTCCGGCCCTATTTTATTCATGTAGCGGAAGTAGCGCTTGCGAATCACGTCGCAGAACTTTGGATCCAGCTCCATGCCGTAGCAGATTCGACCTGTCTGCTCGGCGACTATGATGGAGCTACCGCTTCCGGTAAATAAAT
>JAFWIF010000012.1 GCA_017514975.1 Candidatus Saccharimonadota bacterium | reverse complement strand
TGAAATCATAGAAAAAGCCAAGCAAGACGAAGCCAAGGCTGCTGCTGCCGCAAAACTCCAATCCGAAAAGCTAAACCCCAACTCTAGCCTTAGCAAAGCCGAACAAAGAAGACACCAAAAAGCCGAAAAAGCCGAAGCCAAGAAACTCGCTAAAGAAGCCAAAAAACAGGCCAAAGAAAACAAAAAGCTTGAAAAAACCAACAAGACTGTTGCGGTCAGCGCGGCTACGGCTAATGCGACCACCACGGCAAGCGCGACACCGAGCGCCCAGACCGACAGCCACCCAAAACGCTCTATTGCAAACAAACTCTTTGGCGGCAAAAAAAAATGGATTGCAATAGCTGCAGCTTGCCTAGTGCTAGTTGGGGGAGTGTTATGGGTATGGAAGACAACCGTCAACGATCTCTGTAGGGAGAATGGGGCGGTTGCTGGGAGTGAGGGGTGTGGGGACATTGAGGTGAGTAGTGATAAAAATATACATGACAACACTAAAGAGAGTAGTGACGTATTAAGTGGGCGTGTCTGGTCTATGAGCAATCCATACTATGGGAGTGATTTGGAGCGCGAAGTGTCGGAAATAGTTATGATTGCTGACGATATGCAATATAGAGGCATGCCGGAAAAAGACATATTCGCGTACCTGCAATCCGAAATTGATTCATCTACGGACGGCGATCTTAGGGTCATGATCGAGGCATACTATGGGCGCCGTTATGGAACTCATATCGACTGCGAAAAGGGCATAGAATATCTAGCGAACCTGAAAGCGCATGTAACGCAGGAATATCAAATCGATATTATAGATAACTACATAGACTATCTAGCACGTCGCAAGAATGATAACGCGGAGGAGTCGGTATGACATGTAGGACGATTAGCCGTTTGGGGACCATTGGCCTGATAGTAGTTTTTGCAATTATCATAAGTCATAGGGTATTCGCCGAGAATGTTGCTACCCCTGGCGGCAACGACGATACTGGCTGCAGCGGCCCAGAACAAAGATTGACTGGTTGGTGCAATACTTCACGGGACAAGACCTGGAAAGATTATGGGTTAGTTTGGGGGCACTATACCATTGAAAGCGGCGGGGGATCAGGATTTAAGCTAGCCCTTCCTAGCTATACCAACGCTGGAGGCTCACAGTGGGTTGTAGGGTGCAATAAAGGGTTTTATGTGCAGGGATATTGGACGAGGGCTCAGAATGAAACTGGCTTTTCTAAAGCAGCTGTTGGAAACTGGTTCGACTTGTCTTCCAAGAGCCCAGCAGGCAATTATTTTCCGGGATTGGCAGGAGCTCAGGGTACCGTTAAATATGATTCTTGGGAAGCTTTTGGATTATTCGGCGCTCGTGACGGCAACTATGGCGCCAGTAAAGTTGTATGGAACGATCCTTTACCATCGGGGAGCAAATTTAATGAATTTCATATAAAAACCGAAACCGAAACCGGAACATCGCAAGCCGTACTAGACGGATTTTATTCAACAGATACTGTTCGGAGAGATTTCGAGCAAGCTATCCGAGACGGGGTCAATTTTAGAAAAGTGGACTCAAATGGTAACATTACAAACACTATAGTTAATGATTTTAATTCGTCTGCTGCATTCTGTTACGATAAAGACGAAACCGCTACCTACGACGGTCGCATGAAGGTAACGGTCGGCAATGAGAGTAGGACCGATGACGGGAATGGGGTAGTAAATTGGGGTCCGATTATAGTGGACGCCCAAGAGACAGAGGTTAAGTTCACAGCGGAAATGAAACGCACGGGTGGTGCCATTAGGATGCACGGAAACGACACGACATGGAAAGACAAAGACGGGAAGCCGTATTATGACGTTACGACATGGTATGAGTGGGCGAATAGTGGGCCAACAGTTGTAAAATATTACGGCCATCAGGTAGGCACAGACTGGACCGCCCTGAGTAACAATAATCAAAACGATAATCCGACAGTATATAAAGTTAGCTTGGATCCTGGCCAGTCTCAGACAGTATGCCGCATGATGCAGTACGACCACAATGTCGTGGCGGTTGGACGCGCCAAAGATCCTCAAGAGCGAACTCGTAAAGCCTGCGTTACCCTCGTCCGCCCCACCCCCTTCGGCGCCGAAATGCAAGCAGATGTTAATGGTACTATGCGCGTAAAGATTAATACGTCTGGTAATTGGTTTACCGATCCCAATGCTGGCTTTGTCGCCGGCCACGATGACCCAATAAGGGATGATCTTAAAAGTACTGGCACTTACGCCAAGCGAACGTCCGACGTTATCGAAGTTGATTCCGAGACGGCGACTATAGATTTTTACGAGATGGTGTTTCGTGATAAGACGGGAGTTGATGGCAAGGTTACTCTTGAGGGAGACAATCACAACTGTGATACTAAGCCCTATTATTACAACTACGGCACCCCTACGAAAAACCCGAATGAACACAAAAAAACAGCTTCAAAATGTTCTGGTACGGGTAAGATTTGGCGGGCTTCCGCATGGAACGATGATGCTACTGTCGCCAATGTAAAAAATAAAGACACGCAAGAGCACATCTTTACTGCTTCTCTTGAGAGGAAGAACGAAAAGGGCAATAATCCGGGACACTATATACAAATCCACACGCCAGTTACTACGCGAACAATCGAGCCAGGCGAGACTATTGAGGTCTGTCGCAGTGTTCAGGTCTATGACGGCGTGCCGAGTGACCATAACAACAAAGATCATCGTCGTGTTGCGACTGCCTGTGTACGCATTAAGCGCAAACCCGTCCCTTGCAACGCCAGCTATCTACCTTCCGATGAGCTCAAGTACGGTGTCGATCAAGGCAAAAACTTTGCTCGCCTGACCGTAACCCGAAACTATCCATATTCAGCCGCCGAGCCTGCCACACTCAAAGAGCTCAAGGATACAATGGTAAAGAACGGCGCCACTGAGCTTACCGCCGACCGCACAAAAAGCAACTATCAGTGGATCGCCTCCACTCCTCACGATTTCGCAAAAGGTTGGTCGTCCAACAACCAAGCATCTGCAACAATCTACGCCAAACCAGGCGACAATATCCGCTTCCGTTACGACTTTTGTGCGGGTGGTGAATTTGCCGCCAGCAGGCGCAATATTGACGCCAACGATTCCATTTTTACGATCGAATCTGGCAGTAACTATGGTGCAAAAGGCTATTTCTTCGGCCACGGCATGTACGAAGATACAAACAAGGTTGCGACCGTTAGTACTGCTTACGAAAAAGCCGTCGCCAGCCACGGCAGGCCCGACGAAGGTTTTCCAACTACGAAACCCTACCTCAACCGCAACGTTCCAGGTAGTGCTGATTGGGAACGGCAAAAGTTTAAATGCGACACGAAGGATTCCGCAGGATTTCAAAATTATTCCTATCAGATCCCATCCCATAACGATCTTAATAGGAGCTGCAACAATAATAGCCCCAGCCTCACCGCCACTCGTCCCAACAGCCCTGTCTTAGCCGGCGGCGTCCACGCCCAGCTTAATAAGAGCAAAGTTGCCAATTCTTCCGCACGCAATGAGGCCCTCCATACGCTATATACCGATGTCGGCAATGTCATCAATCATTCAGTTTCGTGGTCGGCCTTCAATGTCGCCGCTGGTGTCCGAGACTCAAACCGCTCGACCTACACAGCCACCGCGTCCGTACGTGTCCCCTATAATTACATTATCAAACCGTACTTAAGTGGCTCTGGCAGCACCCGACTTACTGGAACTAGCGTTACGGCCGGTGCGTATATTGACGTGCAGGCGCGCAAAAATCCAATCGTCAACGGCAACACCGACTACGCGACTCATACCAAGCCAACTCGAGTCATCGCCGTCGGTTTCGCCGCGAAACTCGCTGGCAATAACGCGGCAAAAGCCAGTATACAAAAGACCCATTACGCTTCCCTCGATAACCCCTCTGCTTATGATATCTGTAGGGCAGTCCTAGGCAGCGGCGAGACGGCTCTACGTGCTGACACCTGCACGAAACTCAAAGAAACGTCTAACACAGTATATAACAAGAGTATCGGAACTGAGCTTTCTGGTAGTGAAGAGTCTTACGGTAGCGTCGCCTATACTATTCCTAATGACAAAATCTATCTCGGCGACAATGCCTGTGTTACCTTCGCCGTCTATCCCGCCGACAGCCACAATCTTTTTGATAACACTTCTAATCCTGTTACGCTCGCGGACGATTCCAATCAATCCGGCGCCCTCGGCACTGCTCCAGGCAGCGGCGCACGCTGGGCAATTAGCGCGCCCGTCTGTAATGCTATCGCTATCCGACCAACCTTTAGCGTCGAATCTTCGGGCATTCTCGGCAATACCAGCATCAATGGCGGCGGTTACAGCGTAGCTTCCGTCAATAATGGCTCGAAGAAATATCATCATGGTTCTTGGGTTGAATACGATCTTCGCGCCAAGAGCGCAAATAGCTTCGCTACGGGCGCCGCACTTGCTTACCCAACTCCGCAGACCGCATCGTTTACGACCTATCAAACGCTCTTTGGCACTGGGCTAAACCCAAACGATGAATGGCCAAAACGGATAACGCGAGAACTCGCCTTTTATGGCACCGCCAACGCGCCTATCAAAAGTCCGAGCAGCACCGGCACTAGTCTTATCTCGACCGATCAAACTACAACGCAGCGCGACTGCATCGTAAATCTACAAAAATTCCCTAACAGTAACTCCAGTGGTTGCGCTGCTTTGACCGCCGGCATTAATGGACTCGCTAACTTGTCTGACCAAATCAAAAACACCGTCAGTCGCTTAAAGAATCTTTACCAAGATAAAAGCACAAAATCTTTAAAAAAGAGCCAAAGTATCAAGAACGGCTCCGTTACGTGGTCGGCTCAACTAGCTGGTACCAGTGCCAACCTTATTCACGCTCGCCCAGAGTACTTCAATAAGTCCAAGCTCTGCGCCTACGACAAAAACACACATAAATACGTCCGAGCCGCTAGCGAGACCTTTACTGTGACCGGTGGTGGCACCCTTTACAGTTGCAACGAGACTAACGGTGCAAAAAACTACCATTTTGACGGCGACACTTACCTCGGCGGAGATCAGGCTCAATATGGCATAGACACTTATGTATCGAGTGGTGATGTGAACGGCTTTACGGGCGGATATACCTACGTCGGACTCGACGCTGCGAATGACACTGACACCTACGCGTCTTCATCTGACCAGCTAAGCTATCGCAACCTTACTCAAGTTATTCAAGTCGACGGCGACCTTACGATCAATACCGACATCATTCTCCAAAATAGTAACACTGACCAGTTCAAATCACTACAAGAGATTCCGCAGTTATTGATTTTCGCCGATAATATTCATATTACGAATCGCGTTCGCCGTATCGACGCTTGGTTAATTGCTGGCAGCGATGACGGCGCCAACGACGGCGTTATCAACACTTGCGCCTACAACGACGTAACTGGCGTCAAGGGAGGCAAACGCTTAGACAACATGCAGGCTGTTTCCGAGAAAGCTGACTTTATCGCCTGTAGTCGTGCGCTAATTATTAACGGCCCTGTTTATGCAAATCAAATCAAACTGCAGCGTACTGGCGGCGGCGGCGCCCCTGCCTACAGTATCGACACCGGTCTGGCAGCATCAGGCGATGCAAACGCCGCAAAGATTCGACCGGAAAACTTTAGTCAGCGCGCTGAAATCTTCAACCTGCGTTCTGATGCCTATCTCTGGGGCTTCTACCAATCTGAGCGCAACGCAGCTGCGACGACGACATCGACGCAAGAACTCCCAGTGCGGTATTAAAGAATCGCGTACGGGCCTATAAAATCGCTAGCGCGATACCATGGAATTTTATATACAGGCGCTGGCGAAATTGCCTTGACGGTACGAAAAAATGCTACAAAAAATCATTCCGCTCATGTATAATAAGTCTATGGGTAAAAATGTGGCGCGAGAGACCGCCTCTGGGTTTACGATTATCGAGGTGATGCTGTTTCTGGCTATAACTGGCATGCTTTTTGCCGGCCTGCTTGGCGGCTATGCCGCGAGCCTCTCTCGTCAGCGCTACAATGACGCCGTTCAGGGTGTTGTCGATGATTTTCGCAAAATTTATTCGAGCGTTTCCGACGTCCAAATTGCCTCACGAACTGATACGACCGCCTGCTATCGACTCAATCTGCTAGAGGAGTCGCCCCCCGTCGGTAGCGCGTCACCGCAACTTCCTGCGGACAACGACGCAAATACTCGGCGCGGTCGCAGCAACTGCGTCGTTTACGGCGTCGTCGTTAAAATCGTAACCACAGGCGGCTCAAGTAGTATTCAAGCGACCCAGCTCATCGGTCGCGACACCGACTTTGGGCCATATAGCTCTGCCACCTCTGGAGTAAATCTTATAGAAGATTTAAAAAAACTTAATGCGAATAATATTTCCATAAGACGTAGTGGCGGCAGCAAGGAGCTCGTCGGGACTTCTGGCGTTTATAAGCCTCTCTGGGGCGCATCTCTTAGCAAGGCAGATTGCGCTTCGGGTTCTTCTGACTGCTCTCTCAATGCCGCATTATTAATTGCTCGCTCCCCCTCGAGCGGCGCAATTCATACTTACGCTTGGGAAACGACCTCTGGCGACGGCTTTGACGATCTTTTGTCTCTCAACGAATCTGGCGCCCCAGATACATCTCCTCTGGATTGGAAAAATGGCGTCAATGCGCATCTGAATGAATTTGAGCCAGTCGGAGAAGGGGATAAAGCCTTACGGTTCTGTGTCGAATCTGGCGACGCGATGTCCTATGGTGGCCATAAGCGCATGATCCAGATTTCAAGTTCCGCCGGCCGCTCCTCTTCTTCTGTCGAATTGATTGATATGGATAGTGGGGGCAACAAATGCAATTAAAAAACGCGACAAAAACAATGCCTAAAGCAAAACATGGCGACACTATTATCGAAGTCCTCGTCTCGATTACAGTGTTCTCGATGGTCGCCGTTCTCGCAATGAGTATGATGAATCGCGGCGTCAATACCGCGCAGCGCAGTCTCGAATTTACGATGGCTCGCACCGCTATCGATTCGCAGGCCGAAGCTCTTCGCTTTATTCATAACAATTACGTTGCCGAGCGCAGCGACGCGCAGGGCAGATCGTACTACGGCGAGTTATGGTCGGAACTCACGAAATACGCCGTTAAAACTAACGCTGCGAAGGATGACGCATTTAACGTCAATTCCAGCAGCTACTCTTCTTGCGAGGATGCCTACAACGCGCTCGCCGGCGACGCCAACCCCTCTTTTATCATTAATCCCCGCCTGTTATTGCCGAGCTCCATCAAAAAATATCACCGCTCTTCGTATAATGGGCTTCTTACGAATAAGAACATGGGCGGAACTGGTAATGCTCGCATAATTATCCCAGTTAATACTGCGCCACTTACTAAAGACGTAGAAGTAAGCCTCAGTAACACCCTCTACCCTCGCATTATCTATCGCAACTGGCGACACGAAGCTGGTCGTACTGACTGGAATTCCGACTCAAGTCTTATTGACGGCACCAACGATCCCGCAAAGGCCGCAAGTCTCTATCAAGTCGTTCGTCGCGTCGAAGGGATCTGGATCAACGCTGTCCCAAGCGGCACTAATTTCGACCGTTCCGACTTCATCGATTTCTATATCCGTACCTGTTGGCATAGTCCAGGCTCAAACGCTCCCTCTACGAATACGACTGCCGTCCGCTTGTATAATCCGGAGGTTATCCAAAAATGACACATCTAAAACAATCATCTCGGCGCGGCTTCACTCTAATCGAACTCATGCTCGCGATGACTTTTGTTGCGCTTATGTTGATCGCTATCGCTACATTAATTATTCGTATTACGAAAATCTACCAAAAAGGCCTATCAATGCGCGCCGTTAACACTTCGGGCAGGGAGCTTATCGAAGATATTACTCGTACCGTCGCTAGCTCTTCAAATGTTGATGGCGATATAAATCCTGCTGCTAATCCTAGCACCGGCGAAGTCGTAATAGACGATACCTTGGCAGCTCGTAAGAAATATTTCTATCAAAAAACCATCGAAGTTGACGGAAAGCGTCTCCAAGTCCACGGTGCTTTCTGTATGCGGGATTACGTTTACGTCTGGAATACTCCTGAAATCGAAAAAGGAACGGACGACGCGCATGCTCCCTTAGCTATAGGTGATAGTACTTTAGGTTATAAGATTTACAAATTTGCACGCTTCAAGCCGCACGACACAAATTATTGCGAACAGCTTAATGATGGTAATATAACAAGCACAAACGCGACAAACGCGTCTGGTTCTAGTTATAAAATTTTCAAACTCGACAAAGCTACCAGCACCACAGAAGTCTATGATTTTCTCGGTGGCTCAAAGAACCCTACTCGTCTTACTTCCAACGAAGGCGACGAGAGCGATTTGTGGATCTACGACTTTAAGGTAAGCCCCGCTTTCCAGAGCCCTATCACGGGCCATGCTATTTATAATTTTGATTTTGTTATTGCTACGAAGCGTGGTGGGATTAATCTAACCAGTCAGAACGATTACTGCACCGGCAAAAATAATCCTTACGGAAACGAGCCAGACGACGAGTTTACGATGTCTGATTTTAGCTATTGCGCCGTCAACCGCTTCGATTTTGTCGCTCGCCAAGGTCAGGAGATTACGGATAAATAATTATGGACATATATCAAAAAGAAAGGAAGAAGATGCCATACAAAACACACCGTCGGCCGCGATCGCTACAAGGCGCCGCGTCTCTCTATATTGTCATTTTTACAACGATGATTCTCAGCTTGATTACGCTCAGCTTTTTGCGCTTGATGGTCGCTGAATCCGCCCGCACGAACAGCTATAGCCTTTCTCAGTCCGCCTATGACTCTGCGCTTGCTGGTGTCGAAGACGCCAAGATCGCCCTGATCAAATATCAGAACTGCAAGAGCGGCGTAGGCAGTACTACCGATTGCGCAGCAATCAGGATCGCTATGGAGAGCGACGGCGCAGCTACTAACTGCGACACCGTCTCGACGGCACTTGGGCGCAAGGTATCTTCGAGCGAAACTAAGCTAATTACTACTCAGACCAGAAATTCAGCTAGCGGTAAAGTTGACGGCACGGTTGACCAGGCCTACACCTGCGTGCGCGTCGCGCTTAATACCGACGATTTTCGAGCAACGCTCGGCAAAGCAACTAACGGCGCTGTCGCCGCCAACTCTAAGCTAATTCCAATTCGCGTTAGCGATAGCGATATCAACGCAATCAACCGTATCGTCCTTAAGTGGTCTGTCGCCTCTGTCTCTAGTATGAAGGAGAATAAGTCCGGATACTCGACGCATAACCGTCCCGTTGGAACTACTACTGGCGCATTCGATCAAGGCCCCCTTGACGACCGTTTATCATTCTATCCAAGTTTTCCGCGAAGCGTTCCGGATGCTCCTCCGCTCAAAGTCGAACTCTTTCAGACTGCCGAGAAATTTGCTCTCTCGCAATTCTATGTCGCTAAAACGGAGGACACTACGTCGGCATCTCAATGGCAGACTAATCGCGGCTCCCTCCTTCTTATTCCTACTCGGGAGAAAGGTGCGAACAAAGCAGGTCTAGAGAATAATTATATTCAGAGTACCGCTGCTTCTGGCTTTGCCGCTTCTGCAATCAAGAGCTTAAATTACCCATCTTATGTTACTTGTTACAGCAGCGGGACTGAGGAATTTGCTTGTCAAGTCGCTATTGACCTTCCGGATCCAATCAAAGAGTCTCAAGTATTTAATTATGGTTCCTCGAATATTAGCGAGCTATCATCTAGCCCCCGCAATGCAGGTACGGGTTTTATTCGCGTCAGCCTCCCCTACGGAGGGCCAGAAACTAGCGTCTCTGTCTCTCTCTATAAGTGCGGAAATCGGGGCATGTCGGATTGTAAAGACAGCGAGGGCAACAACTATTCCTCCACAAGCCTTGCTAAATTTATCGGTGTCCAGCCCGAAGTCGACTCGACTGGTCGTGCCAACGATCTTTTCCGCCGCGTCAAGTCCCGCATCGAACTCGTCGATACCAGCTTTCCGTTCCCAGATGCCGCGATTAGTCTCGGTAGTACCGGTAATGCCAAGCCTCTCGAGAAAAAATTCTGGATTACGCAAAATTGCTACACTCAATCCTCAAATTCTGGCGGCGTGACATCCGACAATTGCGACAATATCGGCGGCTATTAATCCTAGGCTCTTATTTTCCGCTCCGATAATATGCTAAAATATCTCTATAGCCCGCGTGGCGGAATTGGTAGACGCGCTAGCTTCAGGTGCTAGTGTCTCCGGATGTGCTGGTTCGAGTCCAGTCGCGGGCACCATTATTATCTCAGCGAATTATATTAATGATTAAACTATTCACCGACGGTAGTGCAGATCCAAATCCAGGCCCAGGCGGCTATGCAGTTGTATGTAATGGCGAGCCTGTCGCTCTTGGTCGCGAAGCCGCGTCTACAAATATCCGCATGGAAGGATTTGCGCTGATTGCCGCCTACCGCTACATCTCCTCACAAGCCGCCGCGTCTCAGTCTCCAGTCGAGGCCGAGATTATCACCGACAGCGAATTTTGGGTAAACGTCCTCACCAAGTGGGCGCCATCTTGGCAACGCGCCGGCTGGCGCAAAAAAAGCGGCCAGATTGCCAATCTCGAACTCGTCAAAGAGCTTTACGCGCTTTATTGCGACGCTCCGAATGTAAAATTATCATGGACGCGTGCCCACGTCGGCACCGACGGCAACGAACTTGCTGACTCCTGGGCAAATCAAGCCCGCACTGGTGTTACGCTCGAGACCTATCGTCGCCAAGCCTTATAACAAAAGAAAGGATTTTATGAAAAAAGCAATTGCCAAAATGAAACTCAAAAGCCGTAGCGACTTCGTTATTGCTCTCGGCGAGATCGATTACAAATTTTCCGAACCGTATTGGCAACACGATCGCATCTTCGTCTCAAAGCATTACGACCGCGACAAGTCTCAGCCACGCCTCTCTCTGCGCACCATGGTCAAAAACCCAGGAAAGTCTGCCGTCTACGGCCTCGTTCTCCGTCGTCACTTCGCTGACAATCATCTCGACATCGTCAACACGACGCAAGTCAAAGATTACGCCGAAACTGCTCAGATTCTCTATCAGCTTGGCTACGAACTCAAATACGAGGTCTCTCGACGTCGCGAAGAACTGATTATGAGCGACACCCTTCGTGTTTTTATTGACAAAATCGACAATCTCCCAGGCTATTATGCGAAAATCGAGTCCGATTTGTCCGACGCCGACGACCCCGCCGCCGCTTATGCCGATCTCGTTGAGACTTTCAAGGTTCTCAAGGTTCACGGCGCCCCTGTCCAAAAAACCTTCGGCGAGCTCCTCGAATCATCCGAGCGGAACAGTACTGGCGAAGTGCCACATTCTCTTTGACCTTTTTGGCGCACATATCGCCGCCTCGTCCAAGATTCAAAAAGCCCCAGATCAGTCTCTGGGGCTTTACAGTCGGATATTTGAATTATTTTTCAGCTGACTTTTTTGCTGCGGTTTTTTTTCGCGGCGGCTTTCTTCTCGGTCGTAGCCTTTTCTGCTGCCGGCTTTTTCGCAGTTTCTTTCGTCGCAGGCGCTTTCTTTGCGCTTGTTGCTTTCTTTGCTGGCGCCGTTGTTGCCTTTGCCTCGCTCTTCTTTACGCTTGCTTTTTTCGCCTCGCCAACCTTGACATCATGCTCCTTTGCATAGCGTACTAGCTTTGCCTTGCGGCGGCTTGCGGTATTTTTCTTCATCAGACCCTTTTTGACCGCCTTGTCATATTCTGATTGCACTTTCGACATCGTTTCACTTGTCGGTTTTTTGCGAAATTCTTTCAAAGCAGTACGAATTACCTTTTTGATCGCTTCGTTCTTGCTTTTTCTCCTCACGCTTTGGCGCGCAGCTTTCTTCGCAGATTTAATAATCGGCATATTTTGGATATTCCTTAAACTTATTATTTTTCGATTGTTATTATTATATTCTAAAATCCCTCAAATGTAAAGTCGAATCTCTATCGCCACTATCCGCACCAAGCTAGCGTTTATCGCTAGCGCGCAATTATCCGAGCAGCAAGGCCATAGTTAGGCTATGCGCCCAAAACAGTCTTCGCAAAAACCAGCCCCACATATTAAACCCCAAAGAAACCCGCATTCCCAGCGATTATCTCTATTCTATCACAAAACGCGTAAAATGTCAAGCATTGACGGAATCCCAAAAACTTGCTACGCTAAATAAAGTAATAGGTCAAAAACAAAAATAAACATTATGCCAAATCAAAATACAACTCAATCTCAAAAGAATCGTTCCGATTCAATTCAGGATAGCAACTCTGGCAAGTCCAATGACGCCAGCGCCGCCAACAACTCCGCCCGTCGCCAACCGAACGCCGATGCTGTCGATTCTAGCAATGCAGTCGCGCAAGTCGTCGAACGTGTTCGCGAGAGCTCTAATGTCCTCGTTGTCTTGTCGAAAAACCCTTCTGTCGACGAGCTTTCTGCCGCACTTGGCCTTACTTTTATTCTCAATAAGCTCAATAAGCACGCGACCGCTATCTTCTCTGGCTCTGTTCCCAATGCCATCGAATTTCTCGAGCCCGAAAAAACCTTCGAAACCAATACGAACAGTCTCCAAGATTTTATTATCGCCCTCAACAAAGACAAGGCTGACCACTTGCGCTACAAAATCGATGGCGACTACGTCAAAGTCTTCATCACTCCATACCGCACTACCATTACCGAGAAAGATATCGAATTTAGTCACGGCGATTACAATGTCGACCTGATTATTGCGCTCAATGTTTCTGATGAGGCTCATCTCGACGCCGCATTGACCGAATACGGTCGCATCAAACACGACGCTAGCTCGATCAATATCGCCGCTGATTTACCAGGGAAGTTTGGCGACCTTGAATGGGGCAATCCCGCCGCTTCGTCCGTTTCGGAAATGATCGGTGAACTCGCTGACCTCCTCGAAGACGATCTTCCGGCGAAATCCAACGATAAGGCTCTTGTCGATAAATCCGTTGCAACCGCTCTCCTTGCTGGAATCGTCGCCGCCACCAATCGCTTCTCGAACGAGCGTACCTCTCCTGATACGATGAGTATGGCTAGCCATCTTATGGCCGCTGGCGCCGATCAGCAATTAATCTCATCTAGTATCCCAGTCGATATTCTCACCAATGGCACTGTCGATGCCGCCGCTGATGCCGAAGCCGCCGCTACTGAAGCTACCGCTACCGCGGACGCCGAAGCTTCCGATGATTCAGTAGATGAAGTCCCCGAACCAGAGCCCGAAGATCCAACCAAGCTCAAAATCGATCACAGTACTCCAGTTGCTCCAGCCCCAAAACCGACGGAAACACCTCATAAAGCTACCCCCAAACCAGCAACCCCACCCGTCAAGGCCGCTCCAAAACATGCTATTTCGCCAGAAAAACCGCAACCATCCACCGATTCGGCTGCCGACCTTGACCGTTTTCTTTCTTCCAATAAACCAAGCAATCATCGCGACCAATCAATTATCGACGAACTCGCTACCGCCTCTGTTGCGTCCGCCCCAACACCCGAAGCCGCCGCTGATGCCGAAGCCGCCGCTACTGAAGCTACCGCTACCGCGGACGCCGAAGCTTCCGCTGACACAGTGAATGACGCCGCTACGGTCTCAAAAAGTACGCTTATCTCCGAATCAAAAGCTTTGCCCGACGACGATATCACCCCTATCGCTCCCTCGCTTGATGAGCTTTTTGCGAAGCCTCGCAATTCTAACGACCACACTCTTTCTGGTGCTAAAAAAACTCTCAACCCACCTAGCGAGCCCGTCACTCCGCCGCTTCCACCAGTCGATTATTCGCAACTTGTCGCTGACGAGGCTCCAGAGCAGCATAGTGTTTTTAGCGAACCCGAATCTCCAACCGTCTCGGAAGCCCCGTCTATGCCTGAATCTCCTGTCGCACCTCAACCCCCAATCGCACCCGAACCTCCCGTCGTACCCGAAGAACCCCCAATCGAACCCAAGCCTCAAGCCGATTCCACTTCTCCTGCACCTCGCGTTCCCACCGTCCAAGAGATTCTCGCACAATCTTCTTCCCAAGCTGGTCAATCATCGACCCCAACTATGCCCGAAATTCCTGCTGCGCCCGAATCTCCAGCTACCCCAGAAGCTCTAACCGCGCCCGAACCTCCCGTCGCACCCGAACCCCCCGTCGCGCCAGTCCAATCACAAAGCTCTTTTGCGCAGGACTTTGCCCAAGAATTTCCGCAACTAACGGCGGATTTCACCTCAAATTTCCAAACGCCTTCCGCTCCACAGCCCGAACCTACTCCACAGCCCGAGCTCGCAGCCCAATCCGAACCAATCCCGCAATCCGAACCAATCCCACAATCTGAACCAATGCCCCCAATCGCGCCAATGTCGCAGCCCGCTCCTGTAGCTTATGCGGCGCCCGCGCCTGCGCCTTCACCGGTCAACGAAGAATACATCGATCCAAGTCTTTTCCCGCCAGCAAACGGCATCATTCCGCCTCCGCCTCTCCCGTTTAGCCCTGACAACGCCCCAGCCTCAGTCGAAGCTGCGCCAGCTGCTCCCGATATTCAGGCTTTTGCCGCCCAAAACGATCTCTCGCCACGCCCCACAACCGAAACTTTGCCGCCAGCCTCACCGACCGATCGCGTTATGCAAGACCAAGTCTACGCCGACCCTAGCGCCTTTCGCATCCCAGGCACCTAATCTCGACTCCCAACCTCTTATATGCTATCCGAACGTTTTTGGTGCGTATTTTACCCGCCTAGGCTATACGTGAAAAGTTTGCATATATTATAAAAAAATGCTAAAATATCGTAGCCGTATCATACTGCACGGCGCACTTTTTGGATGAAATGCTTGCTAAATCGCTAAAAGCCGTAGCCTTTAGTGGCAAGTCGCTTCGTTCTAGCTTTATATTAATCTATTACTTAAAAATAAAAGTCAGACCTTAGAACGGCACAAAGCGACCATATTTCATCTAGGCAGGAGAAACAACAAAAAATGCTAATCCATCCAATCTCCTGCTTTTTTCATGCCGTAGTAGTATAAGCCCACCCAGCACTATCGCGAAGATTCTTTAAATATCATCGCTAGTTGCCGTATAGAGTTGTCGGGCATCAAAAAATGGTCGGGGTTAGCAGACTTGAACTGCTGACCTCGCGCTCCCAAAGCGCGCGCGCTACCAACTGCGCCAAACCCCGTCCATGCGATATACCATCGTATTATACCACACATTATGCTAAACTGAAATCATGGCACGTCTCTACGATAGGATTTGGCCTCATTTCCAGCGACACAAGCGCCTGATTCTTATCGCGACGCCTCTTGTCTGTGGCCTAATTTATATGATTTTATGTATGACGAACCTAACGCGTTCGATTTGGTTTGACGAGTCTTTTAGCGCCTACTTGACGCGTTTTGACTTTGCCCATATCTGGGAATTTACCGCCGCCGATGTCCACCCACCATTCTACTACTTTGTCCTAAAAGCTTGGGCGAAGCTTTTTGGACGTACTGATTTTTCCTTACGTTCGCTCTCGATGGTCTTTGGCGCGATTGCGATTCTGATGGCTTTTCTTTGGCTAAAGTATAAATATGGGACAATTGCTGCGATATTTGGCACTTTTCTCCTTAGTATCTCTCCGACTCTGGTGCGCTACGGCCAAGAGATGCGTATGTATACTCTGATTGTTGCGATTGTTTTTGCCGCGACCTATGTTTTACAGTTAGCCATCGACCATGGCGGCAAAAAATGGTGGTTTCTTTATGCCTGTCTCCTAGCCTTGGGTATGTGGACGCATTATTTTGTCGTTTTTGCTTGGATCGCACACTTCTTCTATCTCCTAAAAATATACAAAAAGCGCCTGTTCAAGCAGCCCGTTCTAAAAGTCTATTTTCTCGCAGTTCTTCTCTTTCTTCCGTGGGTGCCAGGTTTGATTTCTCAGATTGCCGACGTTCAAGGACATGGTTTTTGGGTTCCTGCTCTTAGTTTCAATGGGCTTGCAAATTATTGGACCGAAGCTCTCGTCTACGAAAAAGCCAGTCAGACGCAGAACTGGCTTCTTATCTTGGCTCTAGTCAATACTGGACTTTTTGTATATCTACTCTATAAATACAGGCGCAATTTTGTTCTACTACGCTATCTCGCAACTATCCCAGTCGTGATTCTTGTTCTTCTTTCGATGCCTCCGCTCAACTCGATGTTCATTCCGCGTTATCTAATTTACGCGATTGCGGCACTCCCACTTATCGGCGGCGTCGGTTGTGCGTTCTTTATGCGCGATTCTATTCTCCATGCCGAGCGTGCCGCGAAAAAGCGTCGCGCCAAAGCTGTTGCTAAAACTCCCAGCCATATCATCGTCGAGCCGGCAGTTGCGCTATGGCGACGCCCGATTGTCCGCGCTTTTGTTTGTCTCGCGATCTTCGCCGCTACTAGCCTTTGCGGCTTACGCGCCGTCGCCGTTCACGGCTCTTACAACTTTGATAGTAACGCACAGTCCGCCTCGCGCGAACTCTATTCTGACTTGCTCGCTCTCGACGCTGGCAAAAACTTACCAATTATCGCCGCCTCTCCTTGGCTCTACTACGACCTTTCGTTTTACGCCGATGGCGCCCACCAGATGTTCTTCCTCGACGAGACGACCAAATACGACTATGGCTCGATGCGTCCGCTCGAAAAGACCTACTTCGGCAAAATCCGCGATCTCGACCGTTTTCTGTCCAACAAAACCGAAATCTGGTACGTCGGCAGTACGCCAGAACTTGATAATTTGTCTTTTCCTCGCGACGACTGGGAAATTTCCGAAATCTCGAATTTTCGCTACAACGAGTACAGCGATTCCTATCAAATCCTCAAACTCACCAAAAAAATCTAACGATTAGCTTACCTAGCTGTCCCTAGATGTCAAATGCGCAAATTCTCTATCTCGTGCTATAATACCAACCAGTCGGGGTGTGGCGCAGTTGGTAGCGCGCGCGGTTCGGGACTGCGAGGTCGTCAGTTCAAGTCTGATCACCCCGACCAGAAAAGATGGCTGTCTCTAAGCCTATTTTTTTATGATCACGATTTCATTCGGTTAAACTATCGTGACCTTTTCTAGCATCACCTCCGAGCACCCCAAAGAAACCCGCATTCCCAGCGATTATCTCTATTCTATCACAAAACGCGCAAAATGTCAAGCATTGCGTAACCCATCAATACCTTTGCAACAAAAAAGGCAGTCTTCTAAACTGTAGATAAATAACGCTAATTAATTTCTACGGAAGGAGAAGACTACCTATGGCGTATTGTAACAATAAAGCACAGGAAAAAGCTAGATATCT
>JAFWIF010000011.1 GCA_017514975.1 Candidatus Saccharimonadota bacterium | reverse complement strand
TCTTTTTTCTTGTAGGGCGTTCCAATAGCGGAAGTCCTTGTAGTAAAGTCATCGTTAATTTTTGCTCGCCAGAGAGCGATACGGTTAATAATTATGTCCATACTTATTTTATGACGTTATATCGAAGTGAGTGTCAAGTTTCCTACGTCGTCGCAGGTCTTTCTGCTGGCAACTAGGGGAGCATAGGTGGACTCTTTCGGAGTATTGTGTCGTCATAAACTTTTTACCACAGATAGAGCACACTCTCTCTATGGGCTTGCGCTTCGCGTATGCTTTTATCCCGTGCTGGCGGTGCCACTCCAACCCCTCTGGGCTAGCGTGCCAAGATTTAGTAAGGCTTCTTATCTTATCACAATGCGCTTTCTTTTGCGCCTTCGCCTCGCTTGATATGTTTCGAGCGTTCTCACTCAATGTAACACACCGTAAATTCTCAATCTGATTATTGTCTGTATTTCGGTCTATATGATCTATCACCATACCTTCAGGGATTTTCCCGTTGTGATATTCCCAAACCGCCCTATGCAACGAGTGAGGTTTATAGTGCGCGTTGCGATAATATCTTTCGTTTTTGCCTTTCCAATAATGTGCCCCGTTAAAGTATTGTTTTGTCGGGCTTACAATTTCTACCCTCATCTTACACCTCCGTACTCTACCGGTTTTCTCTCTAAATCCATCAAGCCATAGCGCACGCTATCCATTAAGTGGTTGTTAGTGTCCTCTGGCTCATCTATCGTTTCGCCGGTGGATTTTTTCTTACGCCAAGCATAGGTCAGATACTCTTTTTCTAAATCTCTACTCTTGCGAGTGTAGTAAATTTTACGACGTTTAACGAGGTCAATCCCGTAAATAATAGAGTTCTGCTTTCCAACGGGGCTCTTGTCGCAACCAATCGCTCGTATCCCATTAGCTTGCATTTCGGCGATAATCTCCGGCCGCGCCGAGTCGCATACAAAAAGTTCTGGTTGTAGCTCTTTACAAAGCTCGATAAGCTGCGGTGTTGGCAGTTTGCTCTGATATAGCACCTCGTCTAAACATATTTCTCTCTTATCGTTCTCATAAATAGCAGTTATGGCCGTCGGATCGTTCCACCCAAAGTCAACCCCATAGCGTTTTAGTACAAAGCCTTCTGGTATCTCATCTATTGTATTCCAGCCTTCGTAAACGTTGCCCTCAAGAGAACCAACCTCGCCAAAGATATACACTCGCGCCCAGTTGCTAGTGCCGTCCCCAATCCTAGCTTCTAGCGCGTCCACAATGTTCTTATCTAGCGCCTCGTTATCTTTGTAGGTTAGCTTTATGAAATCAGCGTCCGGCCGTTTCATCAACTCTGTATGGGCGTAGAATTCAGATATCGGGTTAAAGTCCAGCGTAATCTGTTCTTTGGTACGGATTTCGAGCTGCGTAAATGTTTCGTAAGAAATCCTATTCGCCTCGTTTACAAAGAGCCTATCACGCCTGGAGCCGAGCGCGCCCATCGTATCGACAGAGTAGAACTCCAAGATAGAGCCATTAGGCAGCGTAAACGTGTGGTCTGTCTTATTCCATATCCCAAACTCGGAGGCGTTTGTAAACTTGCAAATCCTCAAAAAATCACGTATAGCACCTACGCGCAAGTTCGGATACGAGTCCGTAACGATAGTCGTAATCTTGTTTGGGTGAGTAAGGGAATAGTTTAGCTCGTCCAAGAGGATAGAAAAAGTCTTTGCCGAGCTGGAACCGCCTTGCACTATACGGATCCGTTTCCTCATCCGGCGTATCTTATCTAGCGCAGTTGTATATCGGAGTTCGCTCACTCCTTTTCCTCCAAAGGTGGTAGTATCGGTTTAAGCTCAATGTTGGTTTGTTCCACCTTCTGTACCGGCGCACCGTAAATCTGGTTAGATAGCTTCTCTGTAATTATCATTATGGTTTCGAGCTGGTTGGTGCAATAAGAGGTGAGTTTTATTTTCTTTTCGATATCCCTTTCTTTCTCTAACTTCGTAACCATCTCTTGTAGTAGGCGCGTCATCTTTTGGAGCTGCAAAATAAGGTTAATGGTGGACTCGTCAAAACTGGCGATATTCTCCTTTTCCAAGAGTTCCGTCAGCTCTTTTTCGGTCATCTTGATCCACATTTCAAACTTACCCCTCGCCGACTCCTCCTTTTTCCAGGCGCCATCGTGTCTGGGGTTTCCGTCTGGTTTCCCGAATTGTTTGTCTTTTGGCGGCTTACAATAACCTACTTGACGATTTCCCTGCTTTGTGGGATTTTTCTTGCGTTTACTTGCGGTTTTTGTTGCCATTTCTGCCTCCTTTCTTTTTTGACTTTTTCGCCGTTTTATATTTTGGTATAGGGATTTTGATATA
>JAFWIF010000004.1 GCA_017514975.1 Candidatus Saccharimonadota bacterium | reverse complement strand
CTTCCGCCAAATTTTCAAAATAGCAAGGTAGGGGGGCGGGGTTTAGCCCGTCAGTCTGTAGCGATTAAACCACTCTTTAATATATCCCGCGTACTCCGGGATCCCGCGCCGTGCTTCGTCAGCGTCTAAACGTGTTAAGCACTCCGCTTCGCTGGTGTCAATAAATATCAGCCGCGCCGCCAAATCTCGGGCTATTCTGTCGCGCTCACTCTGCAGCGGATAGCCGCCGATTATATAGGCGTTGTTCCATTTGCCGCGCCGATACTTAACGCAATCAAGAAGACAGTCACGGACCGCGAAAGCGTTTTCTTTTAGCCTGTTCGGCTTGTCGTATCTTTTGCCGCCGCTTATGCACTCCCAAATGCTGTCCATATCAACAACCAAATCCCCGGCGCCTTTGTTCTCATGCACCCAGGTTGTCTTGCCGGATAAAGGCGGACCGTAAACGATAAAAACCTGCTGCCGTCTGATCGTCCCGAAATTATCATGGATCCTGTTGTGGGTCTTATGTGAAACAATCAAAATATTGTCGGGGTTAAGGCTTATATTAAAATCGTTGACGTTTTCGTCCGTCAGCTCAATTTTATGGTGTAGTATAAGGTCGTAAGCCCTCAAAATGGGCTTGTGTGTCACTTCGTCGTACACATACCCGTCCTCGGCTGTCCGGGCTTCTATAACCTGCATACGAAAAGCCAGCCACTCTTTAGACTGGTAAAAGGTTTCAAGCCTAAACATATCTTTATCAGCTCCACCCCGCGTCTTCCGCTTTCTGCTTCTGTATCTCGATTTCCTGTTTCCTTAATTCGAGCATTTGAGGGTCATTCGCCCAATTTTCGCGGTCGTAGTTCTTTAAAAGTAAATTAAGCGCCGCAACGTCCGGGAGCGCTGTTCGCGTGTATGTCTCTTTGCGTGTCACCACAAGGGCGCCCGTATCGGGGTTTCGTTCCTCAATGGTCTTGGATTCCGTGTACTGGAACCCCTCGGCTTTTTTTATGAGTGTGCTGTAAAGTGTCTTTACAAGGTCGTCGCGCCCGTGCTTCAAAGCTTCTTTAAATTCGGGATGCTGTTCCCTGTATTTCCGCCACGCTGATATACTTACGCCCAATATTTGGGCTATCTGATTTTCGGACTTCTCTTGGATCCACTCGTGGATTTTTGGCAAGTATGGTTTTATTCTGTCTTCATATACGCTCGGGCGCCCCATTTTCTTCTTTTGGGGCTTCTTTGCGTTCTGCTTTTTCTCGATAAAAAACCACTCCTTTTTATGCCAGTCCTTTTATAATGTCCTTTTCACGTTCCGACAATTCCCAAATAATCGGATTTTTTGCGCTGCCCTCGACGTTTGCCGCCGCTTCGGCTGCTTTCTCCGCCGCTTCGGCTGCTTTCTCCGCCGCTTCGGCTGCTTTCTCCGCCGCTTCGTCAGATATCAAAAGCCCGTCGCCAAATATGGTCTTTTGGTATGCTTTCATAGCGTCCAAATCATCAACCACAACGGCGGCTTTTCTCTTGATCGCGAACGGCACGCCGTAGTGCGCTAAATAATTAAGGCTTGCCGCCGTCTGTAAATTCGGCGGGTATTTATAAACAGGGTTGGTGCGCGTCAGTTCCGCGCGGTTTGCGGTGTCAGCTTCTTTGATAAGCTCGAAAAGCTCCGGGACCGCTCGCGCGATTAAGTCCGGCTCCATGTTGGTGACAAAATTCGTTTTGATTATCGCCTTGTTTTCGTACATGATCTGCGCGTCGGTGCAAATGATCGTCGCGCCGTTCCTGCAAGCGGTCCCCAAAAGAAGACCAGGGCAGAATAGGAAATAATCAATCTTTTTTGCGTTGTAAAATTTAAGGATTTCCGAAAGAATACTAAAAGGCGGATTATCAACCACGGTGCAGCCTTTTTTATAGTTTTCGTTCTGATAATCGCCGCCCGGATAGAACGGGCGCACAAAATCGGCTTTATTTTTCCCGTATTCTTTCGCAACCCACTCGGCTACAACGTTGTAAACGTTGTCCGGCGTGTAGCAATCGTCGGTAGTTTTCGGCTGCTCGAATTTATCGACAAAAGCGTTATATTCGTCGTTTCCCTCTTCGTGGGCGTTTCCGTCCTTTTCTTCGCGGTTAAACCACTCATGCTGCGCCCCCCCCCTCTACGTTAGAAATAGGGGCAAAACCCAAAGCCACAAAATCAATCTGTTTAAGGCTTGCCATTTCAAGGTCCAGCTTTTCAAAATCCCACTTTGAAAGCTCGGCGGTTTTATTGTGCGCTATAGCATACGCCCGGCGCTGTTCGTCGGTTAAATGGTCCAAATGGATAACGGGAACGGTGTCAAGCCCGAGCCGCTTTGCGGCGGTCAGTCTGCCGTGTCCCTCTACAATCACATTTTCCGCGCCCCAAACGCCGATCGGGTCCGAAAATCCAAATTGCGAAATGCTCTCGCAAATCGCGTCGACGTCGGTGTCGCCGTGCGCCCTGGTGTTGTTCTCGTAAGGCGTTAAGGCGTCAACGGGTAAATATTCAAGCTCGATTATAGCTTCTTTGCTCATGCTGCCTTGCTCCAAAAATCCGGGCGTCCTGTTCCTATCCAGCCGCCAACGTCGAGCGGTCGGGTCACTACGCCGTAGCTGCGTCCGCGTGCTTCGGTGACAAGTAAAGCGCCGTTTTCATCAACGCCCGAGACGTAGCCAACGTGACCCCACGTGCCTTTGCTGGTCTTTGACTTGAATACCATGTCACCCTTTTTGAGCTTCTCGAAACTCGGGTGAACGCTGCAAAGCTTGTAAAGCCCGTCCGCTGTGGTGTCGTGTGATATATAGCCTTTAGCAAGGAAATAGGTCACGCCTAACCCGGAACAATCGAAAAAGCGGGCTTTTGACATATCATACCCCGCCAAATAGCAATCTATCAGACGGTCAAGCACGCGCTTTGCGGTTTCTGCGGTCTGTTCCATAACGGCGACCATGTTTACGTCCACAAGCCCGTCCTTTTCGACGAACTCGCCCTGTCCGCCCCACAAATACAAGCTGTGGTTTGCAACCTGTTTATCAAGCCATTTACAAAAGCTTGCGATTCTTCCCATGCTTCAACCCTCTTTCGATCTTGTGCGCTGCTTACTCTTCGTCAACCTCGGGCAGACCCGTTAAGGCGATAAGGATTGCCAGGATAAAGCCGAACGCTCCGGCAGACAGAACGCCGAGCCAGTTTACGTCGCCCAAAACAAGGGCGCCCGTCCCGATGTAAGCAAGTGCGCTTTCCGCAAAAGTGCGGATTGCGCGGATAAGTGCCGCTTTAGCCCACTTTTTCCAGTTTGTACCCATAAGCGTTACCCCCTTTTTATATGTGCGTTTATTTCGTTTATCTGTTTCCATGCGCTTTTTAATGATTCATCAACGCGGATTATCTGTTCGGAATTGTGCCTCACGTCGGCTTTTACGCTTTTTATGTCGTTCTTGATCTCGTTCGTGTCGGCGTTTATGCTTTCAAGCTTTACAATAACGCGGGTCATGCTGTCCTGTTCGCTGCGGTCGTCGGCTTTCTGCCCGCGACGGAACGCGGCAAAGCCAAAAATGATTGCAGCCCCAACGGATAATATCGATATAAGCAACGCGACCTCGATTGTCATTGTAAAAAAGCCCCTTTTCTATAGATTTTTTGTCGTTTTCATCGTAGCAAAAGTGCCAAAACCCCACAAGGAACGGGAAAAGGAACGGAAAAGGACCCAAAAAGGGAACTTTTGAAAAAATAGGGCAGTAGCAACAACCTCTCTGTTTGTGCGGCTTGCGGGGTTTTCTGCCAGGTTGTCGGATTCCGCTTGCGGCGTTGCTGATCTTGTGCAAATCGGGTCGAATTTTTGATATATATTTTTTGCTTTATAGCCTTTAAATCGATTTAAACGCCCTTTAAGTCCCTTTTATCATTTCGGCGGGTATTTTATCGGGTTAGGGTAGTAGCGCCCAAATCTGCCCCAAATGCGCAAGCGTGGCACGGGTAAAAAAATAACAGGGCTGTTTGCCCCGTTATTTAAAAAAGATTTCCTGTATTGTTTCGTCCGAAAAGAGAAGAGAAGACAGAACGCCCAAAAGCCGCTGTTTATGTTTCCGGGCTGTTTTCGTGCTTATGTCCAAATCAAAAGCGATATTTTCCAGCCCCTCGCGGTTGAAATAGTGCTTTTCAATGATCTTGTAATATGGGTCCGCCGCAATCTTTGCGAGTGCTTCATCCACTCGCGCCACAAGCTCGATCGTTCTGCGCTTGCCCTTTATGAGCTTGAAAAGAGGGTATTGCCGCAAAAGCTCCTCGGTCTTTTCCCTTGCGCTCCGCTTTGTCTGCTGTAGCAGTCCGGCAGCTTTTAACCGTTCCACGGTCGCCTCGATCGTTTCGGAAATGAGCGCCCTCGTTTCCTGGTCTGTCATTTTGCCCCCCTCTCGAATTGATAAACACGCCCCGCCGTTTTTCTCTCCGGGATCTCCATTACAAGTTCGGTCTTTATCTTCTCGGGTGTTTCCTCGCCGCGCTGGTCGTTCCCGTACACTTTCGCCAGCGTCACGAACTGCCGCCGCGCTGCTTCTTCTAAAATGCCTTTGAAATGCTTTGTTATGCCCTCGCGGTTCAATGCCCGGTCGATGTTCATTTCGGCGCCCTCGCCGCAATCAATGCGGAGCGTGAGCTGTGCGCCGTCTTCGAGCTCTTCAAGCGCCGCAAGCGTGAGTTTTAGCTTGCCTGCTGCCTTGCTTAACTGCTGCGCTCTGTCTTCCGCCATTTTGATTAAATCAAGCTCTTTTTTGTAGTCCATGATCGCTTTTTATCTCCCTATGCTGTTCAATCTGCATTTTGTCGCCGCTGATATCAGCTCTTCAATATCTACCACACAAGACACGCCGTTGCCGGACGTTAAGCGGACCTGGTCGCCGTGTCCGTGTACGCTCTCGAGCTTTACGCCGTCCGAGCCGTCGTTCGTGTTGTGTATTCTTTCCGCTAAAAAGTCTTTAATCATGCACTTAACGTCCATATAAACAAACCCCCTTGTTTTATTCCGTCGCGAAATACTCGGTGTCTATGTGATATTTAACGCGCCCCAGCTCCGGGTGCATTGATTGAAAAATTATCTCGGTGTCAAGGCTCCCGCACATTGCCAGTTTTAAGGCAAGGCTTAACGTTCGCTCGCTAATCTTTACCGTATCCAAATGCCGCAAGGTCCACGCGGCGTACTGTCCTTTTTGGTGAAGCACTCCGTAAATGGTGTCCGGGAACCGAGGGCTGTTTACGCGGTTGATAATAACGGATCCCGTATAAAGCAAACACAAATCGCTGTTACAACCGTTTTCAAGCTCCATCGCCGCCGCCAGTAACAAAATGTCGTCGACGCTGAAAAGCTCCGGCGGCTCCGTACCGGTTGCCGCCTTTGCTGATCGTAAACAGGATCCCGCCGCCGCGAGGATAATTGCCAGGATAACCACAAGGAAAAGCCGCGCGGCAATCATCAAGCGCTCGTTATTCTTCATTTCTGCCCCCTCTTTTGTTCTCCCGGTATTTTTTGAGCGGTACAAAAAACCATTTGCGCAAATATCTTTTTACCCTTGTCGTGGTTCCGTTCGGCTGTGATATTCTGTCGTAGTATTCCCCGACGATTTCATAGTCAAAAAGGCTTTTAAAAATCCGCTTCATTCTCTGCGCCCCCTTCCGTCCTTTTGCGGTACGCATTTTATCCCGGTTATTTCGGGATCCTTTTCCTCTTTGCAGCAATCAAAACGGTTAAAACATGAGTCGCACTTTATCCCGTCAAAAAGTCTTTTCATTATGCAGACTTCGGGATCCTCTTCCGGCTCTTTGCCTTTTTCCTCAACCGCCTTTGCCTTTTCTTCGATCTTGGCGAAACAATCGCCGCAAACATCAAACCCGCGCGAAATATCCGCCCTCACGGCGCGGACCGTTACCACGTCCGCCGCCCTCATTGACGCCCCGCACAAATCGCATTTGTAAATAATCACGTTTTTGCCCCCTCTCTTTCACACAAGCCCCAAACCGTGACGCGGCGCCCGGTGTAAGGGCAGGTCGCTTTCCCTATCGGTTCCACAATGCCGCGCTTGCCTAACTCCGTAAGGCGCGGGGCTGCAAAGTTTCTTTCGTCCGTCGGCGTGTAGCCTAGTCTGTTCATTTCAACCGCCAGCCCCTTTGCAGTCCAGCCGGGGAACGGCAGGTCCTTGTCGCGTCCCATGATTTCCAAAATCTGTTTGTATCTCAAATTGCGGTCGACCTCTTCATTTGCCGCCGCCCTGGTTTCAAGGGTCGTTATTTCGCCCGGTCTTCTCTCGATCATGTGCAAGCCCCCTCTCGTGTTTTCCGTCTTGTTTCTGCGCGATGTTTTGCGTCGTAGGTATTGTGGCACTTTTGGCAAAGTGCGCGTAAATTGTTAGGGTCGCAATGCTCCGGCGTGTGGTCTAGGTGTGCGATTGTTAAAACAACCTTGCTCCCGTTTCCCTTGATAACTCCGTTTTCAATTCCGCAAAACTCGCATTTGTTTGCGGCTCTTTTCAGTATTGCCGCCCGTATCTCTTTCCAGTTTTTCGGATATCTTTTTTTATTCTCCGGCTTTATAGGCATTTATATAATCGCCCCCTCTCTTTGCTTCTCCATTTCCTTTTCTACGTTGTAGCCTACCTGTTTCATGCGCCCATATTCGGCAAGCTGCGCCGCTTTGTAGCGTTCCTGGTGTTCCTCTATCCACTTTTCCGATAAAATCCAGCCGTGGGTGCAATACGGAAACCCCTCGTCGTCCGCGCCGCCGTCGTAAATGTGTTTTACATAGCCCCTTTCGTCCCTCAAATATTTGAGCGTTTCGCGGGTCAGCTTTAGCGGCAGCCGTGCCGCCTTTGCTATGCCCTCGGACCCCGGCGGGATCCAATTTCCATAGCCGCAAAATACGGCGTGGTCCAAAAGGACCCGGATAACCTCGGGGCTTGCGTCGACCTCGTTCCCGCTTGCCGCGTCGTTATAGATGTAAACCCGCTCGGCAGCGGATAAAATCGAAAGCCCCGCGTTGTTAAGCCAAAAATTGACCTTGTTTGCCGCTCCGCTCTCCGCAAAGCCTTGTTTCTTTAAGCCGTCCCATACTTCAAGGTCGGATCCGCCCGCGCAAAAATGGTTTCGCCAGGGCTTATAATATTTCTTGCCGTGGCGCCAATAAACGCGCCCGGGGTCGTAGCCTATGCAATGTTCCATCAGCTTGATAGCTTTTTCACCCAATAACTCGCGGGCGCATTCCTGCAATATCTTTTCTTCTTCAAGTGTCATTGTCTGCCCCCTTGTTTTCCATTTGCTCTTTTGTAAAACTAAATGTTCTATAGCCGCCCTGGTCCAGCTCCCAACGGTCGCAAGTGTCCCACTCGTGCTGGCGGTCATAATGCCCGACGCCAAAACCCGCCCACTCCAAATCTTTATAAGCTGTCCGGCGGTTTAGGCTCCCTTGCGGGTGCGTGCAGTAAATGTTCGGCGTTTCTTTCGGGTCATCTGCTGCCGCCCTGGTGTATGCCGTCCCGTATTCCTCTTTGTTTTCGTAAACAAATTGATTGCAGTATTTACAGTTGCCGCACATTCTCGGGACCTTGTAAGCGCACGGCTCGAAATGCGGGCTGTTATCGTCGCAATGCGGGTAAATATAATCCGCTTTCGGGCGGTATGCCCGGTCTTTTGTGATCGCCCAATAACAGCGGCGGTTGCCGTCTTTGTCCAGTCTGTACCATGTGCAGCCCGCGCAACCTCTAAAGCCGTAGCGCGGTGTCTCGGTCTGCTTCATAAGGTCGTCAAGGCTTATTTGCCCCTCGATCTCGGTTAGGTCTTCAATCTTCATTGATTGCCCCCTATGCAAAGCACATTTGCCTGTTGTCGTCTTCCTCAATCATCAAATTCGGCTCCCGTTCGCCCTCTTTGAGATACGGGCAATTTGCAGAAACGAGGGCTTGTGCCATAATCGGAACGACGCTGTTCCCGATCCTCTTTACCTGCTCCGCTGTCGGGTAGGGTCGCCATTTATAGTCGCGGTCTATGATGTAGTCTTTCGGGAAACCTTGCGCCAGCTTCAATTCTTCCGGCGTGAGCATACGCAAGAAAATATCAAGGATAACGTGCTCTTTGCCTAAAACCGTTATCAATGCAAAGCGGTCTTTTGTTACAATCGTGTGCAACGGCTCGTCGACGCTTTGAGCGGTCCCGCTGCCGTAGTATTCCACTATAAACCGGGAAACCGCCGTGCATTTCTTCGCCGTTTCTTCATCGACGCCCGCCGCCTTTAACTTTTCCCACTCGGTCATTAAGACACTAACCTGCCCGAAGTGTCCGGCGCTGGTCGTGATCGTGTGCAGCGGCTCGAGGCAGCTTTGCCCGATTCCCGTTTTGTAAAACTTCGAGATAAAAGCAGAAACAAGCCCGTAGCGGTTGCTGGTGTCTATCGTCATGAGCGGACCCGCTACGCTTTGCCCCCTAAAATCGCCCTTTGCGGTTTCGGAATGGTACTGGATAATAAATTCTTGGTCCCCGCCGTTTACAACGAATTTTTCTATACCCCGCGCGATTCTGCGGAGCGTGTTTTCCGCCAGGGGCTTTTTTCTGTCGAAAATGGATTTACCCAAATTGCCGAAGTCTAAAACCTCGGAAACCGGGCGCCACTTTTTCAGCCCGTCGGATCCCGTCTTGCTGTGAGTGGGCGCGGGAAAGATGATCGGGCGCCCGTCACGTCGAAAAATCGCGTACCAACGTTTCCGGGTGGTCGGTGCTCCGTAGTCTGCCGCAACAAGCTCTTTGCTCTCAAACACGTAGCCCAGCGACTTCATAGCCGTTATAAAACGCTTGTATTCTTCGCCCATGCGCTCTTTTATCGGGTGCCCGTTTTCGTCAAGCGGTCCCCATTGCTGTATCTCTTCGACGTTTTCCATGATGATAACGTCCGGCAAGATCGCTTTTGCGTGCTTATATACCGCCCAGGGCAGTATCCTCAAACCCTGGTTTCTAGGCTGCCCGCCTTTTGCTTTGCTGTGGCTGGTGCAATCGGGGCTCGCCCACATGAGCGCCACGCGCTTGTCCTTAACGTATTTTTTTAAGTCAACCTCGAAAATGTCCTCGGTCAAGTGCAACGTTTTACAATGGTTTGTCTTGTGCATGAGTATTGCCTGCGGGTCGTGATTGATAGCTATATCAACCGAACGCCCGAGCGCCATTTCAATTCCGACGGACGCGCCCCCGCCGCCTGCAAAACAATCAATAATTAATCCGTTCATGATTCCGTGTTCTCTCTTTCTGCCGCCAGCGTCAGCGGGCAGTTTTTGCAGATGTGGCTTTCCGCCAGCGGGACCCCGTGCAGGTCTTCGTCGTACTCTCGCGGAAAGCGGCAATAATGATCGCAAACCGCCGCAACCTGGTCGGGCGTTAAAATTATTTTTTCTTCGTTCATTTCCCCACGTGCTCCTATAGATAAATAAATAAATAACTAAATATATATCTTTTTTTGTGTATCAATTTTTGAACTCGGACCGTGTACCAAATTTTGATACACATATATGCGTATCAATTTTTGAACTCGGTTTCCGTGTATCAATTTTTGAACTCGGTGTTATTAAGTGGATAACTTTTTTATTCTTCTTTGACGTAATACCGCACGCTCTGCCGGAACGTTCCGTCGCTGTCTCTGTCCGCCGTGCTGCTGATCGCAATAAAACCCCGGCTTATAAGCTCCGCGCGTGCCTTGAAAAATGTCCCCCGCGCTATGTTTAAATCTTGCATAAACCGCTCGCATGAGTAGAGGAACGCGCCGCCGTACTTTTCCTCTAGTGTCAGAATGTGAAAATAGAGCTTTACGGCGTTTGCCGTGAGCTTGCGTATTCCGTCCCGCTCGTAAAATATGTCGGGAACTGTCATCGCGTGCGCCCCCTTATTTCGTGAACGCGGATCCCAAAGAAAAAAAGCATTAATTTGCGTTTCAAAATATAATCTTTGGTAGCAAAGCCTTTTACGTCTTCGACGATCTTCTCGCCGTTCTCGTTGATGTAAACAAAATCTGCAGTATAAACGACCTCACGCTCAATAAGCTTTCCGCGCTTTGGCTGTCCTTTAAGCTTGCCCCGCGTGTAAACCTGGTCCGAAAGCTCATATTGTGCGGGGATAAGTGTAAATTTGACTTGCCGCTGTAGTTTCTCAATCTTGCCTGCTGCCTGCAGCAATTCCAGCTCACGCCCGCGCATTGCTTCCGCCTTGCTGTCGTATGTCATGCCGCCCGATATAACTTTTTTGTTCCCGTATTTGTTCCGGGCGGATCGTCTGTAATAAGCCATAAATAAAACCCCGTTGCTTTACCCGTCGCACGGGCGGGCGGGTTATGCCGGACCCGCGCCGCCTGCTTCGGGTAGTGATATATTCCAAAGGAGATACAATACCTTTAAAAAAGGTCGTCGGTAGCATTTGCCGCCGCTTCGGCGGTCTTGCGGATATCTTTTGCCGTTATCTCTTTCGGCGGCTCTTCCGCGGCAACCTCGGCGGGCGCGTTTTCTTCGATCTCGATAAACTCGGGGGTTAAATCCTCTTTGATCGTGGCGCCGTCAGCCATATATGCTGTTTGTAAGTCAACGCTCATAACGCCCCATTTGCTGATAATCTGTCGGAGCATTGTCTTTTTTGCCATTTCGTCAAAGTCCTTTTCCCAAAAGGTGTAGCCTTTGTGCGCCGCGTAGCCCTTTGAATAGCGCTCGGCGTGCTTCTCCATTTTCGCGCGGCTCCAATAAAGGGTCTTTTTAAAGCCGTTGACGTATTCAAACATTGCGTAGTAGCCTGTCGTGGGCGCGTTCTCGCGTGCTTCTTCGTCCTGGATGAGATTTACCTCGATTTCCTCATTCAAGGCGTCATATTTAACCAGCTCGCCCTGTTTGATCGCTACAACGTTTATTTTCGAATACTGCCCGGAACGTGCGGCAAGCTGTATCATGCCCTTATACCCGAGCACAAATTGCGCTTTTTTGTTGAACGGTACCAGGTAATATTGCCCCAACGTCGGCAGCGGGGAAAGCTTCAAGCTCTCGCCCAAAAGGGCGCCCGCCACGATTGACGCGTTGTTGCACTCTTTAAGACCTGCTGTCGCGCTTACTGTGGAAATGAGCGCGGCGCAAAAGCGCTGCCCGTTGTCTCCGCCCAAAGTGGCGTTTATCTGCCTTTTTACCGCTTCGCCGGATAAATAAGCCGTGAAGCCCCCTTTGCCCTCGTTTACGGGCATAATGTTCGTGTTCTTGATTTCTGCCATATTGTCAGCCCCCTATTCTTTCCATCTTCACGCCGCTGCGTGTGATAAAATCTTTAATAACTCTGTTGAGCTCCGCTTTCTGCTCTTCGTTGATGATCGCCCGGAACCCCTTGCTGTCAACCGTCATTATCAAAATATGTGTGGTTTCTCCCGCGATAAACGGGGCAATTTCCGCCGTTAAGGTTTCGGGGGTGTTGTTGTCCGCCTTAACCTCTTCGGGGGCTTCTGCGGGCGTTGTGGGCTTCGTGGCGGCGGCTTCTGCCGCCTTGCGCGCTGCTTCTTCTTCCGCGAGCCGTCTTGCTTCTTCCTTGCGGCGCTGTATATCTGCCTGCCGCTGCCCCTCTGCGATTGCCCTGTTGATATCAAGGGTTCGGAAATACTCTTCTTTCGCTTCAAAGCTAAACGCTTCAAGCCTATCCAGGGTGTCGAGGTCGCGTTCGATCTCTTCGCGCCTTGCTTTCATTTCTTCCGCAACCTTTGAAAGCGTAAAGGTTTTATTTAGCCAGCGTTCGTTCTGTATCTGCTCAAATGTCGGGATTACCAATATTTCGTGCATTTCCTTAAACTCTTCGTCGAAAATCTTCCTGCACTCCGCCAGCTTCGCCGCCTTTTCCTCGGCTTCAAATGCCTTTATCTGCGCGTCGATCGTGCTTGTGCAGTCGTTCACGATGTCAACGAGCTCTTTTGTCTGCGATTCCAGCGTGTAAAGCTGGGCGTATAACTCTTTTTTCTTCTCCGCAAAGTTGTCTTTTAAGGCTGCGGCGGTCTTGTTAAGGTGCGCCCGGTAGTCTTTCGCTGCCTTTATGTCTTCGGGCTGAAAAACGATCCCTTTGTAGGTCTTTAACGCTGCCGAAAGCTCGGTCTTTATCTGCTCAAAATCCTTAAAAGTTAAATTCCCGTCAGCTCCGGGGATGATTGAAAACTCCATATAAACCTCTTTTCTCTTAAATGTTCAGAAACAACGGCGGCTCGGTGTCGTTCTTCACGTGCTCCCAAAACTCGCGCTCTTTCTTCATCAAATAGTCAATCTGTTCTTGTACCTGCTCCCGCTCTAAACGGTAGCGGCGCACTATTACGTCGATCTCTTCGCCCTCAAACGAATAACGCAAATAAGCGGTTAAGATCGCGAAGTCCGCGCCGGTTACTGCGAAATAGTGCAGCAGTTGGCAAAGATAGTTTTGCGGGATCCCGTTTCTCCATTTTTCCGCCTGGGCGGTGCTGTTTATGGTCGCGGTCTTCGCTTCAAAGATTCCCTTTTTGCCCGTTCCGAACTCGAAGAGCCAGCCGTCAAGGCTTGCGTGCGCCCATGGGTATGCGGTATTTGTCCAAAAATTAAAAGGGGCATAATCGACGCGGATTCCGCGTTCCCTATAGTCCAGCGCGAAAAGCTCGCGCAAATGTTCCTCGGCTGCCTTGCCAAACTCGACCGCCGCGTTGCCGTGCAGATCGTCCGGCGCTTTTCTCCCGGTCTTTTCCCGCCAAAGCTCTACATTGCTTTTCCACGGATTGAGCCCGATGATACAAGAGCTGTCACTTCCACCTATGTAGTTTTTGCGGGCTTCTAGCCATTCCGCTTCGGTTTCAAACCGTTTCAAATTAAAAGCCACGATTTACACGCTCCGTTTCTGCCTGCTCCGCCTTTTCCTCGGGTACTACGGCGCAAAGTGTGCCGTTGCTGATGATCGCCACGAAACCGCAACCGACGTGCAAAGCGTCAAGCTCTTCGATTGTTAGACTGTTCATGGTGTTTTTTGCTGCTTCGCTCATTTCTCCAAATCTCCGTTCTTTGTTATTGTCTCCGGCAGCAGGCGGAATTGCCCGCCGTCCTCTTGCTTCGTTAAGTGTTCCCATTTCGCCGCGTTCCTCGCGCTGATTTCTTGACAGTCGCATTTCTCCCCGCAATCCAGTGTTGCCCCGCAAATCGGGCAGGTGTTGTAATATGCCATTGCTTAACCCTCTCGCCGTTTGCGCTCTAGGTGCGCTTTGAATTTTTTGTGGTCGATGTAGTAGCGCCCCTTTTCTTTGAGCTTGAAAGCAAACTTTTGTCCTCGGGCGTGACAAAGATCCCTCACGGCTTTTTCTGTAAAGCCGTAACGCTCGGCAATCTCGGAAACGCTTAAATACTTCGTTAAGCTCTCAACCATTGCCCCGCCGCCTTTCTTCGTCCTTCGTGATAAGGTCCGCCAGCCCTTTTATAAAGCTCTTGGCAAGCCGGATCCGTTCGCCGTCGGTGAATATTCGTAATAGTGTTTCGTTGTGGGTCTTTACGTCCGGCGCGTATTCTGCCGCAAAGCGCCTCGGGTCCATGTCCAAAACCTCTAAAACGTCGTTCAAAATTCCTTTCACGTCTGCCAGGGTCAGCGGCTTCGGCTCTTTTGGTTTTCTCATTCCGTCGCCCTCTTTCTGTCGCATTTATGCGACAAATTGATTAAAAAAAATCGCCGCCGCTTCTGCGCCCGTCATTTCCAGCGCAACCGCAAACCCGTCCGCTTCTTCGATCGTGATTTCTTCCGGGTGGTTTAAACGCCTGTAAATTGTGGCTCTGCTTATGCCTGTTGCTTCGGAAAGCTTGTCGACGTTAAGCCCGCACTCAACCATTTTAGCTTTAAACTTATTAACGTTTACCATTTTGTCGCCCCCTCTCTTTGCCGTTTTCGCTGTCGCGTTCTTGCGACAATTCAACAATAACACTTCACAAAAACCGTGTCAACAGTTTTTTCGCTTTTTTGCGACAAAATTTTTCAATGTCGGCATTTTTTGTTGCTTTTCTGCAATTTCTGTTATATAATCACGGTAGAAAGCGGGGTGATTAAATGGAAATAAACGAACGCATTAAAGCCAGGCGGCTAGAACTTGGGCTGTCCGTTGACGATATAGCCGAAAAGCTCCATATAAACCGCGCCACGTATTATCGTTATGAAAGCGAAGAAATTAAAAAGTTTCCGCTCGATATCGTGTTACCGCTTGCCGAAATTCTGCACCTATCGCCGCAAGTGCTCATGGGGTGGGATAAAGAAGAACGCCCCCCGGACCTTGTTGTGGAAATTGACACGATAGCGCGGTCAATGGACGAAAGCCAGCAAGCGCGGCTTTTGGAATATGCCAAAATGCTCCGCGATTATAAAGGGGGTTAAACAATGCCACGCTATGAGAAGAAAATAACACTCGGGCGGGACGCGGACGGGCGTCTCGTCCGCCGCTCGATCTACGCCGCCACAAAAGCGGAACTGGAAAAGAAAGCCTTTGCGGCAAAGCAGAAATATCTAGCCGAAAACGCCCGCCCCGGTAACGACTTCGCGTTCGGGGCTTTCGCGCGGCGCTGGTTAAGGACCGAAAAAGCCCACGTTGCGATAAATACCCGCGCTATGTATTCAAACGTAATAGAGCGGCACCTGCTGCCCGAAATAGGCGACCTCTATTTCTCCGAAATAACGCAAGCGGACCTACAGGCGATTGTCGACGATAATTTCCACAAGCCCGAAACGTGCAATAAAATAAAGTTGACGCTCCGGCAGATATACGCGGCAGCCGGTGACGCCGAAATTGATATCCGGCGCGGCGTCAATATAAAAAAGCTGATAGCCCCCAAAAAGGTCAGAAACGAAAAGCGGGCGCTCACGGCAGCAGAAAAGGCGGCGCTTTTTGCCGCCGATCTCACGGAACGGGAGCGGGTTTTCGTGCTCATGCTTTATTATTGCGGTCTGCGTCGCGAAGAGTGCCTCGCGCTCGACGTGTCCGCCGTCGATCTAAAGAAAAAGGTTGTATATGTCCGCCGCGCCCTTGTATTCGACGGAAACGCCCCTAAAATCGAGCGGACGAAAAATAGTTATAGTATTAGAGACATCCCGATTCCCGCGCCGTTTCTGCCCGTTTTACGGGCTTACACGGCAGACAAGGGCGGCTTGCTGTTCTCCATGCCCGACGGATCCCCGCTTACAAAATCATCTTTCCGCCGATTTTGGGAAAAGATACAAAAGGCGCTCGCCCTGGAAACGCCCGACGCCGAAACGCTCACGCCGCACATTTTCCGGCATAACTATGGTACAATGCTTTATTATTCGGACGTAAGCCCGAAAAAGGCGGCGGAACTTATGGGACACGCCGACACGACAATGATAAATAGGATTTATGCCCATTTGGACGAATTGAAAGAAAATGCAGCCGAAAAGCTGGACCGCATTTTTGCCTAGTGTCGTATAGGTGTCGTACACGAAACCGAAAACCCGCATAAATAAAGGCTTGCGGGATTTTGGCGCTTGACTTTTAATCAAGTTGTCTCGGGTTCGAGTCCCGAGTGGCTCATTGCAAAAAACCCCGAAAAATAAAGGCTTTCGGGGTTTTTCTTTTTGCTTCTTTTTGTCTCCAACGTGTCCCAGCTCGGTGTCGTACTGATTTTTTGATAAAACCCCGCAAGGCTTGATAAATAAGGGCTTGCGGGTGTTTTTGCATACGACACTAAAAAGGGCGGTTTTTGCCCTGGTGTCGTATTTTTGTCGTACAATGTACCACAAAAAAGGGCGGTTATTTAACCGCCGCCCCGATCTTGTTTGCAAGCTTCAACAAAAGCTCTAACTCTTTGTAGCTTATTCCCTCGCGCTGGTAACTGTAGTCGCAACGTGTAAACCATTCCGCGACGGTTTTCTCGTTCATGCTGTCCAGCTCCGCCAGGTCTTCAACAAGCTTTTTAAAACTCTTCTTTGCTTCGCTCATTTTGTCGCCCTCTCTTTCTTTTGCTTTAGTGCTTCTTGCCGTTTGCCGCGTCAAATTCTTTTAACTGCTTCATCAGCTTGTTATATAACACGCTCCACTTTTTGCCGTCCTTTTCGCTCTGTCTAATGTTGCAGGTTATAATCAAGTCGCAAATTTCAGCCCTTGTCAATTCTACGCTTACGGTTTTGTTATTTGTCATCTTGTCGCACTCTCTTTCTGATCGTGTCCGGCGGGGGCTTTGCCCCGCGCCCTGTTATCTTGTGATAATAACAATTTCGTTTTCCTTTTCCAGCTCCGCAAGCTTTGCTGTGTAGGTTATTAAGTTATAACCCCTCGCCCGGTATTCCTTAATTGCTGCTTCAAAATTCTTTTTGCTGCTGGTCTTGATCGTCATTTTCTCGCCCTCTCTTTCGTGTGGTGTTCTTTTGTTTACCTTGTGACTTTATTATATATCAAATGATATATATTGTCAAGCGGTTTTATATACTTTTTGATATATAATTATAGACAAATATTGCCCCGCAATTTTGGTGGGTTTGTATAACAAAAGGGCGGCTACTTTTGCCGCCCCTTTTCTGATCGTCCGGGAACGGGGATCAAGCCCCCGCCCTCAAATGGTTTAAATACTCGGTATCGTTTTTATATTTATAATTTTCTGTTGCCATTTCGTCAGAAAATCCGTTTACATACTGCCAATGCACCATCGTTTGAAATGTCTTGTCGTCTGCCTTTGTCATGTTGTGGCGCTTTAACAGGTCGTAGGCGTCAAGTAATATTTTCAGCGGCTCGCCCTCGGCTTCGATCTGCTCCAAAACCTTGCGGGGCTTCTGCCACTTTTCACGGGGAAAGAAGAGGGCGCCAATAAAAGTCTTTTTGCCTGTTGTTATTACAAGCTCCGGGGCTGTCTCTTCCAAAATCTCGTCGTAAACGTTTTGAATTTTTATTGTTGCGTTCATTTTCTGCTCCTTTTCTCGGGCGGTTTTGCCGCCGCCCGTCGGCTTGTGTGCTTTATGCTATTTTCTCGACCTGGTCCTTTGTGAAGAAATGCGCCGTTTTCATAAACATTCTGCCCTCGGCTTCTTCTTCGTCGTTCTGCTTCTTGCTCTCGGCGTATTTCCAAATTGTGAAAGCCGCTTTTGCTTTCTGTCCCTTTTTCACGATGTAGCCCAGGCTCTTCCATGCTGCGAAAGTGTGGATTGTTTCGGGCAGCTCGATCTGCTTTGTGTTTCCCTCGCTGTCGGTTACTGTTGCCAGTATGCCGGACCCTTTGAGGATCCCGTCTTCCATAAGCTTGATACTGTTTGATAAAATAATCTGTGCGTTTGTCATGATTTTGTGCTCCTTTGCTTTGTTGTTGTTTTCCTTTGTTCTGTATTCATTATATATCAAAAGATATACATAGTCAAGAAAAATATATATCAAATGTTGCACAAATTTAAGCCGGAAACTTTGTGCAATATGTCAATTGATATATATATACAAAATGATATATAATTTTGAATAGTGGAAAAGGAGGCTTTATTACGCATGAGTAATTTACAAAACAAAAGACTAGCGGCGGGGCTGTCTCAAAGCCAGCTCGCCAAAGCGGCGGGGCTTAACCTGGGCGCCTATCAGCATTACGAACAAGGAAACCGAAATATTGACGGGGCAAAGATTGAAACCCTCGCGGCAATAGCTGCCGTTCTCGGGTGCAAAATTCCCGATATCCTCGAAAGCTCCGAACTCGCGGAAAAGGTCCGCGCGGTGTCTTGATTTTCGGACCCGAAAAGGGTATAATATTCCCGTTGATTTGTCTGCAACAATCGGCATTTCCCCAAAACAAAAAGCCTCGGCATAACCGCCGGGGCTTTTCTCCTGTTTTTCTGCCTTTATTCTGTTGAAAATGTCGGGATAATACTGTAGCCCGTTTCGTCCTGGGCTTCGATGATCTCAACCACGCGCGGGTTACTCTCCATGCCGTACTCATTGCGTACGCTTACCCAATCGCCCAAAAAATAATCCTGGTTGAGCTTAAACCCGTAATTCGGCGCCACATCGGCTTCGGTTTCGGTCAATACCTTACTTTCCCCCAGCGCCTGTTGTCCCTTGTCATAAAGGGCGTTAAAATACGTTTGCGGGGTCATTTCGTTGCCGTTCGTGCTGGTCTGCTCCGCGTTCACGTACATTTCGCGCCGCTCGATTCCCATCTGATAGCCCGCAAAAAGGGCTTTCACTCGGCTTGTGCCTTGTCCCTCGCCTAAAACCATTGCGGTGTTTTTCCACGGCTCCACGTTCACGGTTAAGGCGCTCGAAAGCAGATTATTAAAATCATTCGAGAAAATCACGGGCGGGACCTCGGTCTGTCCGAGGGTGCGGTTTGTTCCCTCGTATATTTCAAACTCTATAGCGCCGCTTTCAAGGTCAAAATTTGCCCGGTACCCGATATCAAGGGTTTTACATATTGCTTCGATCGCTTCGCCCACGTTCTCGCCGTTGTACTGGTTGGTCAAGTCGCGGTCGGCAGTCGTAAGGCTGTTTTTGAATGTGAAACCGTTTATTTTTCTGTGGCTGTCGCCCGGCGCGATAATGCTGCGATACAAAAGGCGCTCAATCGTCTTTGCAGCGCTGCCGGTATAGGTGAACTGTGATAAAACCACGCGGCGAAAAATCGCGGATTCTATCATGTGTCCCGAAACGGTCAGATAATTGCCCTCGTCCGCGTCGGTGCTGATCTTGATTGATTCAATCATGCCGCATTTTTTGGTATCATCGGCGCGGCAGATATATTGCGTTGTGTTCGTGCTGTTGAAATTTACGTCCGCGATTATGTCGGCAGTCGCGGGGATATAGAGCTCAAAGTCGCCCCGCTCGTTATAACGCTCAGTCCATATAGCGCTTTTGTATGTTTCAATAACCCGCTTTATTTTCATTTGACTATCGAGCAAATAAAACATTAAAGCCACGATTTACACCCCCTCATAATGGGTCTGCCAGCGCACAAGCCCGCTACAATTTGAGCTTGAAAGCGTGATTAAATTGTTGTCGTAGGGTATAAGCTGCAACCAGTCGTGTTCGGTCGCGTTCATATATTGCAGAATGTTCGTTGTTTCGCCGTTCCGGGTCAGCGTCAGCGCCTTTAAACCTTGCCTTGTGTCAAGTGTGATCTTGTCGCCGCTCTGATAATCCCCGTCAATCGTGAAATTTTGCCCCGTAAGGGCGTTTCCGATAGTTAACCCCCCTGTTATACTGCCCGACACGTTAAGCTCGAAAATAGCCCCGTGTGCGGTGTCTGAAAAGGTAACTATATTACTTTGCGGATATATAACGACGTGGCTTTCCTCTTCGCTCAAAAAATAGGGGTCCGGGCAGATGATAGAAATTTGCACGCGCTGTTTCTTTGCGAACGGGTCCGCGCTTATGCTCTCGACGTAGCCGTCTATATTTGCGGTGCGTCCGTTCGCCTTGATCTCGAGCGATATCGGCTCTTTCACTTTGAAAATGAAATATAACGCCGTGCGCAATGATCCGGGGTTGGGACCCGTCGCCGCGAACGTCAAAACAATGTTTCTGTTTTCTGCCTGCGCGTTCGTGAAAACGGATCCATCTTTCGTAGCAATCGGGCTTGTCGATATGTTCGCCGTGGGCGGGTTTAAGCCCGTAACGCTGATAAGCGCGGAAATATTGTCGTTAAGGTGATACGTCGCAAAATTGCCGTACTGGTTTGTCGCTTTTACCTGCATTGTCAGATTGTCCCCCTTGCAAAATTAAGCTGATTCTGTGTCGCCCGGTAAATGTCCAGCCGCGAAAGAGCTTTCGGGCTGTTGTTGTACTGGTTAAATACAATTCCCTGTCCGGCAGCAGGCGCGGATGCCGCTCCGGCGATAATGCCCTCACTTTCAAGCGCCTGTTTCATTGCCTGGGCGGTTGCGTTTATCCATGCCGCGTTGTTTTCAAGCGGTACGACCGCTTCGGCGCCGTTGCCCTCTAAAAATCCTATCTGCCCGCGCTTCAAAACTCCGCCGCGCTCGAGCTCGTTTATCCGCGGGATATCAAGCCCATAACCGCCAACGCCCGGTACCCAATCGGGTATCTGTATTTTGTTGAGCTGGTCAATGAACTTATTAAGCCCCCTAATCAAGAAATTTATGGGCGCTTTTACGATCTCGGTCACGCTCTCCCATATCTTTTCGATTATGTTCTTTGCGCCCTCAAAAACGCCCTTAAACCACTCCCCGACGTTTGCAAAAGCGCTTTTAATGTTCTCCCATGCGGTCGTGAAAACGTCAGAAAACCACTCGCCAACGTTCGCAAAAGCATTTTTGACGCTGTCCCAAACGCCCCCGAAAAAGTCCCCGGCGGCGCTCCACGCGTTCTTGATCGCGTCCCATGCGTTTGCAAAAAAGCCCGCGATTGCTTCGCCGACAATGCTTGCGACTTCTTTAATGTTCTCCCACAAGTTGATCCAGAACTCGCGGAACTCTTCGCAATTGTTCCACAATATCACGAACGCCGCCACAAGCGACGCAATTGCCGCAATTATAAGTCCAATGGGGTTAGCCGCCATTACGGCATTTAATACCGCCTGGGCAGCAGCAACCGCCTTTGTGACGATCGTTAACGACATAAAGCCGTCTTTCATGATCTTCAACGCGGTAGTATATGCCACATAAGCCGCGACGCCCGCCGCTATAACTTTAAGCCCTGCCGCAATCGCCGCGCTATGGTCCACAATCCACTTCAAAACCTCAACCATTTTCCCCAAAACTTCAACGCCGGACCGCAAAGCGGGCTCGAGCTGCTCATATAATGCCAGTTTTACCCCGGCGAGCTTACTTTGTAAAATGGTCATATCGCCGCCCAAATTGTCGAGCATGGTGTCCGCCATAGTTTGCGCGGCTCCCTCGCAATTGTAAATTGAAGCGGTCAGCGAGTCGAAGTCTTCCTCGGTAGCGTTTGCAATAGCCAAAAGCCCGGCAAGCGCACGCGCTCCGCCTAACATTGCGGCGGCTCTTGCTTTTTCTGCTCCCTCTGCTCCGAAAGCTCGTAAATTTAATTCTTCTAGGGCTTCGTCGTATTTCTTCTGTTTTATCGTTCCGTCGGCTAACTGTTGATCTAGTTCCGCAACGGCGGCGTCGTATTCTTCAATCGGGATCATGATATTTGAAAACGCGCCACGCATTTGCTGCATGATCTCCATCAAAGAATACATTTTCCCGTTTTCGTCGTACAATGCAAGCCCGAGCTCCGTCATTGCGTTCGCGGATTCCTTGGTGGGCTTTGCCATACGCTGCAGAACGTTTCGCAAGCTTGTGCCCGCCATGTCAGCCTTTATTCCGGCGTTAGCCATAAGACCCAAAGCGACGGCTATATCTTCCGCCGAGTAACTCATAGCCCCGGCAAGCGGCGCAACGTATTTGAAAGACTGTCCCAACATGCCGACGTTTGTGTTTGAATTTGTCGCGGCTGCCGCTAATACGTCGGCAAAGTGTCCCGCGTCTTTCGCTGACAATCCGAACGCGGTTAATGCGTCCGTTACAATGTCCGAGGTCGTGCCTAAATTTTCGCCCGAAGCTGCCGCGAGGTTCATTATGCCCTCGATACCGTTCAGCATTTCCGAAGACTTCCAGCCCGCCATTGCCATATACTCGAAAGCTTCGCCGGCTTCTGTCGCCGTATATTTGGTGCTTTCGCCCATTTCTTTGGCTTTATCGCGTAGCGCTGTCATTTCGTCGGCGGTCGCTCCGCTTATAGCCTTAACCTTTGACATTTGGGTGTCAAATTCCATGCCGACGTTTACGACTTCTTTCGCGAAGTCTTTTAAAGCTTCGACCGCCTTGCTGATCGCGTTCGCCACAAGGTCAGCAATTGCGCCCTTTAATACCGTAAAGCCGCCGTCCCCAGCGCTTTTTGCTTTGTCTCCGGCATCGTCCACCGCATCGCCCAAATTGTCGGCAGCTTTTGCGCCGTCTTTCATGCTCTTTTCTGCCTCTTCAAGCTTGGCGTCGTAGTCTTGTATCTGTTTTTTCGTGTCGTTAACGGCGGCTTGCTGGTTTGCAATCTTTATCCGTAAATCATCGGCGGCTTTGCTCCCGTCGCCCTGCTCTTTTACGGTCAATTCAAGCTGTTTTTTGTAGGCGTCGAGGATCTTCTCTTGGTTGTTTAATACCTTGTTGAGCTGGTCCAGCTTCGCCCGGATTCCGTCGGCGCTGTTCGCCATAAAGTCAAGGCTTGACGCCGCCGCTTTAAATTCGGCGTTTGCCAGCCTTATTTGTCTGTTCGCTTCGCTTATGCCGCTTTTTAACTGTGAGATGTCCGCTTTGAAACTGGTCGTTATATTGTTCTTAATGTCCGCCATTTTGCCGCCCTCTCTTTACGCCGCCGCCTTAAAACCAATCATCTCCGGCAGGTCGGCGTATAACGTTCTTTTTCTTTTTCGTGTTCCGCCTGCTCCATGAGTTAAAGCTTACCAAAAGCGCGAAAACGTCCCGCGCCTTTTCCCTTTTCCATGTGAGCGGCGTTGTACCCGTGAAACGCTCCGTCAAGGTCATTTCAAGGTCAAATAAAACAACATTCATCGGGGTATTATCAGTAAATACCCCGCCCGTCAGTTTTTTTGGCTTTTTAAGATTTCAAAGCTCGCAAGGCTTGCGCGGCAGATATCGATAATTAACGGGATAAGGTCGGAAACGCGGGTGCGGTTCAACTCCTCCTCGGTAGCTCCGAAAACGTCGTGCAAAAGCGGCTTTATCTGTCTGTAACCCTTGATAATCATTCCGGCGACTGCCTTGTCGTCTTCGATCTTGTCAAGGTCGATTATCGAAACAAGGTTGTCGATCGTTCCCAGCATGAGGTCGTAGCCCTCGGCTGTATATGTCCTTTCTATCTTGCCTTTTTCTGTGGCGCTGTAAATATTGAGCTTTAATTCCATTTTTGCTTTTCTCCTTTTTGTGTGGTTATCTTTTGGAAAAGGGCGGCAGCTTCAAATTGCCGCCGCCCTATCCGAAAGAAGGTATATATGGGGTGAGTTGTCAGCTTGTAACGGTGACGGCGCAAACGTCCTCAAAGCTGCCGTCCGTGGTGGTTACTGTAATAACCGCCGATCCCGCCGCGATTCCCTTTACCTTGCCGCCCGCGGTTACTGTTGCAATGCTGTTGTTGCTGCTTGCATAGCTTACGCTCTTGTCGGTTGCGCTTGCGGGTGTTACTGTCGCGGTGAGCTGCAGCTCTTCATCAACTTCAAGCGCTGCGGTGCTGGGTGTAAGGGTTACGCCCGTAACATTAACCGTTCCGCTTGCGCTCACGGTGTCGGGCGTCTGTACCTGTGCGAAAAAGCCGGAAACGTTCGCCAGCCCGTAACGGGTGTCAACAACGATTCCTTTCGCGCTGCCGGGCTCCCATGTCTGTGTGGTTTCGCTATACTTGCCCTTTGTGAACTCGTGCTCGGTGTAAATGCCCGTAAAGGTGATCTGTGTGTTGTTGGTGTCGGTGCCATCGTTCTCGGTCGCGTTTGTTTCGTCCGGGATATTGAACTGTCCCTTTAAGCGCGATACATAACGATACTTTCCGTCGGTGCCCTTTGTGCGGTACATGATCGCGTAATAGGCATTGTCGCGGACGGTATCAATTAACATTCCTGTTGTTTCGTCGAAAGCTCTGCCCGTGATCTTCGCCAGCATTTCAAGCTCGGGCGGTGCGATTGTCAGCGTGATTTCGTCGGCGCCCTCGCTGTTGATAACGATTAAAGCCTTGTTATCATAGTAGTGCGCCTCGCTGTTGCTTTCGGTGGTCTTGCCGATCTCGGCTACGGGTGCAAGCTTCACGGGTGTTTCGCAAGTGTAGCCGGTGCTGTCGTCTTTCGTTACCTTTGCAACGTAAAGATTATCAACGCCTCTAAATTCGAAAACTTCCATTTTTATGCTCCTTTACTCTGTTATTGTTTCCAGGTAAACACAAGTCAAGCCGCGCCCGGTGTGCGTTATTTCGTCGCTTGCTATGTCGTGCCCCCTGTCGGGTGTCTCCCAGCCTGCTTTCTTCAACGCGTCCCGCGCGTTTTTTAACAGGCTGTAAACTGTGGCGGGGTTGGTCGAATATACATTTACATCAAATTCATGAACGACAAAAGCCGCGTCCTCGTTGTCGTAGGCGGTTTGTTCTTCTTCCGATCTATTCCAAAAGGTGAAAAACGTTTCCGGGTACGGCGCTTCGGGTGCGAGGCTCCCTTGCCGTATAACAGGAACTTCAAAAGCCCCCAAAATTTCAAGCAATGTATCTTCCATGTTTTGCCCCTTTATGCTTTAGTTTCAAGCTTTTCCTCAATTGCTTTTATAAAAATCTGTTCTTGCTCTTTGCTGATCTCTTTTCTAACGGCTGTCCCGTAAATTGCATTATAGAGCTTTTTATCGGCTTCCATTCCCGGGTTGTCTTTTGCTCCCGCCTTTTTCGGTGTTCCGTATTGATTGACGGGCGTGTGCCGCGCCGTCCCATACATCAAAAAGACCGAAGCAAGCCCGCCGTGGGATATATCAAAGCCGACCTGTATTGTGGCAATGTCGCCCGCCCATGAGGGTGTTTGCCCCTCAACAAGCGTCTTAACCGTTTTCTCTGTGCGCTCATGCTTTGCCATGGCTTTTTTTAGCTGCGGATTAACTTTTTTCGGAATAAATTTTAAGCAGTCGCCCGCGATTTCTTTTAGGTCGCCGCCCAATTTTACATATTTTTCCGAAAGTTCGGTGAAGCCCTCAAAGTTGATTCCCCAGCCCTTTTTCTTTGCCATAACTTACGCGCCCCCTTTTACGGCTTGCAAGCGTGCTTTCATGTACTGGTGCCGCTTTTGTATATCCTCGGGCGTTCCGACTACTTCGTAAAATTCGTCGCTTTCCAGCAAATGCACGCGGCAATCCGCCTTTAATTCGGGCGTGTACCACGTTTCAAGCGTCGCCGTGTCTATAACGCTGTAAAGTCCGTCTTTTACACTTTCGGTACCTAGAAAAGTTCGCAAGTTGCCAAAATATACCGGCTCGGATTCCGTGTAGGTCTTTGTCGGAACGCCCTTGAGGGTTTCATTCGTCGGCGTTCCGATTTTGAACGGAACGGAAAACGGCGCGGACGGCTTGTAGGGTTTTACTGATACATACGCCATAATCAAGCCCCCTTATAGCTCATTTGCGTGGCTTTCTGCATGAAGTATTCCGAAAGCTTACCGCCGCCGGATCCATAATTCCACAAATCGGAAACGCCACGCGCCACAAGCCCCGGCTTTACCTTGGAAACGTCAATCCCGGCGCCCTCTAAATAGTCCAAAACTTCTTCGATATACGTCGAGATAGTGTTGTCCTGGTAATTGCCGCCGATTCCTAAAGCGTCTTTTACGCCTGCAAGCATTTCTTGTGTCATAGTGTCGCCCCCGATTTTGTGAAAGTATGGGAAAAGGAGATTAAAGTAACAAAAAGGCTTTTCAAGCTCTTGCCACTCCGTAAAAATGTATCAGTAGCAAGCCGCGATTGTAACGGCTCCGCTTGAAAGCGTTGCTTTGTAAAGCGTAGCGCTGTTAGGATCCACGGTCGCGCCGCTGGTGGTTACGGCTGTGCCCGCAACCTTGAAACCCTCGTAAGCATAATCCGCAATGAAATAAACCGTTGCAGCGCTCGAGCCGCTTGCGAAGTCAAACGACTTTACGGGCTCATTGCAGATGGTAACATCGGTCGCGGGGTTTTCGCTGATCGAGAAAACGCCGGGCGCGGTCGCCGCAAGCGCGGTCACGGTCTTTGCCGCAAGAAGTGCCGCGTTTGCGAGGATTGAAAGCAGGTCGCTCTTTGTTACGGGTACGATCTTATTTGCGTTAATCATGATAAAATTTCCTCCTGTTTTTTATTAGGTTGTAGGCGTTGCGGCTGTTGTAGGCGCTACGGCTGCCCACTTGCCGTCGGCAACGGTCAAGACCTTGCCGTTATCTGCTGCCGTTACTTCCGGCAATGTTGCGCCGCTCTCGGGCATTACGCCCGCAAGGGCGGCGATTAACTCCGCGTTGCTGTTTGCTCCCGCAACGTCGTCAGCGTTACCGCCTAAAGCCACATAAAGGGCTTTTAATGCTTCAACGTTCGTCATAGTGTCCGCCCCCCTTTATCAAGTGGTGCTTTTCTTGATAAGCCATACGCCCGCGGGATTTACGAGCTTGCCGTCAACGATAACAAGCATCTTGTTTACCCACTCGTTCGCCTCTTCATCAAAGTAACGCTTCATGCCGAACTGCATGTTCGAATTGATCGCGTACGCTTCGGGCTGCCAGAATACACCGACAACGTCACCGGCGTTTGCTGCGTCGAAGTCCTCGACAACGTCGGGCTCTACTACGTCGATCGTACGACCGAAGAACCGACCGTTAGGCGCTGCTGCGTCGCCGTCGCCCATCTCAAGCCCGGTAGCCTGTCTGAAAATGGGGTTGTTGTTGTTGTCCGCCATTGTCTCGAGGTAGCTTTCAACGGTCGAAAGCGGGAAAATAAAGTCGCCCGAACGATAGCCCAGCGGCAGCTTTGCGAAGAACTTCTTGCGCCACTTGGTCCAGTCGTTGATCTCGGCAGCGGTAAAGGTTACGACGTTTCCGGCGGGTACGCGGCTGTCGTTAAGGATTCCGAGCATCTGTCCGTTGCCTGTTCCCCGTACGATTCCGATATCCATAGCCTGGAGGAACGCTTCAAGCATAACCTTTACAACCTCGCGCTCGAAAGCGTCAAGGGTTACGATCGATGCAAGAAGAGTCTCGGCTATGCGGATTTCGCCCACGTTGTAAGAGAACTCAACGGTTTCGGTTGTTCCGGCGTTCTGCCTGGGGCTTACGGTCTTTTCGGTGATCCACTTGAAGGTAGCCTGAAGCTTACCAACAGGGATCTTTACGCCGCCGGGGATATTGAGCTTGCGGACCTTTGAATAAAGGTTGCCATACACCTTGCGGATCTCGTTTGTGAGCTCGTTAAGAATGGTGGTCGGAATGATCGCGCCGAGGCTGTTTGTGTTCGCCGCTGCCTGTCTCTGCTCGAACTTTTCCGGGATCGCTGTTCCGCGCTGCACGTATTCCTTGAACGCTCTGCGGTACTCCATGCCCGCGTAAATGTCCTCGTCTTCGCGCTTCTCGGGTGTGCCAAAGCTTGCGCCGCCCATAGAAATGGGGTTTACAAGCTGTGCGCCTGCGGGAACGGTGCCGCGCTGCTCGTTTGCGGTCTGCGCTGCGGCTCTCTTTTCCTCGTCCTCGATAATCGCAAGTTCTGCGGTGATATCGTCGATATCGTCGGTGATCTCTGCGGCGCGTTCGGTTAGCTCTCTAACCTCTGCGGCGTCGGTGCTGGTCTGTACCTTGCTTCTGATCTCGGCAAGCTTTGCATTGAGCTTTGCGAGTCTCTTTTCAAGTAATTTCTTTCTCATGCTTTCATGCTCCTTGTAAATTTTGTGATAAAATCAAATTTTGCTTTTTCAAGCTCCAACGGGTTACTGGTTACGCTGTCCAGCGTTTTGCCGTTTGACCGCTTCGCGTTCTCCAACGCAAGCCGGGCGCTCTCCAGTGCCGCCTTGTCTCGGGCATTTATCGAGGTAGCTTCATACGCCGGAAATGTAACGGCGCTGATTTCTACAACGGTAGCAAGTGAAATGATTTTGCGGGTGGGGTAGTCCGTGTCCAGGTCTTCCCACTCTTCGCCAGCGATAGCAAACATAAACGACATTTTATCCATATCGCCGCGCGTTACTGCGGAATAATAGTCTTTTGCTCTCGGGCTGTCCTTGATCGCAAGCCCCGCGCGGAAATATAAGCCCATATTATCCGGCGTGAGCTGCATCGTACTGTTTGCCGTATTGTTACGGCTGCGGGCGTACACATAACCCGTATCATGATTAAGGCAGAGGCGAACGTCTGTTAAATCGCATTTGTCGAGCGCTCCCGGCATGATTATTTCCCGGAACATTCCGCCGATATCAGCAAAAGCCCCGTAAACTATCGGGCGCCCCTCGATGATTCCCAGCTCGTTTTCCTCGCGGGTTTCAAGCGTGGTTTTATAGTCGCGCGTTACAAGCCCACCGCATTCCTTTTCAATCATTTTCGGCATTTTGTTTTATACCTCGCTTTCCTCTTTTGATTCGTCCACGACGTCAATATTAACCTTTGCGCCGGTCTGATACTGCGCCGCGTTGTTCGCGTCTATCCAGTTAAGAGACATATAACGCTTACCCTCAAGCTCCGGCAAGGGCTTCAAGCCTAACGCCGTGCGCTTCTCATTCTCAAAAAGCGCCCCGGTCGGTGAGAGTATGTTTATCATTTCAAGCGTTTGCGCTACGCTCATGAAAACAAGCTCTTTCGGGTAAAGCTTTATCATGTTCCCGAACGCCTTTTCGCGCTGCGTAAATATGTGCTTGGTGAACGCCTGCGAAAACTCTATAATAATGGGTTCAAGGGCGGTTTGATAAAATGCTTCATACTGATCTTTTGTAAAATCGCCCATCAGTATCGGCAGGGGAACTCGCCAATTTCTTAATATTTTTTCGTCGATAAAACGCAACGTTTCGGCGTTTACGATCTCGGTTTTATGCTCTAGCGGCGTAAAATCCGTTTTCAAATCAAGCGGCAAAAATCCGCTCTGCCCCTCATCAAGCTTTCGCTCCAACTCGGCAAGCGCTACAGCCATTTTGCCGTCGTCCATAAGCGTGTTATACTTTACAACGCCGTTTACTGCATAACTTGCTTTCATAGCCTTTGCTATGCCTGTAAGCAATGTTCTGTTAAGCTCCAACGTTTTTAATAACGCTTCGTTGTTCGGCTGCCCGCATTCATTGCCGCCCATGTACTGTGAAACGCTGTAATTGTATTTAAGGTGTATAACGTCTTTGTAGGGTATCGTGGTTTTTTCCGCGTTCTCAAACCAAAACGTGACGAAAAGCTCCCCGCTCGCATCCTCGATAAAATCAACCTGCATCGGCTTTATCGGGTAAAGGCTTTCATATCTGCGGCGCTCAACGCCTGTTTTTTCGTCTTTCCATGTGTAATAGGTCGGAATTATAAAAGCGTTGTAGTTAAGCAGCAAAAGCCACGTCGTTTTCTCCAAAAATTCGCTTGTTGTCATAAGCGGGTTGGGGTCGTTCAAAACTTCCTGGATATTCCCCACAACCGGGACCGGGTCGGACCCGTTCATGCGTATATGGGTCGGGATAAGCTTTTTTATTTCGTCAACGATACATTTAAGCGCCTGCTGTACTACGTCGCTTTCGTAGATCGTCGTGCCGTTCTGTCCGTAAATGGGTAACCAACCGTTTAACATGGGCGCAAACTTTGTTCCCCTCGGTGCCCTTTTGAATAGTCTGTCGAAAATTCCCATTGTTTAGCCCCCTGTCAGTTTCTTTAGGTCTGATCTATACCGCCGCCACATTTCGTACAAGCTCGCCAGCGTTACGGCGCCGTCGATCTTCTTGGCGTTCTCGGTTTTGATAATAAGCGCTTGCCGCTGTTCGCTCAGCTTTAAACAAGCGTTTGACAAATTCCATTTGTCGACGGGATTGTCGTTGTAATTGATTAAGCGGCTTTTAAAATCAGCTTCGCAAAGATTTATTGCATTTGACAGCGTTTGCGCGTTCTGCAAAATCATTTCAACGTCGCCCGCTGCCTTTGTCCATCCGTAGTCTTCCATTGCAGCAAGCCACTCTTTCGCGAACTTTTGGTCGTATCCGCATTTGTAAAGCTTTATCCCGTGTTCTTTGTAGAGCTTATAAAACCACGCCGCCACGTTTGCCAGGTCCGCTTCGTTGCCCTCGTTAAGGGTGATAAATCCTTTTTCCACCCACTCTTTATAGTGTGCGCCTGCGGTGTGATCGTCGTTCTCCGGCTGCAGCTTGTTCTCCGGGATAAAATACTGCGTCAAAATGTACTTGGTCGCGTCCCCCGGACGTATAACAAGCGCCTTTGCACAAACAAGGTCGGTCGTTTCCGCGAGGTCAACGTGTCCCAAACAAAACGCCCCGCGTAAATCCTCAATATCGAACGTTGCGCCGTAGTCGTAGTCCTCGACGTTTAGCCAGGATTGCGCCCCGTTCTGTTTATAGTTAAAGTCTTTCGACAAAACGAAAATGCGGTCCGCCTTTGATTTCTTCGCAAGGTCTACTTGTTCCTCGAGATAATCAAAGCGCTTTATAACCCCGATTGTCGGGTTGCTCTTTTGCCAGCTTCGCGGGTTTGTGAAAATTTCCGTTTCGCTGTCCTGGGTGTATAGCCACGGGAGCTTGCGCCGCCCGCTTATGCTGGTGTCCTCGCCGTAGATGATCGCCCGCGCTCCTTTGAGCTCTTCGTCGAGATAACCGCCCACGACAAAACCCTCGGTCGTGATCTTGATAAATTTCGGGTTATCTTTGACGCTTTGGCTTTGCTCTATGCTCTTGGCGATAACGTTGTTTTTCATTTCGTGGGCTTCGTCAAGTATCGCCCAGTCTATGTTTCGCCCCTCTTTGTTCCGGGTGCGGTCCGATAGCTTGAAAATCTTTGTGTTTGTCGCCTTGTTCAGAATAAAGCGCTGGTTTCGTTTCGTGTCGACGCTGTTTGGGTCGTATAGCGCCCGCATTGTGTCGATCGCGTCGTAAACAATACTGGCTTGCGCGTCGTCGTTTGAGCTGCAAACAATGTCCGCGCCCTCATTGCCCGCGATAAATTCCGCGTTTGCAAGTCCCGAGCACGTTTCGGAGTTATGCGTGACGGTGTTCCGCTCTCCGCACAAAAAAAGCCCCGTTTTACTGTTTACGCAAATGCACTTTGTATCGCGCTTTGCCACTTCTTTTATGTCAACAATCGACTTGTAAAGCATCCGGCTTGCAAGCTGATCTTTTAGGCGTTCATGCTTTCGCGGATACCTAAAGCACGAAAAGCTTTTTGTTGTCCAAAATCTAACGACAAAACTTTTGAATATTCTGCCGTTGCAAGTCGTCACGTTGTCTTTTATTGTGTGCTTTATTCCTAATGACGTAAGCAGCCGCGAAAAATCTTTAATTATGCGTTCGCTTTTCTGTGTAAATTCACATTGTCCCGCTTTACTGCATGTTCCGTCGGTGTCCATAAGCCCGCATAAAAGGTCGCGGCGCTGCTCAATGCTTGCGGTAAAATATTCCTCGGGTATGTGCTTATTCTTCCAAACGCCCAACGCTCTAAAAGCATCGCGCGTGTCGGTTTTATGGCTGCGGGTTTCTCCGATTCTTACTTCGTATTTTCCCGAAAACATTTTTACGCTTTGAACGTGCACGCCCTCTTTTTTAAGCTCTTTCAAAAGGGTTTCCAAATCATCAACGCCAACAGCAATCCGATTGTCGTTTTTGTCGCCGTCGCCCAACCATAGCCCCAAAACATACGGACTAAAAAGCTTTTTTTTAGGGTATTCTATCGGCTTTGCCAGCGGTACGCGGTATTTATATTCCATACCTTTGCCATCACGCCTTTGGCGTTTGTAGTCTTCAACCATCTCAAAGGCTTGCATAGTTAACAATGCCCCATTTTCTAACGGGTGCTTTGCGCCGCTTTTTCTTCCAGTTTTAGGCGTGTAATTTTCCCGGCGTCTTGCATCTTTGGTTTGTACCGTCCACTTGTGGTTAGCGTCACAAATGATCTTTTCGCCGTCTTCAAATGTAAATTCGTAACAAGTGCGGTCTTTGAATATTTCACTTGTTGCAAGGACTTCGACGGGGTACCCGTTTTCGTTGTAAACAAAGTCGCCCGGCTTAATATCCGCCATTGTCTTGTCGCCGTTCGGTGTCGGGATCCTTGTGTCAAGTGCAAGCGCCTTTCCATTTTTGCGCCCGATAAGTAACAAAGCGCTCTTGAAACGGTCCACGGGATCCCCGTTGCGGGTCTGTTCTCCGGCAAGTTTGAAACTGTAAAGCGTTTCAATAAAGGCTTTTTGCCAAAGCATAAGCCGCATGGGCTGATTATAAAACGGGCTTTTCGTCAGTCTTACGCAATGTTCCATAAAATCAAACCGCAAAAGCGCCGCCGTTCTGTCGTAAAAATACAGGTCGGTGTTCTTGAGGTCTTCCGCCAGGTTGCAAAGCTCCATGTATAGCTCTTGCCCGGCGATTATCTCGCCCGATTCTATGCGCCCTTTGTATTCGAGCAAATAGCAATTATCAGCCGTCCACGTTTCCGCGCTCATTCCTTGCCCCTCGATTTAAGCCACTCACGGAGAGGGCTTGTCTCTTCGGTTTCTCCCAAATCGCCGCTGATCTTCAACAAAAGCTTCATCGTGTTGTTGTATTGCTGCAATAACTCTTTGTATTGCTTCGCCGCTGGTGTCGCCTTTTGTTTTGTCGGGTCTTTCGGGTTTATCTTGATAAAAGGCAGCAGGCGCAATTCTGCAAGGTTTTTTTCGAGAAATACAACCTCGTCGACAAGCTTCTCGGCTTTCACGCGGTCCGCGTCGCCAGCCTTGCAAATGATCTCTAAAAGTTCCGCTTTTCTGTCCATATTGTCAGTAATAAACCCCGCCGCTGTTCAGTCCGCCGCCGTAACATAACATTCTCTTTATACGCTCCGCCGCCTGCAAATCTTCGCGGTGCTTCACTTCATACGCCGCCCGCTGCCTGCGGTTAAGGTGTCGCGGCGCGGTTGAAAAGGTTTCCCGCTTGATCTTCTTGCGCTGCTTCATCATGTCGCCTCGGTCAATGTGTAGGTGACTTTCATGGTCTTGCTTGCGGTCTTTATAACGGGCGTTGCAAGGTTGTTGATTGTCGCGAGATACTGTAAGTTTGGCATGATTACATTGTAGTGGTCAGAATTTAACAGTTCATACGCGTAATTTGATACTTTATATTCGGCGTTGTAATACAATCTACTGTTGCTTGACTCAATCGGTAAATATTCATCGTTTCCGTATATTAAATATCCCCCCGCTAAAATATTTCCGTTTACGTCAATAAGCATAATGTTTTGCGCATAGCCATATCTTGCTGTTTGGCTGAATTTCGGCGTTATTATGCTCGCTTCTTTAGTAGAAATATTTATTTTTGCGACATAACCGGCGTTTCTGCCGTCCCCGCTATCAAAAGCCAATACATAAATAAACCCGTTTTTATATACCGCGCCGCCACCATCGGTATAATAACTAGGCGAAAAGCCTAAACCGCGTACATCTTTTCCCGTTTGAGTATAAAACGGTATTTCGTAACGTGTTTCATATTCAAACGTGTTTCTGTTAAACTCGGTTATCCTTATTATTTGCGTATTTGGCGTCGTAAGATATATAATTTTATCTCCCGTGTCAAATGCTATACCGTCGCCGCCATATCCACCACTCGCAGATACAGTTTCTGATGTTTGCACAATCGCCCCGTACGTGTCCTTAATATTCATAGAATTTGTTTTTAACTCGGCTGTTCCTATTGTGCAATTTGTGCCATTATAATATAGTGATCTGCGTTTAATTTTATTGCTTGTTGCTTCAAACTCGAGCACGTATCTATTGGTCATAAAGTTAAAATACGGAAAAGGACGATTCCTAATGCTGTCTAGGTCTTGATTTGCGCTCCACCCCATTCCTTTATAATTAGCTCCCGTGTTGCCCGTTTCATTTATAGCAGAAAATAATGCGCCGTAAGGGTCATAGTTATAACCATGATAACCCGCAAGCGGATTAGTCAAGCAAGCGGCGGCAATAGTGCCGTTTCCTTCGCTCGTTCCAAAGTCCCAAACAAATTTATAGCCGTTTGAAAGTGCCTCGCTTTCGTTCGCGTTAAAGCTGCCGCGCTTTGTATCTTCGCCGCCGCTTGTTGCGTTTCCGGCGTAACCCGTCAACTTTGCGTCCGCTACGTTCGGCAAAAATGTGTTTGCCGCGCTCTCTGTTAAAGCGGTATCAAAAAGATATAAGCCGCCGTACATTTTTTGCCATAATGGCATAAAATATGTTGCTATTGCGTTCCACCCCAAAAGCGGCTGCCAAAAGCTCAAAAATTCTTTTACGGCATTCGTTACAAGGTTGTCGCTCTCGATCTTCTCAACCTTGCCCGTTTTAACGTCTGTTAAAAGTATCTGTGTATGTCCCTTAATGTGTTTCATCTGCAAACCCTCGCTTTTTCTTTTTATTCTGTTGCTGTGGTTATGCTGTCCGTAAGCGGTACTACGTCAAGCGGCGATAATATAATCAACGATACATTTTCCGCGCCGATAACCTCGTAAATGCTTTCCGGCGTTGCGTCTATCTGCTCCGATAACTCCGTTATAATAAGCGGCGCAAGCTCTATATCCGTTATGCTGTCGCTTATGCTTAACGGTGTCGGCGTTTGCTGTTCCGTTTCAAAAGTATCTGTTAAATCAACGATTTCTAACGCGGTTAAGGTTATGAGGTCGAAGCTGTCCTCAAGCTCTAGTTCGCCTGTCCACTCGCCGGAAGTCTGCAAGCTGGACGCCGTGATACTTGCCTTGAATTGCTGTTGATCGATAAAAGCGGTCCCCTCGCTCATAGTGGCGTAAATGTCTACCATGTTTGCGTCGGTAGGTGCGCAATCGGGCAACGGGAAAGTAAAAGTAATAATATAGCGCCCGTTTGCAACGGTCTGCTGCGGGACAAAAAATTCTTCCCAGCTCCTGTTAACACGCAAGCGGACGGTCAAAACCGCCGCTTCTTCAACGCCCGTTATTTCCGCCAGGAACGTACAAGCCACAAGGGCGGTCGTTACTTCTCCGACGGTAAAAGTTATTTGTGCCAGCCTTGTTTGGCTCGTTCCCACGGTGTAGGGTCTGCCGTTTATGTAGTAAACGACGCCCATTTTGTCGGCGCTGCTGCCGCCGCCGGATTCCTGTTGTGCCTGGAATAAGAACGCGCCGTCGCTTTCTTTGTTGAGCGCCGCGCTTGTCTCGATCGTCTCCGGGAAAGTTATCGTTATAGGGTCGCTGTCGCCGTCGCTGTTGCTCAAATATATGGTCGTGTCGCCGTCATACGCCCAATATGTTCCATCGAGTAGGAGATTAATGTCGGCGTCACTTTCGAGCGCTTCGGTCTGTTCCGCTCCGCCGTCAACGGATATTTTCAAGACCTGGTTTGCGGCTTCGCTGGTATGGAAAACCAAATAAATGCTGTTGTTGCTGCTCTCTTCGCACTCCAAAAGCAGAAAATTAAAATCGGCGTCAAAGTATAGGTTATTTTTCACTTTTTCCGCCCCTTTCTGCTTTCAAGCCTTTATTTCCCAATTTTTCCGATTTTTTTTGGTTTCAAAATCTCGTTTTTTTCGTTTCTGCGCTAAAAGAG
>JAFWIF010000010.1 GCA_017514975.1 Candidatus Saccharimonadota bacterium | reverse complement strand
GCTACGCCGCTATTTTCCGGTAAGCGATAGTAAGCAACGCCTGGGGCTAGATCGCTGGCCTTTATCTCTGGCGACGCGTCATCTATAACGACAACCTCGTGTTCCTCTGGGTTAATCTGTCCAGCAACTTTTTGGGCGAGTAAGGCGAGGTCTTTTGCGCCTTTCTCGCTCGTGATATAAGCCGGAATTATCACTGATAATTTCATAGCTTACCCTCCAATACTTTCTCCCACACCGGATCTATTTTTTCGGAAATCGGAGCGAACTCCGGTTTTTTATTGAATATAGCCTCAATATCTAGTCCATCTAGGTTTTGGCCTACAAGGTATCCGTTCTCGCCCTGCTTAACTGCCTTCGCAATCTCTGGTATGTTTGTGCCAATCACCGGCGTTCCTACCTGTAAGGCTTCGTGGACGGAATAGCAATAGCTCTCGTTCTGGGAGAGTTGCACCAAATAGTCCACCTTCGATAAAAGCCCCAGGTTTTCAACGCTAGGCTCGATAAATATCACCGACTTGTCTTTGGCGAGTGCCTTATCTATTTTTGACAGAGATAAATGTGTAGCCGAGATAATCCATAGGAAAGGCTTGCCGGCCTCGTGGAACTTCTGGACCATCTTAACGATAAGGTCAGCGCCCTTTTCGGCCGTTAGCCGCGAGAGCGTGAGAAACACCTTGAACTCTTGCTTTTCGGGAGAACAGAGGATATTCGGCGCTACTACCGAGTCTATCGGCTTTTTGAACGCCGTCTTTAATCCTTTGGCAGCGGTATCAGATACGGCGAGAACTCTATCTACGTCCTCATCTACCGGCCACTCGTAGCCGTTCCACAGAGGCATTTTCTTTAACGCAGCCCAATCCGCGTGGACTTGCTGGTAAATCTTGTCAGCCTTAACTCTACCTTTGATAATCGGGTAACAGTTGTAGCTCGCTAGTATCAGCACGTCTGCTTCGTACTTTTTGCTCGGATCGTCTAACTCTACCTCGCAATACTCCGCCAGGCGTAGCGCCTGCTCGCTATTCATACTCTTAAACACGAACTTGATATTGCGGTCTTTGTAGGCTTTCGCCAGGTTATAGAGTGCGGTTTCAATTCCGCCGATAACATAGAGCAAATCGTGAAATACCATCACGCGCTTGCCGTGCTTCTTGGTGGTTGTTTTCGGTTTAGCCGAGAGCAAAACCGCCAAATTCTGCCTTGCCATATCCTTAACTCTGGCTTCGTCATCCAGGGCTATCGTTTCGCCAGGTTGATAGGGTTGGCCGGTATATTTATCGCTAAATGGCGACGTTACTTTGACAATAAATCTCATAGTATCCCAGCCCTCCCCAGATATTCGTCAATTACCTTCTTTGCTTCCTCAAATCCTACACAAAACACCGCCTTGTAGCCTCTAAAATCTAGGATATCTAGCATTTCAGCTTGCTCGGCGATATGATCGCTCGCCCAGTTGCCGTCTTTTTTCTTGAGGCGAGTGCCTTCTTTTTTGAGTTCAATATACAATCCGTGATATTCGTAGTTCCAACTGCCATCCACGCAGCGCGGAACCGGCTCAGCGATAAAGAAATCCGGATATCCACGGAACGGGTGCAGCCTCTTGTGCTTAACGGCTTGGCCTGGGGTGAGTTTCAAATCGGCTGCGAGATCAAAACGATAGACTACTTGGGGATATTGTAGCTGCATATACCGTGCAATC
>JAFWIF010000003.1 GCA_017514975.1 Candidatus Saccharimonadota bacterium | reverse complement strand
GAGGCGAACACTTTAAATAAACATACGAATTGGTGTTTGGAGTATTGCCTTGTATTGTACCAAAAACACCTCTTATGGATGTGCCGCCTACTGTGGTTCCATTCATATTTGGCTGAATGATTATTCCTCCGATTATAGGCGACAGAGCCCCTGTAACAGTTTGGGCGTGCTCGTAAATCGTGCGAGCGTCAACGTCGTTATGGACATACTCAATCCATTCGCGGCCTTTGCCCTCGCCATTCGCCTCGTTGTTGGGCGACGTATAGTAAATCTTCGCGTTTAGGTCTGCGGCAGGGTGCGTAGCGTAATCTGCACCCATTTGTGCGCCCCATTGCGTAGATACCCAGTAAATGAGGTTCCCGTTCGCGTCCAAAACCTTAAATTCTGCGTCCGTCCAATACGTCAAAGAGGCGTACTGGTCGACATAGCTATACTTTGTTTGATAATCAGTATTGCCCGTAGAACTGCCCTTAACCATGCGATAGTCGCCCGATGCGTGAAAAGAATATGGAGTGCGTATTGTCAAATCACGGCTTCTCGCCCCATAGCCCGTTATACTTGGCGACGTATCAATTAGGATTTGGTAATTTTCCACCACAAAGGCGGTCTCTCGTATGACTTGTTCAATATACGCCCTGTCTACTGTAATCGTACGGGCGGTCTTGCCGTTATAGGTCGTGCCAGAATCCAGCAAGAGACCAGTAGAGGCGGTTAGATTCTTGGCGTAATTGGCGTCCATCCATGTGGTGTCTATTCTCCAATCCGAAATCGAGGAAGCCCCATTGAAGGCCGACCCAAGAAGTCCCGCGTCTGTTTGCGGTGTAATGGAATTGAAATTCGCGTTGATGAAAACCGACGCAGTAGGCGTGGTTAAGACGTTGCTTTCATTCACCATTACGGTCGCAGGTCCGCCGCTCTCTGGCGGGGTGTACCGAGCGGCGTTTGTCACGCTTGCGGCAAGAAAGCCCAAGCCCATTGTTAAGATATATTTGATGCTTTTCATAAGTTATTCTTCTCCCTCTTCCGCTAAAACAAGAGTTGGGTTTTCCTTTGTCCCGCCTATGTAGACTGAGTGGAACAAATCGGTTGTTATATTGTACAGTTGAAAAACGTTATCATCGTTTATCCTATAATTGCCATTAGGGCCCCCAGACGGGAAATTGTCAATCGCAAATTCCAAGGCCTCGCTTGTAGTGTCTGGGGTTGACGAAACAGTGAGTTGCGGGTGCCCCACTGGACCCTTAACCCAAATCGGATAAAAGTTATTGTCGGTTACATTGATTAGCTCAAAGATGTAATCCGTCGTAACCCGAAAATTTGAGTTATCTTGCCAGCTAATAAGAGTCTGACGATTTAATAATATCATTATTCAAAGTCCTCCATGCCCACGCAGAAAATGCGAGTATAAGCATAGTTGGTGTTTTCCAAGCCCTGTACAAGCGTTGTATTCGCCCTTAAAGGAAACATCGCCGACCTATTGTCGTCTTCGCCTTGTCCAAATTCAAAAACATTTGTTTTATTGCCATACGTTATCTTGATAGTAGTTTTAGCGTTTCTGTCGGTGTAAAAATAGCACCAGCAATCAAAGGGGATTGTCAATGTAGTATTCGCCGTCCAAGTCGCAACAGAAGATTCGCTCCCGACCAAATACTGCACAGTCGACCAGTCGGGGAAACGAGGAAATGCGTTTAGCGAAGAGCGCAAGGCGAATAGCTTCACCCATGTAGTATTATCTGTCGGCACAAAAGTATTGTTATCTACGAGGGATTGGTAAACTGCCTTATTTACGGAATCCCCACTCGGATAGATAACGATTGCGCCTCGCGGGTATCCGCCGAAATTCGGGTCGGTCTGAATCCTTTCGTTGTATTCGTTAGGCAAGATGCCAAATTGCGAATTAAATTGCGTAGTAGACCAAACGTTATGCAATCCGCCGTGGTCGCCAGCGCGAGACGGGATACCCCCTGTACCATCTTCCTTGACAGGCTGGGCAGTGATAAGGGGAATGCCTTGTCTCCAAGAAAACTGATTCGGGATGCCCCCTAATTCAAGCGGAATATCGTTGTTCGGAACTTGGCTTCCCTCAGACCCGAAGGGAGCCAGTACCCATTTTCTTATGATAGAAGCTATGTTCATTTTGTTCCTTTTTTATAAGTTGTAGAATGTTCCAAGACCTTGCCTTACTTGCTCTGGGTCGAGCGTATTTTCATTTGTGCCCCACGTCGAAAGGTCCATTCCCTCAAAAGAGAAAACGTTTCGATTCAATGCGGTTACGCCATAGTTAAGATTGACCCCCGCTGGGCGAGGCGCAAAATCCCCAAAGGTTATGATAGACAAATCAACGTCAGAGGGAATGTATCCAAAAACTATACTCATTGTCATGTCGAAATTGTCCTGAATATAAACAGGTTTTTGCGGGAAAAGATATTGCAAATAATTGTTAATGTCGTGAACGCTGACATTGGAATGTAGCAAGAATAATCTCGCCAGCAAGCAACGCCTGTATGCCTCGTCGTTGAGCAACACGCCATCAAACCTCGGTGTATCAGGATTCGCCTGTACTCTAAATTGCGGATAGGGAATCCCAGAAAGCCAAATCTGATGCCAAGTTTCATCGTTTACGTTGAAGAACCTAAGGTGCCCATCGGTGTCTATCATATAGTTTTGCGGTGACACCACTGGTCGGCGCGTACCCAAAATCTTGCCCCAGACTTCAAGCCCGAAGGAGTTCGCCGTTTTAAGGTTGAATACGTCGCGTTGCCAGTTCTTAACAAAGGCAGAAACCTCTTGCCCCCAAAAGTCTATTTCGGCTTGCAAGATTTTGTTTAGGCGCGATGCGTTGGAGTATTGCCAGAGGAATACTCTTTCGCCTCCTGCTAAATCTAAACTGGGATTGCCTATTCTCATAGCACTGTTATATTGATATTTTCCTTATCTATTGTGGCAATGTGCGTTATCGGCACAGGGATTTCATTTATGCCTAAATTATCGGGAGAAGTCCCGATTGTGCAAGCCTTAATATAGACCCCTATTTGATTGCTCAATACGGAAGTTATATCGAAGATAGAAATGGTTTTACCGATACTGACAGGCGACACCCCTTCAAGATTGCCCGCGAACCAATCAACTATAATGTTGCGAACTGCGTCCGCAAGATTCGCCCCAGTGTATGAAACATTTTGAACCGTTAGCGACATATAGAGTTGCACAGGTTGCGCCATGTTGAATGTCATATTGTAGGGCGTTTGGTAGATTCCATCTCGCACTTGGATTGTGCGGACATAATCAGTATCCGCGACGGCAGACATATTGCACCCGCCGCTTCGCTTTTCAAGGATTGCACTCGCAACCTTTGTATCAAAAGTTGCATCGTTCGAGCCGCCATCGACGATAATCATAACGCCGTGGGCCTTTACGGTTTCGCCTACTGGAATCAAGGGGTCGTCGGCATTCGTTTTGTCAAATCCTTCGTAATTTTCATAAATGTAGAGGCTCTTCACTCCGTTTATTTCGTATATCGCGGAGCCTATACTATTTACCATGCTGGTAGACCACTTGAATTTGCTTTTGTCAATTCTCACCCTTAGCGCAGAATCGCTTTCCTGCAATGCGCCAAGCGTGCCCGCCGAGCCATTGTTTACGGTCTCCCAACCGTCTACCTCGGTTAGGATTTTATTCAAGGAATTTACAGGGCACTGAATCGGGCCCTCTTCCTTCGCAACAAAAGTGCCAGAGGCCGAGCCGCTCGCGTCCAAAAGAACGTCACTCGAAAGTACGAAAACGTCGCCATCTTCCGTTTCAGCTTCTGCCCCCGCAGGTATGAGGACGTATCCCAGTGTGGATTCTGACGTTATTTCTGCGCTTTCTGTCGCTATTGATATTTCAATGCCGTAGTAATTGCCCAAAGACGAAAGCTGGGTGCTTGTAAGATTTACGACATTATTACTTGCTGTCGCCGCTACAAAGGAAGTAGAGGAATCCCCATTGATTGCCGTCGCGAGATTAGACGCAGTAGCCGTTGTATTTCCGCCAATAGCCACGTCGTCCCCGAACGCATAGGTTATGTCATTGAGCGTAATAGAATCTCCACTGGACGGCTGTTCCGTGATAGTGATACTGCCTGTCGAATAGGTGAGAGGAGTTCCTGTCATTTGCACAAATCGTACTGTGGTGTACGTTTCTGCCTCTCGCTGAATGTCAAAAAATCCTGCGATTGCGTCCAGATATTCGCCCGTAGAAAAATTCGGGTTTATCTGGTTGCACATGAACGCAAGCACATTCATTATGTTTTTTCTTTCGAGGGTCATCATCTCTATTATGCGACCCTGCGGCGTAGACGGTTCAAGAGACAATGCCTTGCCAAAAGCGTCTTGCCAAACGGCTTCAACCGTCGACTGAACGCTTGACGTATCGGCAACTACTGTACCGTTTGTTAGAACAAAATCATACGACATAAGACTCGTTTAATACTCCTCTTCCAAATGCGCTGTTAATGGTGCACTCATACTTTAAGGTATAAGTTTTAGGGTCGTAAGTTGTGTTGAAGTATTCAACAAAATTTACGTTTTCGACAGCTTCTATGGCTTCAATCATATAGGACTTCCAGAGCGAAACCAAAGTGCTATTTTCAAAAATTGTTTGCATATAAGGAATGCCCTTATTCATATCCAGTTGAAGCTCGAACCTGTGCGTCTGGACGACATTCTTAATCACTGCAAGCAACGCCTTAATATTTGTAAGATTGTCGTTGGTGTTGTCAAGCATTGCTAAATTATTATTGTCGTCGAGGTACAAATCATTGAGCGTATCCACTGCGTCAACGCCGCCAGAAAGATTGGCGGGTGCTTTGAGTGCGCTATGTTGGCTATGGAGTACTATGACGATTTCATTCGCCCACGCACCTTCGCTCATCGCGCTAAGCTTTATCTGCCCTCTCGCAAAAGACGCAACCACAAGCTCGCTTGTCTTGTTGATTGCGGCTACTGCGTTTACGCTTGTTGCTGTAATATCTACGTCACCACCTCCGTCGCGAACAATTAAGACATCGGAGGGGTGGGATACTACGTCAGTGAAAGTGTAGGTCTCAGAATCTATTTTGAAATAATCGCCATTCTGCAATACGACGCCTTCGGCAACGTCATTGAGTATTTCCACATACCCTGTTGCCGTAGCTGCGGGCGTAATCGCCGAATCTTTGTAATCTATCGTAATCATGGTTTGGGCTTTCCAGAGGTTGAATTGGGATTGCTGTTTGGCTGTGTGTACATATGGACGTGGTCTCTTAATACTACTGTTCCATCTGTTATTGTGTCTGTCGAGCTTATCTTGCCATTTACGCGCAAATCTCCGTTGATTATGGTCGTGGGGGCGGTCAGTCGTATTTCCTTATTGTTGGGGTCGATTACGACCTTTATAGAGCCGTCTAAGCTTTGGATTGAAAGCGATTTTTTGTCTTCGCTCGCAATCGTAAACGCCTTCTTCATAATGTCAGGCTCAAAGCACCCAAAGCTATATCTCGGGAGAGAGAGAGACGCAGGTCTCGCAATGGTTTTTAGGTCGTCTTGCGCCTTGTAGGTTTGAGTATCTCTATCGGCGGCAATAATCCACCCGACGTCGCCTTCGGTTATCGGCAATACTATGCCTACGTTGCCCGCGAAGTTCCTCTTGACCGTCGTCTTGATTTTTGGGCGATTTGTCGCAACATAATTTCCGTCCTTCGTACGCAAGCCGAAGAGAACCTTGATTGTGGGCTGAACCACGACTTCGTTTGTCTCTTCGTTGTAAGACAAAACCTTGCAAGGGATTCGGCACTCTATTCTGGAATACTGGGCCCAGAAGTTCCAATCCATATATTCGCGCAAGTCGGGACTGTAAAATTCGTCCGCATTGGCAAACGTCATGTGGGCTAAGGATGTCCTGTTGGAAATTTCGCCGTCGCTCATGCCTCTGCCCTTCTTGCTATTATGTGGTTATAGAACGCTTGCCCTCTTGTTTCAAGATGGTATTCTATTGTCTGTATCCAATATTTCATATTGAACGAAGTATAATAATGGCTGTCAAGCCTGAATGTATCAAGAGGGGACATTCTCGGATTAAAAAGGGTTGTAAGATTGACGCCAGTTGGATTAGGGTAGGGGACGCCAATCATATTGTTTTCCGCCGCAGATATTGTGTATTGCGGCTCCACTTTGGTAATGAGCTTGCTAAGGTGGGCGGAATTTGGGCATAGCTTTAATTGCCCATTCTGTATGTTGGCCGACATCTGGTTGAATCTCCCAAGCTCTTGATTCAGAAATGCCCCAAGTGTTCCCACAAAAGCGTAATTATCGTATTTCTTGTAATACGGCTCTGCCTCTTCGGGGAATTTTTCTCTGAACAAATCAAGCTTGGATGTGTCCACCGTAAACGATTGCAATGGCAAGAATTTTTGACCGCCAATTTCTTCCCTGCCGAGAGAATCGTTTATTTGATTTACAATCTCTATGGGCGTCATTGGCACGCTCTCTATGTCGTCTTCGTTGCCCTGAAAGGTTGATGCCATGACAGGATGTGTTATTTGCCAGAAGTTTTCGTTGCAAGTCATCTGGAACCAAATATCAGGACGACCAGTCGTGGGAATCGCCCAAAGAATTGTTCCGTAAAAAATCAGAGGGAGCTGCGTCACCATCATTCCCATTCGCTCTTCCATGCCCTCATAGCCTGCATAAACGGCTATTGTATCGGGATTCTCGGGGGCGTAATACTGGGTCATAAACTTCGCCATAATTTCTTGCGGTATGTTGCAAACGGCGATTTGGGCTTGGGGGTCTATGCCGCCATAATTACGCTTAATTCTAACCGACACTGCGCAAAGGTCACCCTTCTGGTTTATAACAAATTTTTCACCATTGGGCTTTGTAAGCTCTATGACAATTCGCCTGTTGGGAAAGTTCCTTGATTTTTTCCCAACTGGAACCGTCGTAGTGCCATTGCGCATTGAAACTTGACTCATAGCTTAGCTATCTCCTCGGGGCTATAATAATAAAGCTGTTGGGTGTTATTGTAATAGTTCCAGTAGGGGTAGTTCTCATCGTTGCATTGGAACCTAAAATTGCCCCCGTCCTGAGTCATATAATCATAGGGTATTAAATTCGCATTGGGAACGCATACAACGCCGTAGCAAGCTTCTACGTTATCTATCTTAACATCGGCGAATGTTAGCCCATTAAAAGAGTACAAGTGTATGGAATAGAATCTGCCGTCGGGCGCAGTGTATTCCACTTGTTGGTTGGGGGTTGACTGTATTGATACTTCTTCCATTATGCTGATACGGTGTCGCTATTGTTGTCGCTTTCTGCCACTTTCGAGGTGGGGAATTGAATTTGGATTTCTCTAAAATTTAGAACAAAAATCATACGGCTTAGATTCTCCACCTTCAACTGCGTGGATACTCCTCGCAAGCACATACGACGATAAACGCCAGCGCGAGTTACGATTGCCAGTAACTCCTTTGTGTACACCAAATTTTGGATTTCTTCGATAACCGCCGAATAAAGCATCATTGGCAAAACGAGCGCAACATTGATTTCGACGGGCAAAATTATCTGGTGGTCGACCACAAAATTCTGCGCCGCGCCTATCCCGTTTTTGTAGGAGTTCGAGCCGCGCACATTGTATTCTATGGGGTGTTCCATTATTTTGCTTTGCAAGGAAATCCCCGCCTCTAATGGTTCATTCCCCAAAATAAAAGATGCTACACTGTTTAAGGGACCCACATCCGCGCCGATTTTGCCGCCTATAAGCACTTCCTTAGTGCCACTAAACACTCCACCTAATACGGTGTTGGTATCTATGCCCAATGCGCCCAAGATGCCATTCCCAGACTTGTATGTAGCCTCTTCGTAAAACGCCACATTTTTCTGGTTCAAGAGAACCCCAGAAGCCGCTTTGACAAGACTGATTATTTGCGCAAGTTCCATTAAAACCCTCCTATGAAAGAGGGGATACTAAGAGTATCTCCTCCCGTTGGGGCGGTCGGAGCGTCGGATGGAGCCCTTAGATAAAAGGGAACACCTGCGCCATCGCCCTGATTGTAAATATTGGTCGTGGTATTATAACTGTCGGTTATGTTTTGATTTGTAGTAGCTCCCGCGTTAATAGGGGGCGGTTGCATTTCTTTAAGTTTTAACCCTAAACGCGCTTGCATTTCTTCTTCTGTTTCTCGCGTACCATCTGCCTTCCATCTCCTTACCCCGAGCCAATCTGGAATTGTTCTATTAAAAAAATTCGCAATAGGGTCTGAAACTTCATCGTTACGAATCTTTCTTTTCCTCTCCTCGATTTCTTCGGGAGAAAGTTGTGGCGTATCCCCCGAAAGGAAAAGCGGAAGGGACCACGCTATCGCTGTTGACGCCTTTATCCCTGCTTTTTTTAATCCCCATCGCGCAAGCAATGCTGCTATTGCTGTTTCTGCGGGGTGTTCCCCTGCATAAGAAAGACCAAGAGATAGCTTCGGGTATTTCTCGGTAATCTTGTTTTCAAGATTATTTAATGCCTTTTGAAGCTCTGTGGCGGATTCGGTTGCATCTACAAGGGCTTTATAGGTATGGTCTTCGGTTTCTATTTGCTTGTTAAAGGCTTCTTGAAGCTTTGTAGACCATTCCACAATGCTCTGTGAATCCTTGAACACCTCGGATACGTTCCCAGTCTTAATGGCCTCTCTTATTAAGAGTTGCTGGGCGTCGGAAAGTCCAAGAGCGTCGAACAACGCCTGTTGGCTTTTGGCGTCCATACCTGATGCTTTTTCCGCGACAGCTCTCAATACGTCTTCGGCAGAAGAGCCAGTATGTATGCCACCAATGCCAAATCTACCCAGAACTTCAATAAGGGATGTGTCGCCATACTTCATCGCGCCTAATGCGCTTGAAATGCCTGACAAGGTTTTTAAGCCCTCACCGCGCTCGCCGCCCATTCTTCTAACCGCGAGGTCATATGCTTCGGCGCGATTTGAGGGTAGCCCTGTTTGGGAATATAGCCCACTGTAAATTCTTGCATTCTTTTCTCTCGAACCAAGCCATCTGGACGCTCCAACAACGAATCGACCAATCGCATAAATCGCCGTAAGCAGTTTTATCCTTCCCCAGTCGGATTCTCTTCTGGTTGAAGGCGCACCCGCCTCTGTTTGCGTAGTCGACTTCTGAGCGTCAGATGTATACTTCTTGCGACGCTTGTTGAGTTCGGTCATTTGCCTATTCTCTTGCTCGAATAGGCTACGACTCCTCTTTTTGTCGGCTTTGAATGCGCGGTCCTTGAATTTCTCCAAGTTCGAGATTTGGCGTTTGCGAAATTTTTCCAGATTGACCTCAGCCTGAACTTGGTCATTAACGTATTTCTTCGCAAAAGCCGCCAAGCGTTTATCAAGCTCTTCGATTTGAGCCAAAACCTTCTTGGCCCCTTCTTCGCCGAAAAGTATAACAAATCTTTCTACATCCACCTTGCGCCAGCCTTTCTTTGCTCCATACGCTTCTTCGCCTCGTTCATGCTAAACTCAGCCGCCTTGTACTCGTTGTATTCTGGAACCGAAATCGATTCCACAATCATAAAAACCCCCTTTAAAGAATAATACTCAATTATTTCTCTGAGGGTTGCTTTTCCGCTTGCAATAACTCGCCCGATAATTGGGTCAATGTTAAGATAATTTTCTGAATGAAAAACTCCGTCGCGCCCATAGCGATACTCGTGAGCTTTCCACTCGAAAAAAAACCCGTGGTCAAATCGACAACCTCTCTTTCTAAAACAATGGTATCCTTCGCGGAAACGTGCTGTTTTATGAGTTCGTCGGTGTCGAGCTTTTGCCACACATTGGGCGCAACTTCTACTTCGACATATCGCATCAGCAACCTGAATAACTCTTCATTTTCGTTGTAGTCCCCAATCTTGGGGAGCATCGTCATCGGGTACTGGTGCATTATTTTTCGCCCATCAAAAGTGTCCATAGGCAATATTCTATATCGCTTAGCACTTAGCTCGATGAGCTTATTGTCGAGTGCCTCAATCGGGGGAACTTCGCTTACGCGAAAGTTCTTACCTCCGACTTCGACTGTTTTGCGCGTTCTTTGCGTGCCTTCAATTTTTTCGGGAATTGGTTTTGTCATGGGTTAATTGAGCTGAGTGTTTTTAGAGCGGAATCGATACACCCATAAAGGTGTATGTATTGGTCGCAAAGCGACCTTCCGTAGTGGTGGAGTTCGCAACAACGCCTTCCGTTATCTGGAAGTTTGCAAACGCTATTTTGTTGCCAGTTTGCGCCTCTGTGAATACCGCCTGAACCACGTCGGGGTTGATGGGGGCATTCGGCTGTAAGAGGTTGAAGCGCACAAGAGCTTTGAGGTTCTTGTCATTCTGACCATTCGGGACTACCGATATGCGAATTGTAGTTACAACTGCCTTTTTCCACGAAATCTGGTTGGCGTTCAAGCCGACAGTTACCGTCTGAAATTCGGGAGTTGAACATTCAAAGAACGCTTGGTCGTCCGAGGATTCTGTTATTGTTATGCCCGCAGGGAAGAGCAGATTCATAATCATGAGGCTGCTTCCTGCCGCAGTAATATCGCCGTTGATAATCATATTCTAAAACCTTTTGTGTGAATGTTTATGCGGTAGTTGTGATTGCAATATTTGTGCCTTCAACCTTGCGAATTGTGTCGCAGGCCCCATAGATTAGGCGGAAGCTAAAATACTTCGTGCCGTCCAATGCGGTCGAGATTTCGTAGGTGAAGATGTAGCCCTGATTTACGATTGTGTTCCACGCCATATTGTCGCCAGTGAGGGCTTCAATGGACGCCTTCTCATCGTTGGTCAGAGTCTTGCCCGCAAGAATGCAACCATTCCTAAGGCCTTGCTCCCATACCTGATTGCAAGCCGCCGCGATTTTAGCGGAATCGGAAGCGTTGGCGTAGATTGCATTTGCTCGCATAAAGAGGCTCATAACCGAAACAATAATTTGGTCTTTGAGCCAAATTGCGTTGGCGCAAATCGTTGCGTCGGGAATAGAACCTTGACACATGCCTCTCTGCAAGAACGGGTCAATGTTTTTGCCAGTCAAGCCGAGGTAGTTAATGTTTAGCGCATCGAGTCTGCGTTTGAGAGCCAAGTTTTCGACTACGGGCGTATCATTCGGGAAAGGCTGATACATAAAGGATATTGCCGCATGGTCTTGCGTATAGTCCACGTTGGCAAGAGCCGTCATACCTTCGTAAATCTGCATTTCATTCGGAGCGGAATACTGCACCCAGCAGAAGTCAAACGGTTTGAGAGCAATCTGCAAATCCAAAAGCTCATCAAGATTTTCAGCCTGAACCATGAACATAAAGTCTGCATTGCGGTCGTGGTTCCAAGAGGCGACTTCTACATAAGTGGATTCCGTCTGCGCGTCAAGGAATGTAAACGTAAAGCAGTTGTCGCTTATATCCATTATGCGGTCAACTTCTTCGGCTATTGTGTTGGTCGCGGGGTTGCCTTCGGATACGATAGGCGCGGAAGCGGCGTTAATGCCAAGCGCAACAGCGACAGTCCCAGCCGCAGGATTAAATCTTCCCTCTTCGGCAACAGTGTTGGTGATTACAAAGCGGCCTCCGTTGAGATTGCCGTTATATTCAACCGTAACGGTGTCAAATCCTTCCACCGCCTGAATCAAGGTCTGCAACGCAGTAGCCACATCTCCGAGTGATGCCGCGCTTGAAAAGTCTACTCCTGATAGCTCGCAAGTCCTAAGCCCAGTGTTGGGGTCAAGATATTCAAGAGTGAAGGAACCGTCGGTAATCGCCTTCAATGCAGAAAGGCTAAAACCAGTAATTCCGCTTATGAGGCTCGCGCCTATCGCGGTACCAGTAGGAGTATAGCGAGCAAACGAAAGGAGCTTAGCCTTCGTAAATAGCTTGCTTACCCACTTGAAATACTTGTCTGCAAATGCGTATTCCTTCGACTGCGAGCCGAAGTACGCCCTTACGTTTGCCGCGCTTGTAAATTCAAGCACAGAACCCATAGGGGCAAGCGCATTGGTTGTTAGGACTCTGCCTATTGTCATTTTCTGAGCTACCAACGCGCCACCTGTTGCATAGCTCTGTATGTTTACATATTCACTGATTGGAATTGCCATGTTATACTCCTATTAGTTTGATGCTATTTTTGTTTTCGCTAAATGCCTTTTCTTGGTCGATTTCTTTTACGAAATTTTCTGTCACGTCAACTTCTTGACGCTCTCTCATCGTGAAGACTATTGTGAAGTTCGGGCTTCGGTCGAACCTTAGATTGTCAATCACAATGTTGGGATTGCGAACCTCGGATGTGATTAGACATTGAAAGCCTTTCTTCGCCATTTGCTCGCGCCCAAAATCTGATTGGAACCACGTCATAACCCTATGGGCTACGTCATGGGCTGATAAAAATTCAGTTCCCGCTCCTTGCGCAAGAGGGGCTCTGCTTTTAAAAAATGTGAGAGTGCAATGGATATCTTTAATCCAAGATACAATCGCCTTGCCTGTTTGGGTCTCCTTGTCCCATTCGTATGCAGTGCTTACCCACCCATATCTGCGGGTGTCGTATAAATCCATAAACACTGTGTTGTTGGTAAGACCCTGAAAGCTCGTTTGTCCCCATTGCTGGATTTCCCATATGGAATCGTTAATGTCGGAAATTGTGATTGCAATTTGAGGCGGAAGATTTCTAAGGAAGATTGCCTTTAAATCCTCGTCGCTTGTGTTAAGCCCAAAGAGATTGTTGCCAATCGCGTAATTTGTGGGCGTGCGAACAATGAGGCCCGAATTGCGCAAGAATGTATTAACCAAGTCTCTAACGTCGGCATACATCTGCATTTCGGTTTTTTCTACGTTTTGCAAGCTCATTGATAATCCCTTTCCGCCACGACCAATAAGACGTTCCAACCGTCGTACTGATACCAGTTTGCCAAGTCGCCGCAAACAATCCAATCCTTACCATAGAATGAAAATTTGTCTGGACTTTGCTGATAGTTGATTCCAACAATGTCGGCAGGGACAAAGACGGCTTTATAGTTTTTTTCCATCTTCAATCCTAACGCCTCGTAGACATCTGTTTTTACTCTTTGCACACTGCCATTTATTTCAAGAGGCTGAGAATAAGTCGGAATTTTGACGCCAACTTCGGATACTACGTTTCCCATAAACTTAGAATAGGAAATCTTCACTGGGGGAATAACACCCAGTGCAAGTTTCAATAAATTTCCCATTGCCGTCATTTTAAAATCCTCGCTTCTACGCTCTTTACAAACTGGCCAGTGTCGATAAGGGGCTTTCTTGAACGATTGCCTCTTTTCTTTCTAAGGTGAATTGTCAGCGGAGCAAGCGGCGGATTGTGAATTGATTCTATCTTTTGTACGATGTCGCCTTTTGCGTCTTCCGCGACTTTTTTTATCGCCTTAATAGAATCGCCTTCGCCCGATTTGATTTCGTCGCGAATGCCGCTCGCCATCTTTTTTGCCCACTCGTTTCTCTTGCTATGGTATGTCGGGCTAAGGAATGGGCGAGGGGGTATAAACGCCTTCTCGCCTTCTTCGTCTACTGTTATGCCGCCATATTCTTGGAGATACGCAATCGATGAAAGAGACGCCCCAGTTAGATTATGAGTCTGGTCGCCCCACCAACCGACTCCGACAAGCTCGCGAGTTTCTTGCTTCGCCATATTCTCAAAGGCGGCGCGAAACTTACGGCCCGCATCGGTCGTTTCTCTCTTAATTTGCACAATAGCCATGTCAAAGAACAATTACATTCGGAAAAGCCTTTGGCGTGTTCCGAACATATAAAAGGGTGCAGGAGCCTTCGCCATAAGAAGCGCATAGTACCTCTGCCCATAGGGAGTAGAGAGTATCCACGCCTTCCACGCCGTTGAGAGCGGCGGAGGCTGGAACGATAGATTAACCATATCTATCGTTGCCCCTGTTACAACGCCAGTGACAGCCATTCCCTGACTGTCGGCTGTTTTGCTATAAATAGTAATCAGGTGCGCGACCATTAGCTCTATCGCCAACTTTCGGCACCTGTTTCTTACTATGCCGCAATTTCTATCGGATATATAACAAGTAGCTTGGAGTAGAAATTGCTCCACAAGGTTATTGGGATACTTTTCCAAATCCTTAAATTCGGGAAAGTCATTCCTGAAATCCTCAACGGTAATCTCTATGTATTCTCCAAACTCCATGTTATTTAATCCGTATAAACGCCTTCTTCGGTTGAATTGCGCTTTGCTTTTCTGAAAACCTTCGGTCGTTTTGCGACCGCCTCTTTAAACTTCTCCTTACGGATAGGCAAGCCTTGCTCGCCTTCCACTGGAACAACGTCTCCCACAAGGTCATCGGCGGCGGTTTTCATTGCGCTTCCGTCCTTCGGGTTCATATCTTTGAGCACCTTCTCTTTGTCGGATTTGTTAGACACTACCTTGATGTGTCCCTCTTTCACGAAGGTTTGCCAACGTGCAGTTTTGGATACCCAATCGTAGGTGTCTGCGTCAAGTTCGACGAGGATGCCCTGAGGGGTAATGATACCGCTTTGGGCGCGATTTGCACCGCCGCCAAGCTCAAACTCCGCCCCAGCAACAGGTTCGTTGCGAACATCAGTTATGCCATTGGGCCTCTTGATTTCGTACCTTTTGAAGAGGCGGAATTTTTGAGGATTTGTGATTGTGTGTAGAATTGTTACAGTGTTTTTTGCCATAGTGGGTTAATTTAAAGAGTTAAGGTTTTATTAGATGCCAGAAGCGCGAACAACGGCGAGAGGACGCTTGCAGATTACGCCCGCAGTAGCGTGCGAATAGAGTTCCTTTTTGCCGTGAGTTCTCTGCTCAAAGCCTACCAAGAACATCTTCTGCTGAATAATCTGTTCAAAGGTACGAATGCCCTTGATGTCTTCCGCAAAGATGTAGATGACGTTTTCGCCGCCGTTAGCACCGTCAAGCTTCGCATCATAGATGATGTCGAAATTCTTGTAGGTGTCAGACAGCCACTTGATGATAGAGATACCGAACTGAGTCGTGTTGTTGAGGGTCTGCGCGACAGCGTTGGACATTACAATCTTGAACCTCTGAGTGTTCGGATTGAAGTGACCTTTGAGCTGGGTCTGCAAGATGCCAATCAAGTAACGGAAGTCAGCTTGGATTTCTTCCCAAGATTTGTCTTCAAACTGCGTGCTGGTGCCGCCCGCATTCTGCGGGAGTGTTTCGTAGGGAGCCAAACCGATTTCGTTCAGGAAGCCGTAAGTCGGCTCAGTCGAGGGGATTGACGGTGCCCAACCGAAGTGGCCAATCTCGTCTTGGTTGATGTTGAAGAGTTCGGCGATAGCCCTCTGCAAGTCTGCGCGATAGGGAATGCGAGCCTTAGCGAGCTGAGCTTCCGCAAGAGCTGTCGGCAAGAGAGCCTTCTGGAAGCGTACAACTGAACGATAGTCGTAGTTGTAGCTCATGCCAACGAGGTCTTCGTCTGTCAAGTCGCCATAGAGGGAAGCCTGACCGAGAATTTCGTTCCAACGCAGAACGTACTTCGTATCAGCCCAAGTGCCCGCGATAGTTTCGCCCATGATTTGGTCCATAAGGGTTGCAGTGTAGAGGGTGTCTACGGCCTGCGGGTCCCAATACTGGGTGAACTGCTGCGGAACGGTGATAGAAGCGGTCGTCTGCAAGGCAGGGTCCATATCCATGCCAATAGAACGGCAGACGTGTTCTACAACGTCCTTATCGGAAGTGTTGATACCCATACCGACGGCGTAAAGACCTTCGGGTGTCGCTTCGTCCAAAGCAAAACCCTTGACCTTGCCCGCGTCGAATCTGAATCTCGTTTCAGTGTCGTTTGTTTTAAGAATCATATTTTAGTTCCTCCTTTTATGCGCTGGGGATGTCTGATTGAGTCAACGATACATTGCCGTCAACAGGGTCAACGTTATTGACCGACTTTACAAAGCCTGTTACAGTGCCCTTTTCGCCGTTGATAGTATTTACAACGTCAAAGGTTACGTCGCCGCTTTCGCCATTGACAGAAGTTACGCCGCCATTAGTCGATATGACGTTTTCGAGGTACGGAATGTAGACAACGCAGGGAGTGCCCGCTTCGCCGCCGATGAATACCGTCGCGCCATTGATTTGAGTTTCGCCCGCGCTCGCAGTGCCAGTGCCGAGTTCGCCAGTCGTATTGTCGAAATAGACCGCCTGACCTCTGGAAGCAGTTGTGGTGAAGTAAACCCAAATGTAACCGCCACGACCGACGTGAGCCGAGATTCCAGCAGGAATCGAAAGCTGCGGGTTGAGGTTGTTAAACATTACATAGTTTTTAGGTTCGGTAAGAATGCCCGCGAAAAGACCAGTGCCGCCCTGATTAACCTTGTTGGGGTCCACTGCGTCAAACGTTACGGCATTGCCAACCGTGATTGTAGAACCCGAAGTGAAGGTGTGCTGAGTTTTAAGCTGAGTAGAATAAAACTCACCTACCATTCCGCCAGCGGGCTTGTTATTGATTACACTTTGCATAGTGATTATTCCTTTCTTACTTGTTCAATGAGCTGAGGAAGGAAGCCGTTTTAGCGTTTCCATCTTCTGCCGAATCCGTGGCGAATGTATACGTTGCGGATGTCTTTGCCACACCATCAAGATAGCTTTCTGCGCGAACAACAGCGTTATCGGAGGGAAGCTTTGCCTTCTTGCAAATTTCCGCCGCGAGCGCGTTGGGGTCGTCGTATTCGTCATAGGCAATCGAGCCGCCAAAAACGGGCTTGGCTTTCGCCGCAAGCTCTTTGGTTGCTTTCAGGTTTGCCTTGAACTGGGAAAGTACTCTTGCCGCGATTTCGGCTTCGTCTGCCGCTTGGCTCTTGGCTTTGTCCTCTTTTCCTTCCTTGTCGTCTTTCTTGGATTCGTCCTCGTCTTTGCCCGCTTCTTTTTCTTCGGGCTTCTTCCCTTCGGATTCGTCCTTGACTTCCTTCTTGTCTTCCTTCTCTTCGTCTTCGCCCTTGCCTTTGGACTTGTCGTCTTCTTTTTCTTCGGACCCGTCCTTAGTCTTGGGTACGAAGCCAACTTTGGAATCCTTATCCTTCTTGACTTCCGTTTCGGATTCGTCGGTGCTTCTCTTGTACTTGTTCGCATCAATCCATTCACGGGATTCGGGGAACTTTTCATAGAGCTTTTCGACAGAAACAAATTCGTCTTTTGCTTCCGACTTTGCTTCCTTTTCGTCTTTGCCTTTTGCCATATTTTCTCCTTGTTGAGTTATATTTGATGTTTCAAAATCTACGGAATCCATAGCGAAGCTATGACCCTCCGTCATATCGTTTTGGTCGAGGGCAACCGAGCTGCCCATACGACCGCGAGGAACGAGGGCGAGATGATTTCCAACCAAATTTTTTTGGACAAAATCGTAGGGTATGCCATTCCATACGCCTTTTTTGTATTCGTAGTCGCAGGAATATCCGAGGGACAACCCCTTTAATCCTTCTTCGATTTTGCGCTTCAATTCTTCCGAGAAAACCTTTACGCTTCCCAAGAGTTTGTTTATCAGGAATTTGGTTTTGAACACAACGCCTTGCGCAGGTTTCTCGTCGTACTTTTTATCAAAAATTGGGCTATCGCCAACGGATGTGTGCTTTTCAAAAAAAGGCAACGCCTCAAAGGTGGGAGCGGCCTTTTCCAGCTCTTCCTTTGGTCTATACACATTATATAGCTTATTGGGGTCTAAATGCAAATGCGGCAAATTGATGCTCGAACCGCGATACTGGAACACGCCTTCTAATGAAAGCGGTACATCCTCCCAAAGCCAGAAACTATTCTCGTCAACTTTTTTACTCATTTCGCGTGCTGTTTTTACGAAAAGAAATAAATTTGTTGCGGAAATTCTCTCTTTTACAAACTAAGCAGAAATACAATCTTTCGATTGTGTCAATATATTTTTTAAAAAATTTTGAAAAAATGTTCCACATGGAACAATTTGGACGACCGATGGAGCCGAATACCCTCCACACCTTCCCAAACTTTCGATGTTCTTTCGATTTGGGCAATACTTACTTCGCTTATACGACGGTCGGTAAATTGAAGGTGCGGATATTTAACGTCGCCGCACCATCGACCAGAACAGCTTGTGCGAGCCATCCGACACCTGAAACTTCCTCATGATGCGCACACAGACAGGAAGCCAAGCAGCTTGCAGGGAAACCTCACTAATAACTCTCTTCTTGGCTGATAGATATAGATTATGTCTTGTCCCTGTTCCGTTCCACATGGGTTGAGGGGGCCTGCAAGCATTATTATAGCAAGGTTTCAAATTGTAAGGCTACTCATACTATTGGGAAAACGAATACAGTACATATACTCTCGCGTGCCGTGTGAAACCATTCTCCAAAAACCCAAATGTATTTTCGCCTAAAAATTCAAAGAGCAGTTGTACGAAAAAATCGTACAGTTGAAAGGGTGGGGCGGCCTTTAATGGGCCGATTTTCCCTCCTCTCACGCCCTACTATCGCAACAAATTTGCAAAATGCAAGAATTTTTTTGATTTTTTTCAAAAAAAAGAAGAGCGGCACTGGAAAACCAATGCCGCCCCGCAATCTCGAATCCCGCAACGAATCGCGACTGCTAAATTATTCTTTGCCCATAATTACTGGTTGCATAATGCACTTGCATTGCGGAAGCTGGCTTGGGAAGCCCTTTTCGCCAGTCTTTGGGTCTATAACTGGGGGATTTGCTATATCGAAAATCTGCCCATTCAAAACATCTCTATGGAAGGGTCTCGGCTCTGCGCTTCGATAAGTATAAACCCACTTAAACTTTGTGAGGCCCGCCTCTGCCATATTGCGCATTGTCAAGGCTTGGTATGCTTTGCGCGTTTGGTCGGCGGCAATGAGTTGGCTTCGATTAAAGGCCTTGCGGCTTAAATCCACCACCTCTTTTTTGAGCTGCCCGAGGTCGCCCTTCATAATGTTTTGCATTACGCTTTGCGTGACCTTTGTCAGATAGTCTGCGGCGATATTCTTCATGTACTGAATGTTTTGGAAGAGGCTCGCTTGGACTGCCTCGCGCATTGTGGGCGATAGATAGCGCAAAGGTTTTTGGGCCTTCGCTATGTCAACTTTTTGAGAGAATGCGTCATCTGCCACAAGTGCCAATAAAAGCAAGATTAACTCTTTGGAATCCTTGTCTTTCGCGTCTTCGGGGTTGATGCTTCGTATTGATTCCTTTATGGCGAGATTGCTTGCCCTTAGTTGGTCGGCGGCCATTCGCAATGCAATCTTTTTGCCCGCGCTCGCAACCTTTGAGTCATACTTTTGGCGCACCGCGTTTAGGCTTGCATTGATAGAGTAGGGCGATTCGTCCATAGTGACCAATTCGGGCATCTTGGGATTATAGGTGTCCAGAAAGCCCTTGACCGCTCTCACTGTATCGGCGATTAGCTCGTTTACGAGGTCGCCGATTTCGCGCTTATAGCGTTTTTCGAGCCCCGCATTGTATTGCAGGGGTCTAAGCTCGATAACGTTTTTACTCATTCTCTTCTTCTAAGTCTTCCTTTGATTTACCCCTCAGGCCGCCCTGCTTTTCTTTGGGTTCGGGGATTCCCTTGTTGTTTTTTTCTGTTCCATAAAGAGAGTTGAATGTCTCTTCGTCGATTTCGGGAACATCCTCTGGGTCGATATCCGAGAAGCCCATGTAGGGGTCTTCCGCCAGCTTGCGACGCTCTTCTTCCTGTGTCGTGACTTGGCTCGCCAACCTGTGCGTCATTGTGGTGCTATCCTTGTAGCGGATTTCGGCCTTTTCACTTTCGGTCGGAGTGTCAGTCGGATTGAATACGACGGTCAGTTCCATTTCGCGCCCATAGTCGGATTTTGTCATGAGCCTGTTGTGGAAATCCAAAATCGGAACGTAATCGGTTTCTTGTTCGCGCTTCAAGCTCTGCTTGTAGTCTTTTTCTTCGTATTCGCCAGTGGAGTTGAAGCCTTTGAGCGCGGTTTTGAGGAGTTTCGGGACAGGCATACTTGCGATAGCCGATACTCTCTGGAACAGCGCGTTTACGATTTCTTCAAGACCTGTCAGAGTGGTTTCAATTTGCTTGATGTCGTAGCCAAGCTCCTTGATTGCCACTGCGAAGTTGTCGCGCAATTCCGAGAATGCGACGAGCTTTGCTTTTACCTCTTCGGGGTTCGCCATATAATTGGCGATTTCAGCGTCCATTATTAGGGTGCGCTTGGTGAGCAATAGCAAAATCAATTCATTGAGGGCCTTTTCGTAGGCGTACACAGCTTCGTAAATCTGCTGGGTCAGGGGAATGCCGCCAAAATAATATGTCGGCTTTAATACGTCGGGGACAGGCGAGTTTATGAGCTTGATGCACCAAGAGCGGTGAATTTTCTTCATATGGTCTTTGCCGCCCACCACATACCAAGTCGGCTCGTAGAAGTGGCGAGAGCTTGCGTCCAAGAGGCTTTTCTCGTCGAAGTCGTAAGTTAGCCAGAAGGGTTCCACTACTGTCATGCCAGTGTAGTCGTCTTTCTTTACGGCGTCGATGTCGAACTCGGCCTCCATATTCATATTGCTTTTAAACGTGGGAACCACAAGCGAATAGCCGAATACGCGCTTATTGATTGCTGCGCGGACGCAAATATCTTTGATTTTGTATTCCTTTTGGGACCTCGCCAAAAGCTCTGCGAGCAATTCCTTGTCTTTTTTCTTCCCGCCTTTTTCACCTGATTCGGGCCTTGTAAACGATAGCTTGTAGCCATTCGCCATCGCGTCCTGTGGCGGAATCGAGCAAGCCTTGTCGATAAAGGGATTTTGTTTGAGGATTGCGCAGTTCTGCCATCCAATAAAGGTCTGGCTAAACTTGGAAATGATTTCGTAGGACAGGTTGGGCTTGAATTGCGCGTCCATAAAGCTAAAAGACTCGCAGGAGTCCTTCGCTATCGAGCGACCACCCTTTGATTCTTTGACGCGCACCAAATCCCTATGGGTGCGCTGGAACATTTTCTTCTCAATCCCCGCGATTTTTTCAATCTTCGTCTCGTTGACCGCCTTGATTATGTTCTGAAACGCCACTGTCTGGTCGAGGAGCACTTTCTGTTGAGGGGGTAGGGCAATTTCTTTTAGCTCTTCCTTTGCCTTCTCCATTGCCTCTTCATACGACATTTTCTTTGCCGTTGGTCGGATTACTCTCGCGATGGGCTCACTTGCTGCGGGCTTTTTGCCTACAAGCTTGTCCATAATCGCATCCTTCTTTTTGGTGTCTATTTTCTTTGTAGATTTCTTTGCCGTGGGAGCTTTTTTCTCTGTCTTTTTTGTCGTGCCCTTTTTCATTGCCTGTCCTTGTTTAGAAGAAACCTCTGCGCACATAGGCCTCTTCGATTGCTATCGCTATCATATCCATAATGTCGTCGTGCTTATGGGTCATGTCTCGTGAAATTTGCACCGCCTCCGCTATGACTTCGCGTGAGATTGGGTGGCCTGCGTTAATGGGCAAGAGTATGTTTCCGCTTTCGATTTGAGGTATTGCATCGCTCAATCTCATCATTTTGTCAATATTTTTCGTCTTATGGGGCAAAACAGGCAATCCGTCAAGTCTTCTTAGGTCTTGGATAAGCTGCATACCAGACGCCTTGTCTTCGATGTAGATTGCGCTGGGCCTCCTTATAGTTGGGTTATTAGCCCATTTATTCCACAGGTTTATCATTGTCCCCCTGAGCAACGTCGCGTCAATCTTTTTATGCACAAGGTCCAAGAGATGCAATTTTTTGTCCTGCGTCAAGCCCCACACGCCGATTGCGGTGTAGTCGGAGTACTCTGTGGTTTTGAATGCAGTGTCGGCGGAAATAAAAACGCGATTGTAAGGGTAGGGGGTGGTCATTGGATTGTGAGAATAGAACCCGAACCACTCTTCCTTAATCATTTCGCCGCCGAAGGGGATAGGCTTTTGCATATAGTTTGCCGCAAAGCCGAAGGGGTCTTGGACGCGCATCTTTTTAAGGCTCGCGATAGGGTATTGCTCTTCCCAAAAGCTCTTTTCCTCGCCATTTTCGTCGATTTCTATCGCGGGAAACTCGATAAATCGCCAATCGTCCGCTTCGTTTTCTTTGATGTAGCCAATCAAATCGTCCTGCGCGACTCTTTGCATAATTGCCACCATAGGCGTTTTCGCGAGGTTATTTCGGCGCGTCTTAATGGACGCCTTGTAAAGCTCGATGCTGTTTTTCTTTTCGACGTCGCTATTCGCAAATTTCGGGTTAATAAAGTCGTCCATTACGATGAATCCGCCGAATCCAGAGCCTCTTATGCCCGCGCCGAACCCTACAATCGTGCCCTGCGCTGGCGGGGCCCTGAACAAGCCGCCTTCCTTGATTTTCCACATATCCTTCGCGGCGGTGTCTTTACTTATCTCTACGCCAAAAAGCCTCTTGTAGTACTTGTTGCGCATTATTTCCATAATCTCGCCCGAAAACTTATTCGTCAGGCTCTCTGCGTACGATGTCGCAATGAAATTACACATCTTGTTTATTGCGTATGCCCAAGTAATTGCATATTGCGTAATCGTAGATTTTCCAGTTCTTGGGCTAATGCAAATCGCCAGATTCTGCTTTTCGTTCCTTCCAAGCACCAAATCTTCAAATGCCTCAATAATCACATCGTGGAACGGTTCAAACCTAAACTCGGTCCTATGAATCGCCAAATGGAAAAACCTAATGAACGCTTTAAGCGACGAAATCAAAACCGCCCGAGTCTCCTCTGGGAAATTTAGCATTTCATCCAAATCAAGCTCGCTCTCCTCGTCGTATTTCTTCTGCTTTTGGAGCTTCTTGCTCTTGCTTTCAAGGCTATCCAATAAGGTCACTTCGCCATCCTCCTAATCTTTTCCAACAAAATCCACCAGTAGTTCAAGACGTCCGCCACTTTCCTCTCGCCCCCGTATTTCTTCAAGCAATCAGAATGCGCCTTCTCTATCAAGAGGGCTATCACTTTCAGCTCCTCTCTCGAAAGAGTCTCTTCTGTCTTCCCTCTACCCATTCGATTCTAACGCCTTATTCTCCACTACTTCCGCCTTTACCTCTATTGCCTTCGCGGCCTTATCCTCGTTCGCGCCGCCCAAAAGCATCTCCCTTATTTCCAACGCCTTCTTCACATTCATCTGGTGGTCGTGCGTCACATTCCCATTCACATTGACATCAACGGTCTTGCCAAAATCCGTCCTGTCTATCCTCTCCTTGTACCACTTGCTCGTATCCAAATCCTTCCCATCCACTATCGCCGCCGCTATATTCTCGCTCGCCGCCGCCTCGACAAACCCCTTCCACATCTCTACCTGCTCCCGCAGCTTTGTGTACTTCCTAAACAATTTGTCCATCTTCGTGCGCCTAATGTTGCAATACGACATCGCCGCCTGTATGCTCATCCTCCTCTTAAACGCATACTCCAACTTCCGATACAAGTCCGCTGTCAAATACACATAGTGCTTCCCTTGCGCTCGCTCCAATTCAGCGACCTCCTCGTCTATGGCCTCAAATACCTCCTTGTCCCCATCTTCCATCTCCGCGTAATACGCATTCTTCATTCGCGCCTCGTACTCCTCCGCGCCAAACTTATTCGTCCATACCCTAGGTGCTTTATCGCTCTTCTTTTTTATCATAATACCTTCTCTAATCGCACTTAAAATATCTTTGTCAACACTTTTTACACACACTCGCATATTTTTTATCTCCCCAAAAAGACTTATTGCTATCAATAACTCTCTTTTTTCAGCCTATCCCCAAAACACCCAATTTCCACCCAATTTTTACCCCAACCTTACATCATGTTGTCATCATGTCATTTTTACAAATACCACCCCTCTTGACCACCCTTTCACCACCCACAAAAATACCAAAATCATCGTGATTTTTACCCCAAATCCCTCTGTTTACCTATATCGAAGCTTACCCTTACTAACCCTTAGGGTATTCTAACTAACCCTTAGGGTATTCAAGGGTTCCTCTACACTACTCTTCACTACCGTTCATCGTAGTGTAGTAAAAAAAACAAAAATTATCATTTTTGTTCAAAAAAGGTTTTTTGCTGAAAAATTCAAAACTCAAAAATTTGCCCTACAATCGATTTTTAACCACCAAGGGGTATAACGATATACCTTAACCCATAAAAACGCGCTGTACCCCCCAAAGAATGCTTTTTTGCCACTATCGACAATTTTGCCATACCCCCTACTATGCGACCCAAACATTTTTATATTGCGCGGCAAGTATACTCATAAGGCTTTTTCCGAAAAAATACCGAAAAAAGCTATGCCCCCCCATGCTAAAAGTTAAAGTTGCAAAAACGCAAGGGGGCGCAAAAAGTTGTCGCACAATATATATTATGTCTAATTGCCAAGCGTTGCCCCCCCCTACCCTCTTGGGGGCATTGCCTGAACGCGCCTTCACGCAGGGGGCAGGGCGCGGGGCAAGTCTTGCCATTTTTGCCCCCTTTGCCCCTTTGCTTTCCATTCTTGGGGGCTTTCTCTTTTCTTTTGGCTTTCTCTTGGCTTGGGGCTTGGCAGGGCGGTTTATATATAAACTTTGCACTTTACATTTTAAACGATTGGCAGGGCGTCGAGGCGCGTTTAACATATCAAATACGTTTTAAATGTAAAGTGTTTGATATTTAATTTTTTTTAGTTGCAAAAACTCTTGAAAGGCGCGAAAAAAAAATTTAAAAAAGTATTGACTTTTAAAAAATTTATGATATGCGCGAAAATCCTTTAAAATAAAGACTTGCGCGGCGGTTGCGCAAGGCGCGAATAAAAGCGCGTTTAAAAGTTGCGAATTGCAAAAACTTTTGAAAAAAATTTGCAAGTATTTTGTGCTTTTCTTCATAAGTGTTTGAAAATAAGAGAGATAAAATTTTAAAAAAATTTGCAAAAACTATTGACTTTTTAAAAAAAATTGTCGATATTATAGACAGAAAATCGAGAAAGGCACTTAAAAAGCCTTTCGAGGTTTAACAAAGTCAATTCTAACAAAGGCAAAATATGAATAACAATGCACAAAGTGAAAAGTTCGAGGAACTCATAAAGGCAAGGTTTGCCGTTTTAATTAGTGCCCTTGTAAAGGCGACTAATGGCAAAATAAAGCAATTTGACCACTTGTCAAACGTCGAGCACTTCATTATCGGAGAAATTGCCCTTGCAAAGGGCGAAAAAGTCTTGCAAGTGTTTAACAAAGAATAGGGGGCAAGCAATGAATATTAAAGCACTTATTGAAGATGTTAAAACGCTGGACGCGCTCGACGAAAGCGCAAAATCCGACGCGCTGGAAATTGCTGATTGGGTGGAGGCAATAAGAAATAAAGATTATTCTTACAGTGTCGCTGATTTTCAAAATGTCTTTATGCTTGCCAAAAATTGGATGGCAAGCGGGCGCGTTGAAAGGGCTTGGGATTTTATAGAGGGCTTTTTAGAGGATTATGAAGACTAACTAATAGAAAGGGTTTATACAATGAATAAAGACACAAAATTTGAGGTACTGGAAAAGTTCGTTTTGTCAATTGGTTTGAATGACAAAGACACAAAAACGCAGATTATAGACACTAAAAAAGCGCAGGAAATAATCGAAGGGCTTTTAATCGTCGAGGGCTTTGAGGGCGCGTCCATATTCGAGGGCTTGGGGCTTTACAAGCACAACCAAAACGGCGGCGGCGTTTACGTCCATGAAAAGACGCTAAAAGTGGAGCTTTTGTTTACAACGCTGGAAAGCGTTTTGAGCCTTTGCAACGCTGTCAAACGCGCTTTAAATCAGGAAAGCGTGGCTATCGAGCGCGTCCAGTCTTTTAGTGCTCTTATCTAACTACCAAAAAAAACAAAGTCAAAAGAAAGGCAAAAATATCATGAAAAAAATAACAATGAAGGCAATTCAGGCATTTGAGAAAGGCAAGCACTTTTCCCAATCTAATACTTGGGGCGTCCAGTGGGGGCGGCAACTGTACCATACTGTACTATACTAACAATGAAGAAAGGCTAAAACATGGAAAATGAAGAAAATTTTTACAGGGTTTATGGCAAGGGCCCCAAAATGGGCACTTACAAAGCAATGGACTACAACGAAGGCGCGTTTGTGGGCAACCTGATTTACGCAACAATTTTTACGCAGGAGCAAGCGGAGCTTTTAAAAACGCGCTTGCCAAGATTGGCGGAGATAAACGCTGGATATAAATTCCAGATAAGAGATATGCACAACAAAGTAGTATTTGAGGTTTAACAAAGTAAAGGAAAGGCAACGATTATGAAGGAAAGCGAATTTGAAAAAATGGAAATAGTAAAGCACGGGTATGTAAGGCCCGTGCACTACACGGGCACGGGGGCCCATACACGGGCTGCGGAGGTTTACACGAACGCACAAAGGGAACTTTTCAGGTTTTTATGTCGGATTGGCAAAATGGAGCACGGGAACGACGCGCCTCGCGGGGGCAAAGTCGGCGAATACTACAAGGCAAATGCAAGCTTTACCATTGCACGGGCGCGGGCTTGGCAGGCAAAAGTAAACAGGCGCAGGGGCGCGGCTTTTACAAAAATCTGCGAATTTTTGGGCGAAGATGGACTGCCCGAACAGTCGCAAAGTTTGTTTTGGTATAAGCGCGGGACCAAGCCCCAACCGTGGAATTATGAGGAACGCCCCGACGGACTGCGCAGGGGGCGAATTGAGGGCGGATGGAGCTTGGCACGCAAGCCGAAAATCTGTTTGCAAGTGCTGCACGGGGGCGAATGGGTAAACGTTTAGCACGGAGGCGAAAAATGAAAGTACAAGAAAGCACGCTTATATTCTGGATGGGGGCCTTGGCCCTTATCCCGATATTGATAATTCTTTTCTCTTAAACAAACCTAAACAAAGTCAAAAACGAAAGGCAAACATTATGAATATAGCAAAAACAGAAAAGAAGGTAAAGGCAACACGGGCAAGGAGCGCATGGGATAAGGGCGTAAAGGAATACGCTTTGGAGCTCTTGGCGTCTCTTGATGGCTTGGATGGCGACGCACGGGATATATCCACGGAAGCGCAGCTTGAAGAGGCACTTTTGGGCGGAGCGTCTGGCTGGAATGAATATTCATCTGCGGGCTGTTCGCTTATTTTCGATTGGGATATCGCAGAAAGGCTTTGCACAAAATCCGAATTGAAGCGAACGCGAGAGGGCAGGTTAGAGCCGAATGACCGCGAGAATTGGATAGAAGTACAAGCACGGGCCCTAAGGCAAGCTTGGTGGCTCATAAGAGACGCTTTTACAATGTAAATCCCCGAAGAATAGAAAGGAAGAGACAATGAGAGCTTACTGCGCAAAATTGATAACTAACTTCGACAAGGAATTGTATATTGTACAATTCAAGAGCGAAAATTACGGAATTACAAGTTGCCAATATTACGGCGAGGAGATGTATTTTCCGCGCAAAAAAGATGCCGAAGAAGCCCTGCGCGAATATACACGGGATGTTAAGCAAGAACATATCAATGACCTAATAGACGTTGAATACGGCGAATTTATCGCCCGTAGCGAAATTGAAACAATAAACTATTGAAAATAAAAAACAGGAAAGGAACTAACTATGTACGACTTGGGAACGATTGTTTATATCAACGAGGAGGCCGCACGGGCGGCGTCCAGAGGCAAGAAGAAGGGCCGCAAAAATGATAAGGGAATTATTCGGGATAATGCCTGAGCTACTGGGCGTCTACGCGCTTGGAATTTTTGTCGGGCTAAACTTCAATAACTACAAAAAAGAGGAAAGAAAAAAGAATGAACGAAAACGTAAAAAAACTCTTTGATATGGTCGGAGGGCTTGCGCCGACATTCGCATTGCCTTTGGCGATTGGATTGGCGGCCCCTGCTTGGGTACTCACAGCATTGCTTACCGCGCAGCTACTGGGTACCCTGCGGCTTTTGAGCCGCATTGGGCGACTGGAACGCACTCTCCTGCGAACCTATGACTATCTGGTATCAATCGGGAAAATAAAGGAACAATAAAACTTTACCGCGCTGGGGCTTTGAGTTTGTCTTTCTGCCCCGACTTTGGCAAGCCCCGTATGGCGCGGGCGGGCACTCAATTTCACCAAACAAATAACCCACAACAAAAGGAAAAAACATGGAAATCAACAAAAGCAACAAGGAACGCCGCGACATTGTAGCGGAAAAACTAAACCACAACAGCGAACCGACGTTTGAAAAGAACAAAGAAGCTATTGAAGCCCTCATAACCGACTTCGCCGAGAAGGTCGCGGAACTGGGATGCTACGCAATAGCACTATCGGTTGCCTTCCCTGCAAAGAACAAGAGCACGGGCGTACAGGGATATATTGGCGGCAAAACGAGATGGTGCGCAGAACTCATCTTAAATATGTTGAAGGCTACGCACGCCGAAATAAAGGAAGGAGACCGCGATGAATAGGAGCAGACTTTCAAACGGGGCAAAGGCGAATAAAAACTGGGCGGAAGCAGACATAAAATGCAGCGCAGACCGCGAGCGCGTATCACAGCAGATTTTGGCAACACAGCTTTCCGAAAAAGAGTATTCGTCCGACGATTATATAAGGTTTGCAGAGGCCGCAACACAAGCCGCTAAATTATTGGCAGACGCAGGGGCGGAGTCCGTAATGCTTATCGCAAGCATGAGGCTTAAAGGCGAGCACGGGACTACCGTATTCTGCGGCGGCGACCCGCGCTTAATCGCGGCGCAAGTGCAACGCATTGGCACCGCTGTCTTGGACGAGCTGACAGACATGGAAGAATAAAAGTCAAAAAAAGTTTGAAAAAAATTTAAAAAAACTCTTGACAAAATAAAAATATATGTTTGAATGCTACCAGATTTTAAAAGAAATCGCCGTATTCACAAGCTCCAAAATAAAACACAACAAAAACACAAAGTAAAATTTACAGGAAGCGCGTACTCATTAACCCGCGCAACCACAAACAAAAACACAAACAGAAAGAACAAAAAATGAAAGACAACAAAAAATCAAAAACTCTCGCGAAGAAACCAGAAGCCCCGAAGTTTAAAATCGGGCAAGAGGTATTTTTCCCCGTATCTGGCTCTCCCGAGAAATGGATAATCCAGCAATCCAAAATCGTAGGGCTGACCTATGACTTCATGGAAAAAACAGGCGAGATAGTCCACACGGGCTATACGATGGCGAGCTGCGTATCTAACGAGAGGCAGCACAAGGGCCAGCGTCGTCTATGCTACTCTCGAAGAGTGCAAAAAGGGCCTCACCGAGCTAAGGAAGAAAATCGACAAGAAAAGCGAAGAGGCCTGCGAATGCACTTGCCACTCGCTTGGCGACTTGCTCTCGAAGATTGGCGAAAAGCTGAAATCCGAGGACTAATCATTGCGATATGCCCTGCGGGTAGGTCTTGCCCGCTTGCCCGCAGGGTTCGCCAAAAAATTTTTAAGTGAAACCAAATCCAAACAACAAAAAAGAAAGACAAACAAAAAATGAATACAGCAAATACAAATGAGGCATTGTCGAATGCCATAACTTCAATCATTCGCGACATATCGTCCGAGGCTAAATACTCCTTTGACAGGGTTTTTGCCGAAACCAAAGCAAAGCTCGAAGCCAAGCAAGACGAAGCAACAGAGCTTGTGAAGACGCTTACAGACCAAATTGATAGCGTCAAAAATATGGGGAAGCGCATTGTTAATATCGGCACGCCCAAAGCCCCCAAAAAAGCTCTTGTGCACTCCGCCTTCGACACCATTTTGAGAATTATTAAGAGCGGCAAGCGCAAGGAAAAGAATGTTATGCTTGTAGGCGCGGCGGGCGGCGGCAAGACATTGCTTGTTAAGACAATCGCCAATGCCATAGGCAGACCGTTTTATCCCTTCTCCGTAGGCTTGCAGACCACGAAATCAGACTTGCTTGGCTTCATCAATGCTCACGGGGTATATATGCCCTCAATCATTCGCGAAGCCTATGAGAAAGGCGGCGTATTGCTCTTGGACGAATTTGACTGCGGGCATGCTGGCGTAATCACAATCCTGAACTCGCTTTTGGCAAACGGGCATTGCTCATTCCCCGATAAGGTGGTGGACAAGCACCCCGACTTCATCTGCCTTTGCGCTTGCAATACATACGGCAGAGGCGCGACAGTTGACTATGTAGGGCGCAATCGTCTGGACGCCGCAACTCTCGACCGCTTTATTGTGGTCAACGTCGATTATGACGAAGCACTCGAAGAGATTTTGACGCAGAACCGAGTATGGCTACGAATTGTACGCGCAATTCGCCAAAACGTCTTGGAGCAGGGCATAAAGCATATTGTTTCGCCTCGCGCCTCTATGGACGGCGCAGACTTGCTTGAAGAAGGCTTTACGGTCGAAGAGGCCCTTGATATGACAGTATTTAAGGGCGTCGAGATAAGCCTTCGCGAGAGAATGCTCAAAGGCGTAAAGATGCCTACAAAGAAGGAACTAAAAGACGAAATAAAGAGGAGCAAAGAAGAAAGGGCGCAAGCCGAGGCACAGGAAGCCGAGGCGCAGTCTGGCAATGCCGAGAATGGCGACAGCAAAGACGGCGAACAGGCTGACGAAGAAACCGTAAGCAGACTTGCGGACGCGAGCTATGCTGGCTCTTGGCAGGGCGGCGAAGACAAGCCGTCGGGCGAAAATAGGGAAGGCGAAGTCGTATCGGAGGTAGAATACTATGACTAATACAACGCCGCCAACCTTTAAAGAGAGGTATTGGAGCAAGACTGGCGACAAGCCCACGTCCAATTTGCTTGGGTTCCTCTCGACCGCAGGTGTCGCAGAATACTTGCGCAAAGGCTTTGCCGAGTTCCCGAGAATGAAAACCATAAAGAGGAACAAGGACGCAGAACATCGCGAATGGTCGGGGGGGTGTACCATCGCCCAAGTGATGGAACGCCTGAAATACGGCAATCCCGAATACACGCAGGCTTTTCTGGACGGCATTGAAGACGAGGGCTTGTATGCCGAGGACAACACGGGCATTGGAATGGACGTCGAAGGCGTCGCCTATGATATGGGCGCAGTAGTCGAAGACGTTCCAGAGTGCTGCTTGACTCACGGATACCCCGAGCCGCACAGAATGCTTAAAATGTGCGTAGATATTACGTTTGATTGCTCTATCGACACTGGCACAATTCGTCGCCGAGGCGTCGCAATCGTCAATCTAATAAATACCCTTATTCAGATGGGATACATTTTGGACGTAGATATTATGTACATCCATGATAGCCACAATCTGGTGGGAGGGAGAAATATGTACGAGTTTTTCAAACTCAATACGCAGACCCAGTGCATATCCGAGGTTGCATTCTACATGACCCCCGAGTTCATGCGCGTTCTTTGCTTTGCCATTACCGAAATCCACGAGGGCAGACTTGGCGGCGACATTGAAATTGGTGGCGACGCGAGAGGCGAGATTGAAAAGGATTTTCTCAAAGCAATGCAGGAAGAGGGAACCTTTTTTATTGGCGGCTCATATAACGACAGGAATATGCGCAACCTTAACACGCAAGAGGAGGCAAACGCCTTAATCGTCAAGAGGTTCAACGAGTTCTGCGCAAGCAGAGGGCAGAAAGGCATCCCAAATGATTAAAGCAATATTAGCATTATCAGTTGCAAGCATTGCCATCGGGCTTGTTTTGAAGGACCAAATAGTGCTTCCCGCAATGATTGCCATAACTATGGTAGTATGCATGGCTGACGAGAAAGGAGAAAAATAAAATGGCTATCAAAATTTTGCAAATACACCTCTGGACAGAGAAAGACCCCGTGGATAAAGACTTGCGGCTATATATGCAAGTCTTAGAGCAAAGCGGATTGCCTACGCGAAAAACAGACGGCAAGGTGCGCATAACGGGATGTCCTGAAATCGATACTTGGCGTTGCCCCGATGACGACAATGACCGCCGCCTATTTTTGCGAGGGGAAAGAAGACTCGCGGAAATATCTAACCGTCTATTGCGGCTACGGGGATGCAAACCCCAAACACATCAAGCACATTAACGATGGGTTCGATGACGTGATTAAATACATCTCCGAAGAAATTTTTGGCGGCGTCTACCCCGAAAGCCAAGACTTTATTTTCCCAGCCCAGAAAGTCTTGGTGAGAAATTCGGAGGACGAAGAATGGGTTCCCCGAAAGCTCATTCAGATACTCCCTGCAAACTATCACCAGAGATATGTTTGCGAATGGGAAACCGACAGAAACAGGGTTCAGCTATTCTCAATGATTAGCGAAGAAGACCTCTTCGGAAGGCGTAAAGCCGATTTTGAGCCCCGTGATAAACTCTTTACATGGATTGTACAAGACAACCAACAAACAGAAACCAAATAATAAATAAAAAAAGGAATACAATATGAATAGTGAACTAAAACAAACAGGGTGCATAAGCATTCTAATCTCCGTAATCGTGGCAATTTTCATCTTGCTTGGAAGTTCGTATACGATTATAGACCCCGACGAAAGAGGAATACGCATAACTCTTGGGCAAATACAGGGGGGTGTAATGGATAGCGGCTTTAACTGGAAAGCTCCCTTTATTACAAAAATAAAGACATACAAGGTGTCTACCCAAAAGCTAAACGCCAAACTGGATGTATTCTCAAAAGATATGCAAAGCGTTATAATTACATCTGACATAATATTTAATTATACGCCCGACAAAGTGAAATTGCTCGCGTCTAAGTATACGGAGGACCCAACCCAAACAATTCTCTTCCCCATAGCCCAAGAATGCTTTAAGGAAGTTTGCAAAGACCTGAATAGCGAAGAGATTGTAAAAAACCGAGACAAAATTCGCGTTGCGGTCAATGAGTTATACGAAAAACGTCTTGCCGAATACGAAATATTCTCAGTCTCTAATGTGGTCATATCCGACATTGACCTATCCAAGCAACTTAATGAAGCTATCGAGAAAAAGATGGTACAAGACCAAGAGGCGCAAAGAGCAATCTTTGTCAAAAAGCAAAAGGAGACCGAAGCCGAGACCGCAAAGATAGAAGCGATGGGCGCGGCGAATGCTGTAAGAGAGCAAGCGCAAGCGCGGGCAGATGCAATTCTAATGGAGGCAAAGGCAAACGCCGAGGCTATCCGAGAAATTGGGACAGCCTTAAAAGAAAATCCGCTTGCTCTTGACGAACTTAAAATCAAGAAATGGAATGGCGACTTCCCGAGGTTTTGGGGAAGTGGCGAGCACCCCATGAATGTAATTTTTGACACCACAACAAATAAATAAAGGATATAAAATGGACATGGAACCAAACAGTAAAGCATCTGAAATTATCGAACTCGACAACGTAGCTTCCCCCGTGGCGATTAGCCCGCTGGAAGCACTGGAACGCGCCAACGTCGACATCGCAATCGCGACGGCAAACAAATACCCTCGCGACATTGCAAGGGTAAAGGACGACATTAAGAGCATGGCTACGCTCGACCAAGAGACGGCTCAGGCTTGCTTTTATACGTTGCCTCCGCGCAAGGGCGAAAGGGCGGGGAAGCGCATTCAGGGCCCGAGCGTAAGGCTCGCGGAAATCGCTGTCTCTTGCTATCGAAACATCAAGGCCGCATATCGCATTATCGCCGACGACGGCAAATTCATTGTTGCGCAGGGCGTCTGCCATGACTTGCAACAGAATGTTTCGACCTCGGTTGAAATCCGTCGTAGAATTACCAACAAGGAAGGCGTACGCTATTCTGACGATATGATACAGACGACCTGCCAAGCGGCGGGCGCAATCGCATATCGCAACGCTGTATTCAAGGTTGTGCCTATGGCATTGGTAAAACCTGCCTTCGACGCCGCAAAGAAGGTAGCTGTCGGCGAAATGAAAAACTTGTCGGAAAGGCGCGGTCTTATGATTGAGACCTTCGGCAAAATGGGCATCGAAAAAGAAAGGGTGCTCAAAGCCGTGGACAGGGCGAGCGTCGAGGAAATCACACTGGACGACTTGGAAGCCTTGATTGGATATTACAACTCCATTAAGGACGGCGAGTCTTCGGTAGAGGAAATCTTCCCCGTAATCAAAGAAGAGCCGAAGGTGAACATGAAGAAGCTCTTTGAGAAAGGCGAGAAGGTAGAGGAAGGGCAAGTAGAAAACCCGAAAGCTTAAAGTAAGGGGGCGCAAGCCCCCGCCCACGCAAATCTAAAAATAGAAAGACAAAAAATGGATAATAACAATACACTCTCGCCAATCCAAGTTGCGCAATTTCTTGGAATGGAATACCAGAACCTGCTTGCTCGCCTCGAAAAAGGCTTTCTCGGAGCGATTAAGGTCACGAAGAATTGGAGTATCCCTGTAAAGGAGCTAAATGACTTTGTGGCAAAATTCACGGGCAATCCCCAGAGCTTTGGGGCAATGTATGCTACGGGCGAGCATCTCGACGTACAAAATAACGCCCCCATCGGGCATATCACTCCCGACAAGGCCGCGAAGATTTTGGGCATTGACCTTAAATATCTGTTTACGTTGATAGCCAAGCGCAAAATGACGTACAATCCCGAGTTTAGCAAGTTTGGGTTTAGGTATATCCCTAACGAAAGCCTCGAAGCTTTTCAGGCTAATTGGCATCGGAAAGGCAAGCGAGCAAATCCCGCGCAAGGCGAGCTTGGAATGGAAGGCGACGATAGCAAATCTATTCCCGCGCTTTTGGCCCTCGAAGAGAAAGTCGCCAAGCTTTCAATCGAATTGGCAAACGTAAAGTCCATAGCCAATCTCGCGTTGAAAATTGTGGAAGAAAACATTGTCAAATTCCAAATGGACCGAATCGCTGAATTAAATAGGAAGGAACAGGAAAATGGAAAAGCCGAAGCCACTTGGCAACAGTGAAGAGCTCATTCAGAAGGGCGTAGATATGGTCTTGCAAGCCCTATCCACAGACGATAGGCGAGGAATGATATCTTGCAGTGCGCTTGCTCGAATCTTCGCGTGCCCTGCGTCTTTCAACTTGGAAAAGTTTGTCAAAACGCACTACCCCGACAAAAGCTTTGATACAGACGATAGTCGCAGAGGCGACAGGTTGCACAAGGCAATGCAGACCTTCGGGACGCGCAATCAAGACCTCTCAGACATCAAGCCCGACGAGGTGGAGTTCCTCGAATTTTGCCATAGCAAGTTTTTGTCTGTCTTGAAGGATTACGCCCAACTGGACGCCGATAGCGGTGTTTTTGTCGAGCGTCGACTTTGGGCAGGGGGGATTCTGAGCGGTCAAATTGACAAGGCGATTGTGTCCGAAAAGCTCAAACGCGCAGAAATCTTCGACTGGAAGTTCGGCACACAGCCTGTACCTCCTGCCGCTGAAAACTTGCAAATGGCGGGATATGCCCTATTAGCCTTCGAGAATTTCGAGGTCGACACAGTGGTAGTCCACATTGTAAGCCCTTGCGCATTCGGCAAGAAATATTCCTCTGTCGCCTATACGCGGGAGATGGAACCAGAGCTATCTCGCCAAATCACAATAGCATTGGCAAAGGCCTACAAAGAGGACGCGCCCTACGCATCTGACATTGGTGCCCATTGCCAATTTTGCATCGCAAAAACAATCTGCAAAAAACAACTCGAAAACTGCACAGCAATTATGAACAACGACCAACAAATAGTATTAAGCCCACAAGACTTCTCTCTAACGATTGAGAATTTCGACCAGATTACCGAGAAGCTAAATATATGCGCCGACAGGATAAAAGCCGCTACGCGCCTTATAGAGCAGCTCAAAGAAGCGCACTATAATTTTGCGCGAGACAACATTGAAAACCTCCCTAACTATGAGTTCAAGGCAGGGTCGGAATCTTTCAAGGTTGACGATATGGCGGAATTTTTACAATCCTTGCATTCTCGCATTCCCGCTATCGACGAAGCCAAACTCTTAAAGTTTTTGAGTGTCAGCAAGTCTGCGATGGACGAAATGGTAAAAACCGAGGGCAAGATAAAGGCGAAGGACTTGAAGGACTTCTACCGAATCTTGAATGGGTGCCACTTCGAGCAAGGCAAGGAAAAACTTGTAAGAAAGAAGGAAGTGAAATGAATATCCCAGACCTAAAATATAGGGAGTTTGACCCGCCTTGTGAAGATGTCGTTGTGCAAAAAATTGCACTTTATCAATATAAAGCTATGGTTGAAGCGATTTTGGCTGCGGACAGGGCTGAAATAGAAAGGTTGCATAAAACTATAATTAAGCTAAGCGAGCATAGAAAGGAGCAAAAGAAATGAATGACGGTATCGCCATAGGGCTACTTAGCGTAGGATTTGCGCTTTATTTTGGTTTAAAGGCAATCGCCCGCGCTATCGAACGGCATAAAAACGTAAACATACTCAATCGCGGCAATATCTATTGCGTCGAAAAAGGAAAGGAGGACAGGCAATGACCTATAAAGACCAAACATTCTGCCGCTTCGGCGACGCGAACAACGAAAAGTGCAAAGAGTGCTATCGCTTTTTTGACGAAGAAAAATACCGCAAATTCTGCGAGCAAAGAGGCTTTGAAATCCCTGTGGCATTCTTCGAGAAAAAGCCTTGCGAAGTAGAAAAGGAGCGGGAACGATGAGAATAATTACTTTGATTATTTGCTTATTTACGGCTTTTTCGAGCCTCTACTCAGCGATACAGGACCATTATCTAAGAGCGATTTATTCGTTACTTTGGTGTGTGATATTGTACGAATCTTCAAAAGAGGAGGACAAGAAATGAGCATAGACTGGTCAACTTGGTGGGAGTGCACAAAAGCGGAATTTGTTATTGGCATATTATCTGTTCCTGTGTGTGTGCTAATAGGGCTTATTATAGGATTTTTGAACAACAAAAAGGATGATAATGAAGACGAAAACAAAAGTGAAAATAAAAATGTCTGAAAAAACCATAGAAAAATTAAGGAATAAAATATCATCAGCATATCAAATTCCCGAGGGGTTTTTATTCCCAAAATACCATTTCGGAGAAGCATTTTCTTTGGGCGGCAAAGAATTAGATATTTTTACCAAAAGTGTAGATTTGAAACAATATAAAGGAGTAGAGAAATGAAACAAATGGCTTTGTTTGATAAGGACGCGCCCGCAAATGTGGCAATACGAAAGAGCGAGTGGCGACTAATGTCAACATACAAAGGCGAACACGCTCTTTTTTGGGGAATTAACGCTTCTACGGAATATGGCGAATTTATCGTTTCTGGACACCCAGATTTCCATTATGGGAATATCGACGAGCCAGATGTAGATTGGCGCGAGCACCTTGTCGATGATTTTGGGCGCAGGCTCTCGGGCTTGGGTGAAATTCACTTTTGGCAACCTTATCCAAAAAAATTAAAAGGAGTAGAGAAATGAAAGACAAAATGGATAAATGGGTAGATAAGGCAAAGACCGCTATCAAGTGGGTGGCGGTGAATAGAGACGGTTGTATTTTTGTATATACCTATAAGCCTTGTTGTGGGTTGCTAAGTTGGATAGAGACAACATCTGTTTTTCTTGGCGAAACACGCGACAAGGAACTAATTAAGAATTGGGATAAATCCCTTAGAAAGGTTAAATATGGAAAATAGCGAATTGAAGCCTTGCCCGTTCTGCGGAGGGGAAGCCGAAATGAGAGGCAAAGAGTTTAATGACGGGACTCTTTTTTTTGCGGCTTGCAAAAACGAAAAATGCGGGGCGGAAGGCGATGTTGACATCGACTGGTGGAAGGCGGTCGAAAGCTGGAATAGCGAACAGCTATTTTATGTAAGCGACAACACCATAGCCCCTTGCATTTGCGGCAAAAAAGCATTAGCAATAGCAAGCAAGAGTCCAGATGGGTTCCGATGGCGAATTGAGTGCAGTGAATGCGCGATGTCTACGGCTTTTTGCGATACGCTTGATGAAGCAAAAGAGCTATGGAAAAATCACGCCTTCGGGACGACGAATGCAAAAAAAGCAACATTGACGTTCCCCGACGGCAAAGAGGTTCACGTTTACGAGGCTCCCGACCCATTCTCTCCGCTCGCCCTCGACGAGAACGAGATTGACGCGATTCGATACCTTTGCTCCTGTGCAGTTGTGGACCATATGCTTGGGCGCGGCGTTAAATTCGACATTTCGGGAAGTCGAGCGCAGTTGATTATGGGGATACACGAAAAATGCGAAACGGCTTTAAGAGAATCAAAGGGAAAGGACAAAAAATGAAGAAGAAAATAATCAACAAAATCTCTTGCTTTTTAATGGTGGTTTTGTTTTTATGTTACGCAATTTTAAAGCCGATACACTATGTGGTTTGTGCAATTTTTAATCTTATTGAAAGGCATATGGACGCTTTAATGGACAAGGTTTTCGACGATGAATAATACTCAAAAACTCCAATTCACCCTGAACATAATACCGCCTAATTCGACCGCCCAGAGCGGCAAGAAATTGGGGACTATTATCAACAAAAAGACAGGGAAAGCCTTTACAAGAATGTACAAGACCAAGCAGAGCATCGAGGTGGAAAAGTGCTACTACGCAGTCTTGTACCAGCACAGACCGCAGAAAATGCTTACAGGCCCTTTGAAGCTCGAAGCGAAGTTTTACTATCCTTACAGGAAGTCGGAAAAGAAGAGCATTGTCAAAGCAGGAAAGCTTGTCCCAAAGACAACAAAGAGCGATTGCGACAACCTATCTAAGCAATTCACCGACGTGCTCACCAAGCTTGGCTTTATGGAAGACGACGCATTGATTTTTGACTTGCATATCGTCAAGTACTGGGCCCCTGAGGGCAAAATCGAAGTTCAGCTCGAAGAGGTGGAACAATGAAGCTACAAAACGTATTAAGTCTTTTTGATGGCATGAGTTGCGGACAGCTCGCCCTGCAAAGGGCTGGCATCTCCTACGAGAACTATTTTGCGTCTGAGATTGACAAGTACGCAATGAAGGTTGCGATGACTAACTTTCCCGACACGAAACAGCTTGGCGACGTTTGCAATGTAAAGGGCGAAGAACTCCCCCAGATAGACTTGCTCTTGGGCGGTAGCCCCTGTCAGGGCTTTTCGGTTGCGGGCAAGCGTCTGAATTTTGAAGACCCGCGAAGCAAGCTATTTTTTGAGTTCGTGAGGCTTTTAAAGGAATGCAAGCCGAGATATTTCTTGCTGGAAAACGTCGTAATGAAGCAAGAATACCAAAACATTATCACGGAGCACTTGGGCGTTCGTCCTGTAATGATAAATTCTTCTCGTTTTTTCGGCGCAAGACAGGAAGCGTCTTTACTGGACAAATATCCCATTGCCCATTTGCGGCATAGAGAACCCCTCTACCGTTGAGGACATTCTGGAAGAAGAAGTAGACGCGAAATATTGCGTTGAACCGACGCTTCAAGTGGCTATTTGCAAAAATGAAGTTGCTCGCAAAAAGATAGCCCATATTGGGAAGGCGGGACAAGCAAGCGACATCTTCAAGATTTATGACAAGGCAGTGACGCTTTGCGCCAATGGCGGCGGATGGGGCGCAAAAACAGGTTTGTATGCGCTTCCTTGCCTGACGCCAGATAGGGTTGAGAAACGGCAGAATGGGCGCAGATTCAAGCCGCCGCACTCGAAATTCTACACACTCACCGCGCTCGATAAACATGGCGTTTTGACAAACAATTTTATCCGAAGGCTTACGCCGATTGAATGCGAAAGGCTTCAAACCGTTCCCGACAATTATACGGCATCTGTAAGCGATTCCCAGAGATACAAGATGTTGGGCAATGGCTGGACGGTTGATGTTATCGCTTGGATTTTGAAAAACATAAAGGAATAATTATGATTATGAACAGTACAGAACAAGAACAAAAAACGCAAGACCCCCTTATTACCGATGAACTTATTCGCATTGCGAATGCGTTGGAAAGCATAGCAGAAACGTTAAAGGCGCAACCTCGCGACGAATACAAACCGAAGGCGAAGGCAAATAATAGCACAAACACCGAGATATTGGACGGCATCGTGAACGATTGCTTCCAGACCGATAAAGTCATAAGGTATGAAGTGTATGTCGGGACCGAATCCGTAAAAGCGGTTATCTTCGCAAGCATATTCAACAAACACCCGAATCTCGCCAATTATAACAAAGGCGACAGGATTAGGGTTTTCGGCGAGTGGCGCGACGACGATTTTCGCGGTCAACGCCAACACCAGTTTATTGTGCGCGGCCCAGTAGAACCGACAGAGGAAAGAGCCGAGCCCGACCCGAAAAAGAGCGACGAGCTCGAAGACGACGTGCCATTTTGATTATGGAAGAGAATAAGTGCCAGTGTTTATACTGCAAGGCATATAGATATGCCAAGCAAACCGACGACTGGACGCCATTGGCGATGCACCTTGTCACCTATATTCGGGAAACAAGAGCCAATATGGGCATTCTTTCGGCGACTACTGGAAAGACCGCAACGTGCCTTTCCGACGAAGAAGATAAAGTGGGAAGTTTGCTTGCAGGAATGGAATACGACTTGGAAGAAGCCGAAGCCATCTTAGCAAGCATAGACCCAGAGAAAGTAAAAATAGACGGACTTTTAACAATTAAAGAAGGACAATGATATGGAAGTAAAACCAAAGAGGAAATACAATTACACCAAGAAGACAGGTCGCCCTGCAAGAAGTTGCGAGACTGCCTACATGGGATACCGAATCGATAAAAAACTCAAAGAGGAGTTTGACAAACTTGGGCCTCGTCGTCGCATTGCGTTGGAATATGCGGTGGCGGATTACATAGGTTATCCGAGGAAGAAGATAGGCAAATAATTTTCGTGGAGGTGTGCCGTGGCTATTAAAATTAGAATCTCCGACGAAGATTTTCGCCTTGTTGCCGCTCGCTTTTCGCCAGAAGAGAAGGCGAATGCTATGGATTTGCTTTTGTCTGTGCTCGTAGGGGAAACACCAGAGGTCGCGCCGATATCCGAGAGGGTAGGCGACTGGTGGTACCAAATCTCCGACAAGCTGACCAAAGAGCGTGATAGCTATATCACTTTTTGCTCAAAGGCAAAAGACTATGGCAGAAAGGGCGGACAACTCAAAAACAAGGGGAAGGGGTGGATTCCTCCTACGCCAGAAGAAGAAAAGGCGTTTGCCGAAGAGAAAAAGGCAAAGGAAGAAGCCGTCAAAGCGAAGGCCGCAAAGAAATTTGTGCCGCCAACCGAGCAAGAGTGCATAGATTACGCTCTTGAAGTCGGGCTTCCCCGTAGAGAAGGCGAAAAATTCTTCGCGCATTATGAGAACGTCCATTGGAGAGTCGGTCGCTCAACCAAAACTATGAGCGATTGGAAACTCGCTATGAAAAAGACGTGGAGAAACAATTATATCGACAGGGGCGGGAAGCTCAATGCTCCGCAAATCCCCAGCAACCCCTCTGGGAGCCCTCAGGACGGCTCGGAAATTGAAAAGAGGGTAATTGCATACCTTTCAGACGAAAAGACGTTTAAACGCGAATTTTGCCAACAATTTAACCCGCAAGACTTATTCAATCTTCCCAGTTCATACAAAGACATTCCCGAAGAGCAACAGCGCATTCTGTTTGGCAAGGTGGCGGCATACATTAGAAACGGGGAATTGTCGCTATGACCAAAGGCATTAGTCTTTTTGGGCAAGATATGCCCCACAATCAAGACGCCGAGGAAGGCTTGCTTGCGTGCCTAATGATTGACGACGATGGCACTGTGGCGAATATGTGTATGTCGCGCAAAATTACGCCTGAATACTTCTATTCGCAAAAAAACCGAATCGTCTATATGGCGATTATGGAAGTGGCGTCGGAAGGCAAACCTTGCGATTGCGTCTTGCTATCTGATAAGCTCCAAAAAAAGAACGAGCTCGAAGCCATTGGCGGCATGGCAGAGGTGTTCCGTATTTCCCAGAGGGTAGAGACTTCGGCTTCCGCAGGGCATTTCCTGAAAATCATCAAGGACAAATATTTCTTGCGAAACCTCATAACCATTTGCGCGGAAACAATAGACAAAGCCCAACTGGAAAAGGACGAAGACCCGCGCTCGCACTTGGAATACATCCAAGAGAGGTGTATGGGTTTGGACGTCGAAACGACCGACATTAACAATAGCATTGAGCGCATCGCAAGCGAAGTGGAAGCCGAGATAGAATTGCCCCCAGATAAAAGGCAATCTAAGGCAATCAAGACAGGTCTCGACGTATTGGACAATTTGATTGATGGCTATTATCCCCAACGAATGATTACAATCGCGGGGCGACCTGCCACTGGCAAAACGTCAATCCTGCTATCGTCTATTCTTGAAATGGCGATAAATTATGCGACGCCTTGTCTGTTTTTTAGCTTTGAGATGAGCGAGCAAGAAATTGCAAAGCGTTTTGTCGGAATGCTAACAAATCTTCCTCTTCCGCGCATAATGGACAATCGGCTAAGCACTCAGGAAAGGATAGCGGTTCAGAAAGCCTTTGCGGTGATAAAGAGTCTCCCCATTTTCGTCGTGGAAACGTCTGATATGACTGTTGAGGGAATCGCCCTCAAAGTTCGACATATGAAGAAGAGGCACAATATCCAATTCGTGGGCATCGACTATTTGCAGCTCATTTCAGCGACGCAATCGAAAGGCACTCGCGAATCGGAAATTGCCCATATTAGTCGCTCGATTAAGAAGATGGCAAAATCAAACAATCTGCCAATCGTAATGCTCGCGCAGCTAAATAGGTCTGTCGAATACGAGAATCGCAAGCCAAGACCAAGCGACCTGCGCGATAGCGGCTCTATCGAGCAAGACTCCGACCAAATCATTCTGCTTAATCCTATGGGCGTAGATGATGGCATACCTAAGCCGAAATACGACATAGAGGTGATTAAGGGCAAAGACCGACATGGCGCGTGCCCACTAACCCAAATCGCCCAGTTCAACAAACAGGCGACCCGATACGAAAGCTCCAAATCCGTTTATTTTAAGGCTGGCGCAAGAGAGCTTGATTTCTCTCACAAAAGCCCTAATGATTATGATGACAGACAACCTTTTTAATTTGTAATAAAATATGAGAAACAAAAAATCCTTCAATACATCAGGCGTAATATCCGCGCTCCCTAACCACAAATGCTTTTGTGGCGGGGAAGCCTTTATCCAAGAAACCGCAGGAATAGACGGTCACCGAGTGGTGAGTGTCTTCTGTTCGCAATGCAACAATAGAACGCGCTTCTTTACAGGAAGAACCCCTCGCGAAATGCGGGAAGAAGCAATCCATGCTTGGGACGTTTTTAATCGGAGTGCATCTAAGTATTCAAAAGAAAGGAAATAAAATGATGGTAAATATTATCGCAAGACTGGAATTTTTGCGCAAATACGCAAAAACAATCCACTACAACTACGCAGGGCCCGACTTCTTGGGCATTCATACATACATGGACGCCGTAGCCAAGCCTATCGACGAGTTCATAGACGAAATCAAGGAAAAGTACTTTATGTACAACCAAATGCAAGTACCGAGCTTTGAAACAATCGACTCGCTGACAATCGAAATGCTTAAAACTGCAAGCGGCGAAGGCTATTCAGTCCAGAAGCTCGCGCAGGAATGTAAGGCTTTTGTCATAACTCTTGATGAGGTCATAAATACAATGAGCTCAACGCTCGACAATGGCGACATCGATTTGCTTAGCCGAATCGAATCGCACTTTAAGACTGTTGTGGCATTGCTACAAAACGTGCACCCAATGTAAAACTTTCGCCCACGCAACACACACGGCATACACAAAAAGGGAGGCTCGCGGGAACAACAAACCGCGAGCCTCTTTCACTACTCTAACTAAACGAACTAACGTATATGGAAAAATTCTAATCTGATGTCGCGTATGGGCTTTTGTCCCTCGCGCTTTCAAGCTGTCTTTGCATTAGCACTTCGGCTATCATATCTACCTTCCCGCGCATATATTTGAGGTCGTCTTCGATGTGCTTCAAGCCGCTTTCATATTCGTTGCGACTAACAAAGTCTTTGGAAATTTGGGCGTAAGTAAGGTGGATTTCCTTATTCTCCATATGAGAATTAAGCTCTGCCTTTGTGTAGTATAATGCCCCAGAAAAAGAGGCTATAACAGACCCGATTGTTAATATTGTCCTAATCCACCCCTGCTTCTCCGAATGTGTCATTGGCTTGCCCTTCATTGCCCTACTGCGATTCTATTATTCTCTCTAAACTCGTGATTTTTTCAAAAGCCGCATCTACGAAATTAGGAGCCGCCTTAACAGCCGCCTCAAACTCTGGATGCTCCATAAGCTCTTTTGTGTTGTCTATTCTTGCATGAAACATTGCGCACCCAGAAAAGGCAAGTAAAAAAAACAAAATTGCGATAAATTTAATTAGCTTCGCCATCTTTTCCATCTTTCTTAGCGAGAACCTCTTTTATCTTGTTTTTGTTTCGCTCGTTCTTTTCCTTCTCGCGTGAGAAAGCCTCTGCCACGTTTGCCTCGTTTGCCTTCTCTACGGCAATCACCACCATATCTTTCAATGACGGAATCGCCTTGAAGATTGCAACCAATAGACTAATAATGGCAGAGACCATGCTCATTAACCCACGCAAATCTTTTTAATCAACCACCAAAGAAGCCTTTGATGATGTTTACGATGGCGTCAATCCAAGACGTTGTGCCTTGAAGAGCCGAGCCGATAATGACCAAGCTCGCGCCAATGATTGCACCCTTCGCGGTCAGGAAGGCACCTATGGTTTCCTTCCAAGACTTCTTCGTGGATACTTCTGTCTCTTCTTTTATGTCGTTAGCCATTGTTTTATTCCTTGTTTATGTTTATTTTTCGGAACCAGTTTTTATTGCGCGTTCATAGCGAATCCAAGCCGCATCTAATGCGCCAATAAACTTCGCCCAATTCTTTGAAACTTCGGGAACGGACTTCATCGATTCAAACGAAGCCTCTACCGATGCGTATTTTTCATACGCGGCCTTCTTGGAAGGAGCGACTGCGGCGGCTTCCGCAAGAACAGAGATATATTCCCCGAAGTGGCTCGCCAAGCCTTGTTTGTCGTATAGGGACTCATAAACCTCAATGTCACCATACTTTTGGGCGAGATTCGCAATCTTGTTATCGGACATCTTTATGCCGCCAGAAACAAACTCGTTTTCTTTGAGCGCGACATATTTAGCCCCATCTTCCTTTGCCATGTCGAATTGCTTGCGGTGGTCAAAGATTACCGCGCTCTGTTCTTCCGTGCAAGTTTCCCAATCCAAGAGACCTTTGGATATGATATAATAACGGACTAACGCCTTCCTTGCCGTGCTGTCTTTTTCAAAGAACGGATGGGCTTCAAGCGGATTGGAAATTGCCCATTCCGCCACGGGCTTTACTACCGATTCAAGCTTGGATTCGGTGTATATCTTTTCGACAAACGCGCCCCATTCAAGCTTGTCTGCGCCAAGAGCGTCATTTGCCTTTTGCGCAGGAACAAAAACGTTGTCCAGCTTATCGACAAACGCATTTTTCTGGGATTCAGTGATAGCAAATGCAAGGGGTGCAAGGGCTATCGCGAACATTGCTATTATTGCTTTCTTCATTTTCTTTTACCTTTGGTTAGTTGTGATATTTTGAAAGATACTCGTTGAGTTCTTTTAGAAAATCCTCTAAGGACAGTCTTCCAGTTTCAACATCGTATTTTTTAAATCCGAAATACGAAAATTCTTCAAGCTTTTTGTATTCGGAAAAAGCAAGAGGATATTCGGTTTCGAGGAATGACCATTTATCCGCCTCGACCGCGAATGCCGACGGCTCGAAGAGGTCTATTCCCTTGTCGCCAGAAATGTCCATGCCCCTAATATTTGTGCGAGCGAATGATAATTGCGCTCTATAATTTTCGACGTCGAAACGTTCTCTTTCGAGCTTTACTCTATCGCCCTCTGCGTGGAGCGTAGATAGAGAACATATCGCCAAAATGTAATATGCTAATTTCTTCATTATCTTGCCTTTTGGATTGCGGTTGAAAGTGCGTTGTATGGTCTCCATATTGCGCGATTATTCAAGGATTCTTTTTCGTAGCCCAGAGGCGAACACTTTAAATAAACATACGAATTGGTGTTTGGAGTATTGCCTTGTATTGTACCAAAAACACCTCTTATGGATGTGCCGCCTACTGTGGTTCCATTCATATTTGGCTGAATGATTATTCCTCCGATTATAGGCG
>JAFWIF010000002.1 GCA_017514975.1 Candidatus Saccharimonadota bacterium | reverse complement strand
TGCGCCGCTGTGCCATTCGGCTGGGTGTCCTTTCGGTAACACACCACACATACCCACAACGCACACTCCCTGCGGCTGGGTGTCCTTTCGGGTGTCCTGCTGGGTGGCCTTTCCGTACCCCTGCCCGCCGCCGCTGCCCCCCGGCGGGCAGACCTTATGGGAGCGGAGCGACTTTTTGCGGGCGAGTTTTTCGAGACCGCAACAAAATCAAAAACTAAAACGAAGTTTTTGCAATGCCTTTCGCAACTTTTCGCAAAAAGTTGCGGAAAATTTTGCAATTTTTGGCACAAAATTGCATAAAATCTTAAAAAAATGCACAAAAATCGCAAAAAAAGTGCATTTTTTTGCAAAAAAATTTGGAAATATGAAAAGAAAGTAGTAATTTTGCGGCCAAAATTAACACTAACTCACTTTTTTTGACATGAACAAGTTTGAAAAATGGCTCGAAGAGCACCCAAAAACCGCGTCAGCGGTCGCGATTTTGATGGTGGTGTGCATCATCATACTTTGCGCACTGATGTCGTCTTGTAACGTCACGAGGACGGTGACGACCAAAGCCGAGTATTACCAAAAAGGTGATACGACCGTGCAGATCGTAACCCGGACAACTGAAAGCTACGATGGTAGCGTAAAACCCGAGAACCTATTAAGGGCGAAATAATCCACATCTATTCACTAACTTTTAAAACTTATCCATTATGGCAAAACAATCAGGTATCCACGGCATTCGTGGTAAAATCAATGGAGTATCCTATTACTCCAGCAAGAACGGTGGTCAGTTGATTCGCAAGATCAACGAGGGCATGAGCAGCCGCGTAAAGACCGCCAAAGAGTATGCAAACACCCGCTTGAACAACGCCGAGTTCGGTGCAGCAGGTTCGCTGGCCGGCGCTATCGTGCGCCCGATTTCTCAGCGCTGGCGCTTTATCCTTGACAGCATTGCCACCGGCAAACTCGTCAAGGCTATCAAGGCCGCGATGATGCAGGACACTGCAAGCCCTTGGGGTGAGCGCGTTGTGCCCCTGACTGAGATGGCACATCTGCAGGAAGTCTTCAATGGTTTCTCGAAGAACGAGATGCCGCAGGAAATTGTGGACGTTCTGCAGAAAGGCGTTACTTATAAAGCATCTGACAACACCCTTAACTTCGGACAAACTGGCATCATGAGTGACGACCTTGCTCAACAACTTCTGGACAAGGGTGCCACCCATTTCAACACGAAAGTGTTTGCGTTCAATGTTAGCAAGCCTTACATCGGTGCTGATGGTAAGACGTATGTTCCTGCTGAGTCTTTGATGGTTGACATTTCCACCACTTTTGGCGTAGACCATGGAGATATCGCTCAGAAAGACGACTTCTTTGACGCATCAGAATTGTCAAACTCTCCTGCTGTTCTCAACGAGGAGGCACATTTGGGTGGCGTGCTGGTTGTGTTCCTGCCGGAGCGCAAGGTCGGCAATGAGTACTACACTCTTCAGGAGTTGTGCTCGGCCTACTGGTGTCCTGCCAAGGCTGCTTAATAATCTGCAAAAGAGTGCAGTTCATTCACTAAATTACAAACCCCGGGGGGCGCTCCATAAAAAGGGGTGTCCCCCTTTAAATTTAGACGACTATGGCAAAACAAAAATCGATAATCAAGATAACGGGCGTTGTGGACGGAAAAAGTTTCTTCTACAGCAAACTTGGCGGCTATCAGCTGCGCAAGATAAACCCGAATATGTCGGACCGTGTGAAAACCGAACCGGCATTTGCAAACACTCGCCTTGCTGCGCAAGAGTTCAAAGGTGCAGCGAGCACGGCGAGCGCCATCGTGCGCGGTGTCACCAGCCGGTGGCGTTTCTTCTCGACCCCGAAGTTAGTCGGTGACCTGACTAAGTTCATCATTGCCCAGAACCCGAGTGACCCGTCACACCCTTGGGGACAGCGTACTTTGACGCAGAACGTATTAGGTAACGTGCAGAACTACTACAATTCTCGCCAAAAGGTTCAGATGCCGAGTTTCATCCAGCAATACTTCGATGAGAAAGTAACCTATCAGGCAAGCGGTTCACAACTTGTCTTGTCAACACCTCTGACCATGACACTTGATGACCAACAGCATCTGTTGTCGCAAGGTGCCACACATATTCGTATGGAGGTATGGGGTTACGAAGTAGTGTTCTCTCATTACGACTCCATTCTCAAGCAATGGATTCCGGCGCTCTCGCGTCTTTCTTCGATTCGTGCAACGAGCAGCACGTTGTCGCTGATAAATAATGAAGACCTCATTATCTTCCCGGCATCAACTCCTGTCATCGAGTTCAACCCGACCAATCAAGCCGACCGCATGTCGGGTGTATTGGTAACCTATTTTCCTCTCAAAAGAGTGGAGGGCTGGTATCACACTTTGCAACGCTTGTGCAGTGTGTATTGGAAGTCTGTTTAAGACAAATCTTACTCCGATCGTATCTGATGATGAATGATTGATTCGTAAAGAGAACGCCCCCGCTCGTGAGAGTAGGGGCGTTCATTATCCAGGCATTAAGCCTTAAAGGGGTCTTGCTCATCTACCGGAGTAGCACCAGTGGGTGCGCTGTTACCGGGGGCATCATCGCGGCGCGATCCAAGCAGCTGCGTTTGGTCGGCAAAGACCGACACGTTAAGGTAGCCGCGAGCCATGTTGACATCGCAACGACCTTGCACGAGCAGTTGTTGACCCTTGCAAAGGTACGGCATGAGGTTGGGGTTGTGCGGCATCAGGATGTCAACCCAAACGGTGCCTTTGTTCTTTCCTTGGTCCACGCCAAGCGTCAACTTTGTCAATTCACGTCCATTACTTCCAGTTACGGTTTCGGCATCTTTGCCGAGGTTACCAATCATTGTTGCTAAAAACATAATAATAAATAATTAAAGGGTGAAACATATAAAAACGATATCAAACGCTGACTATTAGTAAGCATTATCTATCATAGATAGGTCTTTACATATGTATATGACTGCGGTGCAACCTTTATATACAAATCATCGAGGTAAACGTAAATTTTATCCATAGATGTAACACAGCCAATGTGCCATATAGAAAACATTCTTTTATTGGCTGCATATTGCATTAGCCAATTCAAATCGACTCCAACCTTACCCTCATTATATAAGAATAATAAACCTGCCATGTCAACATCATCAAACTTCTCGATCGAAAAATTCATAACGACACGTCGCGTACCCTTCTGCACGACATATACAATATCATTAAACAAATCAAACTGAATGGGTCTGCGAGTTCTAACTTCAACCGTTTTTTCGCCTGAAAGTATCTTTTCAATCAGGTTCTTTGGTAACGTAATAAGAATATCCATAATAATCAATCAATATAAGGGTGAAACAATAGCCTTTCGGCGTTAATATTATAAATGGTTATATGTTATATCTATCCAAGTCTTTCCGTCAAATGTCATGCGGTCGCCTAAATAGTCAACTACACACAATATATCAGGACACCAGTTTTCATTAGGATTAAACCGATTGGTATAAAAGGCCTCTCTTTGCCTAAATATAACAACGTATCTCATCATCTTACTAATTAAATTAAACTTTATACTTCGTATCTTTCCAATACGTTTTTTTCTCGGAATACCAGGAGCCAAGGCCGCAGGAATCTGCAAGGCGCTTGGCAAAGTCGCGCATCTCGTGTTGGTCATCGCGCGAAAAGCCGCGATATTTATCCACCATCGTGTGCAACTTCTTAACGAGCACGCGTTCAGCGCGGTCGCTGGGATTGCAATCGCGCAACACTACGCGCGTGAATGGTATGGGGTCGCCGAAGAGCGGCAACATCTTTTCGCGCGACACGTTGCGCTGACCAGACGGCCGGAAGAAGAAGAACAGCGATTGTAGATAGATGTGAAACAACTTCAGTGTTGTGAAATCGCTGTCGGGATCAGCGAGGTTGGCAACGCCAAACTCCACATAGTCGCCGGTGTCTTTATCCAGGCACCGGAGCGCCTTGGTGGTCAGCGATATTTCGAGCCGCCAAACCTCATCGATGTTTAGACCTGCATCAGTCCACGCCTGCACTATCCATGGTTTCAACTGCCCCTCACGCATTTCGAGGGTCTTATTGTAAAGGTAGCAGCACGCATCGCTGCTGCGTTTGCCGATAGTGAGCGCGTTAAAGTGCAACGTGTCGCGCGATACGCCTGCGGCCTTACTGGACACATATTCCTGCAGGAAGTTCACGCGCCCCTCGGAGCGTCCTTTTTTCTTCAACTCGCCCGACATGAATTGCCGGATAAACTCGATAGGATGCAGGCCGCAGGCGAATTGATTGAAATCGGCGGCAAGGTCCAAGCGCGATATGCGCTGAGGGACCAAGCCGAGTGTGCCGCAGACGTATGTCAGCATATGCCACACGTCAGGCCGATATAGCCATCGGTTGTATATCTTCATCTGGAATGAGTCGGCGCGCATATTCTTGGCGCGAGGGTATGAGAGCAGAATGCCGAATAACTCGCGGCCGTAATATACGTTAATCATGACGCTATAAAAGCGCGTTCCATAATCAAGCACATCGAGAATAAGGTTACCCACGATAACTGTGCCCTCTGCCGATAGTGCAATGCCCTCGGCTTTCATCTGCTCGATGATGTCGAGTTCTTCCGCTGTGCGCTGCTGGTTCTTTCGCTCCTCCTTTTGTGAGGGTGAAAGGAACCGTTCGCGCGCCAGCGCCAAATGTTGGCTACCCGATAGGGTGAGCCAATCAACGTTGAGGATAAAGTTCTGCATATCAATCTTGGTATTGCTGCACAGCATACTTGACATAAGGCCACGTCTTGATAACATCATGCCAAAAGTTGTGTCGGGTATATATCTTCAATAGCTTATAAGAGTTGACCTCTTGGGTCAATATCTCTTTCACATAGTACACCATATCAGCTGCGTTGTCAAAGATTGAAATGCTGATACGGCGCTGATCAGGATGGTCGCACGTCTGCATCAATAAAAACTGCTGCTTACGTGCGTTCCAACGCACTACATCACCGCACTCGAACTTGATGTATTCATAGCGAGTCTCTCGACCGATGCCGGTTAATGGTATCTCCACGTCACAAATTGTCTGTACGTTGTGCATGCTCAGATGCTGGGCATGTCTTTTGTTCTTATTGTCCATATGTCCTCCATTAAGTTGTGTAAATCTATAGCGGGCAACATCTTATCATGTGCCGCGATAAAATCGATAAGGGTCAGCAGCACGCGATTGTTGCCGTCCTGCTGCCGTTTCAGGTCGAGGTACGCCTGCCTAAAATAGTTGGCCTCGTCCTCTTGGGTCCAAATAATATCTTCGTCCATATAAGCAAGATTTATGCCTGCAGCGCCGGAGCGCTGCGGGCTGGTGAATAATCATCGAAGTTGAAGCTCATGAGAAAGAAACGATGCCATGCCGTTACCTTCTAAACGGCAAGCATTATCCGAATTGAAATACCAAACTAAAGGAGCGACTTGGCGCAATCCGCTATTCCACACACATAGATTGTGTTTCATATATCGATAGAAATCGCCGGAAACCTCGACCAATCGACATTGTACGAACAGAATTACCGTGTCATAAATAAGGTTAAATTCAACCGCTCTGATAATAGCTTTCATAACAAATAGTATTACAATGTTAAACAAATTAGTAAATTCACAAATGTTAATTGATTCACGTATAATTTGCAGTATGTAAAGCAATACGTGTTTTTCAATTGACGATACAAAGTTACTAAAAAAAACTGACATATGCAAATCTATCTTAACAAACGGCAATTCAATCTTAAAAAATGTCATAAAAAAATGCAAATCAGCTCAAAATCACACATCACCGCTGACCGGGTGCGCCAACTTCGCCGGTGGCGGCTGATTTACAAATCTATGAGAAGACTGGAGTATGAAAGTGACCGCTATCGAGACATCTGGCACTCCTTCTTTTGGCCAAGTTAAGTAATTTCGACCCACGTTATACTTTACGTGGGTCAAAATTACATAAGCGCGCCCGCTACGCCCACACGCGCACGCCTATACCCGCCGGTGCGGCGGCAGAGCACAAACAGTCCAAACAGCGCGCGCCGTGCGCGCCGCTAAACAGCAAATATCTTGTATTATTACGGCGCGACAGCGTCGGAATAATACCAAACAGTCAGGGAAGGGTGCGGGAAACGGGCGCCGGTCGCGGCTATTTATCGCCGCGGGCGTTGGGGTGCTCGGGGGTTTCCCGCGGTGGCTCTCTTCGGGTTCGGGGGTTGTCCTTGGTCTTGCTCTATCGGCATGATGGCGCGCACCCCCACCGACCACAACGGCGCGCCAACAAGCCGAGAGAGGAAGAACCAAGGGAACAACCACCGCAACGGAAAGATGAGAGCCAAAACCTATATTTTAAGTACATTTCTTTTGTTGTCATTCGGGGGTTGTCCTTGGTCTTGCTCTATCGGCATGATGGCGCGCACCCCCACCGACCACAGCGGCGCGCCAACAAGCCGAGAGAGGAAGAACCAAGGGAACAACCACCGCAATGGCAAGATGTGATTCGATACCTATATTTTAAGTACATTTCTTTTGTTGTCATTCGGGGGTTGTCCTTGGTCTTGCTCTATCGGCATGATGGCGCGCACCCCCACCGACCACAGCGGC
>JAFWIF010000009.1 GCA_017514975.1 Candidatus Saccharimonadota bacterium | reverse complement strand
TCTTTTTGCGATTGTTAAATCTTGGACGCGAGGGGACTAACGACAAACGAGTTCTCGGAAATCAGCGTGCTTTCCTTACTCCCGTTCGGGAACGCAGACGTTAGCACCGCGGACGCTCCCTCGCAATTCCATTTTACCATAGGTCCTCATAATACCTATCCATCCGGCGGAGTAAGTTCCGCGAGTTTCCTTTGGACGCGTGGTTGCGCCAACACTTATAGCACTCGTCCACCTTCTGTCTTGTCATCTTGCCTTTTTTAGCGAGGTTCACCATACGCCGCAGCTTTTTCCGCTCCGCCTTGACGTTCTTTGGATCTATCAACATAACTACCTTACCGGTTTCTGTTAAGGTAAAGTAAAACCCCAAAAACCTAATTTTCTCGGTTATGGGGTATATGTGCGTCTTTTTCGGGTTAAATACGAAACCGCGCGAGTTTAGTCCTTTTTCTATCTGGTCTTTACAATACTCCAGATATTCTTTGTCTTTGTGAAATAGTAGGAAGTCGTCCATATAACGAAGGTATTCTTTTATCTGTAACTTCTCTTTGATATAGTGATCCATTGGGTTTAACACCGAAATACCGAGTAGCTGGACGAGCTGGCTACCTGGTAAGTATCCGACGTCGCCGTCGTATTGCTCGCGCAAAATCTCAATCGCCATCTCTGCTACCTCTGGTTTAAGGTACGTCCTCAAACTTTCCTCGGCCGTCTTATGGCTCATCTTGGGATAATAGCCAGAGATATCGCATTGTAAAACGTAGCCGCCACGTCCTTCTCTCTGATAAATCCGGTGCAAGAATTGTTTAAGGCGTTCTCGCGCTTTATCTGTGCCTTTTCCGGTCTGGCAGGCAAAATTATCTGGGATAAGGTGCCGTGTGATTTCTGGGTAGATCTCATTATCGCAGAGGCTTCTCTGATAAACTCTATCTCTAAAAGGTATTCCCATCGCCTGCCGGCGCTTCGGACTCTGTAAAGTAAAAACTCGCCCTTTGCGCGAGTGATAGTCCCCAGATTTTAATTGGGCTTCTAACTTCAACACCTCTTCCACCGAGTTCAGAACAAAATGAGCTACGCTGTCTTTCCAGATGACACCCTTTTTACATTTGTTCATACTCTCATAGAGAGCGTCAAATCCAATAATATGTTCCATAGCCCACTCTTTTTCTCTGGGTGCGGTGTGATAGAGAACTTAATCCAGGGGAGTAAGCCCCCATCACCGCACTATTGTTTAGCCTTTCGGCAAGGTATTCGGCTCCTTGTATGTGGTTAATAGTTCGGCGGTCTTTCGTTATGCGAAAGCCATAGTTGCCGAGCTGGGAAACACACAATCCGGCGCGACGTAGTTCGTGTTGTTCGCGTTGTTGTTGTTGGCGTTGCCGTTGTTGTTACCGTACCAAGCGTTATTAGCGTTGGAACGATTAGCAGACCGCAGCCACCAGTTGACAACGGACTCAAATCTAGCCTACAACCTGCGCTACGAAGTATCGTAACGCTTTTTATCTGCGTTGCGCCAAGCCCGAATTAGCTTGCGACAGTTAATTATTTTGTTCCCCCAATAAGTAACTCGCCTAGTTTCAAGGTGAAACACCTTTTTGGCTATGTCGAGCATACCAAGAAAGACAGTACACTTTACTATTGCCTCATCTTGGAGTTCTTTCCGTTTCTTGTAAGTTTCGATATCCGTCGTAACACGGATATTGTTCGCAGTCCAACAGATAAGGTAAATGTCTTTGGCGTGGGCGACTAAATCGTCAGTAATGGCCGCGCGAAACTTTGGATCAAAGATTTTTTCATTAGCAGTTATTTTTATGGTGTAGTCGGCTAAATCAAGGGCTTTTACGATAACCTCTAACTTACCCTTGTTTCTGGCTCCTTCGACTACGCTCATTTTGCTATATCCTTATACTAATTTTACTACGCCCCCCCCCCGCAGCGCAAGCGCTGAAGATTAGGCACTCCGGCGGAAGTGTCCGCCGGAGATGAAGGATTACGCGATGACACAAGCCGGCGCGACGTAGTTCGCGTAGCTCGCGTTGCTGCCGGTGGCGCTGCCGTTGCTGGTACCGCACCAAGCGCCATTAGCGTAGGAACGATAAGCAGACCGCAGCCACCAGTTGACAACGTTATAAGGGGAGCTACTTGTCGGGTAAGTGATAAACATACGTGTAGCAGAATTACCATCATTAGGCGAGGTGTAGCCAACGTTGTCTTTGTAGTAATCCCATACTTCGCCTTCGGCTCCAGATACCTGCGGACTGAAATACACTTCCTCTTTGGACGGCAAGAAAAACTTGTCCGTAGTTGTGTAAGTAGCACCGCCGTCTGTAACGGTATTTGCTGCTGTACTTATAGTAACCTGGGCTACTACGGCCGCTAAATCTTGGTCGATATCTGCTAACCAACCGGCATAATTCTTAACTGTATTGTTTGGCGAGCCATCGCCAACGTGAGATGGGGTAAACCACTCCTGCGAACTAGCCTCCGCGTCCGAGTTAAGCCATTGGCGTATCATCGAGTATTTCCAGTTGTTCCAACCATATTGTCGTATGCTGTTATAGTTAGCGCCGGTTGTATTTATGCTGGACTTATAGACTTTTGCATAATCTCCGTAAGGTATCGTGTCGCCGGTGCTAAGATTAAGCGCTGTATAGGTTGATCCAGAGTTCCAGCCGTAGTAATAGACACCTTCTTGCGCCGTTTCTTCGTCGGCCTCGGTTGCGGTTTCAGCCGCGTCATACATCATACCTTGGATATGCGCGTGCTGATACTGGAAAATCGCACCGTTGCTGTTAAGGCCGTACTTCGCTTGTTTAACCGCCGTATCTAGTACGTGGACCAGACGAACGCCGGTATTATAGGCAGTATGAGAACTTGACGTTTTCTTAAAGTCAACTACGGTAGGCACTATATCGCCTACGTCCATAAGGTTTAAGATATTACCAGCCTGTACAAACTGCTTAATAACCGCCCAGGTAGGTGTAGCGACCACTACGGTAAAGCTATCGTTCTCTCCGCTT
>JAFWIF010000008.1 GCA_017514975.1 Candidatus Saccharimonadota bacterium | reverse complement strand
TCTCCCAGATAAAGAATCCATTTTTAAAACTCAGCAACGCGTCAGCCGCTATCTTGACTATTACAATACGAAACGCTTACATTTAGGTATACAGCTTAGAACTCCGCTAATGTGTTGCAAAGGTATTGAGAGGAGTTAGGGTTTGGTATGATATATAGTATGAGTAGTATTTTTTCAAAAATTATTGCGGGGGAGGTGCCTAGTTATAAGATTTATGAGGACGAGCGGACTTTTGCGTTTCTCGATATTCATCCAGAGGTGAAAGGGCATGTTTTAGTAGTACCAAAAAATGAGGTAGATAAGGTGTATGAGTTGCCTGATGAGGATTATGTGGCGCTGTTTGAGACGGTTAAAAAAGTGGCGACTAAAGTCGAAGGAGTGTTTGGGGCGAGAGCGATTTTGAAGGTGATTGGAACAGATGTACCACACGCACATGTACATGTGCACCCGCTTGATGAAACGTGGAAACACGGGAGAGTTTTGGAGCTTTCGGAGAAGGAGTTTGAGGAGATACGAGAGAAATTGGCATTTTAGACGAATAATGCGTCAGAAAGAGCCTGCAGCCTGGATTGTAAGGAGTATGGATTGCGGGCGGTTAAGGGGGTTATGATATAATTTTGATATCAAAATAACGTAAATTGAAAAAGGAGGAAATATGGGTCATGAAGCTAATGGTGGTGCATACAGCGAAGAGGAGTTAAAGGCGTCGGAGGAAAGGAACAATAAGTTTTTAGAAGATGAATATAGAAAAGGAATTGAACGATTAGGTGCGATGGGTGAGGGAGAAGAAATAAATGGATATGATGGGTATGGGGTTGATGAAAAAGGTAATGATTTGAGCAAAGACGATTTAGATTAAGACGGCGATAATCCGTTGTAGCGAGAATTATTGAGATAACTATATAGAAAGGCTCCTTGGCTTGCTGAGGGGCCTTAAAAATTGGTGAACGAAGTTGGTCGTGCGGTTCTGGGAAGCTTGGTGGTGGGACTTTAGATTAGTTTGAGTTCTTGCTTCATGTTTTCGAGAAGAGTTTCTTTTTCGGAGAGAGAGGCTTTTGTTTCGGCTACGAGAGCTGTGGGGGCTTTTTGAAGGTAGTTGGGGTTGCGGAGGCGGGCCTCGAGGGTGTTGATTTCGGCGCCGAGTTTTAAGATGCGTTGTTCGAGATTTTCGCGATGTTTGGTAAGAATTTCAGTGGGAATTTGAAGGTAGATGTTGTGATTTGGAATGGCGAGGTGGAGGCCGGTGATTTCGGATTTTTCGAGCTTAGGGACGCAAGGGGATTTAGTGAGGTGCTGAATGAGGAGCTGGTTTTGATACATGAGCGGATCGTCGTGAAAAGCGATTGGGTAGTTCCCTGCTCCTGGAAGGCTTTGGTAGTGGCTGCGGATGTTGGAAATGATTGTGATTAGCTCGGAGAATTGTTTGGCTTTTGAGGAATTGACCTTGTATAAGTTTGGCCAGGCGTTGGTAATGAGAATACCGTCGGTCCACGAGAGATTTTGCCAGATGGTTTCGGTGACGAAAGGCGCGAATGGGTGAAGAAGGGTGAGGATTTGTTCGAGAGTGGACTTGAGGAGAGGGACATTTTTCCAGAGTTTTTCGCTTTCGAGGAACCAGTCGGCGTATTTATTCCAGATAAGATCATAAAGTAACTCAGAGGCTTCAGCAAAGCGATATTTATCGAGGAGTTTCTGGAGTTCTTTGTTGGCGCGGTTGATTTCGGTGCAAATCCAATCTTCGGAGAGATTGGTAAGCGTAAGTTCTAAAGAGTCTTTTTCGGGGTTTTCATCGACGAGCTGCTGGATGAACCGAGAAATATTCCAGAGTTTATTGTAAAGATTGCGGCTGGCGATGACTTTGCTCGTGCTAAAGGCTTGGTTGACGCCGGCGCTGCGACTGGCAATTAGGCCCATGCGGAGAGCGTCGGAGCCGTATTTCCCTGCTATTTCGATAGGGTTGATGACGTTGCCCTTGCTTTTGGACATTTTTTGGCCTTGTTCGTCGAGTACCATGCCGTGCATGTAGACTTCGCGGAAAGGCACTTCGTCGGTAACGTAGAGACCGAGCATGATCATGCGTCCAACCCATTGGAAGAGAAGATCGGCACCAGTTTCCATGACAGAGGTTGGATAATAGCCTTTTTGTTGGTGAGTGACGATGAATGGCCATTGGCCGGAGCTGAACCATGTATCGAAGGTGTCGTTGTCGCGAATATAAGTTTTGCCGTTTTTGGTAATTTTAACCTCGTTTACTCGAGTGTCAAAAATCCAATCGCTAGAATCGTCTTGGTTTTGGAAAGCGGGGATAGGAATGCCCCAAGGAATTTGACGGCTAATATTCCAATCGTGAAGTTGTTCGAGGTAGTTGATAAGGGCGCGTTTTTTGCTGGCGGGATAGAATTTTATCTCGTTGTTTTTAAGAGCAGCGATAGCGCGGTTGGCGAGTGGCTTGACGTTGACGAACCATTGTTCTTTGAGGAGAGGTTCAATGATAGTGTCGCATTTGTAGCAGTGACCGACAGAATGGGTGATTTTTTTCTCGCCGCGGAGGAGAGCGGCGTGCTTTAGGTCGAGGAGGATTTTTTGGCGAGCATCGGACACGGTAAGTCCGGCGTAGGCGTCTCCGGCGTTTTCAGTGAGCTTGCCGCTTTGGTCGATAATGGTGATCATTTCGAGTTGATGGCGGAGAGCGACTTCGTAATCATTGGGGTCGTGGGCCGGAGTGATTTTAACGGCGCCGGTGCCGTATTCTGGATCGGCGTGTTCGTCGGCGATGATAGGGATTTCGCGGTCAGTGAGAGGTAGCTTGACTTTTTCGCCAATTATGTTTTTATAGCGGACATCGTCTGGGCTAACGGCTACTGCAACGTCGCCGAGGAGGGTTTCGGGTCGAGTAGTGGAGACGATGATTTCTTGGCAATTTTTAGTTGGATTTGTAAGAGGATATGCGATTTGCCAAAGAGTTCCCTTTTCTTCTTTGTGGACGACTTCAATATCGGCAAAAGCGGTTTGATGCTTAGTGCAATAGTTGACAAGTTTCTCACCACGGTAGATGAGGCGATCGTCCCAGAGGCGCTTGAAAGTTTTATAAACAGTTTCGGTAACTTTTGGATCAAGCGTAAAGGTAAGATTGTCCCAGTCGCATGAAGCGCCGAGAGCACGGAGTTGAAGCTCCATATTGCCGCGTTGCTCATGGACGAAGTCCCAAACTTGAGCGTATAGCTCGTCTCGGGTGAAGTCAAAGCGCGACTTCCCTTCCCTTTCGAGTTTGCGCTCATAGACGACCCAAGTTTCGAATCCAGCGTGATCGGCGCCTGGAATATACCAAGTTGGGCGACCTTTTAAGCGGTAATATCGGGTCAAGATGTCTTCGAGCGCGACGGTAAGGCCGTGGCCGATATGGAGATTGCCGTTGGCGTTTGGCGGTGGCATGACGATCGTGAATGGGGCGGGTTGGTTATTTTCGGTTTTATTATTTTTTGGCGAAAAGGCACCTGAGGCTTCCCAGAGGGCGTAGACGTCGGGTTCGTATTGGCCTGGTTCGTAAGCTTTGCTGAATTTCATTGGTTTTATTATATCAGATTTGAAAATTTGAGAGTTTGGTTTTAGGGCCTGAGGTTTTTTGTGTAGACAAAAGTGGCCGGGGGGGGGGGTATATTTAAAAGTATATTAGTTAATGGAGGTATTAATGAGTAAATTTGAGTCCGAGAGGGCTAATGATATAAAGAGTGGCTCTAGAGATGATCGGTATGGTAGCGAAGAGACTGACTGGTCTAAGTTGTCTAGGATTGATGGGCATAGCGGTGAACGGACTGATTGGTCTAAGTTGTCTATAGCTGAGGCTAATGATGATTATGGAACGGAGAGAAATGACCGCGACTATAAACGCGCCACTGAAGCGGTATATATTGGCAGTGAACCAAGGAGACCCATCGATAACGAAAGCTCAGAAACCCCAGAAACTCCAGAAACTCCAGAGACCATTGATGGGGATATTTCCGTATTTATGATTAAGGAAAAAGTTACGAATAAGAAGGTGGAGGGTTCGCCCATTGGAGCAGATCATGTCAATGGGTTTCGAAAGTGGAAAAGAGAGAATGGTAAATCTGACTATATCGGGGATAAATATATAAATAATGGCATTGATGAGGTCGAACAATATGGCATGCCAGTTGATGGAGATGATATTAATGCTGTTGAGGATAGGAGTGACAGAAGATTCGAGCGAGGGGGTCTATTACAGGAAACACATCATGAAGATAATAGTCGTATAGAAGAGAAAGCGAAGTCATATATGGAGTATTTGGCTCAGCAACATGATGGCAGCGATGATGAGAATAGTCGGAACTCTGACGAGAATCTGGCTATGCAGCATGACGAAAGTGTGGGCAATGAGAGGTCTGAGGGAGTTGAAGAAGAGAACGCCGATGAGGCGCGGGATCTGGACTCTTATCCAGCTATTAGATTGGTGGAAGATAAGAAATTGGGGATGCAATATGATGGTAGCGATAAAGGAGATACAGAAGAAATAGACAGTAGTGGACTTATAGAAGATGTTGAAAAGGCGAGAATCATGGCGATGGCGGAAAATCCTTACAGGACCGAAGCGCAAGTTTTGAAAAATAAAGCTGATTCCCTGCTCTATCAACATGGAAAAAATGATGGGAAAATGGAAAATAGTAAGATATTCAAGACTTCATTGAAGGAAAGTGGAAAATTTAAGAGACGTGCTGACAATATTGTAGAAAAAGGAGTGAAGGCTGCGGAAAAAGCAGGGCGTCAATATGACAAGATGATGGGTGCGTAGTCTAGCCGATAATTATAGATTAAATGCACCTCTAGAGGTGCATTTTTTGTTTATAAGTAATTCCCTAGTAATTTTTCACGTGGAAAAATGCTCATGCAAAAAGATTGTTTCCGTATGTGCTTATTTCACATGAAACTTGACAAGCGATACGAATTGTTTTAGAGCTCTAAAATTATAGAGATGGCTCGTTTAATTCGTACGATTCTTTGACCCAAACGCCTCTTTTTAGCGATTGTTGATATAAGTATAAGCGATGGGGGTTGCTAAGTCAAGTGGTGGTAAAATATAGATGTTTATGTATAAAAAACAATTCCACAGTTGTGGAAAGCAAAAGGGTTTTGTATTATGGGGATAAGTGAGATAAAGTTATAATATATGGCTTATGTGAGGAAGTTTAGGACTGGAAGTGGGGCAGTGGGAGTGCAAGTTTGTTGGAAAAAGGGTAGGGAAGTGGTGCGTACGGAGCATATTGGGTCGGCGCATACGGATGAAGGTGTTGAGAGATTGTTGAGGAAGGCAAGAAAAGTGATTGACGCAGGGAAGAGTCCTTTGTTTGATTTAAGGAGTATGGATAAAAAATAAGCTGTTGAAAAGACGCTAGCGCTTAGAAAAGGTGCGGAAACTGCGATTAATCATGCGGAGAGCGGTGTATGCGTGATATTTTGCTGAATTGATGACTAAATCGTATGTGCCGGCGTAAATTTTAGGAGTGCCGCCGAAGGAGCGCTTAAATTCTGTAAAGCCATACCATGGGTCGGTTTTGTCTTCTGATAAGGTAATGCCCCAAAAATCGAAATATTGCTTGCCGATATCTTTAGCGTCCATGATCATTTTCGCGACGATTATATTGCCTGGGGAGAGTTTGCGGTGTGCGTAATCGGCGGCGGCATGAGCGTAGTAGCGGGTTGTAGAATCGTCGTAGACGAGAGAAGCGGCGATGGGCGTCTTTTTTTGATTTTCGTCGGTGTAATCAGCTATATAAAGGGTCGCAAAAGGGAATTTAAGCTGGTTTTTTAGATAAGAAGCGGCGTGGGGGGTGAAATGGTTGTTTGCGGAGACTCCTTTAAGCAAATCGGCGAGAATAGCGATGTCGTCCGGATTTTTTGAGGTGCGCGTTGACAGGCCCTTTTTTGCATAATTGCGGTAGCGGTTGCGATTGGTTGAGCTGAAATTTTTGAGAATTGTGTCTGCGGGCGGTGTTAAGTCGAGGATTTGGGTTGCTTGTGGTTCTATGTTTTTGGTCTTTTTGAGGTTGAAGTGCGCGATTTGAGAGGGTTCTAGAGGGTCTAGTGGCTCAATACGGATAAAGATAGCGTTTTTTTGTGTTCCGAGGCTTCTGAGGGCTTCTAAAGCGTTATTTAGGCCTATTTTTGAAGCGACTGAGGGGCCGTAGGGTACAAAAAGGTAATTTCCGAGCTTTGTGGGGGTTAAAATTGCTAGGGCGTCAAAATCTGAGCCGTTAAGGCGAAAAGTTTGGCGTCCTTCTGATTCTTGGAATTCTTGCCAAGCAGGGCTTTGAAGAAAATGTTGCGTGATTTTTGACATAACTAATTATCCTTTTGGGGTTGATTAGAGGTGGTTTTGGAGCTGCTTTGAGATGATTGTGGAAAAGTATCGATGTTTTCCACAGCGTTTTCCACAGGTGCGGATGGTTTGAGGATTTTGACGATTTGCTCGAGTTGAGCTTTCGTTAAATCGGTTGGGAGACAGAGGACGCGTGGGTGTATTGATTCTGCGATTTTGAGCGAGCGGGGGTGGTAGTGATAAATACGGTTTGAGGTTGGGCCTGGAAAAAGCAGCGGAGAATACCAGCGACGGATAAAAAATCCAGAAGAATTAAGTGCTGCATAGGCAGATGTGGCAGATGCGGCGCTCTTGAAAAGGATTGGATAGGCGAGCAGGGGCTCGTTGACGTTAGTGAGAACATCGAAGCTTGGGTGGTTGTTGAGGTGTGAATGATAATATGCGACGTTTTGGGAGCGTTGATGATAATTGGATTTGAGGGTTTTTATATTTGATAATGCGACTTCTTCGACAAATTGATTGGATGCGACTGGAGAGGCTTGTTGGCCTTCTTGTTCCTCGGGATAAATTGCGGGTTCGAGAAGTTTGGCCTTGATGAGGAAATTGCGTAGGCTGGGGCGAACAGAATGTGGGAGACGCTGAAGAACGGCGTTTTGATAGCGGTAAGTTTTGAGGCGGAAGGCGAGAGAGCTGCTTGGGGCTGGAAGTGAGCGAAAATGTGTGATGAGGCGGTCGTATAGGGCTTTGTGAGTGTTTTTGAGACGAGGATTGAGATAGACGGCGCCGCCGAATTTGGTGCCGGTGAGGATTTTTTCGACACCGAACGAATGAATGGAAATATCTGAAACAATGGATTGTTGTTTGTCGCGTGCGCAGCGGGTGAGACAGTGAGCGGAATCTTCGATAAGGAGAAGTTTATGTTCTTTTGCGAAAGAGATAAGTGATTGTTTGTCGCCGATAATGCCAAGGGTATGTTGCATGACAAGACCGTATGTACGTTCGGTAAGAATTGTTTTGGCGGATTCTGGGTTGATCTGTAGATTTTCAGGGAAAATGTCGGCATAGAGGGGGCGAAGATGGCCAGCAAGTATAGGATTAACAGCGGTAATGCAGGTGTATGGCGATGTAATAATGTCGCCAGAGCCGTAGGTGTCGAAAATAGATTGGAAGACGACAGCCATACCGTAACGTGCTTTGAGGCAAAGAAACCAGTCGCGGTAATCGGTATCCGTAAGGGACGCGAGTTTTTTGCGCAGGGCAATATTGGTTGGGGATTGTTTTTCCGATAACTCCATCTTTCATTTTATTATAGCACTAGACGATAGAGCGTTTGTTATAGAAAAATGAAAACTGTCGCAAGAAGATAAGGGGTTTCGTGATATGATAGGGTATATGAAATTTGTGGAATTGGGAGAAGAAGAGTTTAGGGAGTTTGAGCAAAAAAATCCTTACGGTAATCTGTATCAAATGGCAGAAAGAGCAAGATTGCGCGAAAAGATGGGATGGACGACGAAAATATTTGGGGTAAGAGAGGGGAGGAGGCTGAAGGTTGCGGGGTTGGTGTTGGCTCGAGATGGAATGGCGATGGTGCCGATGGGGCCTGTGGTGGATTGGGATAAGGATGAGCTGGAGAGGGTGGATTATTGGGTGAGAAAGGTTATTGAATGGGCAAAAAGCGAAAAGATGGTGACTTTGGAAATTTTTCCACCAGTAAAGCAGAGCGTAAGAGATGTAAAGGGTAATATTGAAGAGCAATATGAGCGGCAAGCGATTTTTGAGATATTTGCGAGAAATAATTTTGAGTATATGGGCGCAACAACTGAGATTGAGAATAAAGCGAATCGATGGGTGACAGTGAAAGACTTGGCAAAATTTAAGTCTGTAGACGAAATGAGAGCGTCGTATAAGAAGAATGTAAGGAATAAATTGAGAAAGTGTAGCCCCGAGATAGAGATTGTAGAAGTGCGAGATGAGGCGGGGCTTAAGGAAGTTGCGAGGGCGATTGAGGGAAGTAATGAAAAAAATGGTATGAGGAGTAGGGCGATTGGCTATTATAAGTGGATTTTGGAGGAATGGGGAGAGCAGGTGCATTTTGTGTTGGCGAGAAGAAAAGAAGACGGAGAGACGGTGGCAGGGAGAGTGATATTCGACCACCCAAATGAGACGGTCAGTTTTATTTCGGGGACAGTGCAGAAGTATCGAAAGATGAATGCGATGACGGTTTTACAGGACGATTTGTTGACGAAATGTTTTGAAAAGGGAATTCGACGTGTGAATTTTTATGGGTTAGCGGGGGACTTTTCTGAGGCAAATAAGCTGCTTGAGTTTAAAAGCGGGTTTGGAGTAAAAGTAGAAGAATACATTGGGGGTTTTAGGATAGTATTGAGGCCGGTTGAACATAAAATAAGGCGAGCAAAAGGGGGTGCAATGAGAGCGATGAGGGGTGTAAAAAATAAGTTAATGGGGGCGAGGAAGTAAAAAACTAATTGCCGAGGGTAGCTTGTGGCGGTGAAGGTGGCTGGATAGGTGGCTGTTTTTTGGCGAATTTTTCGGAGAGAATTTTAATGAGAATGGCGACAACGGCGAGAATGGCGACTACAGAAAGTGTAAAGAATACTGAGGATTTTGCGGAGGACTCGATCTCGGGAAGATGGTCGGCGAAGGTTGCGCTGTTAGGATTGTTGGGGTCGTAGACGATAAGTTGCTTATCGGGAACGGAGGACTGATCGATGCCATCATCGTTGTCTATAGTGAGAGAATACGTGGCGCCATCGACTTGGTAAACATAAGATGTTGGACATGGAGCCACGACGCACTCGACGGCGTTGGCGGTGGCTTCAATGCGTGGGTAATTTTTGAATTTGAGAGCTTGAAAATAGTTAAAGAAAGAGACGAAGGCTATTAAGAGAAAGGGTGCGAAAAGGATAAGAAGGATAGGCGCGACGAAAACTAGACCGATGATGCGTCTGATTTTTGAAGTGATGAGCTCGAATTGGGCGTGTTGTTCGGGAGTGAGTTGATCTGGAGAGGGTAGATCTGGAGAAGCTGGATTTGGAGAGGGTTGTTGTATGGGGAGCTGGTTGACTATGGGCTGTGGTGATGCGGGAGTCATGGAGGAAGATGGCGAGGAGGATTTCTTTGCGCTTTTGAGAGCAGTGATGGCAAAGATAACACAGAAGCTGATGCTAACGACGCTGAAAAGTAGTCCATTGGTTCGTTGTTGGGCTGTAAGACATTGTGAAGGATCAGCAGAAGAGTAATAAACGGTGAGATTGGTGGGGCTGGAGGACGAGCTAGAGGAAGCATTGTCGGAGCAGGTATAACTGTGTCCGTTTACAGTGTAATGGTATGTGAATGAATAGGCGATCTTGTCGTCGCTATCGTAATAGGAGCTACTTTCGACTTCGGTAGCAGTAGTAGTTGAGTCTAGGCTGCGTAGAGTGGGACTTGAGGCATAGAAAATGACCGCACAAACGATAGCGAAAAAAAGGATGATAAAGATGAAGAGTTTTGGAGAGACGTTGCTGGTGGTATTGTTGGGTTGGTTGGCCGAGTTATGTGGCTGAGGGGAAAAGGTTACGTTAAAAGCGCTCATGCTTTTTAGTATAACAAATATGAAAGTTGTTTTGAGTGATAAGGTTGAGTCGTGGCAGACAGAGAATTATAAGCGGCTATGATTCTTTTGTGATTGATGAAATATATTCATATTAGCGCGCAGCGAGAAGTGTTTAATAGATGGTGGAACGAGGGGAGATGTCGAGGGTGTAGGGATCTTGAGGTTTGGGGGGATTTTGAGAGTTGATCGAGAAGTAGGCGGAGGCGGCGACCATGGCGCCGTTGTCGGTGCAGAATTCGGGGGCGGGAAAAAGGACTTGGTGGGTTTTTTGGAAAGTTTCTTGGACGGCGTGGCGGAGGGCGGTATTGGCGGAAACGCCGCCGGCGAGTATAATTGATTTTGCGGGGTATTGCTCCGTTGCTTTTTGAAGCTTTTTTATCAAAATTTTGATGGCGGTGTTTTGGAAAGCGGCGGCAAAATTGTTGACTTGATTTGGGTTGAGATGATCTTTTAGTTCGTAAGAGGGGGTCGAGATAGGGAGGTGAAGCTCGTGTTGGACGGTACGGAGGACGGCAGTTTTGAGGCCGCTAAAGGAGAAGTCGAGCTCGGGAACGTTGGGAATGGGGAGGCTGTATTTTGTTGGATAGGTGGCATTTTCGGCGGCATGAGCAATTGAAGGTCCTCCTGGATAGGAGAGTCCGAGGATTTTGGCGACTTTATCAAAACACTCGCCGATAGCGTCATCGCGTGTGGTGCCAATGATTTGAAAATGGTTGTGGTGTTTCATATAGATGAGCTGCGTATGGCCGCCAGAGATGACGGCGGCGATGAGAGGAAAATTGGGGAGAGAGTTGCTTGAGTCGGAGTGGGCATTGAGCCAGTTGGCGTAAATGTGGGACTTGAGGTGGTGAATAGGGTAGAGAGGTTTATTGTAGAGGATGGCGAGGGTACGGGCGGCGAGAGTGCCGACTAGTAGGGAGCCGACGAGGCCTGGAGTGTGAGTTACGGCGATTGCGTCGAGATGTTGGGCAGCGAGGTCGGCATCGGCGAAGGCTTTTTTGAGAACGGGTTGAATCGCTTCGATATGGGAACGGGCGGCAATTTCAGGTACAACTCCACCGTAAGTGGCGTGAATATCGATTTGCGAGACGACGACATTGGAAAGGATTTTGCGGCCATCTTCGACGATGGCGGCGGCAGTTTCGTCGCAAGAGGTTTCAATTCCCAAGATTTTCATTAGAATAATTATAACATTTTAACAGTTTGAGAGCGAAGGGAAAATGCGTAATTGGCATCAGCGATGAGTTCGTGTATTATATAATATAAGGATAAGAATAATGGAAGGTAAAAAATGCAAGATTTAGATAAGTTTATCGAGGATTTATTGAGAGAAAAAGGTTTTTCCGAAGAAGATGGTGAAGGATGGGAGGAATTAAAAAAGGACCTTACGCAGCGACTACTGGACGCGATTGATAAAGCGGCGATTAATAATTTATCGCGAGAAAAAGCTGAAGAGTTGTCGTCGAGGTTGGATGATGAGAATTTCTCTGATAAGGATGCTGTGGAATTTATGAAAAATAGTGGCGTGGATTTGCAGAAGGTGGCGGCTGAAACAATGTACAGGTTTAAAGCTTTATTCTTGGGTGAAAAAACAGCTGAGCAGTTGGTTGATGAGATGAAGGCGGCTTAATGAGCGAGAAATTGGGTAATGAAAAACTAAAGAGTGGCGAGAAAAAACCGAAGGATGAGGATCAGTACGGATTTTTTACGTCTGAAGATATAAAAAAAGGTCAGAAAGGTCCTGAGAAAAAACCGGAGAATGAGGACCAGTATAATATTTTCAAGTCTGAAGATATGAAAAAAGGCAAGAAGGATCCTGAGAAAAAATCGAAGGATGAGGACCCGTACGGATTTTTTACGTCTGAAGATATGAAAAAAGGTAAGAAGGATCCTGAGAAAAAACCGGAGAATGAGGACCAGTATAATATTTTCAAGTCTGAAGATATGAAAAAAGGCAAGAAGGATCCTGAGAAAAAATCGAAGGATGAGGACCCGTACGGATTCTTTAACGATGATG
>JAFWIF010000007.1 GCA_017514975.1 Candidatus Saccharimonadota bacterium | reverse complement strand
TATACATTTCGCAATCTAGGGTGGGCACACCATAGACAAAAGCGACAATATATACAATATTACTCAGTTCGCAATGCACGGGCTGAGCCGGAGCAATTGACCTTCCGGCTCTACCCGTGAATGATAAGACATTTATAGGGTAGAAGTAACTAAACATTCGGCACTATTTTAAAAAGGAGGTGGTGCCTTATGAAAACCTTGTGCCTAGGCTAGGGGGCTGTCCTAGCTAAGGGCCCAAGGGGCCGCCTAGTGGGCAAAGCTAAGGCGGGGCAGGTATGCCTGAAATACCCTCGGGTCTGTTCCTGAGGAGTTTACGCGGGCTGTGTTGTGGTAGGTTTGTCTATGAATATCATAAGGAATAGTTTCTGGACAATAATAGTTCGGAATCATTGCTTTGGTAGGTAGATGAGCTGAGACGACATGGTGGGCGCAAACTCGACGAACAGAGGTCGGAAGACCAAAAACTTCTCGTGGCCTACCTGCGAGTCATACTGAGCTTTTAGCTTAGTATGAAAAATGGCTGTAGGGGTGACGCGTGCGGGAAACCGTAAACTAATGCGTCCCGGGGGAGCTATTCCTCGAGAATTGTAGGCTTTTCTTACTGGGAGACCGGTTTGAAGCGCTAAAATAGCAGAGGAGAGGCGAACTCCAATAAACGCAAAAAACCGTATGGAGGTTTTAGAGAAAAGCTGGTTGCTCTATACGGTACCGCTAAAGTGCGGAAATAACCAAACCTAACCACAGCCTAGGGGCTCGAGAGGGGTTCCCGAAAGGCCAAGCGAGTAATATCGCTTGAGCTTGACTGATGGTTAGAGCGCAAGATGTCTTTTTAGACGCATCTTGCGCTCCGAGGACGCTAAAATCTCTTAGGCGTCCCGCGTACGGCAGTGTGGCTGTATGGGGGACGCGTCGAGAGTCGCTAGTTTAAGAATATTCTAGCGTTTGCCGCGAGATGCGGCGAAGAATAAAAATGTTTTACCTCTCGGCGCAGTTCTCGATACTGCGGGATAGAAATTAAAATCGAGGTCGCTCAAAATGCGCAGTTTTTGATAATTCTGCGCCGGATAAAATAAAAATTATCAGAACCCTCGGCGAAAGCCGGGGGTATTTTCATGGGGGCTGATCTTATTTTATAGGGATTTTAGGTTCCAGGGGGTGTTTTTAAGGGGTAGTTTTTGGGAAGGGCTATTTGAGGCCTGGGAAAACGTTGACGAGGATATTATAGAGGATAAGATAGTGGAGGTTAGCCATGACGAGAAAGCCGAGGATGATAGCGATAATGCCGGCGAGCTTGGTTTTGTCGTAATCTTGGACGCCGTGGAGGAAGTTGTCGGCGACTTGGCGGTAAAAAATGACCAGACAGGCGCCAACGCCAGTAATAAGAAGGCCGAAGAACAGAGAAGAGAGGCTAAATTCCCACTGCATAATGGTTATAGTTTAGCATAAAGTTGGGGATTTGGGAGGGGAATTGAGGATTTGTGGAATTTCAATTTGTCGAAGGCATTTCGACAAATTTTTGGCTTTTTCACCCCTGTTAAGAATAATTTTGTTGAGACATGCTTGACAAAACGTTAGCTTTTTGATATAATGGTAGCAACAATCAAGCTGATATGGTGAGATTGAAGTAAGAGTTAATGTCATGGT
>JAFWIF010000006.1 GCA_017514975.1 Candidatus Saccharimonadota bacterium | reverse complement strand
GTAGTGGTTAGTTAGTTGTGGGATTATGATAAGCGGAATGAGGTGGAAATTAGAGCATTTCTTTCGTCACAGTCACGGTCGCACCACTGTCGGCGACGCCAGTCAGAACTTCGCGCGCGACGATGTTTTCAATGGTTTTTTGCATGACACGTTTTAGCGGGCGAGCACCCATCTTCGGGTCGTAGCCACGTTCGGCTAATTCTTCTGCCACGCCTGGCCCGAGTTCTACCTTAATTTTGCGCGGCTCGAGCGTCTTATTAATGGATTTCATATTTAGTTTTACAATTTCTACGAGCTCTTTTTTGGACAATGGCGTAAACACGCAGATTTCGTCAAAGCGGTTGACGAACTCCGGCCTGAACTCGCCTTTTTCAATCAACTCGTTAATAATTTCTTCTTTTGCTTCGGATAAATCTTTGCCCGCGTCTACATATTCGCGTACTTTGTCGGCGCCGGCGTTGCTCGTCGCAATCACGATTGCGTCCTTAAAGCTTACTTCGCGGTTTTTCGCGTCGCGCAAAACACCTTCATCTAAAAGCTGTAACAAAGTCGTCAAAACTGCTGGGTGTGCTTTTTCAATTTCATCAAGCAAAATCACAGAAAACGGGTGCGTCATCACTTGCGCCGTCAAACTCTCGGCATTATCTTTGCCTTCCTCAATCAAACGCTTGACGTCGGCTTCCGTCACAAACTCGTTCATGTCTAGCCGAATCAAATTATCTTCGCCGTTAAAATATACTTCTGCGAGCGTTTTTGATAGCTCGGTTTTACCCACGCCAGTCGGGCCGAGGAATAGAAAAGTGCCAATTGGCTTTTTCTGATTGCGCACGCCCGCCGCTGCGCGTCGCATGGCATCGGAAACATTTTTCACGGCATAGTCCTGCCCCACCATGCGCTTGCGAATTAACTCTTCTAGGTTCAAAAGTTTCGCGCGGTCATTTTCGTCATTAGCACTAGAAAGTTTCACGCCTTTTGTTTTTTCTATTGCTGCCGCGACGGTTTCCGCTGTTACCACGCCGCCATTCGCATAGTTTGCGGCCGATTCGAGCAAGCTCAGCGCTTTGCCGGGCATCTCGATGTCATGAATATAACGCTCAGAAAGCCGATAAGCTTCCTTGAGAGCCAAATATTGATAAACCACACTATACTTCGCCTCGAGCGAAAGAATCTCGTCCTGCATAATGCGCATAGTTTGCTTTTCGTCAGCCGGCTCCACCACAACCTTGTTGAGTTTATTTGCAAGTGAACTATTTTTGGCGGAAATTTCTAGATATTTTTGCTCATTCATGGTGAAGATAATTCGCAATCTACCCGCTTCAATAATCGGGAGTAGTACGTTAGAAATATTGACCGACCCCACTCCTTCTTCAAAGAACAGCTCTGCATTGTTTAGACAAATGATGATATTCTTGGCGAGATAAGCCTCGTTCATAATTAGCTGTACTAAGCCTTCCAATTCCCCGCGTTCGCCACCCGCCGCGATTAACGCGCTTGCATCTAGCGCCACAACTTGACGATACTTTAACCTTGCCGGAATTTTCGCGTCGGCATCCATCAAAGTCTCCGCGAATGCATTCACAATCGTCGTGCGACCAGCGCCTTCTGGACCCACTAGCGCGATGTTTTGACGCCCACCTTTAGAAAAAGCTTCAATCATTTTTTGCACAATCTCGCGGTGGCTTGCAAGATGAATTTGCGTTCGCGCGCCGTGCTTCCGCGATTCAGAAATATTGACGCTGTATTTAGAAAGCGTCGGCGTCCACCCAAAAGAAAAGTCCCGCGCAATGCCGCCATCACGACGCTTTTTTGTGGCGCTCCGTACTAGGCCATAAAGGTGGTTATACCAGTTTACACCTTCGACTAAATCGTTCAGCTCTAGTTTTCTTTCGTGCAATAATCTTTCGTATTCCGGGTTTTGCGCAATGATAGCTGCGGCCATAATCCCGCCCGATATCACTTCCGCATCAATTTGCGCCCGCATTTCGCGCGCCGTTTTAAACACCGGCGCCAGGTCATCGGGAACTTCCGCTACGACCATTTCCATAAAATCTTTTGTGATGCCAAAACGCATCGCCAAAAACTTTCCACTTCGCGTCTTGTATAGATTTTTTATAAAGTTGAGTGGCGTGGGATTTTTGCCAAGTGCGTTCATCACGTTCGCCGACAAAATATCGTTAATGTCATCGCCCTTGCCAAGTGGCACGCGATATAGATCACTCTTACTCCAAAGCAAAAGTTGCAAGCTAATTATCGCCGGGATAAAGCCTAGCCACCCGACTGCGTTTTTAGCAAAAAATACTAAATAAACAAAACCGCCTATGCCTAAAATTACCAAAAGTATTAACAACACACGCGTGATTGACGCGTTTAGAACTCGCCCGGCTCGCGCCTTTTTTGCCCGCACTGAATCATATCTAAACTCATCCATCAGAATACTACTCCTCTCGCATAAAGCATCACGGCATATGCTATTAATAGCGGCGCAAGCGGCCAAAGAACCATAATAACGAGTCCTATCGCGGCGCGCACCAGCAAAAATATCGTGCCGATTATTAGTAGGAAGAAACGAATCGTTGCGCCAACCATCCTAGAGATTAGCAAATCTATCCACGCATGAAGCCGTTCATTGAACGGCATGTTGAGGCGCTTTTCTGTGGCGATTTGCCGAAACGGCGCGAATAAATTGCGCACAAGCAAGCGTATAGAAAAGAAATCCGCCGCATCTTTTAGCTTATCAACAAACTTAGCCAAGTATTCTTTGAATCCTCGTCCGTACCACCATTGAACAAAGCTTATAACTAGCATAAGCTTATTCTATCATTTTTCTGTTTTCTTTACTAGATGATACGCTTTAAACTCGCCCACTTCTTTGACTTCGCCAACTTCGTAACCTTTAAACACTTCCTGAGAAAAATCCACCTCGTCGTTTTTGCCGGCCATATACCAATAAGAATCTTCGCCTGACGCAAAATCCACTACCGTCTGCACCGGATTTACCTCAGTTACATATGCCGACGCTTGATAAAACAAATCTTTGGTAGCAGTCACGATAGTTTCGCTGTTATCGGCGGCGACTTTGGAAACTTGCGCGACCAAATCTTTCGGGTCGGTACGCATATTATAGAGACCAAGTGCGTTTAGCCCCACCATTACAAGCACGGCGATAACGATTATCACCACTACCTTCTTGACTAGCTTAAACAATGCGAGCAAAATCAACGCCGCTACGACGATTAAAATTAATTTCACGACCGGCACCGGAAGGCCCCAATCATAGGCCCACTTGGCCATGAAGGCCGACGTACCTGTGGAGAGGTACGGCAGAGAAAAGATGACCAATGCTAGAGAGATAATAAAGGGTAAGAGTTTCTTCATATTTCCATTTTATCAGAAATATGATAAAATAACAAAAGTTCAGGGTGTGGCGCAGTTGGTAGCGCGCAGCGTTCGGGACGCTGAGGTCGTCGGTTCAAGTCCGATCACCCTGACCACGTTAGGACTCCATTTGGGGTCTTTTTTGTTTGTCGTAACCCCGCAGCCAACTAACCACTACCTCATTGGACAGTCAGGACCCGGACGATAATACGGACGATATTTTGGACCCAAGTCTTGTACATTTATACGGCGCATCTGGCTCCGGAACAGAAATCACTGACGCCAGTATAAACAAAGCTGGTCAAGCAGATGGCATTGGTACTTTCGAGCTAACTGACATCCGTGACACCAAAACTTACCTTGTCCGTCGCTTTGCTGATGGTAACTGCTGGATGGTTCAGAACCTCGATCTCGATCTTTCCACTGTTGGGACGCTTAAGCCTGAAAATTCTGACGTGAGCGAAGAGTGGGATCCGTATGGCAAAGTCGCCACAGCAGATTTCCCGACATGGTCGCTTGAGAATCTCGGCATCGCCCAAACTCATCAATACCAGCCCTACGGCACTTCAGGAAATAATTATCACTGGGGCAGCCGACTCAACGAAAGCGGCGTCTTGCTTGACGGCACTAACGGCTCGGATGGCAACTCCACTATGACTCAAATTGGTAGCACCGGTATTTACGTCGAGAATAACTCAAAATCAGAAATCGCCCGCTCTTACGACAACGGCTCCGATTGGATTAACAACATAGCTACATCCAATGCTGATGGCACGAGCGACGATTACAAAACCTCCGGCACCCCCACTAGTCCCACGGAATACATGGGCGATTACTACAACTGGTATGCCGCTACCGCTGAATCCGGCACATATGCAATGACTTCCGGCAACGCCTCGAGTTCTATTTGTCCTCTCGGTTGGCAATTACCGGTGAACGGTGCAGCGAATGATAAATCATGGGGAAAGCTCATTACTACTACCTATGGCATTGGTTCGAACGTAGCTGGTTCTCGATCTTTACGCAGTTTCCCTCTTTCCGTTATTATGTCAGGCCTCTACAGCTGGATCGGCGGTAGCTTGGGCCGTCGTGGTACGGGCGGCTACTACTGGTCGTCTACCCCGTATGCCGCTACCAACTCCCGCAGCCTGCTCTTCAGTTCTACGGGCGTCAGCCCTCAGGGTGACATCAATAAGCCCGACGGCTTCTCCGTCCGTTGCGTAGCCAGAGGCACCGAGAACCAAGTCACTCCACCAGAAGACGTAGTCCAAAGTACCTGCTCCTCCAACAGCATCTGCTACGATGCCAATGGTGGAACGGGTAATACAATGGCTAATACTGGTTCTGCCACC
>JAFWIF010000039.1 GCA_017514975.1 Candidatus Saccharimonadota bacterium | reverse complement strand
GTGGTACGGGTCAGCGTACAGCAGGAACACGAAACGGAAAACTGCACGGCAATCGTGGTTCGATTGCACCACGTAACTACTTCAGCCGTGCCTCTAATGCTCACGTTGAGCAAGTGATGCAGAATCTTGCTAACAAAATTGACGCAAAGATTGAAGAATTGGTCAATAGTGGCAAGATGACTGGACTTTAACGAGTAAACCCACAACCCGATTTCAACCGATATATGAACCGTTACCTAACAATTCGGCAACTGTTACCTAACAGTTTGCAAGTTGTTACCTAATGACGGATATTTTACAGAGTACTAACATATAAATTTTATTGCGTATGGCATTAAAACTGAAAATCAAAAAGACTCTCCTGAAGCGCAAGGTGGAGGGAGTTACCAAAGAGGGCTACTATGGCCGAGTAATCACCAACGGCACCAAGTCGTTTGAGGACATCGTGAAGCAGAGCACCCACGGCTCAACGCTCGACTACCGCGAGGCAGAGCTGGCTTGCAAGATGATGATCGACGGCATTGCCGACAGCATCAAGCAGGGTTACATCGTTGACCTGGGCGTGCTTGGCAAACTCTACCCCGCCGTGAATGGCAAGTGGGACGAGAACGCCGACAACCTCCAGTTGGCCGACATGAAACCCAAAGTGAACTACAAGGCCGGTGACGACATCGCTGCCGCTGTGAAGGGTGCATCGCTTTCGTGGACTACCGAGGCCGAGACCGACGAGAACACCGTCAGCGACGACGAGAACACGGGCGGCAACGGCGGCGGCAACAACAACCCACCAAGCGGAGAACTTGAGGGATAGTCCGACCAAAGACCCAAAAACGATGGAGAGAGTGGCAAATTTTGTCACTCTCTCTCTTATTAAGAAATTTTATATATCTTTAGATATATCCCAAAAACCCACAAAAAATAATTCAAAAAAAGTTTGCGTGATATGAAAAAAGTGCTTATCTTTGCCACCGCTTACAACATAGCAGTATGTTCTGCCCGTGGTGGCCGCACGTTAAAGATGGCCAACAAGTCTTACAGCCATCTGCAAGTGCGGGCTAAGAGATAACACTTTTTGGAAATGTTTGAGAAATCAAGCGACCGCCTTTAAGCGTAACATCTCTCCCACCGCGGGCAGCTATGTTGTAAGCAGCGCAAAAAGGCAGTCGCTTTCCTTTGCCTACAACTTAAACATTTCACAATCATGAGTAAGCAAAGACAAGAGTTCCTCACGCTTGAGGAAATGCGAGAAGTTCAGAACGCTTGGGCTATGATAGCCCGCAAGTTGGAAACCCGTAACGAAGAAAGGAGGGTTGCGTAATGGCTACGAAGAAAGACGAGCAGAAGCCGACACGTATTGTTGACACCTGCGAGAAAGACGGATGCTTTGATGCAGCACTCCATGAGTTGCAATGCCTGGAGGCAGGTCTTAACCTTGACCATGCCAGCGACCAAACGCGGTTCTTCCTCGGTCTGCTGAAAGAGCGACTGATGCAGAAGACTAACATCCGCTACCACGAAGTAATCAATCAGCTTTGCCAATTCTTCGATGATGCCGACACGACATACACGAAGTTGCTGGAGCTGATGAACGATGCACGGACGGAAATCGGTATGATGCAAGACAGGGCACTGCGTAGCGCAGAAAAAGACACTGCCCCTTGCAATTTTGAGATGGAGAACGTCAATCAGTTCTTCTTCCAGATGCAAATGCTTCTTTGGGACTTGAAGCCTATCGCCATAGACATGGAGAGAAAGCTACAAGATATGGGTTCACGTTGTGTGGGTTATAGCGTAGAGGAAAGGGCTGCGAAATGAAAGCGTTCTTTGAATTAATGATGGCAGACTACCGAAGCGAGGGTTTCAGTCGTGCCGAGTGGGTAAAATATGGTATTATCGCCCCATTACTTTACGTTTTAATTACGGCAATAGTATGAACGACATTCAAGTTTTCAACAATGAGCAGTTCGGAAGCATCCGAACAGCAGGCACAGCGCAGGAGCCTATCTTCTGCGCTGCCGACATTTGTCGGGCATTGGGTTACACCAATGGACCGAAAGCCATAAAAGACCATTGCGACGAGGGGGATATAACGAAACGTTACACCCCCACCTCAAGCGGCGATCAAAACATGACGTTTGTCACCGAATCGGGTCTTTATTCTCTCATCTTTGGAAGTAAGTTGGAAAGTGCCAAGCAATTTAAGAAGTGGGTAACGTCTGACGTACTGCCCACCATCCGAAAGCACGGCATGTATGCAACGGGCGAAACTATCGAAAGCATCCTGAACGACCCCGACAATGCCATCCTCATTCTCCAGCAGATTCAGAAGGAGAGGAAAGAACGACTGGCAGCAGAGGAACAAGTCCACAAGTTAGAGCAGCAAGCCATCGAGGACAAGCCAAAAGTGGTGTATGCCGACGCGGTGCAAGGCTCTACGACTTCGTGCCTAATCGGAGAACTCGCCAAGATGATAGCACAAAACGGCTATCAGATAGGCGAAAAGCGGTTGTTTCAGTGGATGCGCGAAAATCATTATCTTTGCTCTTATGGCGAAAGGTTTAATCAGCCTTATCAGCAGTATATCGAGCAAGGTTTGTTCACGATGAAGCAGAATGTTTTCAGCGTGAACGGAGAAATGAGGACGCGCAACACTACGAAGGTCACGGGCAAAGGTCAGATATACTTTATCAATAAATTCATTGGTCAGTCTGATGCCTGATTTTTTGCCCCCAAAATTAAAAAGCCCCAAAATTAAAAAGCCCCCCAAATTAAAAAGCCCCCAAAAT
>JAFWIF010000038.1 GCA_017514975.1 Candidatus Saccharimonadota bacterium | reverse complement strand
AGAAAGTGTTTCTCGTTTTGTTCCATAAACGCTTGAATCTTATCGCAGATTTCCGTCAGATACTCACGGCTTTCGTTATAGTGGTTCGGGTAAAGTAGCCGGCAGTATTCTATGAAACTTTTACGAGCCATAACGCGTCTTATTCTCAGCATCGAGCGAGGGCTACTTTGAACTTTTCTTAGGGTTGCCATCTCCAGCTAATCTCCGTAGCTGTTCTAGGGTTAATTCTTCAAGCGGATCGTAGTCGTCTTCAATGACTTCAAGTTCAACCGGTTGTGTCGGTAAGCCCTCGGCCTGATTCACGGTTTCGCAGAAGTCCTTTGAGGTTTTTCTGGCGCGTTCAGCTTGTTTGAGGGCCAAATACTCAGCGTATGACGAGTCCTTTAGCACTTCCGAAGCCATAATGCGTTTCTTGGCTTCCTCACGCGGCATAGCGAAGATTTTGCGCAAATGATAACGCGGAGAATTCCTTGGATTATACGCTTCGTCTTTTGTGATGTCGTAGCGGTCTTCGGGCCTGTCGCGGAAGCTAGTTTTTGGTGTGTTACCGACGACAAATCTACCTCTGGAATCGCGGTTTTTATCCGCTTGCGTGCAAGCGGTGGACTTTTTCGCAGTTTTGGCCGTTTTTCGGCCATCTTTTTTGTCGTTTTTGGAACTACTTTTTGGCATTTTTAGACTCCACTTTTGGCGTAAATTCTTGCCAGCCGTCGTCGCTTTCGTCCGGCCCTATTTTATTCATGTAGCGGAAGTAGCGCTTGCGAATCACGTCGCAGAACTTTGGATCCAGCTCCATGCCGTAGCAGATTCGACCTGTCTGCTCGGCGGCTATGATGGAGCTACCGCTTCCGGTAAATAAATCAAGCACGATTTGGTTCGGCCTTGAGCTGTTCATCATCGCGTTCGCGCCGAGCGTGACCGGCTTTTGCGTAGGATGAACGTAGGTTGTCACTTTATCGCGGTCAAAATCCCAAACGGTAGATTCTTTACGGAAGTTCTCGAGCATCTTTATGAGATCCTCTTTCTTCATCTCGTTAAGGTCGCGGCGTTTTAGGCCAAGGACGGTCTTTTTGTCGCGGCCGCCGTACCACTTCGCGTGGTGGTCTTTTCGCCAGAGGTACATACAAGCTTCGTGGGCGTAGTGGTAATCATAACGCCCGAGTGTCATTCCTTTATTCCAAATTAGTTCCTCTTTATAGACGAACCCGACATCCTCTAGGGCCTTTCTAAATTCAATATGATTGCTACTCGCAAACCAACAGTAGACCGCCGCTTCCGGTGATACGAAGCCCTCGGCGGCTGAGAATGCGTCGAAAAGGAAATCGTATAGCACATTATCTTTTAGATCGTCGTTTTTAATGGAGCCACGCTTTTTGCTCGTATAGTTCACGCCGTATGGCGGATCCGTGTAGAGTAGGCTCGCAATCTTGCCGTTCATCAGCTTCTCTACATCTTCAAGCTTTGTGGAATCGCCACACATCAAGCGATGTTCGCCGAGCTGATAAACCTCGCCGAGCTTACTTATCGGAGGGTTTTCTTCGTCTAGTTCCGGCGCAATGTCTTCTTCGATTTCTTTTTCTGATTCGTCTAGCTCTACATCCAAGCCCCAATCAGCAAGGTTTAAATCCGACCATTCCTCAGCGAGCTTGTCCATATCCCATTCGCCGTTATTAACATTGTCGCGAATCACGATCTCTCGTTCGCGTTCTTCGGTCAGACCTTTAAGGAGATAAGTTGGTACTTCCTTGAGGCCGAGGGCTTTTGCCGCATCGTAGCGTTGGTTACCGGCAATGATTACCAATTCGCCGGTGCGGTCAGAGAGAAGTAGCGGCCTTGCCTCAAAGTAGTCCGGGTTGTCTTTGATTGACTTTACCAGAATCTGAAAATCCTCGCTACTAATCTTGCGAGGGTTATTTTCTAATTTTCTTAAATCTTCGAGCTTTCGATACTCCATTGATGTCCTTTCCGTCCTGAACGCGGACTTTGTAATCTTTACCATAGACATTGATGTCGGCTTCGCCATCTTTAAGCTTGTCGGTTACATCTATGGCCTGTTTGTAGAGGTGAACGACTACGCGGCCGTTGTTATCTGATTTGGCGTTAATGATTTCTACCATTTTTGCTCCTTTCTTGGTATTTCCGACTAGATTCTTCAAGAATCTCAATCAAGTCGGCTATGGTTTTTGGCGGAAACTTGCCACGATATCCAATAAACCGTAGCTCAAAGTGTTTCCTTAGGCCGTCTTCGGCTTCATCCGTCACGATTCCGGCCTCAATCGCGATCCGGTTGAGTGGCAGGTAGAAAAGGTAGAGCCTCTTTCCGCGCACTCTCGCCCAGAAGTCTTTATTCAGTCCTCGCTCGACCAAAATGTCGTCCAGCGCGTAGGTTGCCTGTTCCAGCACTTCTAGGTACCGGTACTTGGTTATGTATTGTTTTTTATGGGTAGCAAAGCGGTCGCAGACGACGCGCATCGTCGTCAAAGCTTCCAGCTCCCGGAGAGAAATGTTTTTCATTCCTGTTTCCTTAATTAGTTGATATAAGAAAAATCGCCATTTCTGGCGACCGCAATTGATTACTTTTAATTATACCATAAGTGTGTTATAATAGCCACAAGCAGTAAGTTCAGAGACGCTCTTATTGCTCCAAGGATTGCGGCATTATATGGCCGTTTTTTATTGGCCCAACCAATAACCAAGGAGCAGAATGTGACATCGGAGAATGATCTTGAGGTCAAAGTCGCAAAGCTCGAAACGAAGATGGACACCATCATCGACACCGTCGCGCTTATCAACCGTAAGTTTGACGAGTTAATGGAGGATCGTGTTACGCGTCGCGAGCTAGACGAATTTAAGGCTGAGGTGAAAAAGAGTATGCTCGCGCGAACCCTACTCACTACGGCTCTAACCTGTATAATTACCGCGCTCATCAGTTATGTGGTCGCGGATTTACTCAATTGAAAGGAGTATCTATGCTTAAAGGAATTGACATTTCGCATTGGCAAGCGAATCTTGATATCGCCTCAACTGGCGCAGAATTTGTAATTTGTAAGGCCACTCAGGGAACGACTTTCGTCGATCCAAGTTGTGACCGGCACTACCAAATCGCTAAACGGCTTGGCTTGAAGCTCGGCGTCTATCACTACGC
>JAFWIF010000001.1 GCA_017514975.1 Candidatus Saccharimonadota bacterium | reverse complement strand
AGTACGAGCCAAATCACCCTGTGCGTTTGAGGTTCTTTGTAAGATAGCAAGGTAAGTCGCTAGGGCCTTTTGTTGAGTATTTAGTTCATCGCCGGTTCTCGCTATACTATTTGCGTAGGCTACTTGTTTAACCTCTGAGTCACGCACCATAATACCGAGTTCCTGAAGTGGCCTCGGCATTCCAGCCATCGCCGATTGGATCTTTTCAAACGCCGATTCAGCAGAGATATTATAGAATGACGCGATGTCGTTAGAAAGCAGGGCAATGCCTTTGCCAAGTTTAACCGCTTGATCTTGAGCTAGGCCCATTGAAGCGGTCATATTCGTCATCACGCCAGCGTATTTACGGAGCCACGGTGCAGATACGCCAACGGCTCTTTGGACTTCTTCGCTCCATTCTCTCGTTGCGTCGGCCCATTTACCCATAGAAACTTGGAACAGGTTTTCGTCCTCGATAAAGTTCATCGCCGCGTTAATTGACGCCGCAGTACCTTTGATAATTGCACCAACAGAAAGCACCTTGCCGGCGACTTTAGTTAAGCCTTTGGTAAGGTTATTGGTCAGATTGTCGCTCGTCTTCTTTACATTTCTATCAAGTCCTGAGATTTGGTTCTGGACTTTTGCTATTTCCGAGTTGAATTTAGTAGTTTGTGCGGTGATGAGGACTTGTAGCTCATCTACTGTCATTGCCATTGATTTTTGCTCCAAGCAGGGTGGCAGTTTTGAGAAGAACTTCGTCGGTTATCGGCATCATCTTCTTTTCCTGCGTGTGGGAGAGGAACGGCTTGTCTGGGAACTTCTTTGGCGCTCTAATTGCTAGACCGATGTATTGGCCAAGCAGGTAGTTTAAAGCGTCGGCAGTTTCTACACGGAACTTCTCTCGTTTGGAATGGGCCTCGCAGTATTTGAGAAACTCATTCGGGGTTAAATCCCAGTAAGTGACGAGAGAAATCCCGATGTAGATTGCGTCTACTTCGTGTTCTCGCCAGTCGTCTTTGAAGCTTCGGGGAGTTTTGAGGCTTCCGCGATCGCTTCGGATACGGTCGTTCGAAGCTGGCTCGTGTCGATCGCTTTTGGTAAAAAACCGGCTTCAATCAAGGCGTCAATCACTTCGATTTGAAGTTCGATTTTACCGTATTCCTTAATCTTTTCGTCGACTAGATCAAAGGTCTTATCCTCATCCAAATTTAGGCGGTTACCGGACTTGTCGCGAAGTCCAACCATCAAGAATTGGATCAGGGTGGTTAATCTAAATGACGCGATGATTTTCTCGAGCGAGTCGTTTAATGCTTCCTCTACGGCGGCCACATCACGAGCTGTAAATTTGAGGTTTAATTTAGTAGACATAATTTATTCCTTGTTTAGGTTAGTATTAAGAACTTGCCGGGGTGTATTGTGGCGCACCAGATACACGAATAGTGGCTTTAAAAGTATCAAGGCCATCTGTGGTCTTTTCGCCAAAACCAAACGCACTAAAGTAGCCAGAAAGGGCGAGTTTCGTGCCGCTTGGGGTTTCGATCTCAAAGTTGCGGTTCTGTTGGCCATTGAAGACGGCATAGAGTGCGGACACTTGGACGCCATCCACGATGTTGCCGGCGATATCAAACGAGCCGAAGTCTACCACGCCAGCGATAAACTCTTTGGCTCCGTTCGGGCTATCAAGGGTTGTTACATCGATTTCTTCGCGTTCGCCGTTGACCTCGCCGATAGAAGTGAGGTGGGCGATTACGGTATCTGCCGCTTCGTCGCCGGCTTTCTTCATTGTAAGGGTTGTACCCATAGTTCGGGTTCCAGCCATAATTTCTCCTATCTTGTCGTTTCAAAACGACAGTTGATATGGTGTAATGCGCCCTCTGGACGAGGCACGTCGGCGGAGTAGGTCATCTTGTAACCCAACTCGCGCATTAATATCTCGCAAGCATTTAGAAGCGCGGAGGCTTCCATACTTGTATCAGTCCAAATGTCCACGACGGCGATGATAGATTGCGAGGAGATTTCGTTATCTAGATCTAACTCGGTCGCATTATCGCTAATTGAGAATGTAATTACCGGTGGGTTCGGATAAGTTTCTTGGGCCGCTTGAAGTACCGTAACGCCAGTTTCTTGCAGTTTGTTGAAAATATCTTCTTTCGGTAAGTACATTATTTTGTGATTCCTTGAACTGATTTAATGATGAGATCCTTGATCTCTTGCTTGCTCTGGTGGAGAGCAGGGTAAAGGTAGGGTTGGGCTACATTCCCGATCGTGCGAATAAAGGTTTCGCCATCATCCGGAGTGTAAGTCCAAGGCGTTTGGCGGTAGGCAAGTGGGATTTTATGGTTTCTGTTCGTCATCTGGCCTTTAATGCCGACTCCGAACTCCACAAAGGCCGCATACTCTTTGGTGGTCGATACCTTGCCGATAACTGAGTCTTTAAGGACTTGGCTATCAGGGTGAATCGATTGCCTTAGCTCGCCACCGGCGCGGTATTTATTGGTAGGGCAAAGCATTTTTGCTCGGCCCTCTACCATTACCGTTGCTTTATCAACTCCGCGCTTTACATCGGGTATGATTTCCGACTTCATTCGGTCTAGTTTCGCGGCGAATTTTTTCAAGCCTACGACTTTTATTGGCATTCTTTACCCGTAATTGTGAGATGTGAGTCGCTCGGCAATAGATTATTGACCTTGTACTTTTTACCGAGGTATAGACAGATGTCGTTTAATGCGACATTTGTCGCTTTAGCGCAGGTAATGGTAATATCCGCGTCAATGGTGAGACCTACTTCGCTTTGGAGTAAATCCTGCGCGTTAAAACGCACATTTCCGAGAAATGTTGTCTTCACGACATTATCCTCGCGAATTACTCCGCCGTCCGCCTCAATTCTTTCCCGAGTTTCCAGCACGGTGATTTCTTTATCGTAAAAACGACTAGAAATCTCGTTCTCGAAATTATCAGGAAGCAACATTGACTCTCCTGTAAGGTGCGAGTAGCTTCGAGAAGCCACTAAATAATTCTTCGTCATCTTTAGATACCAGATAGCTTTTAACTTGATCCGAATAGGAAATCGTCTGTCCGTTATCTGATATGCTTTTGATGTCGTGAGCTAAATCTCCGGAGGAGTTATTGCTACTCTCCGCGAAAATACCAGATACAATTCGTGCCACAATGCGCTCTAGTTTGGTGTCTAGCTCGTCATCGTTAAGATAAACGAGTACGCGGTCTATCACTTCGAGCGTGACAAAATCGAGCAGATCGCCATCTACGATCTTGTCGTTAAGGAGCTTGGCATATTCCTTGATTCTGGTTTCTTGCGAAGAGTCACTCATTATTTCTTCTCCGGTTTACTTGCTTTTG
>JAFWIF010000037.1 GCA_017514975.1 Candidatus Saccharimonadota bacterium | reverse complement strand
TCTGCATACCTAGAACTAGAGGGCTAGGTTGGGGGGGTGGGAGAGAGTAGATGTTATCATTAAAGAACCATTCTCTCTACCTCGATACAAGTACGGATAAAAGCAAGCTCAAAGCGCTAGCCTAAACTAAAAAGCGGAAAGCGCGCAAGATGTTTAGGAGGTTGATAGAAAGTTTAGAAAAGTTCTTGTATTTATGTAAAGTCTTTGCTAAAATAAAACACAAGTGGAATGTGGTTAAACAATACAAAGTTTAACTAAAGGTCAAAATAAACAAATGTTCAAACACAAATCGCAGTCGAGGTTTTTGGCTCACAATAATCTTTTTCGTCGCACTCTCGTTATCGTTGTCACATCGACGCTTGCCCTGCTCTTTTTAATCTCGACTGTCGTCGGCATCACGCGCGCCCTCGACATCGTCGACGATGATTGTGGTTGGCGAGATAACAATCAATACTATTACGAACACGTCGGCAACACCTGCGTCGCAAAAAAAGGCCTTCACAATATTGACTCGAAATGGTATCTTTTCGACCGCGAAACCGGCCTCAAACAACAAGAAGGTTACGTCATTTATTTTGGCTCTTTCTATACAAGCAATAACGGCCAAGAAACCCCTACCGATTACAGTCGCCCTCAAGTCATGCCTGCTATGTACATCAGCCTCAACGGTCTCGACATGACACCAATCGACACCTTATGGGATACCAATCTTAGCTCAAGCAATACGGACTACTACAGTATCGTCTGCGGCAAAATTAGCTCGGTATCAAACAGCAATTGCAAAAACGAAGCCAACTCCGGCTTCAAAAGCATTTATTCCGACGGAAATACAAGCGTCCCGTCATACCTCTATGGTCTCTATCGCGACCCCGCACCACTGATTCGTGATGGGCGACTCTTTCTCGCTGGCACTTCTGCATCAGCCGCTAATGCTTCTGACACTCGCGATTTAGCAATCTTAGGCACCAATGACCTATTTTCATATAGCTGGGGACACCCCTCCGCTTCAATTCGCTCCACCGCGAACGACGTCTGGGCTCCTCGTTGGTTTACCGATTATGCCGGAAACACCTGGACGCTTTACGCCGCTCTCCCTAGTGACCCAACCGCCGAGACCACTCTCTACGTCACCCCCGTCGATCTCCCATCCTCTACCAACAAGATTTCCGACTTCGACGGCGACTCCAGTCACACCGCTAACGGAAAAGCTCACGCGGTTTTCTCGAATGCTAACGACCAATCCCCTGCCCCACTTCAACTCAACTACGAAAACAATAGCCAATTCGCCAACGACATTGACGCAAAAAACGCTATGAAGCGTATCGTCGGCGGCGACATATTTTACGACACACAAACCAATCAGTATTATCTATTCGCTCAACGCGAGCACTGTGAAAAAGGCGCAGGCATCTGCACTAACAAAACCGTCCCGTCCGCAATCGTTGTCTTTGAACTTGACTCCAATGAACCGGGTTTCACTTCTTGGAATTATCTATACCAAATCGATAACGCCAGCCTCGACCCAGACAGCAAAGATCCAGCTACCACCAATGGCGTTTACCCGTATTCTCTCGAAGGCGCAAGTATTATCTCGATCGACAATGTTTACTATCTCTATAGCGACACCTACAGTGATACCGATGGCTACAAGGGCGTCCGCGTTTATCAAACACAGGACGGCGCAGGCATCCGAGACAACGCCTGGAAGCTTGCCGCCAAAACCGTAGACAGTGACACCATCCTATATGGAAACGACAGTCTTTCTAACGCCCAAAAAGGCTCAATCGACAACAATAACACAAAGGAAGTTTATCTCCGCCGCGGTGCATGGACAAAAGTTACCGATGAAAAATTCCTTAACACGCTTAAGGTCGCCACTAGCGGCAAAGTCGCTATCCCTACAGCCCCCGAACCCTATCACTATGACGGCGAACAAAAATTCTTCACCGATAATTACGAGCGCATCTACAACAATAAGCTTATCGGTATGCAAGGAGTCGAACAAATCGGCGGCATAGCAACCGCTACCAATCAAGGCGAATACGAGATTCAGGTCCGACCAAAAACCGGACTCACCTGGGAAGATGGAACCACCGATACAAAAAGCATCACCTGGAAAATTATCGACCCACAAACATATACCGTTCACTTCGATGCCAACACCGGTACCGGTACCATGGACGACCAATTATTCGAATTTAATCAAGAACAAGCTCTCACGAAGAACACCTTTACTAAACAAGGTTATCGTTTTACCGGTTGGACAGATAGCCAAGATGGCACCACAGGAAACCACTATACAGACGAACAGCAAGTTTCAAATCTTGCTTCCACAAATGGCGCTACGGTTACCCTCTATGCCCAATGGGCGCCAGAAGCTTCTAGCACCTTCACTGTCACCTTCACTGACGGTCAAGGTACTACTGGCAGTCATGTCCTAAAGACTGAGACGGTTACCGAAGGTGGGGCGGCTACTGCTCCTGCTAATCCTTCTCGCACTGGTTACGAGTTTAAGGGTTGGG
>JAFWIF010000036.1 GCA_017514975.1 Candidatus Saccharimonadota bacterium | reverse complement strand
TCTGCATACCTAGAACTAGAGGGCTAGGTTGGGGGGGTGGGAGAGAGTAGATGTTATCATTAAAGAACCATTCTCTCTACCTCGATACAAGTACGGATAAAAGCAAGCTCAAAGCGCTAGCCTAAACTAAAAAGCGGAAAGTTTAGGAAAGGGTGCCAACCGGCCTTTATCTTTCGTTGTATGATGTAAAGTTGCTTTTGCCTTGATAATATAACATGGTTATGTTTTTTGCAAGCTTTTTATGTTTATTTTAGGAATTATTCTTTTTGGCTATGGCGTAAATTGAACAGCTAGCCCAATAAGCCTTTTAAATATAGCTTGTCTGGAGCGGTAGAGGCATAATGCGGCACGGAGCTCTCCAAAAATTTTTTTAAAAATGGCAAGTTGAGTGAGGCTGTTGCTGAGAGGAGAATGTGGTATACTTATAGCAAGGAAGGATGTCCGAGTGGTTTATGGTGCCGGTCTTGAAAACCGGTGTGGTTAGTAGCCACCGTGAGTTCGAATCTCACTCCTTCCGCCACAAGTATAAAACATGATGTAGATTTGGCACTTTGGAGGGAATAGTGTTAAAATAGACGAATGTTTAAACGCCTTTTCGTTGGCGGCACAGTAGCTCAGTTGGTTAGAGCGTAGGACTCATAAGCCTAAGGTCACTGGTTCGATCCCAGTCTGTGCTACCAGCGAAAGGGTGTTTTTTATGGATTAGCAAGCAGCAAGGTGGCGTGATGATGAATATGGTATACTAGGAAACATGAGAGTTTATAGAGAGAAAAAGGCGTTTACGATTTTAGAATTGTTGTTGTGTATTGGATTTGTAGGGGTATTTGTAGTGTTGTTCTTCTTGCAAAAGGTGAATGTGGAAGCGATGCGGAGAGACGAGAATAGAAAGACGGCGATAAATGCGATGTATTATGCGCTTGAGGAGGGGTACTTTGAGGAAAATGGCTACTATCCGGAGGAGATTAAGGACAGCGGAGCGTTGCCGTGGATAGACCCTAACTTGTTTACGGATCCGATTGGAGTGAACCTTTGGGATGAGGGGAGTAATTATTCTTATGAGGCGGCAAATTGCAAAGAGGGGAAGTGTAAAGAATATGTCCTAAAGGCGACAATGGAAAAAGAAGAGGATTTTATCAAGACAAGCCGACGATAAATTATTTGCGACTTTTTACGGGTTTATTTTGATAGACGAGGTGGGAGATGGTTTTTACTTCGTCGTGAGGCGTGTCGATATAAGTTAAAGTGTAAGTAGTTTCGTCGCCAGCAGTCGACATGCGAAGCGTGCCGATTTGAAGAAGGTGATCGAAAATGCCGTTTTGGCGGAAAGAGACGTCTTCGATAAGGCTAAGCTGGATGATATTTGTCGAGTTAACGAAGGGAGAGGGGCGAACTTTTTGGATTGCGCGGTGATTAGTGATATACATTTGGTTGGAGCGATAAACGGACTGGGCGATAAAGCCGGCAACGAAGATAATCGCATAGAGGGCAAAGATAATCAGGCGAAAATATCGGATTGCGGCGTCGTTGATGTGAAAGATGGTGTTTGAGAGGCTATTGTGATTTGAGAGGAAGATAAGAGCAAAGCTAAGCGCAAAAATACAGGCGCCGACGACAAGCCAGATAAGTACGAGGCCGATTTTTGAGCGCGTAATATGGAGGACGACGTATTCGTCTGGTTCGAGATCGAGGTGGGGAAAATCTTTCGCGCTGCGAGCGTGCTGAATCTTTTTAAGCTCCTCTTTCATGTTCATATTTTAACACATTGCGACAGAGACGCATAGAGATGGGTGCTTGGTGAGAGAATCATGGTAGTGTATAATTTTTGGTATGGAAAAAGCGGTGATTGGGGCGGCGATGTTCGTGATTGGGGCGGCGATGGGGTCGTTTGCGTGTTGTCAGGCATGGCGGATTAGAAAAGGAGACAAATCGAGGCGGTCGCATTGTATGAGTTGCGGGATGACGCTGAAATGGTATGACAATATTCCGATTGTGAGTTGGGTGTTGTTAAGGGGAAAATGTCGAGGATGCGGGAAAAAGATTGGAGCGATGGAGATTTTTGCAGAGCTGTTTGCGGGGGTGGCGTTTTTGGTAAGTTACTTGGTGTTTGATAGCGGGGTGATTGGGGGAGGTTTTATGAAATGGGGCAGTTTGGCTTCCGGAGAATTTGCAACGAATTGTGGGCGGGAGATGAATTGTTTGCCGCAGGGGAATGTGAACTGGGTGACAGTTGGCTTGTTTGCTGTGTTTTTGGTGGAGCTGGTGATTTTGACGATATTGTTTGTGTATGATGCAAAGTGGAAGGAGTTGCCGGTGAAATTGATGGTGGCGGCGATTGTGGTGGCAGCGATTTGGTTGGGGTTGAAAGCGTTTTTGGTTGGGGCGTTTGACGGATGGTTGAGCTTGGTGGGGGCGTTGATGATTTTGCCTGGGTTTTATTACCTGATGTATAAGATGAGCAGGGAAAGGCTAGTGGGGGCGGGGGATTGGGTCTTATGCGTAGCGTTGGCGTTGTTGTTGGGGAATTTTTGGTTGGCGATGTTTGCGCTGTTTGCGGCGAATATGCTAGGCAGTATCGTATCGTTGCCGCTGTTGTTAAAGGGGAAAGGGGCGAAGACGAAGGTGGCGTTTGGGCCGTTTTTGATTGTGGGGACGCTGATTGTGCTGTTTGCGCAGGAATGGATTTTGCAATTGGTACAGATATAGCTTTTGTGTCTAGATAGACATAAGGTGATATACTAACGATATGTACATAAGCGATTTGATGGTTGAGTTTTTGGAGTCGCTAGAAATAGAGAAGGGGAGAAGTTTGTATACAGTGCGTAATTACGAATTATGTATGCATAGAGTGTTAGAATTTGGCGGCGGCGAACTGAAGACGAGCGATTTGACGCGCGAGTGGTTAAGGAGATATCGGTTGTGGTTGAATCGCTACAAAGACGAACACGGAAAAGGTTTATCGGTGATGACGCAGGCGTATCATTTGATTGTTTTGCGTGGTTTTTTGAAATATTTAGCACAGAGAGAAATCGCATCGCTTGATGCGAATCTTGTGGAGCTACCGAGGGCGCAGAGAGCGCAGGTAACGTTCTTGCACATAGACGAAGTTGATGCGATTTTAGATGAAATACCGGTTGATACGGAGACAGGATTGAGAGATAGGGCGATTTTTGAGCTATTGTTTTCGGCGGGGTTGCGGGTTTCAGAGTTGATAAAGTTGAATCGAGACGATGTTAATCTCGAGCGGCGAGAGTTTATGGTGCGCGGAAAAGGAAACAAGGACAGACCGGTGTTTGTGTCGCAGTCGGCGGCGGATGCGATTGCGGATTATCTTGATGAGAGGCGAGATTCGTTGCCAGCGTTGTTCTTGAACAATTCGCGGAATCAGCCACTGATGGGGACGACGGGCGACTATAGGCGATTGACGCCGCGAAGTGTGCAGAGAATAATCGAGAAATACGTAAAAGCGGCGGGGATTACTAAGCACGTGACGCCACATACTTTGCGACATTCGTTTGCGACGGATTTATTAATGAATGGGGCGGATTTGAGGTCGGTGCAGTCGATGTTGGGGCATTCGAATATTGCGACGACGCAAATTTATACGCACGTAACAGATGCGCATTTGCATGAAGTGCATGAGAAGTTTCACAGCGAAACAGCAAAAAGGTAGGACTAGGATTTAATATGCTGTAGCTTGCGAGGCGGCGAGAGGTGTAGTAGAGTTATAAAAAAGAAGGTGTGAAAAGGAGAAGATGATGACGAAAGATGCGTCAGATCAAAAAGCATGGAGCGGTAAGGGGGGAGGGAAAGAAAAGGAGAAGAAGATCGCGAAGGCGGTTGAAAACGTGGCGAGTGAGGCAGAGAAAAAAGTAACAGCGGCGAATGTTGGCTTTACGCGCGCGAACAACCCGAACGGATTGATACAAAGGAGTTTGGTATTAATGAAGCCAGACGCGGTGCAGAGAGGGATTGTAGGGGAAATATTGAGTAGATTTGAGCGAGTGGGCTTGAAAATTGTAGCGACGAAGATGGTGAATCCAGATAAAGAGCATTATTATAAGCATTACGAAGGGATTTCGAAGATGGTGTCGAGGCGGGGGCAGGCGACTTTTGATAGAACTTTGAGTTTCATGACGCAGGGGCCGGTGATTGCGTTTGTGTTTGAGGGGGTTGAGGCGGTGCCTTTGATCCGGAAGATTGTTGGATCGACGGAGCCGATGGCGGCGCAGATGGGGACAATTCGGGGAGATTATGCGCACATGACTTTTGGCTATGCAGATGCGCATGAAACAGGGGTGCCGAATTTAATTCATGCATCGGGAAATGCGGAAGAAGCGGAACAAGAGGTGGCGCACTGGTTTAGGCCAGAAGAAATCCAAGTTTATAAAGCGCTAAACGAGAGATTTACGCGATAGAAACATGATAGAATAAAAGGGTGGCCCAGTAGCTCAATGGATAGAGCAGCTCCGTCCTAAGGAGAAGGTTGTGCGTTCGACTCGCTCCTGGGCTACCAGATACTAGAGATATCTTTTCATTATAGCATACTTTTGACTAAAAGTCAAGAGTTTTTGCGGTTTTGGGGTTTTTGTATATAATTTAGGTATGGAAAAGCGAGGAGTTGATGGAAAAAGAGTTTGAGGGGCAGAGAGACGGAGAAGAGGTCGTCTATGTGTTTAGAAGGCACATTGTAACGGCGGTGAGGGGGTTGTGGTTTATGCTGGGAATGACGGGATTTGGCGTCGTGCCGATGTTGATTTGGCCGAATGACGGAAGGATGATAGCGGTATGGATTGGCTGTATTGTGATTGGGGGATTGGGGTTGGCTTATAGCCTGATTTTGTGGTTTTTTAGTTACTATTTGATCACGAGCGAACGTTTACGGCAGACTCGTCAAAAGGGATTATTTAACAAAACAGTGGTGGACTTGGACCTGATAAACATTCAGAGTGCGTCGTTTGGCGTGTCGGGGGTGCTGGGGTCGATGTTGGATTATGGAACGATTTTGGTACAGACGGGGGCGGGGGATTTGGTGTTGAGTATGGTGAGCCATCCAGAGAAAGTGTATAATGAACTGCAGGACGCGGTTCATAAAGCGAATCAAGAAAAGAAGTAAATATGAAATTGATAAAAAAAATTAAGTTGAAGAAGAAGAGTGGGGCGAAGGCGGAAGCGCCTAAAGGTGTGACGCAAAAAAATATTGAGGAAAGTCGTGAGGCGGTGCTGGCGAAAGGTAAAAAATTAAAATACCCGTTTCAGTATGAAAAGCATCGATTGGTGATTACGGCGGCGGTGATTGGAGTGATTGCGCTGGTGACGTTTGGGGTAGTGGGGTGGTTTCAGTTGTATAAGGCACATAATACAAATGATGTAACGTATCGCTTTACGAAAGTTTTGCCGTTAGCGGTTGCTAAGGTTGATGGAGTGTCGGTGAAGTTTAGTGATTACCTATTGTTGTATCGTAGTAGTATTACGGCGATTGAGAGGCAGCAAGGGGAACTGGAAAACTTGGATGATGCCGAGGCGCAGAGGAATCATTACAAGCGACAAGCGTTGAGTGACGCGGAAAAATACGATTACGCTTTGGCGAAATTAGAGGAGATGGGTGAGAAAGTAAGCGAGGAGGAGATCGACGCGGTAATTGAAGGGCATCAGAGCGTTGATGGCGAGAGACGGAGCGACGAGGCGTTTAGTGAAATTGTGAAGAAGAATTTTGGTTTGTCGATGAAAGATTATCGGAGAATGTTGAAGTTATCCTTGGCGCAGCGCAAATATTCGGAAAAAACAGACGAAACGGCGCGCAAATTGGCGGCGCAGGTTGAGCAAATGATAAAGGAGAATGGGGGTGATTTGGCGGCAGCGGCGGATGCGTTGGCGGATACGGGATTAGTGCGCTTTGAGGCAACGGATAGAGTTGTAGAGGTGGCGAATTTGGATAGCGGAAGAGCGGAAAAGGCGTCGCAGTTGAAAAACATCGGAGAAGTATCGGAGCGATTTTTGGCAAAAAATGGCGACGGGTATTATTTCGTGAAGTTGACCAGTAGGGAAGGGGAGAGTGTTGGGTATGAGTCGATTTTGGTGCAGTTTACGGAGTTTGAGAAGAGGTTTGAAGAGATAATAAAAGATAAAAAAATCGAAGAATATATCGAAATCAAAGAATAAGAGGTATGAGCGAGCGGATTTTTGCAGGACTAAACGAGGCGCAAAAGGAGGCTGTAGCGACGCTAGAGGGGCCGATTTTGATTTTAGCGGGAGCGGGGAGCGGTAAAACAAAAACTTTGACGCATCGGATTGCGAACTTGATTGAGAGCGGGGTGCGACCGGAGGAGATTTTGGCGTTGACGTTTACGAATAAGGCGGCGCGAGAGATGAGGGAAAGGCTGGCGGGATTGCTTGGGATGCGAAATTCGTTTAGTTTTATGCCGTGGATGGGGACGTTTCATTCGATTTGCGTAAGGATGTTGAGAGTTGAAGCGGAAAATGTTGGACTTGCGGATAATTTTGTGATTTACGATGGTGATGACCGGCTGACATTAGTGAAACGTTGCATGAAAGATTTGAAAATTAATGATAAAAATCTGAAGCCACGAGCAGTGGAGGCGGCGATTTCAAAGGCGAAAAACGACGGAGTGGAACCAGAGGCGTATCGTGCGGAGGCGACTTATCCGAATCAAAAACAGATAGCTGAGGTGTTTATTAGATATGAAGAGGTGAGACAGAAGGCGAACGCGGTGGATTTTGATGACTTGTTGTTGTATGTGGCGAGGATGTTGAGAAACCGAGTGGATTTGCGGGAAAAATGGCGAGGACGTTTTAAGCAAATTTTGATTGACGAGTATCAGGATACGAATCAGATACAGTACGAAATTGTGAAATTATTGGTGAACGAGCAGAAAAATATTTGCGCGGTGGGGGACGATTGGCAATCAATTTATTCGTGGCGAGGGGCGGATTATACGAATATTTTGAATTTTGAGCGAGATTTTGCGGGGGCAAAAGTCGTGAAATTGGAGCAAAATTATAGGTCAACGCAAAACATTCTTGATGCGGCGCAGAAAGTGATTACGAAGAATACGAAGCGTAGTGATAAGGAATTGTTTACGGAGCTAGGGAAAGGTGCACCGATTGAGATTCGAGGGTTGAGAGATGAACAGGAAGAGGCGCAATGGGTGGCGGGGCAAATCATGGCGCAAGTGAAAAAGGGAAGAAAATTGACGGATTTTGCGGTTTTGTATCGGACAAATGCGCAGTCGCAGGCGTTTGAGCGTGCGTTTTTGGAGTATAGAATCCCTTATAAGTTGGTAGGAGGGGTAAGGTTTTATGATCGAAAAGAAATAAAAGATGTTTTGGCTTATTTGCACCTGATTGTGAATCCGCGCGATACGGTGGCGTTGGAGAGAGTAGTGAACGTGCCGACGAGGGGGATTGGGGCGGTGTCGCTAAGGCGTATTTTAGAAGGAGAATTGGATCATTTGACGCCGAAAATTATGCGCGCATACGAAGAGTTTTTGAGGGTTTTGGAAGATTTGAGAATGTTGAATGCTGGGGGTATGGCGCCTGGAGAGTTGATTGAAGAATTGTTGCGGAGAGTGGGATATAGGGAGTTTTTGAATGATGGCGATAAGTTGAAGGCAGAGGAGAGAAATGAGAATTTGACGGTTTTGGTTGGTGAAGCGGGGGCGTACGCGACGTTAGATGAGTTTTTGGCGGACGCGGCGCTGATGTCTTCGGCGGACGAAAGTGTGGGAGATGAGACGGTGACGCTGATGACGTTGCATGCGGCGAAAGGATTGGAGTTTCCGGTGGTGTTTCTGGTGGGAATGGAGGAGGGTTTATTGCCGCATGTGAGAGCGTTTGAGGAAGCGGCGGAAGAGATCGAGGAAGAGAGGCGATTGACGTATGTTGGGATGACGCGAGCGATGAGGGAATTGTTTTTGAGCTATGCGCAGTCAAGATTTATGTATGGAGGAAGAACGTATAACTTTCCGTCGCGGTTTTTGCAGGATTTGGGCTTTGATCCGTATCAGGTGAGTAATGAGAAAAAGTGGGACGATAGCGATTTTGGCGACGATGATGAGTTTGACAGTGATCCGTTTCCAGAAGATGTGCCGATTTGGGAAGGATAAAATGCGTGCTTGAGGGAATGGGGAAGAAACGATTTTGCGAAATAATGGTAATCTGATATAATAAGAGGGCACGGAATGTGAGTTTTTGTGAAAAATGATGGTGGATATAGCTCAGCTGGTTAGAGCGTCGGTTTGTGGCACCGAAGGTCGGAGGTTCGAACCCTCTTATCCACCCCAGATTTGCAAGCGGGTTTCATATAACGGTTATTATGTGAGTTTTCCAAACTCAACATGAGAGTTCGACTCTCTCAACCCGCACCAAAAAGATAAAATACGACGCGCTAAGGGTCGTTTTTTTTGCGTTTTGCTACAAACTTCGAATAGGCTGGAGGGGGTTTGTGGATGTAGAGGTTATGACGGAGATGCTGGTTAGCTGGGGCGTTGTGTTTGCGGGGACTTTAGTTTTAGTGTTTGCGGAGATTTTAGTTTGCGAAGACGAGAAGGTAGGCGAGGTAGCCAAGGCCGCCGCCGGCAGCGATAATAAGTAAGACAAGAGCTGCCCATAGCCAGCCAGAGTGAGACTTAGGAGTTTCGGTCACGACGTGTTTTTTGGCGACTTTGGGGTTAACGCGAGTGGGGTCTTTTTGGCTGTAGACGTTTTTGGTGCTTTTTAGCTGGTGGGTTGGAATTTCGGGGGCGTTTTGGCCGAGGGGACGCTTTTCGACTTTAGTATTTGCGATAAACGGAGAGCTAGGGTAAGTTTGAGGCTTACGAGACGTCGAGGTGGGTTCGGTGTTTTTGGCTGGGGGCGTGGTAGCCTGAGATGTGGTTTGAGGCGTTTTAGAGAGGCGAGCTTTTAGCGAGGTAAGGGGGCGTGGCGTAGTAGCTCGGGGGGCAGTTTGGGGCTGATAGGCGGGGCGGGGCATAAGAGGTTGTGGCTGACGGGTTGCGTGTGTGGAGTGAGGGGGTTGTGGGGTATAATCGTTTTGCGAAGCGGCTTGTTGGGTGATTGGCGTGGTGGGGCGAGTTTGAAGAGGACGCTTTACGACTGCCTGTTTTGGGGAAACAGAGCGTCGGAGTGGAGGCATTGAAGAGGCGGTAGCGGGAGTGGCGCGTCGGAGTGGAGGCATTGCGGCGTGGGTAATCGTAGTAGGTTTTTTGGGAGTTGGGCGAACAGTGGTGACGTTGGGGTTTGGCGTATTGGTAGGGCGAAAATCCATAAAAATACCACGGGTCGGAATAGGCTTTTTGGCGGGAGCTTTGGGCGCTGCGGGCTTTGCGGTGCGTCTTGTGGTGGTGGTTTTTGCAGGCGTGGCGGAGACTCTTTGAGCGACAGGCGCAGGAGCGGATCGTCGCGTGGTCGTGCGAGAGTGTGGCGCGGGTGCCGCGAGGGCTTTAGGAATAGGGGAAGCAGAAAGGGGGCGCTTGATAATTTTTGGCGCGCGCAACGGAGTAGGAGCCTTAGCGGCTCTGTTGCTGCGGGCTTCGATTGCTTCGGAGACAGCCTTGTCTAGTTCGTCGTAGTCGATATGATCACTCATTCCTCAATTCTCTTGCTATCTCTACGATAGCACAAAATGAGTCAGCTATCAAACTTGCGCCGCCAATTAAGAGACCATCGATGTCGCTGAGCGAGAGGAAAGAGCGTGCGGTGTCGGCGTTGACGGAGCCGCCGTAGAGAACGGAAATCGCCTCGGCGGCGTCTTTACCATATAGTTTTGCGATGTGAGAGCGGATAAGGGTGGCGGCGTCGGCAATATCGACAGGCTGAGCAGGGCGAGCATTTTTATTGCTGGATATTGCCCAAACGGGTTCGTATGCGATGATGACCTTATGGATATCTTCTTTGCTAACGTCGTGGAGGCCGCCAATAAGTTGATCGTAGATAGCGGCTTTAGTTTCGCCGTGTTTGCGTTCTTCAGCGGTTTCGCCGATGCAGAGGATAGGGGTAATTCCGTTGCGGAGCGCGGCGGCGACTTTTTCGCGAATATCGCGATCAGATTCGTTGAAAAGATAACGACGCTCGGAGTGTCCGACGAGGGTGTAATCGATAAAGCTACGAATCTGGCTGGCGGCAGTTTCGCCAGTAAAAGCACCGGCGTCGCGCCAATAGATATTTTGGGCGGCAAGCTTCATTTGACGGCGGTTAATCTGAAGTGATAGGGATTGCAGGGAAACAGTCGAGGGAGCGATGATGATTTGTGGATTGCGAGATACTGGTAGGCGGTTGGCGAGGCGATGAAGATAGAGGCTGGCTTCGCCTGGGGTAAAGTTCATTTTCCAGTTTGCAATAATGTATGTTTTGCGAGTTTGTGTCATAAATCTATTTTAACATAAGCGTGGTGTCGTCGTCGCGAGAGATTGTCTAGCTCTTTTTGTCGAGAACGCCGAGAATGCCGCGTAGGGCATAGGCAGTATCCTCGTGAGAACGCACAGAAATGGTTTCGATACCCATTTCGACGACAGGGTAATCATTGCCGCCTGGTTGAGTCATGTCACCGAAGTAGAGGATGTTGGATTTTTCGACGTTGAGTTCTTCCATGAGGTGAGTCATGCCGAAAGATTTATCTACGCCTTCTGGCACTACATCGATTGTTGTAGTTCCTCCGATCGAATATGAATAGTTCGGTGCGATTTCTTTAGCCCGTTTGACGATTTTTTCGCGTTTTTTGTGGTCGGGGTCCCAGGCATATTTCGCTTCAGTTTCGGCTTTTTGCCCGAGGGCTGAATATGCGACTAGCGTGTGGCGATTTTCGATAATTTTGTCACCTTCTTTAAGTTTATCGACTTCCCAATAGCCGAGTTCTTTTGCGGCGGTTTCGAGGGCGTGTGAAATTTCGGATACCTGTTTGTCCGAAAATGGGAAATCATAAACTTTATGCCAGCATTGTTCGTCGTAGGAGGGGTTGTCCGAAGATTTTGTGGCCGTAGTGGCTGAAGGGGTTGGGTGTTCGTTTGGCTGTGTGCTAGTGTAGCGATAATATTGAGTTCCTTGGGCGACGAAAAGATGGAGGTGGGTGAGTTGTTCGGTAGTAACGCCGTTTTTGAGCATAGGGTTGACGATTTGGATAAGGAATTGATCGAATTTTTGTCCAGAAATTGGGCAAATTTCAAAATAATCGAGACAATTAATTAAAAGTTGGGCAATCTCGTCGGGAATAGGAGTCTTAGCGATATTGAGTGTTTGGTCGATATCGAATGATAAGATTTTTTTCATAATTCCTCCATATATTTCTCACATTATAACATAGAAAAATCCCCCCTGTTTTACAGGGGGGGGGGGGAACTTGTTTGTAGTGACTTGAGGCTAGCCGCCGGCGGTTATCCTTCTTCGGCTAAAAACGCCTCATACAGGCTTTCCCATTCTTCAGAGAATTGCTTCTCCTCGTCCGTTAGAGCCCTTGCCGGTTTTTTCGGGGGAGTTTTGTCGGCGGCCGTCGCCTGTGCGTCTGAGTCGACGGGATTCGTCTCTTCCCCTTCTTCTTCGGGATTATCGCACTCTTCATCTTCGAGAAGACGAGAGACGACGAGATCCTCCTTAGAAAGGGTTGATCCTCCTTCCTTTTTGAGGAATTCGCCGACCGTTTTGTCGATAAATTGACAAGTTCTCTCTGCGTCTGTCTCCTTTGGAGGCGAAATGTGCAACATTCTGCCCTTGACGAGTGCAGTCTTGCCGTTGGCAAGTTTGCAGGTGCCCTCGTCCTCGCGCTCTTCTGCGATGAACCCGTTTTTATCACTAGTGCTAGTGATAAATTTCCGTTCATATAGTAGATCGAGCAGCTTTTGAGAGATTGCTCGACTTTGTCGGTCGCTAAAGTTTCCTTCAACGTCCGAAATGACGACAAAGCTGCCATCTTTTAGAACGGCGAGTGCAGCATCGCCGTTCACGGGCGTTGTAACTGACATGTTATCTTCTACGATGATTCCGTTCCTCTGAACGGTTAAATAGAGTTCTTCCATAGTAAAGCACCTCCATGCTTGTCTGCCATCTGAGCACCGTGCTTAGGTGGGCGCGGCGTATTTTACCGAGCGCGAAGAGTGTTGCGGGCGACAACGCGCTTGGCGCTCGGTAAAACTGGTGACAAATAGGAGAACGGGAAGAAGTTTAGGAATGTTTGGTCACTACAAAAACTAAGCTCGTAAGAGGCATGCTCGATGCAAGTAAACGAGCATACTTTAGCTAAAAAGTCAAGTGATGTCAAAGTGTTTCAAGATTTTGTCAAGGCGATTGGAATGGTGGTTGTGGGAAGATGGGGATTGATGAAGCTAGCGAACGATGGCGAATTTGTTTTTGCCTTTTTTGAGTAAGGAGAGGGTGTCGATAGCCTGATCGGTGGTGGCTTTAGTTCCGTTGATAGAGATAGCGCCGGCGGCGATGAGCTTTTTGGCGTCATTTTTACTGGTGGCTAGTTGCGTAGAGAGGAGAGCGTCGATGAGAGTGGTCTTGGCGGGCGTGGAGGGAAGCGTAGCGGTCATTGCGTCGAGTTCGGCGTCGGTAAGAGAGGTCAGGTCGTTCGCGAGGTCGGTGCTTTCGAAGAGGAGGGAGGTGAGCTTTCGGGCAAGATCGGCGTCGGGTTGGCTGTGGACAAACTCGGTGACGGCGTAGGCGAGATAGCGTTGGGCGAGGCGTTTTGACGGGTCTTTGGTGTGCTTTGTGAGCAGATCATCAAGTTCGGTAGGAGAAATAAGGGTGAATTGTTTTAGGTAAGATTCGAGAACAGCGTCGGGCTGGTTGAGCCAATATTGATAAAAATCGAAAACATTGGTTTTGGTTGGATCGAGCCAGACGGCATTGCCCTCGGATTTGCTAAGTTTTTTGCCGGATTGATCTAGGATAAGAGGGCAGGAATAGACGTCGGCGCGTGCGTTTTCGAGGCGGCGAATGAGGTGCATGCCGCTAGTGCAGTTGCCGTATTGGTCGGCGCCGCAAAGTTGGAGGTCGATCTGATGAGTGCGGAAAAGATGAAGAAAATCGTAACCTTGGATAAGAGTATAGCTGAATTCGGCGTAAGAAATGCCGGAACCGTCTTTGCCGATACGGTGTTGAACGAATTGGCGGTCAAGTAACTGAGTCATACTAAAGGCTTTCCCAATTTCGCGAAGAAAGGGTAAGAATTTGATGTCTTTGAACCAATCGAGATTGTCGAGGATTTTTGTATCCTTGGGGGAGTGGGTAACGTGGACAATCTGGGCAGCGAGAGCGGCCTTGTTTTTAGCGATCTCGTCAAGAGATTTTAGGTCGCGTTCGGCGGTTTCTTTTGGGTCGCCAATCTGACCGGTGGCACCGCCGACGAGGTAAAAGGGAGTATAGCCGTGACGAACGAAGCAGGCGCACATCATAAGAGCGGCGAGGTGGCCAACGTGTAAACTGTCGGCGCTAGGGTCAGTGCCCCAGTAGAAATTTTTGTGAGGGCGCGAGTCGAGACTCCTAGGGTCGGTAATGGTGTTTTCGGCGAAAAAACCGCGCCATTTAAGTTCTTCGGAAAGTGAAGTGTGAAAAGAGGATTGTACTTGATTCATGGGTGTATTATAACAGATTTGGGATTCTTCGCCTGATTGTGATATTGCGTGATAGAATAAGTAAGGTGGGGCCATCGTTCAACGGATAGGACATATCCCCTCTAAGGATACAATGTAGGTTCGATTCCTACTGGCCCTACCATACTGTAAATTAGAGTCAGTTTTGGCTCTTTTTTGTTGTAAAGACGTTATATTCGTGGTTGTTGCCGAGGAAATGTATCAAGAATGACGCATAGTGACGTTGCGAAGTGTTTGCAAATTGGTTATAGTTTTAATAGGAATGATTGAGATGTGATAATGTTGCGCAAAAGATGGATACAAGTTGTTGGGGCGCAGGTGGGTGGCTTTTTGTTGGCTTTAATGGCAATGGTGTTGGTGGCGGCTGGGAGTTGCGGGCTAGGCAAGGCGGCTTGGGCGGCTAGTACGCGGCTTGATGACAAGAGCTACGGGACATTTGCGGCTGAACAGGATATAGCGACATTTACGATTGACAAGAATGCTTTTGCAAACAATATAACAATGTATTACTATAATAGCGCAGAAACTGATACACCGCCAGCAGGGATTGCGGTGGCCAATAGTAGCGAAAGAATGATAACGTATAGCGGCACTATTCGTTATGGGCAAGTCAATACGATTATTGACGATCAGACGATCGTATACATGATTTATAAAAATGCGGCAATTGATAGCGAAGGGAACAAAGAATATGATTTGGTGGTTGCGTTGAGTGATGTGAAAATTTATCCAAGGGCTGATGTTAGCAAAGAAACATACGACGACACGATAGCGATAGCGGCGCGAATAGTGAATGGGTTGCCGACAATAACGGCGAAAACGATAACGAAAAATAAGTTTGATTATCGGTATGGTATTACATACAACATTGGTGTTTATGTGTCGAGGAGAGGCTCGAGGGTGCCGGTTGCGGATGGGAGTTTTGTGTTTACGGCAAACGAGATTAATAAGCAGGCAGGAACGAACCTCGGAACGTCATGGGAAAATAACGTACAAGGTGTTGCGCATAATCGGTTCGAGGAGACGCTGTTCGGTCTCGATAATGTATCGTTGTTTGACGAGAGCATGTTGAAGAGTGATGGGTCAATAGTTGCAAATGGCGCAAATAGCGTAGAAGTAATAAACGACAAAAACGTAGTGCATCCAGAGTGGTCGCAGGTGGCGAAGACGGCTAAAGCAAGTGGGGTGAATTTTCGGGCGCAAACAAGCGGACAAACTGGGGGAACGAATATGTATTTAATGCCTGATGGAATTACCCACGGGAGCACCTCTTCGTCTGGGCAGAACGGGGCGATTGAGGTTTGGACGAGTGGAAAAATTGACACGGGGACAGCTTTGCGGCAGCAATATGGCGGCGGGGTAGGCGGAGATGAATCGAAAGCACTGACCTTTGATGTGCCAGATGGAAAGGAAGTAGAATATAAATTGATTCCTGATGAGGGGTATATTATTGACGAAATAAAAGTCGATAAGGGTGACGGGGAGATGAAATCGGTTTTGCCAACAACGGCGGTTCTAGGCGCAGAGGGGAAGCCGATATATTATACGTACAAGTTTGATAGTGGCGATATTTTAGATCAAGAAATACGGGTAACATGGCAGAAGGCGAAGGAGGTGGTGGTGACGAAGAAATGGGAGGGCGATACAGAGTGGAAAGATGAGACGCGGCCAGATGCAATTAGCGTAACGTTGCAGGCGAATGGGCGCACGTATTATGGGCAGAAAAGTGACGATAATGGCCTAATAGCAGAAGACGGGACGAAATATGGTGCTGGGGCGCAAGTGTTGAATGATGGTAATAGCTGGACGTATACGTTTAAGAATTTGCCAAATCATGATTCAGAGGGAAACGAAATTGATTATGCGGTGGCCGAGTCGATAGACGCAGGGCCTTACCGATATCAGGAAACGAGTAATGCGAAGATTAGTAGTTCGAGCGAACGTGATGAGTTTGAGATAACGAATACTTTGGTGAAAGCGAAGATCGAAGTTGCCAATCTGGTGACAGGGGAGATGGGGGATACGGGAAAGGAGTTTGATTTTACGGTAACGATGAAAGGGGCGAAGACGGGTTCGGGGTTTAGCGTGGTGGAGGGGGTGTATGCGCTAAAACATGGTGAAAAGGCTGAAACAAGAGAAGTCCCCGTCGGGATGGGCTATGAGATAGTAGAATTGGGCGCGGAAGATTATACGACGAGCAATACGGCAGGAGGAGAAAAAACGGCGAGCGGCGTAGTAGTAGAAGGTGATAATAGGATCGAATTTACGAATAACAGAGAACGAGCGGTGATGAGTGGTATAAAAAGCGGAATGGTGGCGTGGGGGATTGTGGTTGGTGTGATGACGGTAGGTGGCGTGTTGGTGTTGAAGAATCGTGGCGCGAAAGAGCACAACGATTAAAATTCGAGATATTTGCTAGAAATGTCGGGTTTGCGGGCGTAGATTTGACTTTTGCTGAGTTCGAGAGTGGCGATATTGATAGGGAAGGCTTTGTTGAGGAAAGAGAGAACGCCGGTGCAGTTCTGGACCGTAGTAATAGCGCCAAGAACGATGCGGGTATTGTCAGGGGTGATGGTGTAATTGCGCGCGTTTTTTGGAAAGAGGCTTTTGCCTGGTGCGACAAATCCGCGATCGGAATGCCAAAAATCTTGTAGACCTGGTGGAACAAGGCCGCCATGCATGTGGCCGGAAATGATGAAGTCGAATTCTTTGAGAAGATGGGCGATAGAGGGTTCGTCGAGGTTGATTGGAGAATGGATGAGAGCGATTTTGGCCTTTTTTTGTGGGAGATTATGGAGTAGTTTTGGCTGCGTGTCAGAAAGATTCTTCAGGTCGGCATACATTAGGTCGGCGCGTTCATGGCGTGGTTTTTGAAAAGATTCGGAGCTGGGGATCGGAGTAGCGATAGCGTCGACTTCGGTAGCGGGTTTTTGGGCGGTTTGGTCGGTAGCGCGGAGATGATAATAGTCAAACGACTGCGTAAAGCCAAGAACATGAACATGATGATCGGAGTAGGCGGCGTTGTCGAGGAGATGAAGGTTCTTGATCTCGGACAAGTGGTGTAAAAAGTCTTCGTTGCGCTCGGCTATCCAGCCGAGTTGACCAGCGGAACGGTGAGGGTTGCGACGGTAGAAATCGTGGTTGCCGAGAATTAATAAAACCGGGGCAACGGTAGCGAGCTTTTCTAGCCAGCCTAAAAGACGAGCGCGATCGATGGCGGCGTCGACATCGGCTAATTGATCGACTAAATCGCCAGTGAATAAGATATAATCGGGGGCTTGAGAAGATGCTTTGGCGAGGATTGCGTCGAGAGTTTGGTTGGTAACTTTGCGACTGAAATGGAGGTCGCTAAAAAGAAAAAATTTCAAATTTTGATGCGGCGAATAGAAACGATAACGTGTTTGGTAAAAAAGTTTCATCAGTATGTATTATACCATTTAGTATATATGGAAGATATGAAAAAGACGCCCTAAGGGGGGAGGGCGTCTAAAATTGATCTCTGTAAAATATGAAGCGTATCGCACGACTTGATGAGCAGAAATTTATGTTTCAGTCGAAGCGGTAGGCTTCTACACAAGGAGGTGTGCATGAGTAAAATATTAAAAGTTTTTCGATCATTGTGCTGCGAGTGGCGGTTTGGATACTCATGCGAAGTATGAAATAAATAAAAGACAAACACATCATGGTTTTTATAGGCTACTTTTCTTTTACAGAGATAATTTTAAAGGGCAACGACAGAGATTAGCCTCATAAATAAAAAGTTATTTATTTCGCTGAAAGGAGTCGGCCACGGATGATGGCTAATCTCTTTCGTCGTCGAGTCTTGACGCATTTAAGAACGTCAGACTGTTTCTTATTATAACAAAAAAATCAAAAAATGCAAGTTTTTTGAAAAGATGGTAAAATAAAGTGAAATGGAAGAGTTGAGAGAAAGAATTGAAAAGCTAATAAATGATAAATACGGCGTCAAGGCGGAAGTGGTGTGGGCGGCGGTGCCACCGGAAGTAAAAGGTGACTATGCGACAAATATAGCCTTGAGGATTGCAAAACAGGTTGGGCGATCGCCGCGCGATATTGCGATGGAGATTGTGGCGGAGATGACGCCTGAGTATGACTTGGAGGTGGCGGGTGCTGGCTTTATTAACGTTAGTTGGTCGGCTAAAAAGCTGTGGAGAAAATTGGACGTAGAATGGAGCGATCAGTACGGAAATAACAAAGATGGCGAAGGGAAAATGGCCCTAGTCGAATTTCCGAGTGTAAATTTAGCGAAACCGTATTCGGTTGGACACTTGCGACCTGGGACGCAGGGTTGGGCGACAAAAAAATTGTTTGAGGCGAATGGCTGGAAGGTTGTGACGGATAATCATTTGGGCGATGCGGGAACGCCATTTGGAATTTGGGCGGTTGGTTTTTTGGAGTCTGGCAAGACGCTCGAAGAGACGACTGTGTATGATTTGGGGAAAATATACATCGACATGAAAGCGCGTTTAAAGACGGAGGAAGATGTGGGTGAAGATGGGCTGGCGAAGCGTGTGCAAGATTGGCTCATGAAATTGGAGGCAAAAGACGAGAAGGCGATTGAGTTTGCGGAGGCGTTTAGAAGGATTTCGTTGGAACACGTGCATGGCGTGATGCAGAGAATGGGGATAGCGACAGACTATGAATATGGAGAAAGTTTTTATGTCGAGAAAGGAAAGGAGCTCGTTGAAAAATATCTTGGGGAGGGGAAATTTGTAAAGAATGCGGACGGGTCGGTGATTTGCGAATTAGACGGATTTGAGATACCGATGTTGGTGTTAAAGAGTAACGGTGCGGCGCTATATGCAACGACTGATTTAGGATGTATGGCGTATCGGGCAGAGCGATGGCATCCAGATAAAGTTGTGTATTGCGCAGGCGCAGAGCAGAAATTTTATTTTGAACAGCTGTTTGCGATGGGGAAAAAGTTGGGGTTTGAGCAAGAGAATATTCATCTCTGGTTTGGAATGATTGATCAGCTGAACGAAGCTGGTAAGCGAGAGAAAATGTCGAGCCGCAAAGGGGTAGTGTTGATGGAAGAAATGCTGGACGACGCGGAGAGAAGAGTGCGAAGTGAATTTGGCAAGGATTTAGATAAGGAAGATGTGCGGAAGATTGCGGTTGGGGCGATAAAGTATAGCGATTTTATTGGTGACAGAAAGACAGGGATTTTGTATGATCCGGAAAAGATTTTTGCTTTGACGGGATGTTCGGGGCCATTTTGCCAATACGCAGTAGTGAGGATGAAGAGAATTATAGAAAAATATGATAACGAGAAAGAGAGTGAAGCTTGGAGTGAGGATTATGACTTTGAGGCAGAAAAAGAAGTGATAAAGAAATTGATAGAATTTCCGCAGCTGATAAAAACGACGATGGATTCGTTGGAAGTGCATAAGATTGCTGGGTATGCGTTTGATTTAGCGCAAATAATGAACCGTTACTACGAGCGGACGGAGATTGGCGGAGCGGAAAAAGAAATAAGAGGGGCAAGGCTGACGGTGATAAAAAGGGCCGCGGCGGTTTTGACGCGTGCCTTGGATGTATTGGGAGTAGAAATTCCGAAACAAATGTAATCCCCCGACCTGGGTCGGGGGATGGTTACGGTTCGGGGAGGTACCTTCGGTAGAAGTACTCGAAATCCGACGCATCGTCTTCATCGAAGATCCTTTCTAGCGGAAGATAACCAATAGCCCCTTCGTACAGTTCGGCATCATGAGGATTATAGATGCCGAACATCAGCATGAGGCCGACAGCCATACGGCGTGCCGTTTTGTACTGCTTGGCGGTAACGCAATCCCAGCCGCAGCCGACGAGTCCGCGCTCTGAACGTACGAACGTAACTGCGGCGTGGTGATTGTCGTCGCTGACGTACGATCCTGTGAAGCCGTCCTTGTGTGGAAACAACTTGAACCGAGCATGTTCGGCATGAAGGTCGAGCATGCGGCTCAGTGTGGCGCGTCGGTTGCGTTGTTGCCAATCGTCGATGCGCTCGCAATGAAAGGCTAGCGGATTGACTTCGCCATGCTGAACAACGTAATTATTGAACGTGTCTAGCATTTTGGCGGGAGTCCTGCGCTCGTAGGCCTTGATGCAGAACGCATCCCGATTGACGTTAGCGGAAGAACCGCACACTTGTCGGAAAAAATCCCGAATATCAGCGTATGGAACAGCTTGGTATTCTGGAATTTTGTCCTTCATCGGGCTGTTGTTGATGTGCTGCTTGATGACTCCTGTCATAGTTTCACCCCCTTTAAGGTACAAGTCATCTTTCTATTGTATCATAGTTTGCTTAATTTGTCAATAAAACGCTAGTATAAAGTGGTGACAATGTGGTATAATTGGGAAAATAATTAAAAAATAAGGAGAAAATAAAGAATGAGCAAAGCAGTCGGTGCGCTGAAAGGTGGGGCAAGCGGTTTTATGACTTTTGTGAAGGAGCAAAATATCGTAGGGCTTGCGGTTGGCTTGACGCTTGGTACAGCGGCGGGCGTATTGGTGAATTCGTTGATTGACAATGTGATTATGCCGCCAATTGGGCTATTGCTAGGATCGGCAGAGGGTTTGAGGGGATGGGCGATCGCGTTGGGTGATACTGGTGCGAAGATTGCGCTCGGGGCGTTTTTGAATGATTTGATTAACTTTTTGGTTTTGGCCTTGGTGATTTATATTGTAGTGAAGGCCTTAAAGCTTGATTTGAAGAAAGATTAATTTACAGGGTAAAGAAAGTGCCTAAGAAGGCGAAGTTGCTTTGGGTCGATCTCGAAATGACGGGATTGGATCCAGAAAGAGATAAAATCCTAGAAGTGGCAGCGATTGCGACGGATTGGAAATTCGCGGAAGTGGGCACTTTTTTGGGCGTGGTTCATGTTGATGAAGGAATCATCAAGAAGAGGATGGTTGGAGAATTTTGGGAACAGCATAGCGATAGTTATCGGGCATTAGTGGAACAGAATGCAACGGGGCAGAGGTCGGAAGTGGTCGAGGATGAATTGTTGAATTTTATCGACAAATGTTTTGCAAAAGAAGAGGCGATTTATTTGGCGGGAAATTCAATTCATCAGGATAGAAAATTTATCGAGCGAGAATGGCCGCGCTTAAATGCGAGATTGCACTATAGAATGTTGGACGTATCAGCGTGGAAGATATATTTTGAGGGGGCGAGGCGTGAGCGGTTTGTGAAACCAGAGAAACATCGAGCGCTGGACGATATTCGTGGTAGCATAGAAGAGCTGCAGTGGTATGTTGGAAAGGTAGATAAAAGATGACGGAAGAAGACTTAGAGAAAGAAATAACGAGGATAGCGCGCGGATTTTCCGAGGTGACGGAGTGCGAGGATAAAGAAGGGAGGCGAATTTTTCGAAGAAAGGCGAGCTTAGAGGATGAGGGAGATGGGAAGATTTTTTTGGTGGTATGGAAAGGAAAGCGGCCGTTGCGCTTGGAGATGCGTTGCGATAGGAGATTGGGTCAGGTTTTGCAAGAGAGATACGAGAGCGTAATGCAGAGTAGGGCGCTTGCGAGGAATGGAATAGAGGTAATATGTAGCGGTCAGCTAAGTGATGACGAGATTGTAGATTTGGTGAGGCATAGTTACGAGTTAAGCCTAGAATAGGCGGATTAATGGGAATCTGAGTAGGCTTTGAACTGTTTTTGGAAGGATTCGAGATCTTTTCTGGAGTTGTTGATGAGTTCGGCGAGATTTTGGTCGCTGGTCTTTTGGCTAATACTGAGTTCGAGATTGAGAAGTTGGGTAATCTGATCGTACATAGAGTAGGCGTAGATACGGTCGAGCTGGCCAGTTAGGTAGGCGTCGTCAAGTTTTGCATTAAGAGCGCTGAGCGAGCTGTCGAAGTCTCCGGTGACGCTGCTGCTTAAGTTGGAGGAATCGATACCAACGGAGCCAGAAATCGCATCGTAGCGATTCTTGGTGGTTCTTAAAATATCGATAAGAGAGCTAGAGTAGGAACGTAGGTCGGAAGACTTGAGTTTTTGGTCGTAGGTAGCGAGAGGGCTTTTGCTGGTGTCGGCGAGGGTAGAGATGCGGTAGTAGAGATCTTCGTACGAGGTAGAGACTTTGTTGTTGCCGGAGCTGAAGATGTTGCCGATAATAAGCATCGCGATCAGAGCGATGGCGGCTCCGATAAGTAGCTTAATAAGACCTGGGCTCAGAAGAGGGGAAGTGTTTTTTTGTTGGCTTTTGACGGCGATTTGGTCGAGGTAGGCTTTGTTGTCCATGGTTTTTATTATAGCATAAACGGGTTTCCGCTGGGTAGGGGGCTTTGCTCTCCTTTGACACGCTTAAAGCGCCTGCCGTTGCAGGGCTTTAAGCTCTTCCTCGTCGTAACTGCGGACGGTCAAAAGAAAGCAAAGCCCCTACTCGGCGGAAGGCGTGAAAAGCTAGTATTGAACTGGAGATGCTGGGCGCCGAGGTTGCTGGGCGTTGAGGTTACGAGCGTTGAGGCTATTGGGCGTTGAGGTTGCTGGGCGTTGAGGTTGCGAGCGTTGAGGCTGCGGTACGGACTGGAGCTAATACGTTATGCTTGACAAAATGTAAGTTTTATGATAAGATTATGGTAGCTTTGAGGAAAGCGGATTAGGCTGAATCGAAGAGTTGCTTGACGTTTTTAAGTTTTTTGGAATTGTTTTTTAGCGGAGGTGTTTTAGAGATGAGAGCATATTTAAATAATTACCGTGAGCCGTATTTTAAGAAAAAGGATATTGAAGGACTAATGGAATCGATCGCAGTGATGGAGAAAGGTGTGAGAGATTTACGTGAGGCAGTAATGGGCGTTTGGACAAAAAAAGAAGTCTTTTTGAGGAATGATTCTTCGCCGGGAGAAGTACCCGCGGAGCTGTATAGGCTAACTTGTTGCGTTATGGAACAGATTGAGGGCATTAAGCATGATTTTGAGTATTTTGAGAAAAGAAGTATGTTTAATGCGTCGATGAGCTTATTTGATGGGGATATTTGTTGGTTGTTTACAGGATGCGCGCGCCGCATAATGCAGTGGGCGATAGAGAACGACGAGGAAAGTATAGAGGTTTTGGCGGATGGGTTTCTGAGGGGCTTTTTTAGCCGAAGATTGTCTGAAGATGATTTTAGATATATTGAGGGGGCTGATTTTGAAAATGAGCTTTTGCCGAATGGTTATACTTTCAGGTATGCCTTAATGGTAGCGCTGAACGGGCTTGGTATTGAGCATAACTTAGGAAAATGCTTAAAAAGCAAGAAGGAGATGGAAGACGAATACAAGATTGTTGCATATAGTAAGATGAGGGCGCCTAGGCTGTCTAGAAATGAGCATAGTTATTGCATATCGTATGGTATATTGTCTCCTAATTTGAGCGATGATGACTTTTCGCACATTGACTATCATTTGGAAAGTTGCGCGGAGGCTTTATCGATAATGGAGGTAGTGAAACTAAGGAGAGCTGGAATTACTACGTGGAGAGATCTTTCGCGTAGTACGTTTTGTGGTGAGCTGCCTGAAACAGTGGATGTGGATCATGTACATAATGCATTAGCGGAGATTGGAGATGACGATGATGGAGGGCTTTTTGATGACGGAGAGAGCTTTGCGCTTTTTCATTGTTATCGAATGTACAACAAGGGCGAGGTTGATTTAGATACGCTTCGTGTCTTGGCATCGGAACTGCTTAGCGAAGCTTATCGTATTTATAGTAGCGATTATAATAGCGACTATAGTTATGATGATTTTGTAGGTCACTTGAGCGAAGACATACTTAAGAATGGCTACGGATTAACGAAGAAAGCAATTGCGGTACTTAAAGAGGTTTTTAGAGTAGCGAATCTTGAATGGCATTCCGAGAAAAAGAAAGGGAGTGCGCAGCTTGCGAAAGCGTGCAAAATGTACGTTGATTGGAACAAATATAGCTCTGATTTCGTGCTGAATGGTCTCGGGGAGTATTGCTTGCTTCGTAGTATAGGTATTAGCTCGATAGAGGATATTAAAGAAGCAGACGAGAATCAATTAAATGAGTGGATTGAGCAGTTTTGTGTCGGAGGTGATGGGTCGTTTGCTGATGACGAGGATGATGAAGATGAGAAACCCGATGATGAAGGTTCTAGATATAGAGATCCGGAGGAAGATTTTGATGATTGGTGGGAGAAACATCGAGAGAGCGAGAGAAGTCGTCGGATAGCGAAAAGAAAAGAGAGAGTTAAGAATTTTTTCGAGAAACTTAAAAACTATAATTAACTAAGGCGATTGATTTGGCGACGCGAAACGGGGTTTCTGTCGTCAGATTTATAGGCTGGTTTTTTAGATAGTTCGACGGAAGTCGGGCTATTTTTTTGAGGTGGAGGTTTTGAGAGAGGAAGAGTGTAGTATAATGAAGAGAGAATGGAGGACGCGAAGGAGGAGATTCGGGCGCGTTTGGCGGTTGAAGATGTGGTTGGGCAATATATTGAGCTAAAGCGGGCTGGAAGGAATTTTAAGGGGCATTCGCCGTGGGGGACGGATAGGACGCCGAGTTTTGTGGTGTCGCCAGAAAAAGGGATTTGGCACGATTTTTCGAGTAATAAGGGGGGCGATATTTTTACTTTTGTGATGGAGATGGAAGGGTTAACTTTTCGAGAGGCTTTGGAAAAGTTGGCAAATCAGGCGGGGGTAGAATTGAAAAAATATGGAAATGACGAGAAGAAATTTCTTGAGAAAAAGAAGCGGTTAAGGGAAATTTTGGAATTATCGGCGAAATATTATCAGGTATGTTTGACGAGGAATAGGGCGGTTTGTGAATATGTTTTTTATAAGCGGAATTTAAATAAAAAAACGGTAGAAAAATTTCGGATTGGATATGCGCCGAAAGCGGGAAATGCGATAGTGGGTTTTTTGAGGAAACGGGGTTTTTCGATGGCGGAGATTGAAGAGGCGGGAATGACGAATCGGTTTGGAGGGGATTTGTTTAAAGGGAGAATGATGGTGCCGCTGATGGATGTGGGTGGGGGTGTAATCGGATTTACGGGGAGGATTTTGGACGATAAAGATAAAAATGCGCCAAAATACCTTAATACGCCGGAAACGATTTTGTATAATAAGGGGCGACATATTTTTGGGTTAAGTCAAGCAAAGGAAACGATACGAAAGAGTGATTTTGTGGTTGTAGTGGAGGGGAATATGGACGTGATATCGTCGCATCAGGCAGGAGTGTGTGAAGCGGTGGCGACGGCAGGGACGGCGATGACGGAGATGCACTTGAAGAGTTTTGCGAGGATGACGAAAGATATCCGCTTGGCGTATGACGGCGATGAGGCGGGCGTGCGAGCTGCAGAAAGAGCGATAAGCTTGGCGTCGAAGTTTGGGATTTATTTGTCGGTGATTGACGATTATCAGGGATGTAAAGATGCGGACGAATTGATTCAGAAAAATAAGGAGTTGTGGCAAAAGGCAGTGACGAGATATCGGCCAGCAATGGAGTGGATTTTGGAGAAATATACGGAAAATTATGATTTGCGAACAGAAAAAGGGTTCCAGGAGTATTGTACGGAGGCGAAAAAGCTGATTGCGCAAATTGATGCGAAAGATACGGTATTGCGAGAAAAATATGAAAAACAGGTTAGCGAGAGGTTGGGGATTTCGCTGGAGGCGTTTCGAGCGCAACGCTTTGAGAAGAAGGTGAAGACGAAGCGTTTGCGGCAAGTAAAAAAAGAAGCTGGTGCTAAATCTACGGCGAAGATCAATGAGGCGGAAAAGAATTTGGCGGCGTTGGTGGTGGTGGGAAAGGTGAATAGTGAGATGTTGGGGGATTTGCGAGCGGAAGAGTTTAATAAAGGGGAGCTTGAGCTGATTTTTGAAGAAAAGTATAAGACGTGGGATAAATCGAGGCTCGAAGAGGAGGCAAAAGGATTGGCTAAAAGACTCGAAAAAGACCGCGCGGTGATGTTGAGGCGAGATTTGGAGGAAAGAATTAGAGGAGCGGAACAAAGCGGGGACGAAGAGTTGGAAAACCAATTGATGAACGAACTTAACAAGCTGATTAAGCAAAAAAAGTAGAAGAACCGAAAAAAGTTGCAAAAATGTTGCAAGAGTACGGTTGGCATGATAAGATAAGTGGAAAAGTCGGATAGCGGACTAGTTTTTTGGGAGTCCAACCGATATTTTGCGAAGTATTTGAGGAAAAGACAAAAATAAGATAACGAAGAATCTAAAACTAAGAATTAATTGAGGCTTTTGCTGGCTTCAAAAGGAGAAAGATGGACGAGGAAGAAAAAGATTTGCAGATTACAGATGATTTAGGAGACGACGCGTCGTTTGAGGAGCTTGATGAGGAAAATGACGATGAACTGGTGGTTGATTTTGATGCAAATTATGATGATGTTGCGGATGACTCGGTAAAGCTGTATTTGCGCGAGATTGGAAAGATTCCGCTATTGACGGCCGAAGAAGAGTTGGAGTTGGCGAAAAAGATTGTTGATGGTACGGAAAAGGAAAAGAAACGCGCGAAAGATAAGATGGCGGAGTCGAATATGCGCTTGGTGGTGTCGATTGCGAAGCGATATTCTGGGAGAGGTTTGGATTTTTTGGACTTGATTCAAGAGGGCAATACGGGCTTGCTGAGGGCGGTTGAGAAATTTGACCCAGAAAAAGGTTTTAAGTTTTCGACGTACGCGACGTGGTGGATTCGCCAAGCAATCACGCGTGCGATTGCGGATCAGGCGAGAACGATTCGGATACCGGTGCACATGGTGGAGACGATTAATAAAGTTTTGAGAACGCAGAGGAGATTGACGCAAGAGTTAAATCGTGAGCCGTCAACAGAAGAGATTGCGAAGGCGATGGGGATGGATGTTGAGAAGATTGAGTATGTAATGAAGATCAAGCAAGATATCGCATCGCTTGATGCGTCGGTTGGACACGATAGCGAAGATGAAGATTCGTCGTTGGGGGATTTTATTGAGGACGAGGATAGAGTATCTCCTGAGGATTCTGCGGCGACACAGCTTCTGAAAGAGCAGATTGCGTCGATTTTGTCGACGTTGACAGATAGAGAGCAGAAGATTATCAAGATGCGTTTTGGAATTGGGGGAGGCAAGAGCCATACACTAGAGGAGGTAGGAGCGGAATTTTCAGTGACGCGCGAGAGGATTCGTCAAATCGAGGCGAAGGCGCTTGCGAAGCTGCGCAAAAATAAAAATACGAAGAAGTTGCACGAGTATTTGCGGTAATAAAAAATTATTTGCATTTTTTTAAAAGCATAAGTATAATGGTGGGTATGGATAATAGTGGGCAGGTCAACATGGGGGCAACTTCGGTGTCATCGACGTCGAATGCTGGAATATCGAACAAAGAGGTGCGTATCGAGAGTCTTCTTGAGGAGTGCGTAAAGACGAATGCGAGTGACCTGCATTTACAGGTTGGATTGCCGCCAATTTTGAGAATTGATGGCGCACTAAGGCCGGTGCCTGGTTATGATGACTTGGATGAGGCGGCCGTGGAGCGATTGGTGTTCTCGACATTGGAAGAGGACCAAAAACAGATTTTGCTGAAAGATAAGGAATTTGATTATTCATTTTCTTTTGGTGAGTTGGGGCGCTTTCGGGTAAATGCGTTTCACGAAAAGGGTAATCTTGCCGGTGCGTTTCGTTTGATTCCAAACTTAATTAAGCAAGTTTCAGAGCTAGGCATGCCGCCGGTGATTGAGAGTTTTGCAGATTATCCACGAGGATTGGTTTTGGTTACTGGTCCGACTGGATCGGGGAAATCGACGACATTAGCGGCTTTGGTGGATAAAATTAATCGAGAAAAAGCTTCGCATATTATTACGATTGAGGATCCGATTGAGTTTACGCATAAATCAAATCGTAGCGTAGTGGTGCAACGTGAGGTGCATTATGATACATATTCGTTTTCGGCGGCTTTGAGATCAGTATTGCGCGAAGATCCAGACGTTGTGTTGATTGGTGAGATGCGCGACTTAGAGACGATTTCGTCTGCGATTACGATTGCAGAGACGGGACACTTGGTGTTTGCGACGCTACATACGAATTCGGCAGCGCAGTCGATAGACCGTATGATAGATGTATTTCCACCACATCAGCAGCCACAGGTGCGTTCGCAGCTGTCAAATATCCTGATGGCGATTTGTGCGCAAAGGTTGGTGCCGGCGATTGGTGGCGGTCGAGTCGTGGCGGCGGAAGTGATGATTGCGAATCCAGCAGTGCGATCGATTATACGTGAAGGTAAAACCCATCAGCTAGATACGGTGATTCAGACGGGCGCGGATCAGGGCATGCAGACAATGGATAGAACCTTGGTTAAACTGATTCAAACAGGCGTGGTTACTTATGACGATGCGCGCGAGTATGCAGTAGATTTGCAAGAATTTGAGAGGTTGGCGCGCGGATGAAACGCTTTCACTACAAGGCAAAGGAGCAGGGGACCGGCAGAGTTTTAAGCGGTACGATTCAAGCGGAAAGTGAGCGAGCGGCTGGTAAACTTTTGATGGATCGTGGTTATATACCCGATACACTGAAAGAGGAAGGGTCTGGATTTGGAAGTAAATTAAATAAAGTTACTGCGAAAGATAGGATTAATTTTACGCGTCAATTTGCGACACTGGTTGGTGCGGGCTTACCACTTGCGCAGTCGCTGAGAACGGTTGCAGAGCAAACGAGCAATAAGGCAATGAAGGCGGTGATAGAGGAGATCTTGGCTGATGTTGAAGCGGGTAGAAATTTGGGGGACGCTTTTGGGAAACATTCAAATATCTTTGATAACGTTTATTTGTCGCTGATTCGGGCGGGCGAAATGTCTGGTACTCTAGATGAAAGTTTGAAGCGGATTGCGACGCAAGAAGAAAAAGACGAAAAGATGATGAGCAAAATCCGTGGAGCAATGATGTATCCGCTGATTGTGCTTGGCGTGATTATCGTCGTGTTTGTGTTCATGATGGTAGAAGTGGTGCCGCAGGTAGAGCAGCTATATAATGATTTGAACGAGGAGTTGCCGTGGATTTCGCAACTCTTGGTGAATATGAAAGATTTTATGTTTAACTTCTGGTGGCTGGTAGTTCTAATTGTAGTTGGTGGGGCGATCGGTCTTATTCAATATAGTAAGACAGAGCCTGGCGATAGGATGATGGCGAATATTAAGTTGAATATACCGATGTTTAATGGGCTATTCCGGATTCTTTATATGGCGAGATTTGCGAGGTTGTCGCAGATTTTGCTGGCAACAGGGGTGGCAGTACTCGATACGATGCAGATTTCGGGTGAGGCGACGAACAACGTAATTGTCAAAGAGTCGGTAGAGGCAGCGATGGAGCAGGTTCAAGCTGGTAAGAATATGTCGGATTCATTAAAAGACAAAGACTATATTTTGCCTTTGGTACCGCAAATGGCGGCGATTGGTGAGCAGTCGGGTAAGATGGATGAGATGCTTGGGAAGGCGGCGCAGGTTTACGAAGATGAGCTTGACGAGAAGATTCAAGCGATTTCGACGATGATTGAGCCAATTTTGATGGTAAGTTTGGCGATTATGGCGGGTGGTATGATTGGTGGTGTCTTGTTCCCGATCTACTCGTTGGTGAATACGGTTGGATGATTGCTAGGGGGATTTTTCTAGGGGGTTTTTGATGGTTTGTGGAGGTCTTTGATGATCTTTGATTGATGGCCTGTGGTCTTTGGGCGCGTGGACTTATTACTGTTTTAATGTCGGTAATGTACTAGCTTCTGGTAATAGGAAATCTAGTCTTTTTATAGAAGAGTTGACATGAGGTGAGGGGGCTGTACGGGTTTTAGATGTATAAGTATAAGAGGAGTGACTTATTTTTTCGTCGGGGTTTTTGGGGCTGAGGTTTTTGTTGTGGTGGAAGTTTTTTGGGCGGCGGGTTTTAGGGGAGTTCGGCTGGTGTTGGAGCTGGTAGCGGAGCTTGTGGCGGTGCGGGGATGGGTGAGGGCGGATTTGGCGAGGCGAGCCTTGTCGATTGTTTCGTCGGAAAGCGTGAAGCCGTCGCCGTATTCTTCCATGAGAATTTTGATGCAGCCGGCGATAGGGATGGCGACGATGGCGCCGATAACGGAGCCGATAGGGCCGAGGAAGCTAAATGTGTAAATGCCAATCGTAATGGAGGCTAAAATGACGAGTGGAGGTAGGCGAAGGCTGCGACCCTGGACTTTTGGGGAAATGATATTGCCCTCGATAGAGGGGTAAATGCAGGCGTAGATGAAGAAAACGAGGCCGGCGATAGGGTTGTTGAAGGAGAGAAGTAGGGCGACGAGACATTCGCCAAGAAAGGAGCCGAACATTGGAATAAGGCAGAGCGTGCCGGTGATGAGACCGAAGGGGAAGGCGAGTCCTGGGGAGAAGCTGAAGATAAATGAGAGAATAAAGACGAAGATAGCGGTTGCGCAGGCGTTGATAAGACCGACGGTGAGGGCGCCAGAAACGTAAAGAGAGACGACCTTGGTCATGCGGTTAATAACGTGGCGGATTTTCTTTGCGCGGGGATTGCTACGATAGTTGCGCCAGAGGCGTTTCATGAGGTCTGGGCCTTCAACGAGCATAAAGAAAGCGAGAGTGAGAGCAAGAAGTAGAGTAACGCCAATGTTGCCAACAAAGCCGATGGAATTTGAAAGATGACCAAGGAAGTTGTCGGCAAAATCTTGAGAGAAAGAGCTGACGGATGAGATAATTTGATGGCGAAGATCGGGAATGCGAATGATCTCGCCGATACGATCGATAAAGCTAAGGTCGAAAGAGGCGTGACTGACGATATTGGGGAAATTGCTTATAAACTTTATAGTTTCGTTAAATACGGTCGGGATGACGATGGCGAGAAAAGTAATAATAAAGCCGACAACGAGAACGTAAGCGAGAGCAATAGGAAGTTTGACGCCTTTTCCTGGGATAATTTTAGCAATTCTTTTTACGAGAGGGTCGATAGCGAGCGCGATAAAGAGGGCGGCTGCGATTATAAAGAGGCCTTGGGCGGCGTGAAAGATAAAGAAGGTGCAAAGCAAGAATCCAAGAGGAACGAGCCAAAAACGAATAAAAGTTTTTGTATCGAGATCGATTTTAAGAGGTTTTTGGGGAGTGCTCATGGTTATATTGTAGCATGCGTTGTAATATTGCGTAATGGCAAGAGATGCTTAGCTGATGGCTTTTCGATTTTGGTCATTTGGCTACACTTGGCTGCATTTTATCCTGATTTACATCAAATTCTTTAACTCTTGTATTCACACCATCTACCGTTTTATATTCTCTTTTAGAATTTTTATAAACTTTTTTCTGTATTTCATCTTCTAAGTCTATACCTAAAATCTCTGATAATCCTAATAGATAAATAGCCACATCTGCAAGTTCTTCTCCTAAATCATCTTTCTTTTTTCTCCAAGCTTCAAATGCTTCTGCTACCTCTCCATATGTTAAACAAAATTCTTCATTAATATCTGTTACATTAAATCCTTTATCTACTTTGTTTTGATATATATCTTTTTGTAATTTCTTTAAATCTACCATTTTTATTACCTCCATATTTTTATTTTCACTTTCAGCGATAAATTACTATTTGGATTTCTGCTTTTAATATATAACAAAGGGGTTAGTTGTAGTAGGAATTCATAAAGTTGGTCATGAGAGAGCCAAAAGTGTCGTCTTGGATTGATTGGCGGATTTTTTGCATGAGGTCGATTACGAAAGTTTCATTGTGGATAGTGGCGAGGATTTTTCCGGTGATTTCATCGGTTTTGAAGAGATGATGGAGGTAGGCGAGAGTGTGGTTTTGGCAGAGCTCGCAGGGGCAGGTCTCATCGAGAGGGGCAAAGTAATCGCGATATTTGGCATTTTTGATGTTGATGCGGCCGGTTTTCGAGTAGAGGGCGCCGTTTCTTGCGAGGCGGGTAGGGCCGACGCAGTCGAAGGTGTCGCAACCATAGAGGACGCCAAGGAAAAGGTCGCGAGGTTCGCTGCCCATGCCGAGAAGATGGCGAGGTTTTTCGACGGGGAGGATTTCGTTGGTGAGCTTGATGATTGCGGCGGTTTCAGGGGTTTCAGTTGTATAGAGGCTGCCGATGCCGAAGCCGTCGACGGGTTGGTCTTTCATAAATTCGGCGGAAGTTTGGCGAAGATCGGGGAAGAGGCCGCCTTGGACAACAGCGTAGAGGGATTGATAGGGTTTTGAATCTCGCTCAGCTTGGTGTTTGAGGAGTTCGTGAGTTTCGAGATTTTCGGGGAGCCAAGCATGGGTGCGGAGCATAGCTTGCTTCATGATAGAGTGGTCACGAGAATCAGCGGCTTGGTCGAAAGCCATGTGGATGTCGGCGCCGATTTGCCACTGGGCGCGCATGGAGCTTTCGGGAGTCATGCGAATCGTATCGCCGTTGCGGTGCGACTTGAAGGTGACGCCGTCGGAGTCGACTTTGGCGTCGGGAAGGGAAAGCATTTGGAAGCCGCCAGAGTCAGAAAAGGTGGGTTTTTGCCAGTTGGTGAATTTGTTGATGCCGCCGGCTTGAGCGATAAGCTCGGGGCCTGGGGTAAGGAGAAGGTGATAGGTGTTGACGAGAATGGCGGGGGTTTTGATAGTTTCGAGGTGGCGGTTGGTGAGAGCCTTGACGGTGGCGCAAGTGGCGGCGCCGACAAAAGCGGGCGTCTCGATTTCGCCGTGAGCGGTCTTGATGATGCCGGCGCGCATAAGAGGGCGTTTTTGAGAGGCGGTTGTGGTGGTTTGGGGGATTTCGGTGTCGAGGTCGGTTTCGAGAGACTGCTTTTTAATAGTAAAGAATGACATAGGGATAGTTTAATACAAGAATTAGAGTTTGACAAATTGCATAAGCTGTGATAGTATAGAGGAAGTGCCAGATGGAGTTCTGGTAAGCATTTTGATGGCTTAAAAATCTAGGAAATGTGAACGCGTAATCTGTTTGGATTGTAGATTGGAATGGTTGGCGAATGCTTGCAGGGAATTGTATGTGGACAGAAATAATTAAAAGGAGTTTTGGGAATGATTCAGGAGCAGGATTTTTTAGCAGGCAAAAACTTTATACGAGTCAGCGAGGGGAGAATCGTAAGAGTTGAGAATGCGTTGGAAGTGAGCGATTTGGAGGCATTCACGAAGAAGGAGGCGATGGATGATGAAGAGCTGCGTAAACAGATGAGAAGATCTCGAATAGAGATAATTAAATGGGAAGGGAAAACTTTTGTTCTTGCGAAAGATAAGAGTATTCTTAGGGGGGCTTCAATTACTGATGGCGTAATATTACTTGGTAATCACGAGCTTTGCGTGATAAATAAAAGGATGATTGAGGCGCCGAAGTTTTTGAGAGATATAGATATGGTCTTTCCAATACGTCCAAATCGTGGATACAATGTTTGTAAGATTGATACGGACGGTGTTATCGAAAATCGAGATGGTAAGCGGTATGTCGTGAGGGCACGATATGCAGTTTTAAATTCCGGAAATCGTAGAATCGCTTGTCTTTTAGACGATCAAAAATCGTGGGAGCGGTTGATTCGCGATAAAGGAACGCGAAAGGCGAAGAAGAGTCAAAAGTTGCTTGGCTACTGGGCTTATTAAGGAGGTGGAAGACGATGGAATTGGAAGTAAAATCCTTGAGGATTGAAGGAGAAAAGATTGTGGGGGTTTTGCCTGGAGCAGATGAAAAATACCTTAGGCGAGACGGTAGAGAATACTGCAATCTAAGCGAAAGATGGAGCGTTAGCATCGAGCCGGAACGAGAAGTAATTCTCGTATCGTATTATCACGAGAAGAGAACTAAAACGCGCCGGTTGCCGTTGTCGAATGGCAAGATATTCCTGTTTCAGGGGGGCGGCATTAGTTTTTCTAACTATGAGCTTGATCGTTTTATGGTCAATCATGGGATTGCGGATATAAATTACTGTAATCCAAATTTCATGATTAGGAAGAAAGCGCCTGAGGCGACGATGCAGTTTTGTGCGGAACCCGAAGTGGTGACTGACGGAAGTTACCATGTCGAAAAGGAAGATGGAGACATGGGAATTTATACGATCGTGGTGTCGAACGCAACGTTTGCGGTGGTAGGTTGGCGAATGTCAGATGGACATTTCTTTAACGGAGTACTCTATACGAAGGTTCATGGAAATAAAATCCTTGAGCTGGAAGATAGGCTGGAGAGCTTGCTGCCGCCGAAAATGATCGTTTCGACGTCGTTGCCGATGTCAGAAGTGACGATAGATGACGATTCGTCTTGGGCAGATGCGGAACATTTGCCGAGAGATGGCGAAGATGTCGTCGACTAGATTTTAAGTTTTTTAAGTTTTGAGGGGAGATCCTCCGCGTTGACGGGGGATTTTTTATGGAGTTTTTTGGTTTGAGGCTATTGAGGTTCCAAGCTTAGGGGTGAGGCTCAGAGATTGGGGTGAGGTTCAGAGATCGGGGTTGGAGGCTCAGGGATTGGGGTTGGGGTTAGATAATAAGCATAGAATCGCCGTAGCTTAAGAGTTGGTAGTGGTTTTTGATGGCGTGGTCATAGGCTGGTTTAAGATTTTCCCAAGTAGCGAAAGCTGAGGCGAGCATGAGGACGGTGGACTTTGGGGCGTGAAAGTTGGTGAGAAGGGCGTCGACGAGCTGAAAATTGAAGCCTGGGTAGATGAAGATATCGTCTTCGCCGGAGGTTTGTCCGGTTTTGGCGTAGTATTCGAGGGTGCGAGCGACAGTAGTGCCGAGGGCGACGATGCGGTGATGGTTTTTTCGGGTGGCTTGGATTTTTTCGATGGTTTCGGGAGGGATTTGGAAATATTCGGAGTGCATTTTGTGGTCTTCGAGGTTTTCGGTGCGGATGGGAAGGAAGGTGCCGAGGCCGACGTGGAGGGTGAGGGTGGCGGTTTCGATGCCTTTTTGGCGTAGTTTCTCGAGGGTTTTTTCGGTCATATTGAGGCTGGCGGTGGGGGCGGCGGCGGAGCCGGTTTGTTTGGCCCAGACGGTTTGGTAGCGTTGTTTATCTTCGGTGGTGGCGTGGCGATGGAGATAGGGGGGGAGGGGGACAGAGCCGTAAGCTTCGACGATTTCGGCGAGGGGGCGGTCGGAGGAAACTTTGGCGGTGCCGTTGCCGAGGAGTTCGGAGATGATGAGGGTGGGGGAGGTTTTTTGGGGATCTTCTTCGGGGGTGGCTTGGGAAAGGACGGTGAGGTGGTCGCCGACGTGGAGTTTGCCGCGGTAGAGGACGGTGTTGAGGTCGGAGTTGTGTTTTTCGAGGACAATGAGTTCGCGGTGGCGGCCGTCGGGGAGGGTGGTGTCGAGGCGGGCGGGCATGACGCGAGTGTCATTTAGGATAAGGAGATCGCCTGGGTCGAGGAAATCAGCGAGGTTCTGGTATTTTGAATCGGTAATGGCGCCGGTTTGACGATTTAAGACGAGCAAGCGAGAAGTGCCGCGGACTTTGGGCGGATATTTTGCGATATTTTCGTCAGGGAGATGGTAGTCGAAATCTGATACGAGCATATCATGATTATAGCAGATGAGAGTGAGGGATTATGCTAGTCGGAGACAGATTCGATGGTCTGATAAACATAGGAGCCGTCTGGGGCAATCGAAAAGACGAGGCGATAGTGAGCGAAATCTTGATAATTGCTTGAATCGATGCCTTGGAGCTTGGTTTTGTTTGATGGGGCGGTTTTGACGGATGGTTCGTCGATGAAGTCATAATAGATGTCGCCGCTGACTTCGTCGTCGGAGTAAGCTTGACCGCCGACGGCAAAGTAGACGTAGGCAGTGTCGTCGGATTTTGCGAATTTGTATTTATAGATGTAGCCAGTAGGGTAACCGCTTCCGCCACAACCCGAACTGACATAGAATGAATCATTGGCTTTATCGTAGGTATATACAGGGCAACTACCGAAATCGGAATCAGGATAAGATATTTCAGTGCCGTAGAGGTTTTTATATTCGGATTTGATTGCATCGGTATTTTTCATGACGAATTGTTGTTTTTGAGCGTTCCATGTGGTTTCCGATTCTTTATGGTTCGAGAGGATGGACTAGAGCTTGGCGCCGTCGCTAAGGTTCTCGAAAGTTGATGAGGCGAATTTTTCGCCGACAGTGTCGGGGTCGTCGCCGCCAGTAATGAGGGATTGACTGGAGGTATCATCGAAGCCAAAGGATAGAATCTTTGAGGCGAGACTGCTAATCGTTCTTTCGGATTCAGCATCGTTGATTTCGGTAATGTTAGCTTCGAGTTCATCGACGGAGACGGTTTCGGCGGTATTTTGACAGTTTTCGATTTGGGCGACGTTGGTGTTGGTAGTGGCGAAGAATTTGTCGTAACAGATGTACCCTATGAGGCCTAGGACGGCGACTGCGAGAACGACGACGAGTGTAAATGGGAAAATTTTGGCAGAGGCGGTAAGAGAGGCGTTTCGGAAACAAAAGGAGGTTATCGCGAATTTGCTATTGTGTTAATGCTTAAAGTATGTATATAATGTGGTAGAGTGTAAGAGTTAAAACAAACATATTCATTTAGCATTCTCCGATAAAAGGTTAGGTGGATAGGTGCGAAAATACTGCGAGTTTTTAGTAAATATAAATTAGTTTGGGTTTTGAGGAAGTTTTGGCTTTGGGCGCGAGATAGTAGCTAGAGTTAAAGCTTTCAAAGTATAAGACACAAATAAACAAGGGAGAAAAACAAAAGATGCAGTTTTTGGCAAGGCTTCTTAGCTTACGGGGGGGGGGTATCTAGAAGAAAGAAGAGTCTAGGAAAGCTATTCGGAATAGGATTGGCATTAGTAGTGCTAATAGGGGTGGGCGTGATAGCGAGCCAGCGGCTAAGGAGTCCAGCTGGACAAGGCGCCTCGGCGGCGGTTGAAGTCTTAGATAACGACGTCAAAGTTGCCGAAAACTCTGAGCTTAACTACTATCTCAAAATTAAATACGACGGTGTCGATAAAAACGGCGTGCAATCGAGCGATAGTAATATCGCCCAGATTGCCAGCGACTATATTACCGTGGCGGATAAAATTCCTGATGGTCTTACTTTCGTTGAATTTATCGGTACGGATGATGGTAGTATTGGTGCAGTTCAGCGCGGAGATAAAACTAAAGCTTGTTCGGGGCGCGTAATAGATGGCGTCGATGGCTTGAGTTACAATGCGAGTACGCGAACGGTAAACTTTACGGTCGAGAAGTTGCAGGCTGGTTGTGAGCTGGTAGTCGGAATTAAGACAAGGACGCCAAGCTTAGCTGCAGGCGAGACGAGGCGAGATTTCTACAATTTTGCATCGGTTACTGAGGGTGTTCTTTCAAAGAATTCTAATACAGTTCATGCCTATATTGGGAGCGAATCGGCAACGCTATACAATGTTTCTTATCGCTATACTGGTACAGTGCCAGCTGGGGCGCCAACTGTCCCCACGACAACGCAATATGCTAGCGGTATAACCGTTGGCGTGGCAGGTGTTCCGAATGTGCCTGGATACAGCTTTAACGGCTGGACGACGAGCGACGTGAGTGTGAATGATGCGAATAAAAACTTTACGATGCCGACGAAAAATGTAGAGTTTGTGGGGAGCTTTACGAAGATTCCGGAGAGTCAGAAGTATAGCGTAACTTATACGATTGTTGGAGAAAAGCCAGAAGACTACGTTGCGCCAAAGACTAAATCTTATGAAGAAGGCGCGAGCGTAGCGCTAGATACGCTGGAGCCTGGTACGATTATAGACGGATATCGTTTTCTTGGTTGGGAAAGTACAGATGCAACACTGACCGAGACGGGCTTCATTATGCCGAATAAGAACGTCGTCATTAAAGGTAAATTCGAAAAGATTAAATACAGAGTCTGCTACGAGTTTGAGGGGGCAATTATACCGCCTAATGCAAATAGCTTGTTGCCGGCATGTGCTAGCTATGCGCCCGGCGAAACAGTAACGACGGCTGGAAATCCGACGGCTACAGGTTATGAGTTTCTCGGTTGGTACAAGGCGGCAGAGTTTGAGATGCCGGAACATGACGTAGTAATCCAGGGGGAATGGATGGTGAAGGCGGGAGAGTTTGCGCCGACGATTACGAAGACGGTAGTAGGGAATACGACGGGCTATCGTGAGGGTGACACGGTAAACTTTGAAATAACCGTAAAGAATACCGCTAGCTTCAAAATCCACGACATTCTCCTCGAAGAAAAGCTAGACGGCGCAAAGTTTGTTGCCAATCCCAGCGCAAATTCCGCCTATACCGTAAAAGCCGACCAATTCGTCTTAATTCCCGAACTGGCCGCTGGCGCAAGTGTCAAGGTCAAAGCTAGCTACACTATTACGGAAAACAGCGCGAAAAATTATACCAATACCGTAAAGCTGGTAGGCGCTCTTGCAGACAATAACTACCTGCTTGATGAAACAAAAGACTATATAGCTACAACAACATTCCAAACAGTGCTCAAGCAATACAGCTACGTGACAATTTCAAAGCAAGTTAAGGGAGATGTCGCCGATCCGAATGAATATTTCAAGTTTACCCTCAAGGTTAGCGGACAAGGTGTTGCAGGTGAAAAATACACCGTCTCTGGTACGTCAACTAGTAATGTAAAGTACAAAGGCACAAACGTTACCAACCCTACAACCTGTACCTTTAACACTAACTGTATTATCTATCTAAAGCATAACCAAACTGTCACGATAGGTAAAAACAACAATACTAGCCAAATCCTCGTCGGTGCAAACTGGACTGTCTCCGAAGAAGCCCTAAATAACTACATTACGACTGTAAATAGTAATAATACTAATAGCTTTACGAGTACTGTCGTCCTCGCCACCGCCAGCGATTACAATACTAAGTCTAAAGCTGCCTTTATTAATACAAAGAATATTAGCCCAGCAACTGGCATTATCTCAAAAGCGACACCATACATCTTTGTAATGTTTGGCGCTGGCTTAGGGCTAGCTGCGCTTCTTGTCGCTTCGAAGCGAAACGTAAAGCTTATGGCACTAAAGCGTCAAGCAAGAGGGGGTCTAGCACAAAACTTTATAAAGAAAGCAGGGCAAGCTCAAGAGGTGGCGAGCCTAGAACAAGGCGCAGGAAAAGCAAACTTTATAAAGTTTGCGAATGCATACAAACCCTCCAATAAGCTCGTAAGCTCCAACAAGCGCAAACTAGCCAAAGCCCTCGCTACCTACAAAAGCTCTAACAAGCGCAAATTAGCTAAAGTCCTCGCCACCGCCTCCTTTGTCTTCGGCTTTGTTACTGCCGCTATCGTTGTTATGCAACCAGGCTTCGCCGCCGTAAAAGCTGGCACGACTCAGCCGCTCAGATCAGTCGAAATCCTTAGCGAACATACGAACTACAACAACAACGAAGATGGCGCCTTTAAGATAAATAAGAGCGCGGAATGGATAGGACTAGGCAAGGCAAGAGTAAAGTTTGAGATAGACTCAATCGCGAAGACTTCGGGAAATAAGATGGACGTAATCTTCGTCCTCGACCGCTCTGGCTCGATGTCTGGCGACAAGCTCGCTAGGGTCAAGCAAGATGCAGCGGAGCTTACGAACAGCCTCTTCTCAAAGGCCGGTAACCGTGCCGCTGTAATTAGCTTTGAGTCTGGCTCCGTAATCAATACCGGTATTACAACGAGCAAGAATACAGTACTCGATGCCATCGACGGTCTTACAACGACAGGCGCTACGAATTACTACAGAGCGCTCGTCAACGCCGACCAAATTCTCTCTAGCTATACAAAAGAAGCAGATAGAGACGTGGTATTGCTTTTCTTGACTGACGGCTATCCGAACGTAGAGACCCCGAACCAAATTGCTCAGTATGAATATCTTAAGACGACCTATCCGTGGCTGACGGTGAATGGTATTCAATATGAGATGGGAACAGATGTATTGCGGCCGATTGTTGAGATTTCAGACAACCAGTTTATTGCGGATATGGAGAGCCTAAATAACGTACTTTTCGAAGCGTCGACCGTGCCTTATATCTACGATGATTTTGTTCTTACTGATTATATCGACGACGATTATTTCGAGATAGACATGAGCAGCAAGCCGAAAGCCTCGAAAGGAAGCGTGACGGTGGATACGAGCATCAATCCACCAAAGGTCACCTGGGACCTAAGCGGAGTCTACCGCTCGGGTAGCAAAGCTACACTAACGATAGACCTAAAGCGCAAAAACACCAATAATTACAACAGCCTCGTCTCGACCAACAAGGGCGAAGATATAACGAGCAGCCTCGAAGACACCCCAAGCGAGAATATTAATTCGACCAAAACACCAATCCTAAAAGAAGACGTGAAGGTAATCTACGACGGGAATAAGCCGAATGACTGCAGCCCGCAAGGCGTACCAGCGCAAGAAACTCATAAAGCACTGGAAAAGGTCGCAATAAGCGAGACGGTGCCGACCTGCTCTGGCTACAACTTTAAGGGCTGGGAGATTACAACGGACGGCGTAACGATGCTGAATGACGACTACTTTAAGATGCCCGACGAGGACGTTACCATCCGCGCTACTTGGACAAAGGTTGATGTGGTGAAGAGTATGGAAGGGGAGATACAAGAGGACAACAGCGGTATCTGGGGAATTACGACGATGCAGGAGATGACGAGTCAGGTATGTAGCAAGACGCCGACGCCGACTACGAGCGCTAGAGAATTGGCGACCGAGTTTACATTAGATACAGGCAAAGTACCGACAAATACACTTCTAGATACGAGAGACAACAAAAGCTACACTGTCTCCAAACTTGCCGACGGGAACTGCTGGATGACGCAGAATCTAGATCTAGGCGATAACTCAACTGAAGCGAATCCGCTCGTTCTCACCCCACAAGATTCGAACGTCAGTCAAAACTTTACGATGCCGGCAGCGCAAAGCGGCAACGATTACGGTGCGAACTTTAAATGGAATGAAGGTCCAGATAACTATAATTATTCTAATCCGACTAATGCTAAACATTTCTATGACTTTACTGGACATTCGACTCATGACGCTAAGGCTACCACTTACGGTAATCTCTATAACTGGTACACTGCTACGGCTGGCACTGGTCTTGCTACGATGGGAAGCGGCGAAGAAGCTAACCAGTCTATCTGCCCGAAAGGCTGGCAACTCCCACAAAATACTGGTACGAAGAGCTATAACAACCTACTCTTTACGACCTACGGCCTAAGCTCAAATAGCGCAAGCTCTACTACCATGCAGAACGTTCCGTTTAGTTTCCCCTTCTCAGGCTACTACAGCTACAACTTTGGCTCACTGCGCAATCAAGGTAGCTACGGCAACTTCTGGTCCTCTACCGCAAGCAGTACTGACAGCGCCCGCTACCTGGACATCGGCAGTAGCTACATCAGCCCCCAGAACTACAGCGTCAGGGCCAACGGCCTCTCCGTCCGCTGTGTCGCGCAGTAGTTTCCCTTTCCTAGCCTCTCTGAAAAGAAAACTAAAATTAAAGAATCGATAAAATGGAAAAAGATAAGATTGTGAATAAAGAAGCGTCAAAGGAAAAAGCGCTGGCAAGTGAGAAGGATATCCTGGGCGATTAATCGTCGGAAAACGCGTAAAGCGTAAGATTATTGTAATAGCTTGTGCCGTAGACCTCTCAATACCTTTGCAACACATTAGCGGAGTTCTAAGCTGTATACCTAAATGTAAGCGTTTCGTATTGTAGTAGTCAAGATAGTGGCTGACGCGTTGCTGAGTTTTAAAAATGGATTCTTTATCTGGGAGAT
>JAFWIF010000035.1 GCA_017514975.1 Candidatus Saccharimonadota bacterium | reverse complement strand
AGATATTATAAACTCTCTAATAAAAAACTTGGATTCTAGTCCTCAAAAAACTGTCGGAAATTTCATAAAAAATTACAAAGAAATAAATCTTCCTTCAAGTGAACTCATTTATAAACTAAACTGCCAATATGAAAATCTAAAACCAGAGGAGCTCATTTATATTGTCATTGATGATATGGATAGATTGCAAGGTAAAGAAATTATAGATATTTTAGCTGTTCTCTCAATTTTAAAAAATCTGATTTTTGTTAGAGTAATTATCTTAGCGGATTTGGATGTTGTGTGTAGAGCATTGGATGCTTATAAAGTAGTCGATCCGCAAAGATTTATTGAAAAATATTTGCCTTCCCAAATGAGTATAAAACTCGGTTCTAACTATGATATGGTCGAAAAAATTCTATTAGACAAAATAAGCCATACCGGAGGTGCTTGGAAGGAGGCTTCACTCAACGAAGTACGACCAGCGTTGGCGGCTATTTTTATAGGAATGTTAGCGAAAAGATTAGAAGATGAGACCAGAAATTATAAATCAGAGAATAAATCAGTTAGGTACGCGTGGTTATCAAATGCCCCCAATTCGCAAAGACTCCCTGACAACATAAATGAACCGCTCTTTCAGCTATTGCGAACACCCTTAATAATAAGAGCAAAAGAGTCTTTCAGAGACAAATACGTTTGGAACACGAATTATAATAATATTACGAGGTTTAAAGACGTAATATACGCTATCAAAAAACGTCCAAGCGAAAGAGGTCGGAGCGCTACATATATACCCATTAACGAACATTTTTCCGAGGAAGAATATTCGGACGTAATCGATTCGTGGATTTTTGATTATATGGAAAAACGGTGGGATATATTCGGATTCACCATTCGCGACGCTTTGGATATGTGGGAGAGCATTAGGCAGAAAGAAGAACTCCCAAAAGACTGCGCAGGGCAATTTGTACATATCTTCAATCAGTTATTCCCAGATAGACAAATAAAGACCCCGAAATAATAAAAGGAGTGAGATATGTCTACATATATTTGGATAATAATTTTGATAATAGCTTGCGCCGGAATCGCTTATATGTAAAAGAAAACTAACGAAAAGATAGACGATAGCCAAATCAAGAAATCGCGTTACCGATATTATGCTAAGCCATATATTATGACAGCTCGCGAAAACGAGTGTTTCAAGATGCTAAATGAAATATTCGGCACAAAATGGTTCGTAATTCTCCAAGTACATTTTTTTGCCTTACTGAGCCGCAAGGTCAAAGGCCAAAACTGGAAAGCCGCATCTCACCATATTAATGACAGATCGGTTGATTTTGTATTGGTTGGAAAAGAAAGTTATAGGATTATTTGCGCGATCGAATTGGACGATTCTACTCATGATAAAGTCAATCGCAGAGAACGTGATAATAAGATAGAACGCATATTCAACGAAGCTAAAATCCCTCCAGTCAGAATTGGCAAGTTCGAACTCGCCAAAGAACAGATACATGAAACACCAAATATATATCTCCCCACACTTCCAAAACGCTTATGCTTGGTGTTTTTGAACTTATGTAATAACTTCAAGTCAATTGCAGTGCAGAGTTCTGCGCCTTTCGAAATACGAGAGGGGGTAACCCCTCATATTTTATGCGCAGATTCTGCGCCACAATGAAAGTATTATACGCCCGTCATTTTACGGCTCGAAAAATGCTTAAACGAAGCAGCCATTAATCTTCCGTGCCTTGTTATGGTGGTGAAGTTAGGAAGAGTGTCAAAACATTAGGTGCTTATGTAGATGTCACAAATGCGATGAGTTGGCGCAAAAGGTTAGAAATAGCATCTGATGTAGGCTATTTTTTTCTTTTAAAATACTTTATTAAATCGATTAACTGAGGTCTAAAGAATATAAAGCTAATAACAGAGTATCCAACTAGATAGATAGCACTATATAACAATGCAGAGTACACCCAATTTCGAGCGTTTAGTTCCCGTATCGGCAGCAAATGCGCACAGACGGCCGCGATTAATATAGACGGCAATAAGAAAATTATAAAGTTTTTGATAAATTTTAAAATTGGGCGGCCAATCATGTATTTTTTTAGATAATATACTTGATAAATAGTTCTGTACGTCATCGCTATTAACGTCCCGAGAGCTATACCTGTTAGGCCTAGCCATGACGCCAGTGAAAGTGAAATCACAATATTCAATATCACTTCGACAATTGCGCAGGTTCGTAAATCTTTAAACCTATTTGCCCCATAGGCTAAATTAACGTACGGTTCACGCAATATATAAATTCCTTCAGCAATGAGCAGTATAGTTCCAAATAATGGCTGGAAATAGTTCGCATCAACGGCGTCGGCTACGTATAATTGGACAAAGGGAGTAATTAATAGGCCTGCTATCGAAAACATAAAAAATGTCATGAAAAATGTAAGATATTCGAATGTGTCGAAGCGTTTGTTTAATAATCTTTTATCGCCAGAAGCGTATATCTTGCCGATGGAAGGAGCTAGAGCTTTCCATAAGGACTGACATATGGTCTTAAGACCAGTGGTTACTAGCGCATATACGCCATAGACGGAGGCGTCTTTTAGGGTGAGAAATACAGAGATAATTGCAATATCGGTATTTCCATGGACAAATGCAGCCGTGTTAATCGCGAAGCCATCCCACCTAGCGCTAAGTAGCTTTTTGTTTTCTATTGCTTCTTTGTCGATTCTATAATGTTTTTTTGTGTAATAATTGAAGACGATTGGCTGTATTATAAAAATAAGCGCTGAGACGAGTTTTATAAGATGAATATTAGGCCATGTTTTTACTAGGATATAGTTCAATGACATCTCAAGGACTACCAATATGATTTGAGTCAATGAGACGATATAGACTTTTTTATCTGCATTAAGGAGATTTTTCAGAGTAAAAGAAAAGCAATATTGGATAAACAGTTTAACCCCCAGTATCATGGTTAAAGTGAAAATATAGTGCCAGCTGAAGCTCGATTTGGAAAATACTGGATATAATATGGCGAGTATTATCGTATATAAAACTATAATCGTAGCGATTTTTTTAAAAAATTTATTTGAAGTTTTTATTATAGAACTGATTTTTTGAGTATTATTTTCTACTAAGGGTTTGTATAGATTAGCCATTATTACGCTGTTTATTCCGCCTTCGATTAGACTTATAAAATTCAAAAACTGCGTTAACGACAGAACCAAACCATTTACCTCAGAACCAAACGTCTCAAGGACTAACCTTGGAATTATAAGGCTGCTTGCAATGTTTGCAAGTTGTAAGAGAATCACCGATATTGTATTGAGCGATGTAGTGCGCTTACTTCCAAAATGCAATAAGGCCATGTTTATTTATCCTTTGCTCTTTTGGTGGCAATTGCATGTAGTCGCCAAAAGTATTTCTTAATATTTCATCATAGTCTGCCGAAATCATGACTGTTTTATTGCAAAAAATTGCATCTACATATACTTGAAAATTTTTAGTTTTATGTGTTTCCTGCTCGACTGCATATAATGGCCAATTGCTAACTACATATTCAGTTTTTTCGTTGTTGTATTTAGCGCATAGTTTTGCTGAAATATTATTCAGGTTCCTATACCCAATGATTACTGAAACGATATTTTTAATTGTTCTCATGATATTTTGCTTAATAGACTCCGTACGCGATAATTTTTTTCTAGAGAATAGGCTGACTAAAATTTTTTTTCGTTTGATATACTTTTTTCTGATTTTTTCATCATTTGGAGCGTTATCGAAACAAAAGATATCTAAATAAACGCCATATCCCTCACATTGTTTAGATAGCTGCGGTTCAATTATTGACGTTCTGGTATCGATCAGCTTATGAAACGCAAACCTTTCGCCTCCATTGCCGTCTTTTAGTAATTGATATGTTTTGTGTTCTTTTTCTAGTATCTTTATTATTTTATCGTAATTTTTACGCGTCAGACCTACGTCGATATCGTCGTCCCAAGGAATAAATCCCTTATGTCGTATGGCTCCAATTAGGGAGCCGCCGATAAGGGTATACTGAATACCGTTTTCTCTGCATTTTTTATCAAAAAATAACAAAATATCTAGCATTACTTTTTGGTGTTCTATTAGCGATAATCGCTTCATTTAATTATCTCCTTTTTATTACATTTATATTGATCTGGCATTACTAACATGAGTATTGGGAGTAAACATGATTGATGTCTAATAAATGAGCCGAAGTCAGGTTCAAAGATGGCGGAAACCATGATAAATCCTAGCATACAAGACAATGCGATTTTTTTGTCAGCATCGATAATGTTTTTGTTCCTAATTGCCTGAATCATAAAAGCTAGAATAAGTGACTGATATAGTACGAATGGAAAGTATTTAACGCCCTTCATTAATAGTTCTAATGGCAACAATAGCCTAATGAAGTCGATAAAATAATTAATGCTAAAAATTAGAAAGTTTTTATTCTCTCCAAGTACTTCGTTGATCATAGTATTGGCATCTTTGTCGCCTAATGCTATACGTTGATTGTTTATGGTAGATCTTGCAGTTAGAATTGATTCGATGCCATCGCTTGATATTAACCCTGCCATAAAAGTGAGCGCATAGAAAGCCGCTAGGAGTGCTATTATTACTTTGTATGGATTTGTTTTGTTTCTTTTGGTTTTTTTAAGCGTGATGTAAATGATAGGGATTAGCGCGGCGAGAATTAGATAATATATTCGGAAATATAGCGATTCGAGTAAGAATAAAAGCGAACACAGTGCAACTTTTTGCCAGTCTTTCTTAATTGTTCTTGATTTTATGATTAGATATGCGACAAAAAAGATTAATAATTGTATAACTTCTTTACTAAGGTTAAAGGCAAAAATATCTAATAATGCAATACTGGAAAAGATTAAAATATACTGTATTGTCGTATAGTGTTTTTTGGATAGTAAAAAAGCGATAGCGATTGCCAGCGTAAAGACTGCCGTAATAAGAATACTCCAGGAATATATATCATTGAGTCCGAATATGTTACAGGCATTAAAGAAATTTGCAGTGAAAGCGTATGAGGTGTCTGTCAGTCCTGAACCATTCATTACGGCTAATATGTGTCCGCTATCATAAAAATACTTTTTTGGCAAAAAAGAAAACTGAAAAACCTTACAAGCGATTGCTAGGGTGATTACTGCCAAGAAGCGCACGATATTATCTTTTCTAGCTTTCATATAATTCACCATATAAACTTGAGATTTGAGCCATATATTTGTCTATATTGTCTAATTCCCTACTCCTCAAAATAGACTGTTGACTTTTATTATCGAGGAGTCGCTTACTGCTCAATAGTAAATTGCATTCCTCTACAAAATCGCCTTTTGTACGACATAATCGTCCACAATCATCTGTTACGATATTAACCAGGCCGCCGACACCAGATACTACGCAGGGTAATCCTAAGCTTAGCGCCTCGAATACGACTAAGCCGTATCCTTCATAGCTTGAAGTCATCATAAAAATCTTTGATTTGGCCATATATTGCCAAGGGTTCTTTTGAAAGCCAACAAAATCAATATTTTCATCTAGGCCAAGTTTATGGGAATAATTCTCAATTTCATCTTTATTTTCACCTTTCCCGACCCACACCACTTTAATATTTGGCCTTTTTTTCTTTAATTCTGCAATAATTTCTAAAAATTTCCATGGATTTTTTTGAGGTACTATGCGTGCTACGCAGCAGATGTCATATTCTTTCTTTTCATTTTTGTCGACTTTCGAAAGGATCTCTTCTCTCGAAACAGGATTTCCGATATTAATCATCTTCTCTATTATGCAATTTGCGTACACATATTCATTAATAATCGATTCGGAAACTACTAATACTTTAGTGGCTCTCTTTGCGGCATATCTATATAGAAATGAGTTGACGCACCTCTTTTTTAGCCATGGCGAATTATTATGAAGATGGTTTATTACTGAAGTTTTGCGTGCAAAGGGTGCGCAAACGATGCTTGCAGTATAATCTGTTGCATGTAGGATGTCGGGGCGATAGTCGTTTATGACTCTTTGCATTTCTCTGATAGATAGTTTTTTTATCTCGATCCACTTTATTTTTTCTTCTTTGAGTTTTTTATTTATATTTCCTTTTTGCGACACCCAATAGAAATCAAATTTATTTTTTAAATTTTTGATAATTGTAATGTTTACGGCTTCCGCTCCAGAATAATCATTGGTTTTCATGACGAAAAATATTCTTGGTTTTCTATTTTGCATCTCGAACCCCCAAATCTATTTTTTGAAAAACTAGCCTGTCCTTACCTATGTCCTTCGTTATAATCGTTCCTGCTGCAATGATCGTATTGTCTCCAATCTTCACGCCTTTTAGGATAATTGATCCAGCTCCTATCCATACGCCATTCCCTATAATGATTTCTTTTTTTACGAAATTCTTGATATTATTCTTATAATCATGGTCATGGTCAAAGAACATTACGCCTGGTCCGATAATCGTATTGTTTCCGATAGTGATATTCTTAAGGCAGTTAATCGATACGCCGTCATTGCAGAATACGTTATCGCCTAAAATGACTTTGCCTCCATCGTAAATCCTAAAACTAACGTTATTGCGCGCCTTGAAATTGCTTCCAATAATAAGCTTCGAACCCTTCTTTATTGAATAATTTATCGACTTAGCGACTTTTGGAAGCCCTTCTATTTGAATACGATGAAAATATATTAGCTTATAAATAAATGTCTTGATTATCCCTAAGGCCTTGTTGGCAATATCGAAAAACATTAGCTGTACTCCCCGTAATAATCGCTGAATCGCTTTGATTCTTTCCTGATATCGAACAGGTAGTTATTAGGTTCAATTCTTTTGCTACTTTTGATGATGTCTTTAGCTACTGTACTGATAGACTTCTCAGTATCTACCAATTTAACATTCTTGTTTATGGCGATCTCTTCCGTAACTTGATCTGAGAACACGCACGGCACACCATTCGCCTGCGCTTCAACGCCGACCACTGGCAAGCCTTCGTACAGACTTGGCAAACAAAAAACGTCAAACACGGAATAGAGCTTATTTGTATCGTTTCTCTGTCCCAAGAAGAAAACATCTTTCTGGAGCCCTAAATCCTCGACCTTTTGCCTTATTTCTTCGCGGAGCGGGCCTTGGCCAACTAGCACTAGCTTTGCGTTTTTCTTTTCTTTCTTGGCTTCTGCAAAAATATCAATCAAGAAACGATGATTCTTTTGCTCGACAAAGCGGCCAATATGGCCGACTACAAAATCGTCGTCCTTGATCCCAATTTCTTTGCGCAGTTTTTTCCTGGCTACTGGATCAAATTTGAACTTTTCGACGTCAATCGCATTACGAATAATCTTTACTTTGCCTTTGTCGAAAGCTTGATCGCCAAATAAATAACGCCCAGCCAGCTCGCTGCAAGCAAAATAATCCGTTGCATATTGTTTGCTGAATGGGCGGAGTGCGTTCTTTGCAAGATTTTTCTTCCATTCGCGTGGATTGCTCGTACTGTGACTATGTGCGATACGCACCGGTACGCCAGCTTTCTTTGCCGCATAGAGCGGAAAGACGCTTAAAGTATTTATGTTTGAGTGTACGATGTGGTATTTTTTCTCACGGAAAAGTTGCGTCAAGAATTTTAGGTACTTTGGGAGTTTTTGGTATGGTGGACAAAGAATTACCTTGCCACCGAGTTTTTCAATCTCGTCATAAGGAATATTGGTCGAATCTTCGTCGCAGATAAAATCGAATTGAATTTTGTTTCGGTCGATATGATGGTAGTAATTCATAATAATAGCTTCAACGCCGCCGCCGAGCCATTTGCCCATTATTTGAGCTATGATCAGTGGTTTTTTCATCATACCGCTCCCTTTCGCTTAAAAACACTTAGAAGAGTCTTTATGATACAGGTAAAATCTAGGACGAGGCTGGCGTTTTTGGCGTAGAAGTATTCGAGATTTAGGCGATGTTCGTAGTCGGTGTCGCTTCTGCCGTTCGCGCCCCACCAGCCGGTGAGGCCTGGCTTTACGGATTCGTAGAGGGCGTGATCGCCGCCGTGGAGGTCGAGTTCGCCAACGGCGAGCGGGCGGGGTCCAACCAGGCTCATCTCGCCAATAAGGATGTTCCAGAATTGGGGGAATTCGTCGAGGCTAGTTTTGCGGAGGAAGCGGCCGACGCGAGTGATACGAGGGTCGTTTTTTAGTTTATGGTTTTGCTCCCATTCTGCGCGGAGCGCTGCATTTTCCTCGAGGAGTTTGGCGAGTTTTGCGTCGGCGTCGTGGACCATGCTGCGGATTTTGTAGACTTTGAAGAGCTTGCCGTTTTTACCAACGCGGACTTGAGCATAGAGAAGCGGAGCGTGGTCGTCATGTTTGAGATTGTACAGCTTGACAATGCCGAGGAGCGGTATCGTCAGTAAACAACCAACGATACCGACAAAGATATCAAAGAGGCGTTTAATTGTGCGGTAGGCGGTTGTGCGCAAGTGCTTGAGGATCGAGACTTTAGTGAGACGAACGGGGGTCTCAATCGATTCTTGGACATCTGCAAAAGTAGCGCCATCGGCGGCGTTGGCGTACTCCAGTTTTTTGACAGGTTTGCCCATTTTCACACTTCCCTTTTGTTTGATTATTTTTACGCGGATTGGTGGCGTGGCGTTGGTTCGCGAATCATTTTATATCTCTTTAAACAAGAAAAAATCCCAAAACCTGATTTACCTCCAAGTTTTGGGACTTTTTCCGAGACGATTCACAAAGAGACCGACGCGTTGCCCACGTAAGTTTATATCTCTATATTATCACGATATTGCAAAAAAGTCAAGAATGATGTGCGATATTGTGGATGGGTGGGGTTTGTGGAGTTAAGGCCTAATAAAACGTTGCTTGCAGTATGACTTCGAGGGGGTTGCGTTTTGGAAGTTGTTTTTTGATGTCGCGAGATAATTTGATCTGGTCGGTAACGATAGCGTCGGCGTCGCTGGTCAGGAAGTGTCTAATGTCGTCTTCTTCGTTGACAGTCCAGACGAGAACCTTTTTGCCCTTATCGTGAATCGCGGCAATTGTATCTTTGGTAGCAAGTTGTTCCTCGAGCGATAAATAGTCGAAGGACGTGTTTTCAATCTGGCCGAGCGAAATAAAGGCGAGGTATCCCGTTAGCATTTCGGGATATTTCTGTTCGACATATTCCATCAAATCGTACTTTAGAGAGATTAGGACGGCTTGGTTTTGCATATTGTATTCTTTGATGATTCTTACGGCGTCGTCAGCCATCTGTTCGTCTGCAGTGTCGCCTTTTAGCTCGACGTATAGGGTAACTTTGTCGCGTGAGGCTTCCAGGGTTTCTTCTAAGGTCGGAATTGGCTCGCCGTCGACACGGAGTTGTTTGATTTCGTCGAGCGTCATTTCGGCGGGTGTTTTATCGACACCGGCGACGCGTGAGAAATCGCTGTCGTGATTGACGACGTAATGTCCGTCTTTGGTACGCTGAATATCGATTTCACAGCCTGTGGCGCCTAGTTCATAAGCAACTTCGATGCCGCGGACGGTGTTTTCTGGGGCTTCGGCGCCGCCAGCGCGGTGTCCGATCAGCTCGGTTTTAACCTTGGTGCGGAAAAGCTCATTAAAATTGGTCGCTCCATAGAAGGAAAAGATGGCACAGATGGCAATAAGGATAATCATCAAGGCAATAATGACGGGATGTTTGCGCTTGGCTCTTGGTACATAGTTCCATTCGCCTTTGTTTTGGTATTTTTTGTAGAGTGTCGACAATTTGATTGCCAAGAACGAAAGAGACATCAGGAACGAAAATGCTACCACTATAAACAGAATAGACGCGAAGAAGAGTTCTGAGAATAGCATGACGGGCTCGCTCATCGGTATAAGTTGCGTAATTATTAGTGGTGCGACCGAGAACAGGACAATAGGAAGCGCAACCGCGAGGAGAGCGAGGACTGCAAAAATGAGCATTTCTTTTATAAAGTGGCGCAAATTCTTTTTGATGAGTTTTTGCGATGCGAGACTTGCCTTTTTTAGAGTCGTATCGTTGAGCAAAGCTCCGTGCACGATAAAGCAATTAATGATTATGCGTACCGCAAGCGCAATCGTTGCGACGATCAGTAGCGTAAGCAGTAGAGGGTTTGCGACGATGACCGACATGATAAAGTTTGGGATAGATAGTGAGCTGGTTAGTGAAATCGACAATCCGAAACCAAGCAGTGGCGAGAGAAAAACTGCGTAAACAATAAGGAGGAAGCCGTGAAGGCTGCGGTATTTTTTGAGCGCAATAAAGCCGTTTTTCAGGCTGCTCAGAATAGAGGCCTTTTTGCCACTGAGGAGCTTATCGCAGTACAAAACTAGAGCATTTAGTTCTATTGCGACATGGACGAGAATTAACAAAACTAACAGGGCGATAATTGCGTAGCCCTGCCAGTGCGTAAACAAGAAACCAAGATTGCCACTAGTGACGGCAACGGTACCCGATGTTCTTAATAGAGCGTTGCATAGGGCGTAAGTGGCGCCAGTTATGGGTGTTAGGATAGTAAAGGAAACAAATTGAAACAGTAAAAGATCGGGAATCAATTGATAGAAAGGTCGAATACGCTTTTTTATGTTCATCAATTATGTTTAAGATTTGTGGTAATAAAAAATGGTGCTGGAGGTTGGACTCGAACCAACGATGGAACTTAATCCGGCAGATTTACAGTCTGCTGTCATAGCCACTAGACGACTCCAGCAATAGTTTTATGATAGCAGGCTTTGGACTAAAAGTAAATGAGTGTGGAGCCGCAAATACGTTGTAGTTGCTAAACTCCACTCAGAAAAACAAATACGCAAATAAATTTGCGATTTGTTTCTCGTTCGTGGAGCCGCAAATACGTTGTAGTTGCTATGCTCCACTCGAAAATTTCATCAAAAATGCAAGCATTTTTGCTTGCCATTTTACTCATGGAGCCGCAAATACGTTGTAGTTGCTATGCTCCACTCGAAAATTTCATCAAAAATGCAAGCATTTTTGCTTGCCATTTTACTCATGGAGCCGCAAATACGTTGTAGTTGCTAAACTCCACTCAGAAAAACAAATACGCAAATAAATTTGCGATTCGTTTTTCATTCGTGGAGCCGCAAATCAGGCTTGAACTGATGACCTGCCGCTTACAAGGCGGCTGCTCTACCAACTGAGCTATTGCGGCGTTGCGATATTTCGAGACGAAGACAAAGCTTCGCTGGGCTTATTTTATATGATTTTGCGGTTTTTGGGAAGCTTTTTGATAGGTCTTGTGATCGATTTAGGGGTGATAGCAAGGGTTTTGGTGGTGGTTTTTGTGGGTTTTGACGAAGAGGCTGAGGCGGTGGTTTTTGATTTTTGGCGCGAAGCGGTGGATGATTTGGTAGTAGTTTTGGTTTTTTTGGTGGCGCTACGTTGGCGCGAGAAACGTGAGCGAAGCTTTGCGGCAGGCGTTTCGGCTTTGAAGTTTTCGATGCGTTTTTTGGTTGCGGCGATGTTTTCTTCGTCGGCGGCGTTTTCGTAAATTTCGAGAATATGTCGTAAAATCACCGTGCTAGGATTGATTCCGTAAGCGATTTCGAGTTGCTCGATAGCCTTGGTGCGCTGACCGAGCTTATCGAGGGCTTTGGCGTAAGCTACGTAGCGCCCTGGCTGATCGCCTTCGAGGGCGAGAGCCTGATTGAAGGCTTGGGCGGCCTTTTCGTATTTTTCGGTTTCGAGATAAATCAGGCCGACGTTGTGGAGGCTAGAGGCGTTATTGTCGAGACTCTGGGCGATTTCAAAACATTCTAGGGCCTCTTTATAATGTTTTTCGCGAGCGTAGAGGATGCCGAGTCGATTATAGGCGGCGGCGTTTTTTTCGTCGAACTTGAGGATTGTTAGAAGAGCCTTTTCGGCCTTGAGTGGTTTACGTTCGCGCATCGCGCTTTGGGCGAGGCTCCATAATTTTTTAACTTGAGGAGTATTTTTTTTCTGTTCGGGGTTAAAGCGAGGCGTCGTGCGGTAGTTTGGGATAAAAAATACAATTAAGAAAGTGAGCAATAAAATACAAACTGCTGATAGCATATAGGTATTATAACACGTATTGCGTTTGGCTTGAAATGGGACTGAGGCGACGGAGAGACAGGCGTACTAGAGCATATTGGCGATTAGTTGGAGTTTGACGTTGCCGTTTTTGCTGAGGGCGTCGTAGGTCTTGAGGAGTTTTGTAAGTTTGCTAATGAAGCGCTGGTCGCCGGTTTTTAGATAGCTTTGCGTGGCAATGGTGATGGTGAGGTCGACGACGGCGAGGGCGACTTGGCGGGCGTTGTCGTCGGATGCGGATTGCAAGGTTTGTGTTGCGGAGGTTTTTTTGGGGAGTTTGGTTTTTGTAAGAGTGGTGACGATAGATGGTAAATCTCGCGGCGTTGCAGAGAGATATTGTTTGGCGAGATCGACAAGGATCGAATCGCCTGATGGCGGGATTGACGCGGGGTCTGTTGCGGTATAAGTATAAAGTTGTGCGCGCGAAAGAATAGTTGGTATTAGTTGATTAGAGTGGCGTACGAGGAAAACGAGATGAACGTTAGACTTTGGTTCTTCGAGAAGTTTGAGGGCGGCGGCAGCAGAGTTTGGATTGAGTGTTTCGGCGTATTCGACGACGCAGAAAAAATCAGTAGCCTGTTTGGTTTTCGTGAGGTCGATGAGCGTATCGATGTCTTCCTTGAGGATGTGATTTTTGTCATTTGGCGTGATGCGATAAGCCTGTGGCAAGATAGTGGCAAAATCGATTGGTTGAGGTAATTCAAAAATCGTGAAACCGGTGCGTTTTGCAAGGATGGGTAGTTGCGAAAGATCGTCAAAGCGCATTATGATTGCTCCGTCTGAGGGGAATGAAAGGCTAGATAATCAAAAGGGTGGAGAAATGCGTCGGGGAGCGGAGCGACAAAGTTTTGACGTTGGCTGGTTGGAATGGTAATTTCGAGAGCGGCTGCATGGAGGAACATGCGCGAAGCAGGAAAGAGCTTTTCGAGTTTTTGGTCGCCATAGACAGGGTCGCCGACGATAGGAGTGCCGAGATGGGCGAGATGGATGCGTAATTGATGGGTGCGGCCGGTTTTTGGCTTGAGTTCGACGAGCGAGAAGCTTTGCTCCTCGTGATGATGGGCTAAATCGCGAGGAATGGTAACCGTTTCGAGAACGCGATACTCAGTAAGCGCTTCGCGCCCTTCGCGACTCGGCATAAAGGTGGTTGGGCGCTTGAGGTTGCGCGCGAGAGGAACATTGATAATAGCGTGCGGCTCGGCTGGGCGGCCAAAAACGATTGCGTAGTAGGTCTTGTGGGTTTTGCGTTGTTGAAATTGTTTTTGGAGGAGGCTGGCGGTTTCGGGGTTTTTGGCGAGAATAATGACGCCGGAAGTGTCGCGGTCGAGGCGGTGGACGATGAGGCCGAAATCTTCGAGGCTGGGTTCGGGGGTGGCGTCGCCTTTGCAGACGGACAAGAGACCGGTCGGTTTATTGAGAACTAATACATTGGTATCTTCATAAAGAATTGGTGGACATGGTGTGCTAAGCGATGTGTGTTGGTCGAGGTGAATTGTTGTCGTGTCGGGATTGATAAGTTGTTTTGGGGACAATACTACGGCGCCATCGAGAGTAACCTGGCCGTTTTTGATGAATTTTTGGAGGGTAGCGCGGCTATACTCTGGGTAAAGCTCGGCGAGGGCTTTATCGAGGCGAGAAAGTTGCGGGGTGATAGAGGAATCGTCGTAGTCATCGGCGCTATGGTTGGTGGGGAGATCGCCATTGATTTGGCGCGAAAGATTTGGCTTACTGAATTTCTTGGCCATCGCTAGTGCTCCGGTTGGGTGGGGGAAGTTTGCGAGTCGGACGGACGGAGGCCGAGAGCGCGCTGAACGTGGTGAAGCTTTTGATTGGCGGCGTGATTGGCGTATGATTCGCCTTGCTTGAGGATTGCTTCGACTTCGGCATCGGTGATTTGGGAGACTTTTTCTTGGAAAAGTGACAAGAATGATTGGACAGAATCGGCAACTTTGCGCTTTAAATCGCCATAACTGCTTTGCCCTGCCCAATCGGCAATAAGGTCTTGGAGAGGGCGGTCATTGAGAAGAGCCTCGATTTGGAGGAGGTTGCTGATGCCTGGTTGGTTGACCATGTCAAACTTGATAACGCCGACGCTGTCAGTGGTGGCGGACATAATTTTTTTGGCGGCTTGGGCGGGGTCGTCGTTGAGGGAGATTTTTGACTTGGCATTTTCGCTACTTTTGCTCATCTTTTTTGATGGTTCGGTGAGTGAGCGAATACGGAGGCCTTGCTCGAGGTGCATAAACTTGATCTGTTCCTTTTCGGGCGCGGGGATTGTAAAGAGGGCTTGATCGAACTTGTTGTTCATACGAATGGCGATATTGCGAGCGAGCTCGAGATGTTGGAATTGGTCTTCGCCGAGCGGAATATATTTTGCATCATAGAGGAGAATATCGGCCGCCATGAGAACGGGATAATTAAATAGCCCGACCGTGATTGCGTCGGCGTGCTCGGCGGATTTCTCTTTAAACTGAGTCATACGGGAAGCTTCGCCGAAATAAGTGAAGCAATCGAGAATCCAGCACATTTCACTATGAGCCGAAACGCGTGATTGGCGGTAGATATGAATATTTGGTTGCGTAGCGTCGAGGCCGGCGGCAAGATAATATTTTACGCCTTTGATAATTTGTGAATAGAGTTTCGAGTGGTCGATAGGCGTCGTGAAAGAATGAAGATCAGGAATAAACATATTGATATGGCTATCGGCGGCGTGTTCCTTGGCGAGACGAATCGTTGGGAGATAGGCGCCGAGGAAATTACCGAGCGTTGGTTCTTCGTTGGCGCGGATGCCGGTTAAGATGGTTTGCATAAAGCAGATCTATCCTTTCATTATATCATAGTTTGTTGCAAAAGTCAAGAGAAGTGAGCGTTTTTTGCGGGATTTGTGGGCGGTTGAGCGGAATATAGCGATAAAAGATAGCAAGACTATCTTTTTGGACGACTTCCCTTCTGGTTAATATGTTACCCAATAAAGTGTGTTTTGGTCAAATTTTAAGCGTTCTTCTGGGAGAAAACGAGTGAGCTGAGTGAGATGAAAATTTGGAAAAACTGTTTCAATTGGGGTGGTGGGGTCTTGGCGCGTGAAAGAGCGCGGTGGACTGGACGTTACGGTGTTGGGCGATAGAAGTTCGGGGTGGCGTGAAAGAAATTCGAGAGCGGCGACGTCTGACCAAGGGGTGGCGGTGAGGAAATGTGAGCTCTTGAAGCCATTCTTGTGGGCGAGATGGGCATGATCGAAAGTTATTTCGCCAAGTTGGCCAGTTGAGTATATGACGATTGTGTCGATTTTTGAATTGGTGGTTGATTCGTGGTTTTTGATTGTGGTGAGGATGGCGGAAAGTTCGGCGAGCTCGATGCGGTTGGTAATATTGAGATCGGTAACGGTTGTGGTCGTGGCGAGAATATTGGCGATGGTGAAAATGGCGAGAAAGAGACTGAGTGGAAGTTGTAATCTTGGTAGCCGCGTATAATTAGCGAGCAACAAAGCGGTAAGTAGTGCGAAAAATGGTAATAGGATGCGAGGGGCGAGATAAAAGCCGTCGGAGCTGATGCTGTGGAGATAGAGCAATGAGAAGGTAGCGAGGACAGTAAAGCCGTAGAGAAAAAAGTGTTTGAAGCGGCGCTGTTTTATAAAGGTAAAAGCAAACGGAAGGGCGAGCAATGCGAAAGAGACGAGCAAGATAGGCGAGATGAAATAGAGGCCGTAGCCGTTGGCGAGGTCGTGGAGCGTAAGGCGTGTGGCGGAAGCGAAGCGTGAGAAAAGGGTTGGAAGCGAGAGGGTGAAATTGAGCGTTTTGGCGTCGGCGGTATTATTAAAAATACGATACATAAAAGTAGCGGCGAGCCAAATGAGGAGGCTAATAAAAACGAGCGAAAGCGGTTTGACGAGGGGGCGTAAATAGTTTTGTCTAATGCGCGAGTAAAAGGTAGGCGTGGCTTTGGTTGTGGCGGAGGCGGGTCGGGTAGCTTTGGCGTTGTTGGCTCTGGCGCTGTTTTGCGCAAGGACGTTGTTGGCTTTGGCGTTGTTCTGCGCAAGGACGATGAGGAGTGACGAGAGAATGATGAAATGAATGTAATAGTTTTGGTAAGTGAGGACGGCGCCGGTTAAAAAGAGCGCGGAGAGAAGATAATTGCGAATGGTATGGTGGGGCGGTTTGGAGTGAGGCGGCTTGAGTAGGGGTGATTTGGTAAGGAAATATAGCGCTAGCGCAACACATAACAAGGCTTGAGGGTGGCTAGGTAGCATAAAGGCGAGCGATTCGACCATAAAAGGATTGATTACTAGAAGGCCGAGCGCGAGAAAAATAAATAAAGATGCTTTACGAGAGGAAAGCTGAGGCGAAAGGTTTTTCGTGAAAATACGGAAAAGGATAGTGAGGGAGAGTGCGAGGACGGCGAAATCGATAAGATAAAAAAGCCATTGATGGTTGGTGTAAGTAATGCCAAGCGAGGCGAGCGGACGATGAAGAAGGAAGAAAGTGAGGTTGCCGAGGCGACCATTTGCGGCAGTAGCTCCCTCGAGGAAAAAACTGCCTAGGTTGGTGGATTCATAAAAATCCATACGTGAAACATTGTCGCAGATGAGGTTCTGATGGAGAAGACCGTGGAATGTGATGAGAATAAGGATAAAATACGCACTAAACAAGAGGAGGGGGCGAGACGGAGAGCGGAAAAAAGATTTTAATCGCAGGGACTTCATGAGGTTTTAGAGCCTGTCTTTGGCTTGAGTTCGTAGAGGTAATATTGGCCAACTTGCTTAACGGCGTCGTGGTTCTTGAGGTAGAATGCGTTAGCGATGAATTTTAAAGGTTTGCCGAGACGATCGGCTTCATCTTGGGCGTGAGCAAAAGCCTTTGGCATCATAAAATCACTGAGATAGGCATAAACGACGGTGGTTTCTTGAGGAAATTTATACTGGTAGATATCGTGGCACTTCATAGTTGCGCGGCGGTTTTTTAGCGTGCGGAAAAGGCGACGATTCGTGAGAAAAACGAGGACGGGATTGATTTCGATACCGATTGCTCGGGCGCCATGTCTTGCGGCGGCTTCGAGAATTATGCCGTCGCCAGCGCCGAGGTCGATCAGGAGATCAGTTTTTTTGAGCGGGCAAAGTTTGGTGAAGACTTCTTCGAGATCCTTGCGTTCGGTTGGGACGTAAGGCGAGCCGCCGAGGCCGGTAATCAAAAAGAGTCCGACTAGAATAAGAATAATTGCGATGAAAATGAGAAAGACAATGAGAAAGGCGTTCATAGTAGAGATTTCTCCTTATTTTTGGTGATTGTTTCTTGGTTGATTACGAGCGATGGTGGGTCGAGAACGGGCAAAGCATCGAAAGGATCGTCGGCGAGGTGTGAGGTGGCTGCGATGAGGTGATGGCTAATGGCGGTTTGAATTGCGAGCGGTAAAAGAAGCGAGGCGTAGTTGAGATAATCGTCGTCGTATAATGCGAGGACTTTGCGTGGGTCGATGAGCTTGCGACCAAAAATATGCAACTGTGGCTGTGCGGGATCGGGGCGTGCAGGGTTGATTTTGGAGATTTTTGCAACAAAGCGTAGGCGAGCGAATGGTGTTTTGTCGTGCCAATGGCGATAGCCGGGTGCTGAAGTGTGAGTAACGTGATAGTAGCCGAGCGGTAAAATAGTAGCAGGATCTAGGTCGCAATTTAACTCCTCGTTTACTTCGCGAATGAGTGCGGAGACGGGATTGTCGTCGCTTGGTTCGACGTGTCCACCAGTAGTGATGAGTGGCTTATTGTTTTTTTCGCGAAGCATGAGGTAGCCTTCTTGACTAAAAAGAAGTGTGTGGACTTGAGCAACAGAAAGATCTTTTGGAAGGTCGTCGAGCGAGGCGAGAGTGTGCCAAGTCGAAATTTCGTTTGACACTGATGATGGTGCGGTGCGTGGCGAAGGCTTAAGTTGATGGCGTGAGTTTATCATACTTCTTAATAATATATCATTGATTTTGAGCCTTGGAGTTTTTCTGATATAATTATGGCACGGGGCATTAGCTCAGTTGGCTAGAGCGTCTCAATGGCATTGAGAAGGTCATGAGTTCGAGTCTCATATGCTCCACCATTCCGAATATAGGGCACTTTTTCGGTCGTTTTCCCCCTGTAAATCGCGGTTAAATCCCTTGTCGATTTCTGGGGCAATTTTTTTAGCATTTTTGCCAATTTTTCGAGCCATGGATACGGCTTGACCTCTATAAATTTCTTGGTTAAATCCCTTCCATTTTTATATGTATCGACTTTGCGTTCTACTAGCTTTGCTACGAATCCAATGGCTTGTAGAATCGCCCTGCGTTCACCCGCTGTTTCAGCTGCCCGATATGTCAACGCTTACGCCCAATCATCCCAAGAACTGTCGCTCCATCTATCTGCAGAAAAATCCTCAAAGCCATTTTCTTCTTTCGTGCCAGTAGTAGGCCGGCTTTCTACCATTGTTGTCGAAACCATTTTGTCTATTTCTTCATCAGATTTCTCCAAGATAGAGGCTTCTATTGGGAGTCTGCCATTCCTACATTTGGTAATTTTGCATTCGAGTTTAAATGGTTGTTGTTTTAATAATCCCGGAGTCGGTTTTATATTGTTTTCCTGACAAAGACTCGTCACCCTTTCAAGTTCGTATGGTTGGATAAGTGCAAGTTCTTCACTTGGGGCTACTCCGGCATCTTTACATGCTTTGATAGCCTTCCTCAATTCATTCGGACCATGCTTGGCCAGTAGCTCATCCGTCAAACCTAAGCCGTTTTCTTCACAGATTGCTATGCAGCCTTTAGCTCTTCTGAAACCATAAGAAACTTCTTTAGACTGGTCATTAATTGTAATACCATAAATCTCATTTCCGTATTTTTTAAGATTGGCAGTTATATCAGGGTTAGCGTGTTCTAACTTTGCCATAAAGATATCCGAAACTATGCGTTTTTTAGCATTTAAGACCATTAATTCATCAAACAGCGACTGCCGTTCGGTAGAGAGTGCATTAGCGAGTTGTTCGGAAATAAAATCCTCCATAACACTTTTTCCATTTATTTCGTCTGGAAAATATCTAGATACAAGTTCGCTCGGTCCACTTCGTAATTGTTTTATCGCATTGTTCGAATAAGATTGAATGACTGCAACCGCTTCTTCTAGAGACCAGTTCTGTTTTAAATCTTCTCTCATCGAGTCAACTTTTGCTCGCTCGTGAGCTAGAACTTGCTCCATGTCAATTACGACAACAGGTATATTAAAGTCGCGAGCAGCCTTTTTAGTTTCTTCGTATTGTGCGTCTTCTCTGTAATTATCGCCAGTTTTTACATAAACTACATAGCTTGGTTGCCTACGCTGTTCTTCATCATTTTCATCCTTATAAAATCTAGACATTACAGTTTCAGTATGGAGAGCCCGACTACTATCGTCCATAATATTTTCAAACGTCATAAAACGTTGTCCGCAACCATCAAAGGTTGTTGGATTAATATCTCTAAAATCACCATAACTGCTCGTATCTAGTGTACGTTTTCTCCTATGGATTGTAGCATCATCGCCCATGGCATTTTCAACAATCGCGTCATCATCTAAGCCAGAGAATCCATAGGTAATAGTTGGCGAATTTTCCGAGTACTCAGACAATCCCCAGTAGAGTAGGTGGTTGCTTGCGATAAGCGAAGTAGAAAAACTAGTATTAGACCTAGAAGGTCTATTCCATTTTTTTGAATAATTACTATCGCCAGTCTGTTCAGGTCGTTCTGAAAAAGCCCCGTCTGAACGCACTATCATCTTAAAATCAGTTCCAGCATTTATAACCCTAACGCCGTCTTCCTCTATGAATTCCTTGTCGGCTACGCTAAATAGGTCCTGGTTAAAACTCTCAGCACACATACGTTGTGCCTCGATTTGGAAATCTGGATAATCTTGAATGCTGAGATTTGGAGCTACGGCAAGCAAATCTCTAAATTCTTCCGGATTCTCAGCAGATATAATTTGCTTCAAACTATCTAAAAAGTTTTTCATATCGCCATATTCTTGCACTTCGACATCTTCTATTCTATATGCATACTTCTGCACTAAAATTTTAGACTCGTCTAATGATAAGTTAAACTTCTTCAAAAGGGAGAAGTTTTGCCAGCCTTTTAAATCTCCCTGTTCTGCCGAAGCTACAATCTTATTATCAATAATGCTATCTATATTCTGCAATTCCGATACGTCAGTAATGTCTAAATAATTATCCTTGTGAGCCATTACGCGACTAAGTGTGGATAGGTCAACCTCTTTAGCATTACTAGCGGATTCGATTAAAGCAGCAAATTTACCATTTGTAAAATTATTGAGGACGGCCGTAAAATATGGCCTCCAATTATCATCTCTATCAAAGCCATCTATTATTGATAGAAATAACTCTTGCGATTGTTCTGGAATACTACATAATTGTTCCTGCACTGGTCTTATAGCCGTGATATCAAGGTTTTTTGTGCCTAGTCTGTCAAACAAACTACTCTCTACATATTCCGGTAGTAGCGTGTTTTCTACATCTTGATTAGCGGAACGTATTATTTCAAGACTAGCCTCTTTCGCACTCGATGGCTGCTCTACTCCAGTTTCAGTTTCGACGTTATTGACGCCCGACATAAAAGCAGGAAATTTGCCAGGATTAGTCCAAGAAACCCCCTCGGCCGAAAAATCCTCGCTTGTGTTCACACCCTCATGATGTGTTGCGTTAGGGTTATTCATTGCGAGCCTTTTGGCTTATTAACGATTTTACGATAGTTAAATCTCGGCGATTAGAAAAATTGCCACTATAACTTGCTATTTTGCCATCAGCATGGCTGAATATGTTGAACGATTCATTTACTTTTATCCATACTGGCTCAAAACCTTCAGCAATCTCATCATCGGTATAATCGGTTCCAACTTCCTTTTCTGTTTTTGCGATAAAAGCGAAAGTGATACTTTTTCTCCAATTATGTGCGTTACGAGCACTCTCTCTATTCTCGCAAAAATATCCTAATGGCTCTATCTCCCTAATTTCAAAACCAGTTTCTTCTCTAGTTTCTCGCCTTAATGCTTGTTCTAAACTCTCGTCGCTCTCTATGCCGCCACCGGGTATTTGAATATAACCATACTTAGCCGACTTTATTACGCAAATTTTTCCGTTTTTATCAAATAGCAAAACTCTGACATTATATCTAGTGCAATTAGGCTTCTCAACTAAATCAAAAAAAACCGAAATTCGAATCTGAGATCTCGCCAAGATTGCTCCACTCTATATCTCTTTCATATTTATTCGCACCTGGCGGGAATGTTATTTTAGCACTCTGGTTCATATCTTTTACCTCACTTGTAGTCTCGCCCTACCTTATCAAGGGTAGACTTGCGACAGAATTTAAATTATAGCATAAATGCTAAGCTTTTGTTGCACTGCCATTATCATCGTGTCCAAATATAGTTCTACCCAGCTCTTTTTTCTTTTAGGCTTTTGTCCCAAATCTCATTCAAGCCATCTAGGTTTTTATGCGATTTTTGCAATAAAAACACGTTAAAAATTACAATCGACCTATATAATTTTAGCGGTTAAATTCCTAAATATTCTTCGATTTGCTTTTTTAGTGCTGCTATTTTATCTTGACCTAATGTAGTCATAAGATTTTTGACGAATTCTTCACTAGTAGAGCTTTTTTCTTTTGCAGCTTGCAATTCGTTTCCGTAATTACCTAAGTACTTTATGATTCGTTCTCCAGCTTCTCCCGTCTCAAAGAAAGATTTTACTTCTTCGAGAAGAGCATCTTTCTCTTTTTTCACTGATTCTGGCGCATGATTTTTATAGTTTTTCCAGAATTCCTTCACATCGTCAGAAAGATTTCTATCGTCACGTCTATCTGTGGGCTCGCCATAAATATCTGTCCGAATCAAATAAATCGGCACTCCAAAGAATTCTGCCGCCTTCTTAGCCTCATCGCTTATTGTATCCTGCGAATCTCCAAAAGTTATTATTGAGTCGGGCATAGTTTTACCATTAAGTCTTACCTCATTCCAAGGAGTTAAACTATCTTTAGTGTCAGTTTCTTTTAATAAAGTATCTGGACTCATGATGTCATCTTCATAACGCTCCATGTTTCCAATATCGATTAAGACCCCATGATCGATTGGAGCTGCACTTAGGAAGTCGCCATCTTTGAGCTGATTAAACCCAAAGATTAGTCCATTTTTATCAAATAAACTCATTTTTCCGTCCGAAATTAGAGAGGTGGATATATACTCCCTATCCGCATTCTTCCACTTCTCTAAATCAATACCCCGCGAATGAAGACCAAGATGCTGCCCTACTGCCCCAATAACGGAAACGAGCATTTTAAAGTCCGCGCCAACAAATTCATATCCGTCAATTGTCTTGTCATCAGTTTCGACAGAGAATTTTATCACGTCTTCCTTATCGATTTCGTATGCTCTAGTCAATTCACTCTGGTATTGTTTTTCTGTCTCCGATCTGGCTGCCTCTCTATTAGTTATTTTGGTATCCTTATCTGTTTTCAAAGATAAATCTTCTCCTCTAAAACTAGGAAACTCACCTGGATTTTGCCACGACGTGCCTTCGGGCGGAAATGACTCGATGTTGCTTGTCAGCTCATATTGACCGGTCATTCCTTCAGGATTATGCATACTGTTTATATTATACTATCATGAAGAGCAACTTCGAGACAACAATGAACCTTTTGACGCTCGTGAGGCAGAGATATTGCGTGAATTAGACTTGGTAAAGAAGCGTCTCGTAGTACGATAGACGTCAAAAAGCCCCAGGTAAGGGTGGGCATCACCTGGGGCTATTTGACCCTTTAACACACCTCCTAGGAACCGGATACTCCGGAAGCGTGACCCACCTCACAAATCGGGGCCCGCCGGTTAAAGGGGTTGCTAGCTTTTGAAACAATCTTTCTAAGTGGAGGTAATACTTTTCACTGCAAACAAAATAGAAGAAGTTTGCAGGCCGAAAGGATTTCAAAAGCACGCAACTGTTGTTAAATCTGAAGATTTAACGCTAGTTATAGGTTATTTATGTGCGGTTTTTAGCCTGGGGATGGCTAAAACTGTTTTTAGTATAGCACGGATTTGCTTTTTGGTCAATACTTTTTTCACTTTTTTATGCTAAATCAATAGAATTTTTTGGATTTTTTACAGATTATTGAGGTTTTTTACAGAGGTGATTGCGCTTATTGTTATTTTTGTAAAATGTTGTATAAAAATGGCAAAAATTGGTAGAAAATGGGCATTTTTCCGATATTTTTTGATCTTTGCAATGAAAATAATGGAAAAATGGTGGAGTGGCAAGGTTGAGAAGTATGTGTCTTTGAGTGTGCTGGTTAGTCAATCTGGAGCCTACGGGGCGAATCAATATTCTTCGAGAAAGACGTGGACTTGGCTCAAGAGGTCGGGGAGGCGGTCGCGTTCGTCAGGCGTGAATTTCGAGAGAACGAAATCGACGTCGCCGAGTTTTTGGCGATAGCTAGGATTGTTGGTGCCGAGACGAAGGCGAGGGAAAGATTCGGTGCCGAGGTGTTTGATGGCGGATTTTAGGCCGTTGTTGCCACCTGCGCTACCCTTTTCGCGAAAGCGGATTTGGCCAAAGTCGAGGTCGAAATCGTCGCAGATGATGAGGAAATCGGATGGCGATATTTTATAGAAAGAACGAATGGCGGAGAGAGTTTGACCAATTTCATTATAGAAGGTCTGGGGTTTGACATAGAGGCGATTGATGGTCGAGTCGTGGTGGATTTGGGCGTGGAATTTGGAGTGGTCTTTGAAAGTGAATTGATTAAGCTTGGCGTGAAAATCGAGGGCGAGGAAGCCAAAGTTGTGGCGTGTGAAATTGTAATTTTGGCCCGGGTTGCCAAGACCGACGATAACTTGCATGGAAGTTTTGGTTGACATAATTGTATTATACAGGATTCTTGACAAGATGGTGGGCAGATTTGATGAAAATATGTTATAATATGTTTTAACAAGGCGGGATTTTGGTCTTGTTTGCAACTTGACAATGCGTAGAAAAATTGGCTGTGTTTTTTTTGAGGAGGTTTCAGATGAGTAAGAAGAATGGGTACAAAAAGAATAGTCAAGCTTCGTTTCGGCGCAGGAATGCGGAAAATGGTTTTTTTCCTGGCGAGAGGAGGGGCGAGAAAAGGCGTCCGCGGTATCATGAGATAATCGTGCCGGCGCTTGATGTGCTGATTGGTGATCCGAATATCTTATCGCCGAGTGCATCGACGAAGCGGAAAGCGGATTTGCTCCTAATTCCTGAGTTTTACATCGGGAAAATATCGCGCCTGCAAGACGAGCAAAGTAGTCGCGGAGAAGCAACGAAGGTTTTGACGGGGAGATTGGTTGAAATTTTAAAGACCTTGCATGACGAAGTCGAGGATAAGTTTTTGTGTGAGAACGGGATGGAGATTCGGATTGTGCGCATGAACGAACTAGACGTGAAGTTGCGCGACGATGCGAGTGGAAGTACATCTCAGCACACGATTGCTACGGCGAAGGCCTATGCAGAGCGTTATCCGAAGCAAAAGCTGGCGATAATGACGGGCGATGATAATGTTAGCGCAAAGGCGTATCTTAGCGGATTTGATGTTGCGCATATTAACGATACGGTTTATACGGGACGACGAAAAGTCGTGATGGATGAAGCGGATATTTCAAATTGGCGGCATAAGGGATATATTACGATTGAAGATTGGCAAGAGCATTACCCTAATGAGGCGCCGTTGCGATGCAATGAATTTGTTGAATTCATAGTCGATGAGGTTACAAGGCGGCAGTATCCAGCGGTTGGGGCCTTTGTTGGCAGATTTGAGCCTTTCGTGAAGGGAGACGATCGGCCTTGTATTCAGAAATTGCACTATATTGACAATGCGCCACGTTTTATCAAGCCGTGGACGGCGGGGCAAGCGATGTTTATGGAGGCGCTTTTGGCGCCGGTTGATGAAATACCAATTGTGATTTGTCCGTCGGTTTTTGGTACGGGTAAGACATTTCTTGCGACTTCGATAGGACTACATCTTGCGACAGGAAAACGGGCGCGCTTTGAGCAAATATTTGTTTGTCCGCGTGACGCGAAACTTGGAGATGAAATCGGATTTTTGCCTGGAAGCGAGCGCGAGAAGACGATTGCAAAAGCGATGCCGATTGTTGACAATATTCGCGCATATTTAAAGGCGCAGAATAATAAGGAACAAGGCGGCTTCGAAAAAGGGCGCGCTCAGATTGATAAAGAAATCAATGAGCTACTCGAGAAGTATTTTAGCTTTGTGCCGATTATAAATATGGGAGGACGTTCGATAGCGAATTCTTGGATTATTTATGATGAATTCCAAGATACGGAGCGTTTTCAGGCGCAGCAGCTAATGAAGCGGACGGGTGACGGCTCGAAGATTATCGTGATGGGTGACCCGTTACAGAGAACGAATAGGCATATCAACCATAACAGTAATGGGCTTTCGTATGCGGCTTCGAAGTTGGCAGGCAATAAATATGCGGCAGTAATCAAGATGGATCGAGATGAAATCACAAGGTCGGATGCGGCGAAGGTAATTGCGGAGGCATTTGATGGTTGATTTCTGTTGAGCTGTTGACGATTTTTGCCGACTGATTTATTGAGTTTTGAGAAAGTTTTGGCTAGATTGGTAATTTTCTACGCTAGTTGAATAATTGCGCCCGACAGAAATGTGGGGCGTTTTTTAGTCGCGATTTCTGAAAGAGAAGAAAATGGGGGTGCCGTTGAAGGGGAAGACTTCGCGGAGGCGGCGTTCGAGGTAGCGTTTGTAGCTCCAGTGGAGGAGGCTGAGATTGCTGCCGTAAACGACGAACCATGGTGGGCAAGTGTCGGTTTGGACGATATAGCGGAGTTTGGGGTGGGTGTTTTTGAGGCCGGCGGGGGGATGAGCGGCGACGGCGGACATGAGGATTTTGTTTAAGTCGGAGGTCTTGATTTCTTGGTGGCGGTTTTGGTCGATTGTGGTGGCGAGTTCGAAAATTTTAGTCACGTTTTTGCCGGTTAAGCTACTAGTTAGGATGACGGGAGCATAAGGAATGAAATCGAAATCGTGGCGCATGCGGCGGAGGATTTGATCGGTGGCGTCTTTTGGAGTGGCGTGGTCTTGGTTTTGTGATTGGGGGGATTCCTGTTCTTGCTCGTGATGTTGTTTGCGTTCGTGGTTTTGTGCTTGCTTTTGGTTTTGTTCTTGTTCTTGTTCGTGGCTTGATAGTAAATCGGTTTTGGTGACGATAAAGATAATTCCCTTCCCGGCTTCAACGATTTGACCGGCGATGGCTTGATCGAGCTTAACGTGAAACTCAGTGCTATCAACAAGAAGACAGCATACATCGGCCTCTTCGATGGCGGCGAGGGTGCGGATGGCGGAGAATTTTTCGATGCCGACTTCACGTTTTCCTGGACGACGGAGGCCGGCGGTGTCGAGAATCTCGAGATTGCGATTATTGTAGCGGAGAGTAATGCGGTTGACGTCGCGTGTGGTGCCGGCGCGGCTTGAAACGACGGCTTGTTGTTTTTTGCCAAGGGTATTGAATAAGCTGGACTTGCCGACATTGGGGCGGCCGACGAGGGCGATTTTGAGCGTTGTGTCGTCTTTGTGGCGGGAGGATGACCTGGGGGCGTGGGGGAGTAATCGGTCGAGATTGGCGCGTAGCGAGTCGAATCCGTAACCAGTCGTGGCGGAAACGTCAAGATGGTCACGGATGCCAAGCTGGGCGAATTCGTATGCGGGGAGAAACTCTTTGAGGTCGGATTTGTTGCGGATAAGAAGGAGTGGTTTTTTGCTGCGGAGGGCTTTTGTGGCGATTAGAGAATCGTCGTGATTGGGGTATTTGGTGCCGTCTACGACGAGCAAGATAAGATCGGCGGCGTCAATCGCGTCATCGATTTGCGCCTGAATAGTCGCCTCGAAAGCGTCAGAGGGGTCTTTGAGGCCGGCCGTATCGACCAAGAGGTAGCGGTCGTCGATCGTAGTAGTTACGCTGTCGCGCGTGGTGCCAGCCTCGCGTGCAACGATAGCCTGATGTTTGCGCGCGAGGCGATTAAATAGGCTAGATTTGCCGGCGTTAGTTTGACCGATGATAGCGACGATTGGTAATCTCATGCTATTAGTTTAGCAAACTTGACAAAAAATGTAAAGTGTGATATAATGGAAGGTTAGACGTCGGTCGAGTGGCGGGTGGCGGCGAGGCGTTGGGCGCGACGAATCTTCCAGCGTCGGAAAAAGCAGAAAATCGCGGTATAGAGAAGAACGCCCCATAAACCTGCGACGGAATCGATCAGGATATCGGTGAAGTTGGCGCTACGGCCGGAGACGGTGAGTTGATGAACTTCGTCGATTGCTCCATAGACGGCGGTAAAGATAACGCAAAAAATAACCATCGTATAATCCGGGAATGTTGCGGGATGGAGACCTTTTAGAAAGCTTGCAACGGAATAGCCGAGACAGCTAAAGAGAACCACGTGGGCGAGTTTGCGTATGAGGCCGTTTGTTAGGCCGAGCTTCGTGGCGAGTCCAATTGAGAGAGTGTCGGAATCGGCGCCATTTTGAGACGAAAAAAACCAGATTAGTAATATAAAGAAGATTGGAAAAACAATTCGCCAATATTGCCGGATAATTTGCATGATATTATTATATCATGTTTTTTGGATTTGCAAAAGGCGAGGAGATTTGTTAAATTAGATGTAGGATTATCGAGTCGGAGCAGGCGTAGTGCGCTACTCTAGGCTGTAATCTATGAAATATGGTTCCGTCGTCTAGCGGTCTAGGACTCCTGGTTCTCATCCAGGCAATCGCGGGTTCGAATCCCGCCGGAATCACCAAATACGAATAGCCTTGTTGGGCTTATTTTTTTATCTATTGCCCAAGCTTGGTGCGTGCGTGATTGCAGAGCTGTTTACGCGTTAGCGAGAATGGCGTCTTTTTGGCTGGAGATTTCTGAGACTAATTCGTTGAAAGAGGATTCGATGATTTGCGTGTATTGTGGGCAATTTTTGTTGAGCCATTTTGCGGTAACGAAATCGTTGAGCATTTCGGGATTTTCGGCACCGTGTGCGGCGCGAATTTTCGCATAGACTTCGTCATTGCGATAGTCGCCGAGCGAGGAGAGCCAAGATTGGATGACGGTGGGTTCGTTGTCGATGATTTTTTCGAATTCGTCGAGCTGAGACTCGGTGAGGGCGTGGCTCATTTTTTCGCCGATGCGTACCTCGAGTTGGTCTTGGGCATAGCTTAAAAAGTCCGCTTTTTGATTTTCGGGAAGATTGGTCAGGCCAACCTTTGCTAAAAAGTCTTCTGTTAATTCAAACATATAATATTTCTCCTCTTTGTCCTATTGAGGTTTATTTTAGCATAAGTAGAAAGGTTTTTGGTTTAGATTTTTTGTATCGTGTTGGAAGGCTGTGGAAAAGTGCGTGAAAAATGACAAAAAGCTTATCTCATGTTAAAATATGGAAAGGTAACCACTTGTGGTCTATTTTTAATATTGTTTAAAAGAAAGGAGCTAACTCGTGGAAGAAAAAGTTATTCAAGTTTCTGGCTCAATTACCGTTGATGAGTTAGCGAAAGCTCTCGGCGTTTCAGTAACACATTTAATCGGTGAACTGTTTAAGAATGGTATTATGGCGACGATCAACCAGCGTCTTGATGTTGAGACGGCGCAAATCATGGTTGAGGAATTAGGATTTAAGAACGTTCGTTTCGTGAAAAAGGAAAATTCTGCGAAGTTGCCTGGGGTAAAGCGCGAATTGACGGCGAATGCGAAAGTGCGCCCACCGGTTGTTGCGGTGATGGGTCACGTCGATCACGGGAAAACGACATTGCTCGATAACTTATTGAAAAAGAAGACCGTTGACGATGAGGCGGGCGGTATTACGCAGCATATCTCTGCGTATCAGCTAAAGCACAAAGATCGTTTAATTACATTTCTTGATACGCCCGGTCATGAAGCGTTTGCGGCAATTCGCCAACATGGTGCGATGTTGACGGATATTGTGGTTGTGGTGGTAGCGGCAGATGATGGCGTAAAGCCGCAGACTACCGAGGCGATTAAGTTTGCGGAGGCGGCAAATGCGAAAATCATCGTGGCGATTAACAAGATTGATAAGGCGGAGGCGAATATTGACCGCACGAAAACCCAGTTGGCTACTGATTTCAATCTGAACCCCGAGGAGTGGGGTGGCGATACGATCATGGTTCCGGTTAGCGCAAAGACTGGCCAAAATCTTGATAAGCTTCTTGAGATGATTCTGCTGACTGCGGATATCGATGAGTTAAAGGCTGATGAGCAAATTCCGGCCGAAGGGCTTGTGATTGAAAGCCACATGGAGACTGGTAAGGGTTCTGTTGTGAATTTGCTGGTGACGGGTGGTGAATTGAAAACGGGTGAATTTATTGTTGCTGGTAAAACTTATGCGAAAGTACGCACGATGAGTGATTGGAAAGGAAGGCCAAAGAGCAAAGCTTTGCCTTCGACGCCAGTTGTGATTACTGGATTTAAAGAATTGCCGAATTTTGGCGATAAATTTGAAGAGGCGCCTGATGAAAAAACGGCGCGCAAAATGGCTTTGCTGAATGCTCAGGCTGAGAACGATGCTTCGGCGAGTGCAAACGTAACGAGTACGGATCTTTTGCGTATGATGAATGTGGCTGACAATACCAAGACTTTTAATGTGATTGTGAAAGGCGATGTTCAGGGTTCGGTGACTTCGGTAGTTGACTCTTTGCGTTTGATTGATACGAATGGTGAAATCACATTAAATATTGTTGCGACTGGGGTGGGTGCGATTAGTGAAAATGATGTCTATCTTGCGACTGGCGGGAAGACGGTTGTTTATGGTTTTAATGTGCCAGTGGCGAATGCTACGGCAAAAATGGCTGAGCGCAACGGCGTGCCGGTACGCGTTTTTCGCGTCATTTATGAATTGCTCGATGATGCGAAGCGTGAAATGGAACAACTCTTAGACGCCGAAGTGGTCGAAGAGGATACGGGGTCGCTTGAGGTGAAAGGCGTTTTCCGTACGGAAAAGACCGAGGTGATTGCGGGCGGAAAGGTTACGGTCGGAAAAGTTTCGGCTGGTATGCTTGGTCGAGCGTATCGTAAAAAGGAATTGCTAGGCGATTTTGAAGTGATTAGCGTCCAGGAAGGTAAAATTAGTGTCCCGACGCTTACCGAAGGGCAAATAGGTGGTCTTTCTTTGAAAACTACCAAGAAGTTGACGCTTGAAATTGGCGACCGTCTCGAGTTTTACGTGCGTGAGCTTCGTAAAAAGACGATTGCTTAGGGGTGATTTTGAAGTGGGGCAAGAGTTTTTTGCTTGGCCCCTATTTTGGTTGCGGGGCGCAGTCAAGAGGATTGCTTGAGGTGGTGACGCAGGTGCGCGTGACTGATGATGTTGAATTGCTAATTTTTTGAATCAGAAGCATTGCGGCGAAAATTGCGAGTGTGGCGAGGAAAATAACGAGCAAGGCGGTAATGCGACGCGTGGTCGCTTCGGTGGGGGCGTGGTTGGTGAGTTTAATCAGGTCGACGGCGGCGGATTGGTTGGCGAGGCAGTCGCAGGCGTCTTTATCGGCGGTTTTGTCGCGGTTTTTAGAGGATTTTGTGGTGGGTTCATCGTGTGTGGTGATGTGGTCGTTTTGAGAGCTGGCGGTCATGTTCATTTGAAAATCTTTTTAAGTAATGAGTTGGTGATTTTGCGACCGACTGAGCTACCGACGGCGCCAACAATGTTGCCGACGAGACGGTCGGTCAGCTTTTTGTGCTGAGCCTTTGACTTCTCGGCAGCCTTTTCGGCGGCGATGCGTTGTTTTTCGGCGAGCTTGGCTTCTTCGGCGGCGGCCTTTTGGGCAGCTTTCTCGGCGGCGGCTTGCTGCTTAGCGGCGGCTTTGGCTTCTTCGGCGGCGGCTTGTTCAGCGGCGCGAGTAGTGGCTTGTTGTTCGAGGATTTCTGAGGCAGATTCGGGATCTTCGGCGGCGTCGTATTTGCCGCAAAGCGGGCTAGCGTTGATGATTTTATTGCGAGTTAAATCGTCGAGTGCGCCCATTTGGCTTTGTGGCGGAAGAATCGTAGCGTGTTCGACGATTGTTGGAGCGCCTTTTTCGTCCTGGAAGGAAACGAGAGCTTCGCCGGTGCCGAGGGCGAGAATGGTCTTTTCGGTGTCAAAGCTTGGATTGGTGCGAAAAGCCTGCGCGGCGGCGTGAACGGTTTTTTGTTCGGAGGGAGTGTAGGCGCGTAGTGAATGTTGGACGCGATTGCCGAGTTGGGCGAGAATTTCGTCGGGGATATCGGTTGGGCTTTGTGAGATAAAGTATAGGCCAATACCGCGCGAGCGGATGAGTTTGACGATCTGTGTGATGCGTTTTAAGCGGTAAAGGGGCATATTGTGGAAGAGGAGGTGCGCTTCGTCGAAAAAGAAGACCAGTTTCGGCTTTTCGAGGTCGCCGACTTCGGGAGACGAAGTGAAGAGTGTGCTGAGTAGCCAGAGAAGGAAGGCGGCATACATATCGGGGCTCTCGAATAAGGTAACGGCGTGAAGGATATTGATAAAGCCGCGCCCGTCGCTGTCGTTTCTAAAGAAGTCATTGATATCGAGAGCGGGTTGTCCGAAGAAGTGGGCGGCACCTTGGTTTTCGAGTGTGAGGAGACTGCGTTGAATGACGCCGATACTCTGAGGCGTGATGTTGCCGTATTTTGTGGTGTAGTGATCGCGATTTTCGCTAACATGTTGCAAAACGGCGCGCAGATCCTTGAGGTCGATAAGGGGAAGATTTTCGTCTTTGGCGATGGCAAATGCGATTGCGAGATTGCCCTCTTGGGCTTCGGAGAGACCGAGCATGATTGAAAGAATCTCGGCGCCGACCGATTTGACGGTTGCGCGAATAGGATGGCCACTTTGGCCGTATAAATCCCAAAAACATACAGGAAAAGCCTTGGTTTCAAAATCTTTGATAGATAGTTTATCGAGGCGAGCTTGGATATTGTCGTTGACTTCGCCTGAGACGGCAGTGCTGGCTAAATCGCCTTTTACGTCGGCGAGAAAAACTGGTACGCCGGCATCGGAAAAGCTTTCCGCCATAACTTTTAGAGTAATCGTTTTACCTGAGCCGCTTGCGCCAGTAATAAGACCGTGGCGGTTTGCCATTTTTGGCAAAATTGATAATTCAGTGCTAGTCTTAGTTTTACCGACGAGGATTTTTTGGTTAGTATACATATTGTCTCCAACTTCCCTTTTTTATATTGTAACAATTTCTTGAGCTTTTGGGAAATTTCTTATGGTTTTTGACGAGCGATAGGCTCGTTAGCGTGGTAAAGGAGGTGATATTTTAGGCGGCGTCTTTTTTCTCATTTTTGGGTTGCTGGAAGGTTTGCCCTGCCTCTGAATCGGCTTCATCGTCATCTTTTGGCTCGGTTGTACCGGTCGCCTTCTGGTAGCTGGCGATTTTTGCGTCGTCGATATTGTATTTTAAGAGGATGTTTTTAGTTTCGGTATCGATTTCGGGGCTTTGAGGCTCGGGGGTTGTTAATGATTCGTCCGACCTTTGCGTGGGTGCTTGCGTTGTTTGCGCCGCTAACTCGTCGCGAGCGGCGTTGTCGGTTTCTTGGGCGGCTTTGACCATGTCGAGGGCTTGGGTGGCGGTTTGGTTGAGGATTGCGGCGAAATCCGAGTCGGCGTCCTTGGCGCTATTGCGACATTCGGCGGCAAGTTGGTAGAGCTCGCTGGCTTTCGCTTCGGCACCAGTAGTAAAAAGATTGGCATAATTTAGGTCGTGGCAGGCGGTTGCGATAGTGGCGTTTTCGTAAGCTTTTTTGATGGCGATTGCGGTAAGCTGGGTGGCTTTTAGTGTGGATTCGGCGTCTTCTTGGTCGGCTTCATCTTTTGCCCTACTTCCCTCTTCGGCGACAGCTTTTTGGTCGTGTATGATGTCGCTAGTTTTGTGGATAGCGGCGTTGGTAACGGCGAGTGCGGCAGCGCTGGAGGCGAGAGCTTCGATGCCTTGGCTGCCGTAGGTTTCTTCGATGCCGGTTTTGATGTTTTCGAGCGTTACGCCTTGGGCGGCGGCGTCGCTAGTATAGTTGAGGGCGTGAGTATTGGTGCTGGGCTCGGTGCGAGTAACAGTTTCGGTGGTGGTTGGAGTTGCAAGCATAGTGATTGGATTGGCGGAGCCTGGGCGCTCAATTGTGCGTTCAAGAGTTTCGGACATGTCTTGAGAGGAGCTGGCGGCGTATTCGGGGGTGTATTCGGGGGCATGTTGCATCGTATCGAGCCATTCTTGAGCGATTTCGGCTCGATAAGGATCGTCTTCGTGATCTTGCTCGAGTTTGCGTGAATATGGATCGCGTTCGTAAGATGGTGGTGTAGGTGTTTGATTGTTGGGCGTACTAGACGACATAGACCTCCTTAGTATTTATTCCCAAGTGACTGAACCGGAGTTGCTTGGATAAGCGGAAATCCAAGTTTGTCCGCGATTTAAGAGAATTTCATTATTTTCTCTGTCATAGAATTGTATTGCTTGATCGATAGAGTCGCGCTTCCACGTGCCGGCAACGACGGTGCCGTTTTGAAAGATGAATGCGTCGCCACTGCCGGTAGTGACATAATCGGAGAATTGTTTTTCGGTACTACGTGCGATAGCGTCTACTTTGATGGCGGCGACAACGGTGGGTGAGATTTGGATCTGCTGTCCACTTTCGTTGACGCTAGTGTGTGCGCCGCCATTGGCATGGGCGCGCCTGTAGCTATTTGAGCCGGCATCGTAGGTGAAAATTGGGTTGAAGGTTGCGGAAGACATGGTAATGCGCACTGTCTTAGCAGATTGCCCGGTAGTGTCGGGGGTGTGTTCTGGCTCGATGCGGGAAAAGCCGTTGAATTTTGAAGATGTGAAGCCTTTTTCGTAGTTGAGTTTGTCGAGAGCGTCGAAGTTTGTATAGACATTGTGTGGTGCGCTACGGCGTTTGCCGCCAAATGGTCCGTTATTGCGGAAGAAGTATTTCCCTTCATAATAACCACCATCGAGGTCGCGATAACCGCTGTTTCTTAATTCGCCGACGGCGTTGCCGGCGCCACCGACATGTGCAAAGGAGCAGTTATATGATTTGGCGAAGTGGACGTATGTTAGGCGCGCGCTGCGGACTGGGCCGATGAGTTGGGGTTTGGATTCTTGATAAATTGCCATAAAACGCGTAATGCCGCCTTCGGCAATTGCCTCATAGACTACACCGGCTTCGGTAAGGCCGGACTGAGGGCGTGCTTCGGGGCTATTTTCGATCATTATACAAGTTGTTGCGCTATTCATAGTATCGGCATCTTTGACTTCGAGGCCGGTGAGCGGCGAATAGAAGAAATTGTCTGCGGTGGCGAGTTTGAGAGCGCTAAGTTTGGCGGATTCTTCGCGATGAGTGGGGTGAAAAATAATAAAGGCAAGAATGCCGAGTACTACAAAGATAGCGCAAGCTGCGATAAGGCGTTTTGTGAGCTTGGCTTTTTTGGCGCGATTTTGTTGTTTGAGGGCTTGTTTTTGGGCGGATTTGCTAATCGGGACAATAGTTTCGTCTTGGGTTTTGGTGTGGTCGATATATTTTTCGACGTCGTGTAAGGTGGCGCTTGCGGTGGCGGAGCGGGTGCGCGGTTGATTGAGCTGGCGGGCGCGAATAGTTTGTGATAATGGACGAGAAGTAGACGGTAGATGGGACCGTAAAGGAGGCGCGGGCTGATTCGGGGGAAGCTGCGCCTGTGTCTGCTGGAGGGATTGAGCGGACGTGGCGGGACTAGCTTGATTAGGTATTGATGTTTGTGCTGGGCGCGTTGGGCGCTTAATATCATCCATGTAGTTAGTATAGCATAATCGTTATTGTTGAAATATGGCGGAGGTGGGGGGAGCGATTTAGTCGCGCGCAAAAGCGGTAAGGACAGCATTAAGGCGAGCAATGGTAGTGTCGCGTCCGAGAACGGCGAGCGTGTCGTGGAGGGCGGGGCTAAAAGGAGCAAAAGATACGGAGAGGCGTAGGAGGCCGAAGAGTTGCATGGGTTTTAGCTTGGTTTCGTCGAGGAGATGATTGAGGTCGTTTTGGAGGGTTTCTGGAGTCCAGCTGGAAGTTTTGCACAGTTTTTCCACAGCCTTGCGGAGAATTGAACAAATTTCGTGTTCAGATAGTTTCTTGAGAGCCTTGTTATTGGTGATTTGGTCGAGATCTACTTGTGGATCGGCAAAGAAATAAGACGTCATTGTTTTTAGGTCGGCGAAAGTTTTGAGACGGTCGTAAATAATTGCAAAAACTTGACGTTGTTTTTCGGGCTGATTCTGGGAGTTTTCTGGCCAAAAAGCCTTGCTAGAGGCGAAAAGTTGATCGGGGTTTTCGGCATAAAGGCGACGGAGCCATTGGCCATTGAGCCAGAGGAGTTTTTGTTCGTCAAAGCGTGCGCCGGCGTGTTGAATGCGGTCGACCTTGAACTTCGAAATAAGATCTGCTTTGCTGTAGAGCTCGTCTTCGGTGCCGTCGTTCCAGCCGAGGCAAGCGAGGTAATTGAGCATAGCTTCGGGGAGAATACCCTCTTGGCGATAATCGGTGACGGATTTGGCGCCATCGCGTTTGCTGAGCTTTTTGTTGCCTGTAGGGCCGAGAATGTGTGGGAGATGGATAAATTTTGGCGGTGTTAAATCGAGGGCCTCGTAGAGGGCGAGATAATTGCCCATACTAGGAAGATATTCTTGCCCACGAAAAAGGTGGGTGATTTCCATCTCGGCATCGTCGACGATGTGGGCGAAGTTGTAGGTAGGCATGCCGTCGGCTTTGAGAAGAATGATATCGTCTTGGGTCTCAGGCTTAAGGTCTTGATCGCCGAAGACTTCGTCGTGGTAATGGCGGAGTTTTGGATCGGACTTAAAGCGGAGCGGTACGCCGTTTTGCCAGCGAGTGTCGAGGGAATCTGGGCGATAATTGCGGTAAAGAAATGGTTGTTTTTTCTTGGCAGCGTCGTCGCGATAGCTTTGAAGAGTCGCTTGGTCGGTATGATCGAAATAGGCGCGACCTTGGTCAAGGAGCTTTTTGGCGTAGTTTAGGTAGATTTGTTGGCGTTCGGATTGAAAGTAGGAGATTGAAGGATGAGTCTGGCTGGGTTTTTGAGGACCCTTGTCCCAGTCGAGACCGAGCCATGTAAGTGTATCTTCGATTAGTTCGGTGGCGCCGTCGACGTAGCGGGCGCGGTCGGTATCTTCGATGCGCAAAACGAAATCGCCATGGTTTTGTTTGGCGAGGAGATAGGGGTAAATCGCGCTACGTACGTTGCCGATATGGATATAGCCGGTTGGGGAGGGAGCAAAACGAGTGATAGTTTTTTGAGTCATAGATATATTTTAGCATTTTTTGTGAGAGACGGTCGAGAGGGGTTTAGAAGAGATAAATCATGAGCTGGTCGCGACGATTGAAGTGGTTGTGGAGGTACGGCGAGCAAAGAAGACTAGGTTTTTACTAAGAGATATCGCAATATTGACGACATGGGCTTGATTATTTTTGAGGTTTAAGTGCGAGTTTTAAGTCTTCGATTTGATCGCGGAGAGTGGCAGCGCGTTCAAAGTCGAGATTGGCGGCGGCGAGCTGCATTTGAGCGGTGAGCTCCTTGATGATTTGAGGATATTCTTCGTGGGGGATTTTTTTGAGGTTGAGCTTATTGCTCTGCTCTTTTTGCGGTATAATGGCGCGCAGGCCATCGCCGATGGCTTTTTTGACAGAGGTGGGAGTGATGTGGTGTTCGGCGTTGTATTTTTGTTGAATCTCGCGGCGACGATAGGTTTCGTTGATGGCGCGCTCCATGCTGCCGGTTGTTGAGTCGGCATACATGATGACTTTGCCTTCGACGTGACGTGCGGCGCGTCCAATGGTTTGAACGAGAGCGGATTCGCTTCTTAAGAAGCCTTCCTTGTCCGCGTCGAGAATTGCGACAAGGGAGACTTCGGGTAGATCGAGACCCTCGCGTAAGAGATTGATGCCGATGAGAACATCATAAGTGCCATTGCGGAGGTCGCGGAGGATATCGCCGCGTTCGAGAGTGTCGATGTCGCTATGGATGTAGGCGGTTTTGATGTTGAGCTCGAGTAAATGCTCGGATAAATCTTCGGCCATGCGCTTGGTAAGAGTGGTGACGAGAACGCGTTGGTGTTTGGCGATGCGTTGGTCAATTTCTTCGACGAGGTTGTCGATCTGATTTTCGCTAGAGCGGATTTCGATTTCTGGATCAAGGAGTCCGGTTGGTCTGATGATTTGTTCGGCGCGGTTGGTACTGCGGTCGAGCTCGTATTGTCCTGGTGTGGCGGAAATATAGATAACTTGATTGATGTGTTGGTCAAATTCGGCAAAAGTGAGTGGGCGATTGTCTAGTGCGGAGGGGAGGCGAAAACCGTATTCGACGAGAGTTTCTTTGCGAGCATGGTCGCCGTTGAACATGCCGCGAACCTGAGGTAGAGTCATATGAGACTCATCGATAAGCATTAAATAATCGTCGGGAAAGTAATCGAGGAGAGTTGCTGGCGGTTCGCCTTGCTTGCGTCCGTCGAGATGACGTGAGTAGTTTTCGATGCCTTTTACGAAACCGGTTTGCTCGAGCATCTCGAGATCGTACTTGATGCGCTGAGAAAGACGCTGAGCTTCGAGATATTTTTGCTGTTGTTCAAAGAATTTTAAGCGACCTTGATATTCGGCGCGGATTTTTTTGATAGCCAAATCGAGCGATTCCTTTGGGGTCGCGTAGTGGGTGTTTGGGAAGATGCCGATTTCGTCGGGGGTACTAATTAGCTCGGCGGTGAGAGGGTCGATGACTTTGATCGTTTCGAGAGTATCGAAAGCAAATTCTAGGCGATAGGCGCGGTCGCCGGAGGCCGGAAAAAGGTCCAAAGTGTCGCCGTGGACGCGGAAATTGCCGCGCTCGAAAGCGATGTCGTTGCGCTGATATTGGATTTCGGTGAGAAGCTTGATAAATTGAGTGAGGTTGAGCGCTTCACCGACTTTGAGACGAATCGCCATAGCTTTGTAGTGTTCGGGGGAACCGATTCCGTAAATACAGGAGACTGAGGCGACGATAAGGGTGTCGCGTCGTGTCAGGAGGGCTTCGGTGGCGCCATGGCGTAAGCGGTCGATTTCTTCGTTGATTGCGCTGTCTTTCTCGATATAGGTGTCGGTGTTGGCGATGTAGGCTTCGGGTTGGTAATAGTCGAAGTATGATACAAAATAATGGACCTCGTTTTCGGGGAAAAAATCGCGAAATTCGGAGTATAGTTGGGCGGCGAGGGTTTTGTTGTGGGCGAGAACGAGGGTGGGGCGGTTTTGGGAAGCAACGAGGTTGGCCATCGTAAAGGTTTTGCCAGAACCGGTTACGCCGAGGAGAGTCTGTTCGCGGGCGCCGCGGTTTAGGCCGTCATTTAATTTTTTAATAGCCTGTGGTTGGTCGCCGGTGGGTTGATAAGTGCTGTTTAATTTAAAATTCATAGTTAGATTAAATAGGTCTGTCGTTTTTGACAGACCTAAAACGGTTATACTTGACTTTTTACGTTAAGTGTGCTATAATAGAGAGATATACTTATTTCTTTTCAGAGACCCAGTCGTCGATAGGGTCTTTTTTCTTGACGGTTGCAGCGGATTTGCCCAAGGCGTATTTTGACGAACCGAAGGCGAGAATACAATGGAAAATGAATGGGAAAATAATCAGACCGAGCGCAAAAACATCTTGCTTGCCGAAGGCACGTGCAAGCTTGATATTGCAGTAGATGCTAACGATGATGTTTACGATCGGAACGAAGAGCAAGAGAGAATACCAACCTTGTAGGCCGACTATTTCAAAGAGAGTCCAGGTATTGTAGATGGGAATTATGGATTTCCAACCTTCGACGCCGGCTTTGGTGAAAATTTTCCAGGTCGGGATGATTGAGATGGCGAAGAATATCGCGAGGATAAATAGGAGCATTGGTAGAGCGACGAGCGCCGTGGCGGCGTCAACGCTAGTAGTGGGTTGGCTGGGGCCAATTAAATGGCTGTTTGGCATGTCGTAGTGGATGGTTGCGAAGAATTGAAGGAGATTATTTAGTTGCATAGCTTATTTCCTTACTTAAATGATACTTAAATTATATTACAATGCGGGGAAAATGTCGAGGATAAGCGTGATAATTTGGGGTTTAGTGTTCGTTTTGTGGCGTTTGTTGATTTTTGGGCAAGCTTGCGCATTCTTGGACGAGCTGACGGAAGACTTTGCCGCGCTCTTCGAAGTTTTTAAAGAAGCCGTAGCTAGCGGCGGCTGGCGAGAGGAGACAGCTGGTGTTTGGTTTTGCGACGGAAAAGGCGAGTGAGACAGCTTCGGCGAGAGTGTCGGCGCGGAGGAAGTTGGTTTGGGTCGGTGAAGATTGTTTGAAAAGATCAAGGAGTAGATCTGCGGTGTCTGGGAGAAGGATGAGATTGGCGACGGGGTGGGAGACGAGGTAGTCGACGAGAGGGTGGTAATCGATGTTGCGATTCATGCCGCCGAGAATGAGAACGTTAGTGTCGGGGATGGATTTGAGAGCGTTGATAGTTGCCTCGGGTATAGTGGCAATTGAATCGTTGTAATATTTGACGGAATTGTATTCGCCGATAAATTCGAGCCGGTGAGGGAGACCATGGAAAGACGAGATGGCGTTTAAGGCTGCGGTGCGCGGAATTTTGAGGATGTCGCATACGGCGAGAGTGGCGCAGATGTTTTTGTAGTTGTGTTCGCCTTTTAGGTGAGTTTTGACTGCTGAGCGTGGAGGCATGGATTGGTCGGCAAGGAAATTGATTTTTTGGGAGAGACAGGTAACGAGAAGATGGGTGGGAGTATGGGTCAAAATATCGCCGTAGATAAAAAAATCTTCGGCGGTTTGATAGCGAAAAATATTGTGTTTTGCGGAGAAATAATCGGTTTTTTTGGCGTAATGGTCGAGATGTTCTTCGTATAGATTGAGAAGTACGGCGATGTGAGGGCTGGCGTGGACAAATTCGAGCTGGTGGCTAGATAGTTCGAGGATGGCGGTTGTTTCGGGGTGTTCGTCAAGGAAATCGAGAAGGTCAAGGCAAGGTTTGCCGATGTTCCCTGCGAGAACGGAAGCTGTAATATCTGGAGTCGCGTGGCTATCTTTTGGAAGATTTTTGGTTTCTTGGGGTGAATAGTTAGTTTCGGTAAGGATGTGGTGGAGAAGCGAGGCGGTAGTGCTTTTGCCTTTGGTGCCAGTAATGCCGATAATGGGATTGTTGCAGAAGCGAAGGAAGAGATCGGTGCTTGAAGTGAGTTTTTGATGGATGGTGGAGGGGAGGAGTTTGCTGGGGATGCCTGGAGATTTGATAATAAGGTCGTAGTCGGCGCAGGCGTCGAGATAAGAGGGGCCGGAAATGAGTTTTGGGATAACTGGCGTATTGTCGGGGAGTTTGATTGGGGTTTGGTCGGCGATGGCGAGGTTCTTGAGATCGGACGGGGGGAGATTTGCCGAGAGAAGATTAAATACGCTCTTGCCTTCCCTGCCAAAGCCTAAGATGAGGATATTTCGGCCTTTGAGGTAATCTATGATGGCGGATTTAGCGGAAGATTGGCGGGGTGGGTTGATTGGGCTGATTGGGTTGATTGGGCTGTGCATGGGCTACAGAGAGAGGATTAGTTTTAGATAAGACTCTGGAATATAATGGTTTGGGTTGTAGAAATCGGTAATGGCGCGGTCGGCTTCAGGGTCGGCAAAGGGGCTGGCGGCACGGGTGGGCTGGTAGTAATTTTGGGTATAGTATTTAAGCAGAGGCGGAAGAAGATTGCGATTGTCGGTTTGGTTAATGGCGAGGCGGAGAGAATAATTGATTTCTTCTTTTGTGCCGACACATTCAAAAGGTTTGAGTTTGTCGGGATTGACGAGGCCGATGAAATCGTTAAGAAGAGTCTCGTCAGAGAAAAGGTCGTGTCCGAAAATTCTTTGAAGGTGGTTTTGGGAGACGAAAGGATAGAGCATAATATAGACGTAAAGGCATTTAGCGCAGTGGCCGCACCATGAATTAGTGCGGGTGCCAACGTTGCAGCTGCGGAAAATATCGAGATAGGTCGGGAATTTGAGGAATTTTTGAACGATTTCATATTCGTTGAGGCAGCGAAGAAGGCTGAAATATTGGATTTTATTGGTGAAATAGGCGCTAGTAAAGTTGCGAAAGTCGGTCTCAAATTCGAGGCTTTTTGAGTATTGATGGTTGATATCTGAACCTTTTAGATTGCCTTCGTCGGCAGAGGACTCGTTTGAGAGAACGGCATAGGCTTTGTTATTGAGGTGCGCCATGATGATACAGGCGAAGGCGAGACTTGCAGAGAAAGGAACATGGCCATTATAGAAGCCTTGATGGTTTAATTCTAGAAGGAGCGGGTCGATTTCGAGATTAAAGTTGACAATCTGATTAAGTGAGTAGCCGGTAGCTTTAATGGCAGAGATGGCGGCGTGGTTGGTTGGATAGAGGCTGCGATTGTATTGGAGGCAGAGATTGTCGTCGTGCATCGAGTCGAGAGCGCGGAGGGTAACGATAGAATCTTTGCCGCCGCCTACGGGAATGAGGTTGCCATGGAAATCGTCTTGGAGATCGAAGGCCGTTGGTGGGGTGGACGGCGGGTCGGCGACAATATTTAGGAAAGACTCTCTTTTTAGGTCAAGATTATTGATATACATGAATTCGCCGAGGCCGTGATAGAAAAGTTTTTTATAAAAGGCGGCCTGGACGGGGTCGAGAGGCGCAGCTTTGATTATAAAAGTTGGGGGACAGGATAATTTGTAATAGTTAATAGCGTTGATGATGCCAAAATGGAAGAAGAGAGTATCGAGAAAAGCGCGGTCGAAATGTTGATTTTTGATACTGTCGGCGGGAATAGTGACTTTTGGGGTAAAGACGTAGTTGGCGAGACGGTAAGTGTATTGAACGTGAATACCGGTAACGCCGTAGTCGATATTGTAGGATTCAAAGATAAATTCGGGATATTGTTCTCGTAGACCTAGTTGCATTATGCTTATATTGTAGCATTTATAAAAGTTTTTTGAGGTATTTGCCGGTTTCGCTGTTGGGATTCTTGGCGAGATCCTCGGGAGTGCCGGTAGCAACTACGGTGCCGCCGCCTTGACCGCCTTCTGGACCCATATCGATAAGATAATCGGCGGATTTGATGACGTCGAGATTATGTTCGATGATAATCATGGAATTACCGCCAGAGACGAGACGTTGAAGAATAGCGAGCAAGCGCTTAACGTCGTCGCTATGGAGGCCAGTGGTAGGTTCGTCGAGAATATAGAGGGTTTTGCCGGTTGAACGACGAGCAAGTTCGGTGGCGAGTTTGATGCGTTGGGCTTCGCCGCCAGAAAAGGTAGTGGCGGGTTGACCGAGGCGGATGTAGCCGAGGCCAACCTCTTGGATAGTTTTTAATTTGTTGGCGATAGCTGGGATATTTTCGAAGAAATTGACGGCTTCGTCGATTGTCATATCGAGGACATCGCTGATAGTTTTTCCCTTGTATTTTACTTCGAGGACCTCACGGTTGTAGCGTTTGCCATGGCAGACGTCGCAGGTGACAAAAACATCGGGCAGAAAGTGCATTTCAATCTTGATGACACCATCGCCTTGGCAATGTTCGCAGCGCCCACCTTTGACGTTGAAAGAGAAGCGCCCGGCTTTGTAGCCGCGTACTTCGGATTCGGGCTGATTGGCGAACAGTTCACGAATAGCATTAAAGACGCCGGTGTAAGTTGCGGGGTTGCTGCGCGGAGTGCGTCCGATTGGGGATTGATCGATGACGATAGCTTTATTTAGATGCTCGATGCCTTCAATACGATCATGGGCGCCTGATACAGTCTGGGCGCGATGGAGACGAGCAAGGAGCTCGTTGGCGAGGATAGTGTTGACGAGCGTGGACTTTCCAGAGCCAGAGACGCCAGCAATGACGGTCATGAGTCCGAGTGGGATTTTGACGTTGATATTTTTGAGGTTATTTTCGCGGGCGCCGATAATTTCGAGATATTTATTGGTGGGCTTGCGACGCTTTTTCGGGGTTTCAATCTTTGCTTTTTTGGAGAGATATTTGCCAGTGATAGATTGAGGGTTTTTTGCGACTACTTCTGGGGTGCCGGAAGCGACGACTTCGCCACCATGGATGCCGGCGGCAGGTCCGATATCGATGAGATAATCGGCTTGTTCGATGGTTTCGACGTCGTGTTCGACGACGATGACGGTATTTTTGAGGTCGCGGAGATGTTTTAGGGTTTTGATGAGGCGATCATTGTCGCGCTGATGAAGACCAATCGATGGCTCGTCGAGAACATAGAGGACGCCTTGAAGCCCAGAGCCGATCTGGGTAGCGAGACGAATACGCTGAGCTTCGCCGCCAGAGAGAGTGGCAGCAGAGCGCCCGAGTTCGAGGTAGTTTAGACCAACGTCACGCATGAAGCCGACGCGGGCTTTGATCTCTTTTAAGATAGGTGCGGCGATGAGAGTCTCGTTTTCGCTAAGTTTTAGGTCGCTATTTAAGACTTCAAGAGTTTGATCGACATTGAGTGCGCACATATCCATAATATTAAGGTCGTGAATAGTAATGGCGAGGACGACAGGTTTTAGGCGTGCGCCATGACATGTTTGACAAATACGTTCGCGCATAAAGCGTTCGATGTCTTTTTTGATAAAGTCGGATTCAGTTTCGCGATGACGTCGTTCGAGGTTAGCGATGACGCCTTCGTAGCTTGCGTCGTATTCGTAGCCATTGCCGAGACGAACGTGGTACTTTTCGTCGCCGGTTCCGTAAAGAATGATATGAATTGCTTCTTCGCTGAGTTCGCGAATCGGAATGCGCGTCGAGAAGTTATGGCGTTCGGCGACAGCCTCTAGGCGTTTGAGCCACCAAGACTCTTGGTTGACGCGATTATAGGGTCGAATGCCGCCTTCGGCGATAGTGAGGTTTTGGTTTAAGACGAGGCTGGGGTCGATTTCGAGGCGAGTACCGAGACCGGTGCAGGTTGGACAGGCGCCTTGGGGGGCGTTGAACGAAAAGAGTCGGGGTTCGAGTTCGGGAATGAGTTCGTCGGGGTGGTCTGGGCAAGCGTAGCGTTGGGAATAGGTAGTGAGGTCGGCGTTCGTGGTGTCGATGCGGTTTTGACCGAGGGCGGTCGTAGTATCTTTGATTTGGAGAATTTGCATGATACCCTCGCCGATTTCGAGAGCTTGTTCGACGGATTGTGAGACGCGACTTTCGATATCGGGGGCCATGACGAGGCGATCGACGACGATTTCGATATCGTGGCGCAAGTTTTTATCGAGTTCGGGCCACTCGTCGAGTGCATAAATAATTCCGTCAACGCGCGCACGTGAAAAACCTTTTGCGAGGTATTGTTCGCCAATATGCGCAAAAGAGCCTTTCTTCTCTGAAACGATAGGGGCTAAAATCATGAGTTTTGAGGCGACAGGAAATGTCATGACTTGGTCGATGATGTCTTGGGTTGTGCGACGAGTAACGGATTTGTGGCAAATTGGGCAATGCGGGATGCCGATACGTGCAAAAAGTAACCTGAGGTAATCGTAGATTTCGGTAACGGTGGCGACAGTGGAGCGGGGGTTGCGCGATGTTGATTTTTGGTCGATTGAAATGGCAGGACTGAGGCCGGTAATCATATCGACGTCTGGTTTGTCCATAACGCCGAGAAACATGCGCGCATAGCTCGAGAGTGACTCGACGTAGCGACGTTGACCTTCGGCGTAAATGGTGTCAAAAGCAAGTGAGGATTTTCCGGAGCCAGAAAGACCAGTAATTACGACGAGCTTGTCGCGTGGAATATCGACATCGATATTTTTAAGATTATTGACGCGTGCGCCGCGGATTCTGATAAAATCCCCATCCATCATACTATTATACACCAAAATTGTAAAAATGTCAAGTATAAATCTATGTTTTTAGGTTAAATTTGAGGCGGTGCTCAGCTTATGATTCGGCCTTTTCGTCTCCGGTGGCTTGGGCGTTGTTTTCGGCAGCGGCTTCGGCGGCGCGAGCCTCTTCGGCGGACTTGTCGGCCTCTGCTTTAGCTTCGCGGTTAGCTGCTTCAACGGCTGGGTCGAAGACGTTTGCGACGATTTGGGAAAGATCGAGATCTTTGTGGGTGAATTCGACGCCTTTAGGAAGCTTGATGTCGGCAAGGGTGAGATGGTCTTCGGCGGTAGCGAGCTTTGAGCCATCGATAGTGAGAGCGTCTGGTAGATCGGCAGGCTTGGCTTTGATAGAGATTTCCTCGAGGACTTGAGACAAGGTTAGGTGGGCCTTGCTGGCGTCGGAGGATTCAAAGTCGATAATATGAATCGGGGCAGTTGCTTCGACAGCTTTATTGGCGGAAACGGTCTGAAATTCGACGTTGCGAATACGACGCTTCACAGGATCGATGTCGATGATTTTTACGAGGGCGGATTTGGTTTTGCCATCAATCTCGAGGTCGAGGGTAGAGTGATAGCCGACCTTGCGGAGAATCTTGTCGGTAGCATTGTAATCCGACTGGGTTAAGATTGGGTCGGTTTTAGCGTCGCCGTAAACGACAGAGGGAATGATTCCCTGTTTGCGAAGTTCGGCAGTTTGTTTTCCTGTCAGTTCGCGTTTTTGGAGGTTGAGTTTATCTTCGCTCATAGTAGTTAATAGTTCCCTTCCTTTAGAAATAAAAGTTTAATCTAGGGATATTATAGCATATTGGGGGTGATGTCTTATAATTTGGTGCGGTTTTCGAGGGCGGCAGAAAGCGTAATCTGATCGGCATATTCTAGCGATACACCGAGAGGAAGTCCACGGGCGAGGCGAGTGATTTTTAGGTTGCCAAAGCGTTCGTGGAGGAGCTTTTCGAGGAGAATGGCGGTTGATTCGCCTTCGACAGATGGATTAGTGGCGATAATCACTTCCTCGACTGAGTCGTCGGCGACGCGCTGGATTAGTTCGTGAATATGGAGTTGATCGGCGGAAACGCCGTCGATTGGAGAGATGGCGCCGCCAAGGACGTGGTAGGTTCCATGAAAAGTCTTCGTATGTTCGATAGCGTAGATATCAAGTGCTTCTTCGACGACAAGAACGATGCTTTTATCGCGAGCTGGGTCGTCATAGAGCGGAGAGACCTGGTCGCTTGCGTCCATAATTGCAAAAGTTTTTGGGCAAGTTTTGACGTTTTGGTGGAGTTCTTCGAGAGCGGTGGCGAGCTTGTGCGAAAGATTGGTGTCGGATTTGAAGAGAAAGTAAGCGTAGCGCTCAGCCGTACGAGCGCCAACTCCTGGAAGGCGACCGAGTGCGTCGATGAGATTAGCGAGTGCGGTAGGCAACATAGCTGAATCTTGTAGTTCTAGAGTCCTAGGTTGCCGAGCGAACCCATAAGTGGTTTCATTTTATCGGTAGCTATTTCTTGGGCTTTGGCGTAGCCATCACGCATGGCGTTTTCGATCCAGCGTTCGAGTTCGTGGATGTCATCGAGGTCGATTTTTTCTGGGTCGAGTTCGACTTTTTTAATCTTGAGTTCGCCGGTGATTTGAATCACGACCGCACCGTCGCCGGCTTCGACTTCGACAATCTCGTTTTTTAAATCTTTCTGTGCTTTGCGTAGTTGGTTTAGCATTTTCATTTGGTCCATGGTAGCACCCATAGTATTTATCTCCCAATTAATCAGTTTGGTTTAATGTGTATATGTATAGTCTATCAGAATTTAGGTTTTTCGGCGACGTAATAATGCGTTGAAGTTTGGCTTTTTTGGTGAATTCGACATCTGAGTTGAAGTATTCTTTGGCGGTGGTGGCGTGGAATGCGACTTGATGCGACGTTGTTTCGGGTTGCTCGAGAGAGGTAGCGACGTTGTGTAGGTTGTCGCTTGCGTCGGCTGGATGTTCGGGTAAGACATTGATGCCGTGATGGTTGGCGAGAAGGCGATAAAAGTTTTGGTTGGTGTCGTCATTAGATAAGACTAGCGTATCGCCTGAATGAAGATTGTCGAGGATAAGCGAAAGGTCGTCGGAGAAGTTTTTTGCGACGCGAGGAGTATAGTGGTAGCCAAAAATAAAATGGAAGAGTCCTGAGACGAGGATCATAAGAGTAACGACGACGATGGGAATAGCGCCGATAATATGTGCGTAAGGATTTTCAGGAAAAAGTGAATGCCATTTATCGATAAGCGATTCGAGACCTGCGGCGCTTAAGATAGCGATAGGGATGATGATTGCGGTTGCGACGGATTGGTTGAGGCCGGCAATGGTGATTGCGAAGATAATGAGCAGTGCGATAATAGTGTTTCGGGAAGTGAAGAATTTGCCAATGCTAGCGAGGACGCCGATGGCGATGAGTGCGACGTTGGCAAGGCTAAATAGTGGTGCAAGATAGACGCTGTCGTAGGCAAGGCTAAAGGAGAAGAATGGGGCGAAAGCGGTGGAAATATTGAGGAAGAAATCTTTGATATGGAAATTGTCGGCCCAAACGAGGTCGATAAAGAGATGATGGTTCATGAAGCAGGAGATAAGAAGTGGGGAGACGATCAGTGCATAGACGACAAAAGCAAGAGCGGTTTGATACGGCTTGATTTGTTTTAAAGAAAAGCGTAGGTGTGGGTGGAGGAGGCCAGCGATCAAGATTGTAAGCGAGACATAGCAGAGATGTGGTGTGTAGATAGAAAGTGCGAGTGTAGCAAAAAAGCCAATGACGGCAAGAGGGTGAGGCTGTTTGTTGCCGACGATCTTAGAGCCTAACCACAGAAGGAGGCTGAGCCAAAAAATATACATAATAGTTGGTGTGCCTGACTCGGAGAGAAAAAGAAATGCGGTCGACAATGTGGTTAAAAATGAGCCAACAATAGCAACATCAGACTTGAACCAGCGATTGAGAAGTAGAACCAAAAAAAGAGCGGCAAAGACGGCAATGATAATTGAAGGAAGTTTTATCGCATAAGCGGACAGGCCAAATAAGTGTAAGCTGAATTTTTGGAGTGCGAGATAAGGAAGGTTGATGACGTTTCCGCTAGCGATAAAATCCGTGCTAATAGTATCGGCAGAGACGGCTGTCTGCATTTCGGCATCGCTGAGGCCAATTGGGGCGACGTTTGGGAGAAAACTTAAGAGCAAGAAAAAGCTAAGTAGGAGAAAAATATAGCCAAAAACAAAACGAAACCGATAGAGAAAGAGAGTTTTGTGGCGAGGCGACGACTGATTGGCGTCGGTTTTGCGATCGACTTTATTCACTAGCACTATATTAGCATTATTCGTGTTTTGTATCAAGCGAAAGGAAGCGAACGCGGGTTTTGTCGAAGTAGAGTTCGACGCGTCCGGTGGCGCCGCGGCGATGTTTGGCGAGAATAAGGTCGGTGATATTTTGACGGTCGGTATCTTCGTTATAATAATCTTCGCGGTATAAGAACATGACGATGTCGGCGTCTTGCTCGATCGATCCAGACTCGCGTAGGTCGGAGAGCATCGGTATTTGAGGGCTGCGATTTTCGACGGTGCGAGAAAGTTGTGAAAGGGCGATTACGGGCACGTTGAGTTCGCGTGCGATAAGCTTGAGGCCGCGTGAGATTTCGGATATTTCTTGGACGCGGTTGTCCATGGCGCGTTTTGATGAGCCGGACATGAGCTGGAGGTAGTCGACAATAATCATGCCGACGTCTTGGTCGTGGGCAATACGGCGGGCTTTAGTGCGCATCTCCATCACAGTTAATCCTGGCGTATCGTCGATAAAGATCGGATCTTCGGATAGTTCTGCCATGGCCTCGGAGATTTTGGCAAAATCATCACCGCTAAAATTGCCTGTTTCGAGATTAAAAGAGTCGATACCGGAAGCGTCGGAGAGCATGCGATTAATAAGTTGCTCGCGACCCATTTCTAGCGAGAAGATTAATACGGCTTTTTTGTTGATAGTGGCGACGTTGTGGGCGAAATTAAGAGCGAGAGCGGTTTTACCCATGGCGGGGCGCGCTGCTAGGACGATAAGATCGGATTTGTGGAAGCCGGCAGTAATCCGGTCGAGATCGGGAAAACCGGTCTTTAGACCAGCGATTGAGCCCTTGTGTTCGTGTAGCTCTTCGAGTCGATCGAAGGTTTCGGAAAGTAGGTCGGAAATCGAGACAAGGTCATTTTTTACGTTTTGCTCGGAGACTTCAAACAATGAGCGTTCGGCGTCGCCGAGGATTTCGAGGGTTTCACCGTCTTCGTCATAGGCGCGTTCGGTGATAGTTGCGGCGGCGGCGATCAGGCGACGGCGGACGGCGGCTTTTGAGACGAGTTCGGCGTAGGCGGCGGCGTGTGCGGCTGTAGGGACGTAGCCAGCTAATTCGGATAGATATGCTGATCCGCCAGCCTTTTCGGTGAGTTTCTTGCTTTTGAGTTCGGCTTTGACGGTCAATAAATCGACAGGGCGATGATGTTCGTAAAGATTCCACATGGCACTGTAAATATGTTGGTGGCGTTCGTCGTAGAAATCATGAGGCTTGACGATTTCGGTAACATCTGGGAGAGATTCTTCGGAAATGAGAATAGCACCAAGAAGCGATTTTTCGGCATCGAGGTTTTGCGGAGGGATGCGTTTTGTGGCTTGAGCGCTTGAGCTAGGTTCGGAGTTAGACATTTAGAGCTACCTCCTCTCCGCCACCCATAATTTCGGCAATTGAAGCAATTGTCGGATCAGTTGTACGGGCGTGGTCGACGATTGCGAGTTCGACATTGCTTGGGAGGGCGTCGCATAGGACAGCGCGTTTTTTCTCGACTTGCTGTTTTTTAAATTTATGTGGAATATAAATAGTAAGGGTATTATTAGCGAAATCATGGTCGGCAGTATTGAGGGTGCTGTAAATGCTTTTGGCCTTATTGGCGGCGTGTGAGAGGAGGGTTTGCCATAGGTCGTCGGTGGACGAATCGCCAGCGGTGGTCGATTGGGGAGCGGCGGTGGTTGGGGCGGTTGCGGCGACGGGTTTTGTTGGTGCTGTGGTTGGGGCGGTTGCGGTGACGGGTTTTGTTGGTGTGGTGGCTGGAGATGGGTGCGAAGGAGGTACTGCGGGGCGCGGGAGAGAGGGGCTAGGTTGTGGTGGTTGTGGAGTGGCTTTTGTGGGAGTAGATGGCGTGGGGCTTGTTTGATTGGAGCAAAGAGCGACAAGAAGCTGTGCGTCGGGATGCTGCGATGAGGAAGATACGGCTACCAGTGGCGAGAGGAGTTGGATAAGGCTAGGATTTGGATTGGCGAGGATTGTATCGATAAGAGCGGCGGCGATGTGATCGGGTTTGATGTTTGCGGCGTAAAGCGTGTTTAAGTTTGTGCGAATTGAGTCGAGCGAGGCGGATTGATAGGCAGCAAGGAGGCTATCGATAGCGTCTTGTTGTGGAAGACCGAGAGCGTTAGTGAGGAGTTCTAGAGTAATAGGCTTATCGGAGCTGTCGGAAAGATTTGAGACCTGGTCGAGGAGCGATAAGGTGTCGCGAAAGGAGCCACCACCACGTTGTACGACGAGCTGGAGCGCATCGGAATCGATGTTGATCTTTTCTTTTTTGACGATTTCTTTTAGGTAGTCAAGCATGATTTCTGGTGTTGCGAGCTTGAAAGTGAAGGTCTGGCATCGGGAAGATATCGTGATTGGGACTTTATAGGCGTCAGTCGTGGCCATAATAAAGACGACGTGTGCGGGCGGTTCCTCGAGGATCTTGAGGAGTGCATTAAAGGCGCCTTTCGAGAGCATGTGGACCTCGTCAATAATATAGACTTTGTACTGACCGGTGCTTGGTGCGACTATGGCTTTTTCACGAAGATCGCGAATATTGTCGACGCCGGTATTGCTGGCAGCATCGATTTCGACAATGTCAATATAGTCGTCTTCGAGTTCATAGTCAAAGCCGTTAATCTCGTGTGCGAAGATGCGTGCGACAGAAGTCTTGCCGGTGCCGCGGGGGCCGATAAAGAGGTAAGCGTGGTTAATCTTGTGGTTCTCGAGAGACCGTTTGAGAACGTCGGTTACCTGTGACTGACCAATTACCTCCTTGAGCGAGCGCGGTCGATAGCGTCGATACAATGCTTTCATTAGGTATATTTTAGCATGTTGTCCAGATAATAAAAATAAGCCACCCTGAAGAAGAGTGGTTTATTTGAATAGAATCGGACTTATTTTTTAGCTACATTGAGAGCTTTAAAGGTATATGCGGCGAGCGCGGAACCAATGAATGGAGCAAGGATAAAGACCCAGACTTGACCCAGTGCGGTGCCTCCGAGGAAGATTGCTGGAGCAAGGCTACGGGCAGGGTTGACGGAAGTGCCAGTAAGGTTGATGCCGATAATGTGAACAAAGGTCAAAGTGAGACCGATGACGATGCCGGCAACGCTCGCCTTTTTGCTATCCGAGGTGACGCCAAGGATAGTGTAAATAAAGACGAAAGTGAGGATGATTTCGGTTAAGATTGCGCCCCAGACGTTGATACCTCCAGCATCGCTAGCGTCAAAGCCGTTAGCCCCTAAGCCAGCGCCATTCACGATACCTTCCCAACCACCAGTTTGGCCGACCGAGAGCAAGATCAGGCTAAGTAGCGCAGTACCAGCGAGAGCGCCGAGAACTTGCGAAATAACATAGCCGAGGAATTCGCGTTTGCCCATTTTGCCTGTTAAGAGCATCGCGAAAGAGACGGCAGGATTAACGTGGCAACCAGAAATGTCGCCAATAACGTAAGCAGTCGCGACGATAGCAAGCCCGAATGCTAAAGCGGTCGCGACAAGATGATCGCCTTGTCCTGCAGTAACAACAGCAGTGCCGCAACCAAACAGAACGAGTACGGCGGTGCCGATTGCCTCGGCGATGTATTTTTTGTGAGTTTTACTCATAAATTGTACCTCTCTTGAAATGGAAAATTAGCGGCGTGCTATAGACGTAGCCGAAAGGCTGGCAATAGCTTAACTAATTTTGCCATTCACATTACTTAATAATACCTTAAAAATATCAAATTGAGCTTAAGCTTGACAAGTATTGACTTTTAGCGAAAAATTTGATATAATATAGAGATATAGGCGCTCGACAAAATCTAGCGTGAATCTTTTGGGTGGTTTGTTTCAGAAAGGAAACTCGGGGAGAAGAGGGATACTTATAAATTGGCTTCGACGGCAGCCCAAGTCGCCTCGTCGTTGTCAGCAGGGATCGTGACGGTGACCTGATCGCCGATTTTGAGACGGAAATAGGTAACAGAGGCGTAGAGAATTTTGAATTCTTTGCCATTGACTTCGACAAAGTACTGGTCGTCGTGGCTCGTGAGGGTGCCAATCACAGTTTTGCGTTCGACAGGGCCAATCTGTTTATAAAGAAACTTACCGCCTTCGGTGATTGTGAGTTTGAGAATATCTCCTTCGACGAGCTTGGACTTGCTGGCGTAGTTTGCAGGGACGGGATAATTTTTGCCGTCGGGACCAATCATAATCTGTCCATCAAAGACACCCTCGATAATTTTACCCTCCGGGCTTTCGGCGATAGTGTTGGACGGAGTAGTGATAACGTCGCCATCGCCAAGCATAGAGGTTAATAATTCGCGGGCCGCAGAAAGATTCGTCTCGGCTTCGGTAAGGAGACTGCGTAGGCGTTTTATTTGTTTTTCTGGTAATTCAGACATAGTTCGCATCCTGTCTGTGTTAGTTTTATTACATTATATATTATAGGGCTTTGATGGCTTTGTCAAATAATTTGTGGAAAAATGATTTTGAGCCTTGTTGTTTGGGCATTTTTTGGATTGATTTTGGTTGCCTGGGAGATGACGAGGATTAATGGGGGGCTTTTCCACAGAAAAAACAGAGGTGGGGCGAAAAATGTTGTATTTTTAACTATGGCGAGAAAAAAATCCCCAGCGGTTAAGCTGGGGAGGGGGAGATACATAATATTATCTTAGTTGGAAATTAGTTTTGTTTGAGCTTGTTGAACTCTTCAAAACTAATAAATCCTTCACTCTGTCCGCTATTCCTATTGTTGACAGCTTCGTGGAATGCTCGGTCAAGTCTAGCTTTTTTGCTTGGCATAAAATTCTTAATAGTGGCTGTAAGTGCGTCCAAGTTAAGTTCACGACTATATTTTTCTAAGTCGCGGCTATACCTGTCCAAGTATTCCGGAAGGCTTTCCTTCGGCTCTCGCTGAGAAGGTGAGCCCCAAGTCCAGAGAGACGGGTCGACCTTGATACCGTGCAGGAACGGCTGAGACAAATCATCTTCCACTAGCATATTAACTGAACCATTATAATTAGAGGCCAGATACATGAAAGATAATTTCTCCGCCACATCATCCTCATCGGCCTGAAGCTTCTGGCCGCTAATGAAGTCTTTGAACGAGACAAACGAGGCTACCTTACGACCACGGAACGATAAAGCCTGACGCTTCATGTTCGCCTTGGCCCAAAACCAGATGAGCGGATGATCCTGACGCATCTTGGCTGTAGTAGTTCCTGTGTAAATGCGCTCGATTCCAAGTCCATCGTCCTGCAACTCAGAAGAGTGCTCCAGAAGCCAGGCCTCCGTAAAGGTGAAATCTGAAAGCTTCTCCGAAACTTCCATGCGGCCGATGCGCGTATCCTCTGTGAAATACATTGCCTTGAATAGTGGACTACTCGACTTCTCTACGAGAAAACCTTCAAGGCGCCAACCGAAACGAGCATTATGCATACCCTCGATTACGGCATTCACTAACCTCTTTTTGCCAGTAAGTTCATCGCGTAAAGTAAAATTAACTACTGGCGGGCGAGGCGCAGCGGCTGACTCCATAGATAGCATCATTTTAAATACTGAAGGCCCATTCAGTATCATGTAAACATGGTCAAATTTTTCTTCTTTGTACATAACGTATCTCCTTTTTAATGTGCAACTGCTCTCCCCCGAGACAGTTAAAATTTGTCGCGCATAACGCGGCGACGTATATTAGTATATATTTAATTTTTTGTCAATATTTATGACGTGAAAGTGGTGTTTTGGCAAGGTTTGGTGGGGGAGATTATTAGGGTGGCCTTTTGTATTCGCAACGCGAAAAATCCACGCAGGGGCGTGGATTTTGGGTTTTTGAGGTAATTTAGAGGTATTTTGCGACAAAGCGGTCGACGAAGGGCTTAATTAGGGATAAGTGATAATTCCTGAAAACAAACTGGTTTAGTTTTGCATTAAAGATAAACTTTTTGAGGTGATGTTCACGCTTAAGACGGTTGATATAGGGGAGCATAAGGGCGCGGTAGGTTTTGGCTGCGTGATTGTGGCTCGCGGATTCAGAGTTATGGTTTGCGTGGCATGAAGTTTCAGAGTTGAAACTTGAGGTCTTTGGGTCGAGAGCTTTGGCGAGGGCGATGCTAGAGACAAAAGCGTAATAGATGCCTTCGCCAAAGATAGGCGAAGCGAGGCCAGCGGCGTCGCCAATAAGAAAGACATTGCCTTTGCCGAGGAAAATATCGTTTCCTGTCGGCAGGAAAGCGCCACGAAGGTTTTTGCTATGGCAATTTTGTGTTGCGAGGAATTGGTCGAAGCGGGGGCGGAGATTGGTCTTTTCGGAAACGTCGCCGAGACCGAGCATGAGATGTTCGTTGTTAGGAATATGCCACGCGTAACCTTTGAGGTCGTCTAGAAAATGAATGACGAGTTCGGCGGAAGTGTTGGTCGGAAGTTGAGTTTCGAGAGCAAAATTTTTGCGTTGCGATCTTCCCGTGAGAATTGTGCGAAGTTTGCTGTGGATACCGTCGGCACCAATGAGCGTGTCGTAGCTGAAAGGGGTGCCGCCTTCTGTAGTGACGATGCGCTTATGAAGGTTGAGTGAGTAGGTTTTTATGGGGGAGAAAATCGTGCCGCCCGCTTCGGGATAGAGACTGACGAGGTAGTCGTCGAGCTGTTTGCGGGAAATGCTGTAGAAATCGTGACGAATGGTTGTAGCTGCGCGCCTAGTCTTAACGGTAAAGTTTTGGAACTTGCGGAACGGTAAAATGTTATTTTGGTCGAAATTTTTGCGGAAAAGTTTGAAAGACCTTTTCGTCAGGAGACCACCACAAAGCTTGTCTTTTTTGTTGAGATCGGCGCGTTCGATAATGAACGTTGTTTTGCCCTGTTTCTGGAGCAGATAACCGAGACTCGCGCCAGCAAGACCGGCGCCAATAATAATTACGTCGTAATGTTGCATAAGATACCTCCTTTTAAGGTGCATTCCTAAGCCTTGAACTTAAGAAAATATAGAGCGACACTATAATTATATCATATTAGTCGGAATTGTCAAAGTTAGCCCCGTAGGATTTGTCGGTGTCCATGACGTCAGTTAAACGCATCTTGCCGTCAGGAGCGAGGAGTTTCAAGTGGTTAGTATTACTAACCAGTCGGCTACCCTCATCAATAAGTTTATTTTTAAGCCATTTCCAATAGTTCCGAACTTTCGCGTAGTCTTCCTGTTCCGTCAAAACCCCGACAATATCCACGACCGAAAACCACCACTTTTCTTCTTTCGTCATGGTTTTACCTCCCTTTGTTTATTATGATTTTCGAACGCGGTAGGTCGAAAAATTCGCCGTCTATTTTAGTATAATGCCGAGTCAGAATCCTCCAAAGCATGAGTATTAAGTTTATCGCTGTCGGCAAGTTTTGATGCACAAAAAAACACCTCCCCCAGGGAGGTGTTTTTGGATTTTGGCTACTTTTTGGGGTCTTGGCTCTTTGGGAGGCAAGACGAGGTCGTTTTCGACTAGGCGAGTTCGACGGTTGCGCCAGCTTCTTCGAGAGATTTCTTGAGAGCTTCGGCTTCGTCTTTGGCGACCTTTTCCTTGACGTTGGCGGGAGCGCCGTCGACGATTGCTTTGGCTTCGCCGAGACCGAGGCCGGTTGCCTCTTTGACGGCTTTAATAACGGCGATCTTCTGTGCGCCGGCGTCTTTCAAGACGACGGTGTATTCGCTCTTCTCTTCTGCGGCGGCAGCAGCACCATCGGCAGGAGCGGCAGCAACAGCAGCAACGGCGGCAGCTGGCTCGATACCGTATTCGTCCTTGAGGACATTTTTAAGTTCGTTGACTTCGAGGACGGTAAGTTTGACCAATTCCTCAGCAATTTTTTTAACATCAGTAGCCATAGTGACTCCTTTATTTAAATTTTAATAAATAATTGATTCGCATATTGTATACGATGCGAGGCGTAGTTGATAGTAGATTAGTTGCTGGCTTTCTCGGCGACGCCATCGAGGAGGGCGTGAAGATTGCCGGAAAGACCATTCGTAACGTCGTTGACCGGGCTGAGAAGCATATCGACGACTTGACCGATAAGCTGTTCGCGGCTTGGGAGTTTTGAGAGTTCGACGACTTCAGTTTCTGAAAGCGTCTTCCCTTCTCCGCTAAAAGCACCTTTAAGCTCGAGTGCGCTATGAGTTTTGGCGAATTTGGCGAGAATCTGTGCGGGCGCAACTTCGTCTTCGGAACTGACTGCGTAAAGCAGCTGTCCTTCGAGCGCAGAAGCGTCGGTGTCTTTGTAGACGGCGATCTCGTTCATTGCGACGCGTACGAGACGGTTTTTGACGACTTTGATTTGGACGTTGTTTTCGCGAGCAAGTTTGCGTAATTCTTGCATATCGGCGACCGAAAGGCCTTGATATTTTGCAAATACGGTCATCTTTGCGTCGGAGAGCAAGGTCGTTAAATCAGCAACCAACTGTTCTTTCTTATCTTTGCTAATAGCCATAGACTAGAAATCTCCGTTTGGTTTGATAGTTTTTAAGATATCGTTTAGTTAACAGCTTATAGCTTGGCTATAAGCGAATTAAACTGAGCAGTATCCTGATACAAGTAGCCAAAATGTTAATATCTTGAAGCGGCGGTAAGCATGGACAACAATCCTTAAAAGTAGCAAGGAGTGTTTAATAGCTTGTGCGTTTTCAAGACAACGTCACCAACAGGTTCTTCAAAGAAGGTTGTCCTCGGCGACATGATTAAGCTTGGTATTCTCTGTTTTTTTGAGGCTTAGGCATTGCCTACGCTCTAAATGTGAGAAATGAAGCCGTCGCTGTCTTTGGTAACTGGAAGTATTATAGCAAAAAGGTTATAATAAAGCAAATAATTGAGGTGATACAGGGTGATTAGGATAATTGCGGGTGGTAAAAAACACCAACGATGGTTGGCCGAGGCGGTTGAGGAATATGAAAAAAGATTGCGCAAACCTTATGCGACTGAATGGCTGTTTGTAGATGAGGAGAAAATAGCGGAAAAGGTTGCACAGTTGCCAAAAAGCGCGTTGATGATTCTGCTCGATGAGCATGGGGCGGCTTTGTCTTCTGAGGAGTTTGCAGAGAAGCTGGACGGTGCGTTTATGGATGGACGCGAAGTGGTGATTGTAATTGGAGGAGCGTTTGGGCATTTTGCGGAAACGGTTGTGCGGCGAGCGGACACGGTGTTAAGTTTATCGAAAATGGTCTTGCCGCATCAATTGTGTCGTGCGGTGATGATTGAGCAAATATATCGGGCGCAAGAGATTGCGAATGGCGGCAAATATCATCATGCATAAAAAGTCCACCAGAGGACTGGTGGACGGGGAGGTTGATTGGTTGAGTGGCTGATTACCTTCTTTCGAAGGTAATCTTGTCGCAAATCTTGAATTCTTTTAAGAATTCCGAATATGCGTTGCGGAGACTGATGCTTTCAGTCCATTCCTGACGCCAAGCGTTGGCATAGTCAGGCTTAGCGTTCAGCTGATCGATAGCTGCGATAAGCTCGTCCCCATGTTCGAGGATTTTAATCGCGCGCGCCAGATGTACGCTCTGTGCGTTAGGCTTGACGTAGGCTTCTTCAATCTGCATTAAAGCAGTCTTTTCTTTCTTGTCGCGCAGAAAATGTGAGATTTGTGCTTTATTTAAATTTTCGATAAAGCCGTAAAAGGTTTTGTCGAGCCGCACCAAATCTCTATATTCCTGCTCAGAGACATTTTTCATTGGTTTCTGCATATAAACCTCCTTAATGTGCGTCCGCAGATACTAAACGGCGATTGTTTAGATACGGAACATGGTGTATAAGTACCATTACTAATTATATCATACTTTGAATAGAAAAGCAATAGCAAATATGATAGAAAAATATGTTAAGAGGTGAGACGGTGATGGGGTGGATTGACGGTTTTTCTTTGACAAAAATAAACAAAAGCGTGTATAATTTTTTCCATGAAGTATAGGGTGGTTTAATGGGTCTATTTGGACTGGAAAAATTGAGGTTTGGACATAGTCAAAATGGTGGCGGAAATGGCGCCGGTAAGATTTTGAATGTAAAAAAGAACATCAAAAACAGCGGGCTTTCGTCTGTGTTTGCAAAAAAACCGCGTCGGGAAGCGGTGTTTGAGATTAAGTCGCCGAACGGAAGACTAGTGGCGACGTTTATGTTGGATAAGGGGCAGATTTGTTATTTCGTGAAAAAAGACGAACAGGTGATTGTGCGGCGCTCAAAGTTGGGAATCGCGGTTAAAGATGATCGTCCGATGACGGATGATTTTGGGCTGATTCGAGCATACTCGAAGAGTATTGATGAGACATGGGAGGCGTATTGGGGGGAGCAGCGCGTGATTCGCAATCACTATAATGAAACGGCGATTTATTTAGAGGAAACTGGTAAGCCAAATCGATTATTGACTCTGCGGTTTAGGGTCTTTGACGACGGTGTGGCGTTTCGCTACGAGGTGCCGGTGCAGAATGCGATGGACAAGATGATTGTTGCAGATGAGTTGACGGAGTTTACGGTAGATGTGAATGGGCAATCGTGGAGCATTCCTGCGTATCAGCCAGATAGATACGAATATGATTACACAAATAAGAGAGTACACGAGTTGCATGAGTCGGTACACACGCCTTTAACGATTCAATGTCCAACTGGTCACTATATTTCTTTGCATGAAGCGGCGTTGTATAACTACGGATCGATGACTTTGAAGCTTGACGGCGCGTCGTTGCGTTCGGATATTACGCCGTTGGCTGATGGGATGCGTGCGTATGTTGAGTTGCCCTTCTCTACTCCCTGGCGTGTGATTATGGTTGGTAATTCGGCGGTAGATTTGGTTGTAAATCGGATGTTGTTGAACCTGAATGAGCCGCCGAGAGATGACTTTTCGTGGGTATCGCCGACGAAGTTTTTGGGGATTTGGTGGGCGATGTATGTTGGCGAGTGGACTTGGGCGCCTGGGGAGCGACACGGTGCAACGACAGAACACGCGAAGCAGTATATTGACGCCTGTGCAAAGCTAGGAATACCAGCGCTGCTGATTGAGGGGTGGAATGACGGTTGGGAGGGGGATTGGCTGGAAAATGGTCGGTATAATAAATTTACCGAAGCGACACCTGATTTTGATATGCGTGCGGTTGCGAACTACGCGCGTGAAAATGGCGTGGAGATTGTTGGACATCACGAGACGGTTGGTTTTATCGATAACTATGAAGAGCAGATTGAAGATGCGTATGCTTTTCTGCGCGAGCGAGGCGTGAGGTATATTAAGTCGGGATATGCGGGGTCGAAGATGATGATAAATGGGCAAAGAGAATTTCATCATTCCCAGCTAGGGGTATTGCATTATCAGTATGCATTGGAATTGGCGGCGGAGTATCAAATTATGCTTGACGTGCATGAACCGATTAAGGGAACGGGGATTGAGCGGACTTGGCCGAATTTGATGACGAGAGAAGGTGCGCGCGGGCAAGAATATGAGGGTGGAGCATTGGTGCCTTCGCATGCGTGTTTCTTGCCGTTTACGCGTTTATTGGCGGGTGGGATGGATTATACGAGTGGCATTTTTGATGTGGGTAATTTTTCAAAGCGTATTGCCTCGACGATTGTGCGTCAATTGGCGTATTATGTGACGATTTATTCTTCGATGCAGATGGCGGCAGACCGACCACAGCTTTATCTTGAAAACTTTCCAGATCTGTTCGCCTTTATTCGGGATGTGCCGGTGAGATGGGAGAAGACGGTGCCGCTTTTGGGGGAGATTGGGCGGAGCTTCGTAGTAGCGCGTCAGGCATGGCAAGGTGATGAGTGGTATGTTGGTGGGGTGACGAACGAGGAGGGGCGTAAAGTCGAATTGTATCTTGATTTTATTGAGCCGCGGATGGATTACGTGGCGACGATTTATCGCGATTCGGAAGATGCGCATTATCGCGATCATCAACTGGGCTACGTTATTGAGGAGCGTATTGTGAGGCGTGGGGATAGAATTGAATTGTATATGGCGCCTGGGGGTGGGTTCGCGATTAAGTTGAAGAAGGAAAAGACCTAAGAGCGAAATTTGCTAAAAAATCACCCCCGCGGAGGCGGGGGCTTGGGTTTTGTTTTTTGTAGTTATTTCAAGCAGAAGTTCTCAACATAATGTTGTAAGGGCTCTACTTTGAACATTGGATATTCCAATGTCTTTTTGGTATGCGCTGTTGCGTCGCATAATTCATTTAGCCATGCGGCGACAGGCGAGTTGACGTCATAGCGTTTAACGATGTCGTAAGCGATATGCGCTAATTCGCTAACCTGTTTCGCGCAACATTCAATTTCACTATCGATGGTTACATAGCGACCTGTTCTGAAGTCGTAACATAATCTTTCGAGGGTGTTGGCGGTTTCTTCAAGATCCTCAAGCGTGAATAGCTGTGTGGAATCGTGAATGACCGTGCGAAATTCGTTGGTTACCGTTGCGGCGTCGATGTTAATTGAGCCGCTACGCCTCTTCGCGTTGTAATAGAGACGGCAAGGGTAGCTGTGTCGAGGACGCCGAAGATGCCCTTTTATATTAAAGGAATTTCCGCTTCCGTCCTCGTGCTCTATCCCTACGATTGTAATCACGAGATTTTCGTTGCGGTCGGACTTGAAAGTGGCGCGCATTTCGGTGCCGAGATCGAATGCGTACTTGCAAGCGTCGTAAATGCGATCCCGTGACGGCCCTTCGACGATTGTCTGAAGCTGTTTATATGTTACGGTTTTTGTGTTGCCCATACGAAACCTCCTTTAAGGTGCAAATAAAGCCATAGGGCTTTATTGATAGTTGCAAGGCGATAAAGACGCCATACTTATATTATAGCAAATAAGTTGGGTTTTGTCAAGTATTTTAGGGTTTCGCGGTAATTGGCTGATATTAGATAAAAAAACTGAACCGCGATTTCGGCGGGCGGTTCAGTTTTTGGGAGCGCATTTGAATTTTGTTGTGCGCGTAAAATAGTCGATATAGTTTAGCGTTTGCTGAACTGTTCGCGACGACGAGCGCTGCGAAGACCGTAGTGTTTGCGCTCTTTTTCGCGCGGATCACGTTTCATCAGGCCGGCTTTCTTGAGAACGGGGCGAAATTCTGGAAATTCGGCGACAAGCGCGCGCGAGATGGCAAGCTTAATAGCGTCGACTTGTCCAGCAGAGCCACCGCCTTTGACGTGAATAGTGACGTCAAATTCTTTTTGCTTTTGGACGATAGCGAGCGGATCGGTGATCTCGGCCATGAGGGTTTTATTGTTGCAGAGATAGTCGAGCGCAGGCTGTTCGTTGATAGTGATTTCACCTTTGCCTTTGTAGAGGCGCGCAGTTGCAGTAGCAGCTTTGCGACTACCGCCGCCGTAAGTGTACTTATCGGATTTGGTTGGCATTATTTAATCTCCTTTGGCGTTTGAGCGGTATGAGCGTGTTCGGCGCCAGGAAAGACGCGAAGGCGAGCCATACGCGGAGCGTGTAATTTGTTCTTGGGGATCATTCCAGCAACAGCGTGTTTGACGACGAAAGTTGGATCCTTTTCAATCAATTCTTTCAAAGTGAGATCCTTGAGGCCGCCTGGAAAACCGGAGTGGCTGTAATAATGTTTGTCGGTTAGCTTGTTGCCGGAAGCTTGAATTTTGGCGGCGTTGATAACAACGACGTGGTCGCCATTGTCGGTATGGGGCGTGAAGCTAACTTTTGATTTGCCGATAATCTTGTCGGCGATGACGACGGCGAGTTTGCCGAGCGGCATAGATGAGGCGTCGACAATCCACCAGTCGCGCGAGACTTCGGATGATTTCTGACTAAAGGTCTTCATTTATTTTTCCTCCTTAGTCGCATTTTTGCTTGGTTTTTGAGCGGACGCTTTGGTTGTGGTGGGTGCAATTTCGGTCGAAAGTTTGTCGACGAAAGAAATTATGCCCATTTCTGAGTTGTCGCCGCGGCGGAAGCCGGCGTGTTCGATACGGAAGAATCCGCTATTGCGTTTAATTTGGGGCGCGATAGTGTCAACGAGAAAGTTGGCGGTATCGCGATCGTCGAGGCGTGCGATGATGAGACGGCGCGCAGCGAGGTCGCCGCGTTTTGCGAGCGTGATAAGCTTTTCGGCTGGGCGTCGAATCTCTTTAGCCTTGGCGAGAGTAGTAGTGATTGATTGATATTTGAACAAGGAGCGCATCAGACCGCGTGTTAATGCAGTGCGTTGGTCGGTTTCGCGACCGAACTTGCGCCCTTTATAACCATGACGATGCATTTAGACTTTTAACTCCGTTAGTTTTTCGCGAACTTCGTCGAGAGCTTTGGCGCCAAAGCCTTTGAGCTCTTTTAAGTCGCTTTCTGATAGGACAACAAGGTCACGAACGGTGCGAATCTCGTTATTGAGCAGTGCGTTGGCAGTGCGTGCAGAGAGGCCTAATTCTTCGATTGGAAGCATGAGGCCGGATTCGTCTTCGGACTTGTCGGTAGTTGGGGCTGGTGCGGACTCGACTTCGGTCTTGCCGGCAAGAGCCTTGTATTGATTGACGAGGATAGCGGCAGCTTCTTCGAAAGCTTCGCGTGGGCTGATTGTGCCATCGGTGTCAATCGTTAATGTGAGTTGTTGTAGGTTGGTGTCTTGGCCAACGCGGGTATTTTCGGCATTGTAGCGGACGCGTAAGACTGGCGTAAAGACTGCGTCTAGGGCGATCATGTCGCTGTGGACGCGTTCGGCGCTAGATTGCTCAATCGAGAGATAACCGCGACCAGTGTCGACAATCATATCCATTTTTAGAGTGAATTTTGGATCGTCGATTGTACAGATAATTTGTTGTGGATTGGCGATTTCGAGTTCGGCGGGGAGCTTGATGTCGCCGGCCTTGACGACGCCGGTACCTTTTTTCTCGAGGTGGATTTCGATTGGCGTGTCGGAGTGGGACTTGAGGTGGATATTCTTCAGGTTGAGCATGATGTCTACGGTGTCTTCGACGATGCCTGGGATAGCGGAAAATTCATGCGTAGTGCCGTCGATGCGGAAAGCGGTAATTGCGGCACCTTTGATACTAGAGAGAAGCACGCGACGGAGTGAATTGCCAAGGGTGTTACCGTAACCGTAATAAAGCGGCTTGATAACAAAGCTGGAACTGTTTTCACCAAGGTCTTTGATCTCTGCTAGTTCTGCTTCGTGAATTGCTTTTGTCATATTTCTCCTTTAGCGTGAGTAATACTCGACGATTAATTGTTCGTTGATGCCCACCTCGGCTTCTTCGCGCTTTGGTGATCCGGTGATTTCGATTGTCATTTTCTTTGTATCGGCTTTGAGCCAAGACAATGCTTGTGAGTTGCTGGCGATAGTTGCAAGATTTGCAAAATAGGTGTTCTTTTGGGACTTTGAGCGAACGACAAGCTTGTCGCCGGCTTTGAGGCGGATTGATGGAATATCGATACGATGGCCGTTGAGCTCAAAGTGGCCGTGCGAAACGAGCTGACGAGCGGCACGGCGCGTAGAAGCGAAGCCGGCGCGATAGACGACGTTGTCGGCACGACGTTCGAGGAAATTAAGAAGATTTTCGCCAGTCATCCCTTCGGCGCGATTGGCTTCGCGCATTAGCTTTGCGAATTGCTTTTCGAGAACGCCGTAAATGCGGCGAACTTTTTGTTTTTCGCGAAGCTGCGTAAGATAAAGGCTGCCACCGCGAACGCGCATGTCGGCGTGTTGGCCGGGGATGCCGGATTTTTTGGCCATGATTTTTTGCGCCTTGGGGGCAAGGGCATAACTTTCACGGCGAGATTGTTTGCCAATAGGTGATAAATCGCGTGCCATTATGGTTTCCTTTCTCCCTTAGGTCGACAGCCGCCATGTGGGATTGGGGTCTTGTCGGTAATACTATTGATAGTGATGCCCTGTGCGCTAAAAGCGCGAATTGCGCTATCGCGACCAAGACCGATGCCTTTAACGAAAACGTCGACGCTGGTTGTGCCGTGATCGCGTTTAACGATTTCGGCAACCTTTTCGGCGGCAATCTGTGCGGCGTAGGCGGTGCCTTTCTTTGAGCCGCGGAATCCGTTGGCGCCAGCCGACGATGCGGCGAGCGTAGCGCCAGTTTTGTCAGTTGCGCTGATAATTGTATTGTTAAAGGTTGCTTGAATATGTACTTCGCCTGCTTGGACGATGCGTTTGCCCTTTTTGCCACGCTTGACTTTTGGGGCGACAGCCGTAGTTTCGGCTGCTGTTTGCTCCACTTCAGGAGCAGTTTTTTCGGTATTTTCTTCTGCCATTTAATTAACTCCTTAAGTTTTGCTTGCTGCTTTAGGTTGTGCGCCGCCGACGGCGATGGCTCTACCTTTGCGGGTGCGCGCATTCGTGCGGGTGCGCTGTCCGTTCGCGGGTAGGCCGGCTTTGTGGCGTAGCCCTTTGTAGGAATTGATATCCTTGATACGTTTGATATTGTTAGTCACGAGGCGTCGCAAGTCACCTTCAACGGAATATTGGTTGGAGATAATATCGTTGAGCTTTTGCTCGTCAGCCTCGGTGAGATCTTTCACCCGAGTGGTCGGCTCAATTTTAGCCGCCGCAAGGATGGCTTTAGATGTGGTGCGACCGATCCCGTAAATATAGGTAAGAGCAATCCAAGCTTGCTTCTCGTTAGGAATCGTGACACCGGCGATTCTTGCCATGCTTAACCCTGCCTTTGCTTATTCTTAGGTTTTTTCTTATTGATAACACGAAGTACGCCTTTGCGACGCACGATAATGTCATCGGGGCTAATTTTCTTTACACTAGCACGAACTTTCATGTATCGAAAATTTCCTTTCTCGAAAGCCTCACTAATTTCGCAGTGCGCAATGATGCGTAATTAGTGTCGCTTTGTTAAGTTTAATCTTTTTGACGGTAGCTAATACGACCTTTGGTTAAATCGTAAGGCGTTAGCTCGACGTCGACTTTGTCTCCCGGCACCAGTCGAATATAGTTTTTGCGCATTTTACCCGACATATGTGCCACGATAATATGACCGTTTTCGAGCTCGACACGAAATTTAGTCCCTGGAAGAGCCTCAACAACTTTTCCAGTGAGCTTAATTACTTCTTTCTGGCTTTTGGAGCTAGAAGAAGTGTCGCCAGATTTTTGTTTGGCGATTTTAGTCGATTTCTTGTGACTAGCCATAAATTACCTTGTGATTGTAACAAATTTTCTTTGAAATGTAAAGAAAGATTTAGGGTAAATTGTATTTATTCGGCTAGTTGTTTGTCGGAGAGATTGGCACGCAGCATGACGATAGTGTCGTAGGTGTCGTTGTTGTCCGCACCGTGCGTAGCGGTTATTAATGATAGGGTCTCTTGATCGTCGAGACGACGTTGGAGGTCTGGGAGTTTGGTCTCGGCGTCGCTGCTTTGGATATGGGTGAGTTCGCGTACGCGGTAGGTGTAGCGGTCGCCGTTGCCGAGTTCAATGATTATTGGATCGTTAGTCTCGAGGCTGTCGAGATTTGCAAAAACACCGGGCTGGGTATTTCCACTACTGAGACCACTGATGATGACGCAGGTATTTTCGCCTGGGCGGCCAGAGCCAGCATACCAACTGACATCGTAAATATTGTCTGGGACTGGGAGAATGTTGTTGTCGGGAATATCAGTTGTTTGAATCCGGGCGCGAATGTCGAGGCGATCGATTTCTAAGTAGCGTGGTTGATCGGCGGTGGTTTGGTGAGACTCGATATCTTCAGGACTTGGTGAAATCTCTGAAGGGTTGATGGCGCTAGCGATCTGTTCGATTACGACGGGTGCGGTAGCGCGGAGTTCAGAGCTTTTCGTGTTGTAGTAATGGCGTTCCCAAATTAATATCTTGATCATTGCGACTAAAATAATAGCGAGGAGTATCCAAGCAATGATGCGTAAGGTTTTTTCGAGGCGGCGATTAATCTTAAGACTCATTATTGATAATCGTCATAGGTTACCATTAGCGCGCGGGAGTTGATTTGGCGAATGTTTTCGAGTGCGACGGTAACGACGATGAGCAAACCTGTACCTGAGATCGATAAGCCGAGTGGATAGCCTAGAATAACGATAAAGATATAGTCGACTAGATAAGGTAAGAGTGCGATGATGCCGAGAGCGAAAGCGCCGAAGAAATTTAGGCGGTTAACGGTTTTGCTAAAATAGAGCTCGGTTTGCTTGCCCGGTTGTACGCCTTCTATAAAGCCGCCTTGTTTTTGGAGATTTTCGGCAATTTCTTGAGGGTTGAAGACGATGCTGGTATAGAAGTAGGTAAATATGACGACAAGGAGAAAGTATAAGGTAGGATAGATGTAATCGGTTGGGGTGAGGCCGGTAGACTGACCAAAAGTAGAGGCGGATGGCGCAGAAAACCAGTCGACCATGTTTTGTGCGATTTGGCTATTTGGGTCGACGCGTTGAATGAGTTGACCGAGGAAGGCTGGAACTGATAGGAATGCGACGGCAAAGATAACTGGAACGACGCCGGCGGCGATTAGCTTGATAGGCATGATAGACTTGATGCCACCGTAAGCGCTGTTGCCGTGAACACGTTTTGCATAATTGATTGTGATGATGCGTTGAGCTTCGTTGATTTTGACGAGGAAATAGAGGACGATGACTAGTCCAACAGTAAGGCCAAGAAGAATCCAGAAGATAGTTGGGTTAACTGGCAAATTGAACCAACCAAACAAACTGAGCGAGCCGCTGGTCGTATCGAATAATTGAGATCCGAAATTGGCAATAGTGCTTGGGAAGGAGGATACGATACTACAGAAGATGATTGTTGAGATACCGTTGCCTATTCCCTGTTCGGTAATTAGCTCGCCTAGCCACATCAGTAAAATAGAGCCGGCGGTCATTGCAGTTACAGACAACGCCCATTCGCCCATCGTGGCATTGACGGCGGTACTTGTATTAGTAGCGAGAACAGTTTGTTGGAGAATAAAGATGTATGCGATAGACTGGAAGATTGCGAGAGGTACGGCGACGACGCGGGTCCATTGGTTAATTTTGCGACGACCAGCTTCGCCGTCTTTGCTAATTTCTTCCATTTTTGGAATAGCTTTGGACAAGAGCTGCATGACGATAGAGGCGGTAATATACGGAGATAAGCCGACGAGAATAATTGAAAAATTAGTAAGTCCGCCACCAGAAATTAAATTGATAAAACCGCCAAGGTCAGTACCGCTGACTAAAGAATCGACAGCTTCACGGAAAGTCGACGCGCTTCCGAGGGGCACGGGAATATGAGCAAGAATTCGGTACGCAACCAAAATTCCAACAACGATCAAGATTTTTTTGCGCATGTCTTTGTTGGTCAAAGACTTGAATATGGTCTTAAAATTCATACAGCCTCTTAATTACTTATTCTATATTAACACAAATAAATGTGATGTGGCAATAAGTCGTAAAGAGCAAAAAAAGAACCTGCTTGAACAGGTTCTTTTAATCAGAAGTAGACTTTTGACTAGGCTGCTTCTGGAGTGGTTTCGCGAGTAGCTTGGCGTTGTGGAATCTTCGTGACCTTAAAAGAGCCGCCAGCTTTCTTGATTGATTCGACTGCGCTTTGACTTGCGAATTGGGTTTCGAGGTTAATTTTCGCTGTTAGTTCGCCTCGAGTGATGATTTTGGTCTTCGCGTATGGAGTCTTGACAAGCTGCGCCTCGGCGAGCGTGAAATTGTCGACCTTGCCAGTGAATTGGTTAAGATTGTCTAGATAAACAACTTGAGCTTTATCGTGAATCGACTTGAAGCCTTTAAGCTTTGGTACTGCTTGCATGATAGAGCGTTGACCGCCCATGAAGCTAGCAGGGAGCTTGTGGTGGCCAGTGCGGGATTTCTGACCTTTAGTGCCGCGACCAGCGGTCTTGCCTTGTCCGGCTGAGATACCGCGTCCGACGCGTTTTTTAGTCGCGTTGCGGGTTATGGTTAGTTCGTTGTATTTCATTATTTATTCTCCTTTGCGGTAGAGGCTTTGGGAGCTTTATTTTTTTGAGTCGTAGTTGCTTCGTCGATTTTGTGCCAATTTTGTTTTGGAACCTGTTGACGTAGGCCCTCGATAACGGCGTAAGCGATATTTGCTTTATTGGTTGAGCCGAGAGATTTGCTGATAAGGTTCTTAATACTTGTGAGTCCAAGCATTGAACGAACTACGCCTCCGGCGATCACGCCTGTACCTGGGGCAGCCGGTTTCATGAGAACATGGGCTCCCGTAACCTTGGTTTCAACTTCATGACAAATTGTGTCGCGATCGAGATTGATAACAATCATGTTCTTTTTTGCGCGGCGTTCAGCCTTTTGGACGGCGCTAGTAACATCGGAACCTTTTGCGAGGCCGACGCCTAATTTGTTCTTATGATTGCCGACGGCTACGAGGGCTTGGAAACGCATACGGCGACCGCCCTTGACTGTGCGAGAGACGCGATTGATTGAGATATTGACTGAATCAAATTCTTTTTTGCCTTCATCGGCGGCGCGACGATTGCGACGATTGTCGCGGCGGCGGTTGCGGAAATCGCGTTCGGCTTTTGCTTCGCGAGCGGCGACAACGTCGTCGGCGAGTTTGGTGGTGCCGGCTTTATTGATGACTTTTGGTTGATTATTCTCCATAATTAGAACTCCAATCCTTCTTTGCGAGCGGCGTCGGCGAGTGCGCTCATGCGACCGGCATAGAGGCGAGCGCCGCGATCAAAGACGACCTGTTTAATTTTTGCGGTTTTGGCTTTCTTGGCGATATCGGCGCCTATAATAGCGGCAAGCTTAGTTTTGCTTCCTGACTGTTTGATACCGACTGTTGTCGCGTAGGCGAGAGTGATGCCTTTATCGTCGTCGATAATTTGAGCGGTAATATGTTGGTTGCTTATCTTGACGCTGAGGCGTGGGCGCACGGCGGTGCCATGGATTTTTGCACGGGTGCGATTTTTACGAAAAATTGCTTTCATGACTATTTCTTCCCTGCCTTTCCGGCTTTCCTAATAATATACTCGTCGACGTACTTAATGCCTTTACCCTTGTACGGTTCTGGTTTCTTGAGCGCGCGAATTTCTGCAGCGACTTGTCCGACTTGTTGTTTATCGATACCCGAAACGGTAATCGTCATTTTTTCGGTTTTGAGCTCGATCCCATCCGGTGCCTGGTATTTTACTGGGTGCGAAAAGCCCAAGGCCATTTCGATTTCTTTTGGACCGCCAGTTAGGCGAAAACCGACACCGTTAATTTCTAGCTTTTTTTCAAAGCCTTTCGTGACGCCGATTACTGCGTTGTTAAGCAGTGCACGTTGTAAGCCGTGCCATGCACGAGACTTTGGCTCGTCATTAGCTCGCGTTACTGTGACTTGATTGTTTTCGACTTTAGTCGAAGTATTTTGTTGGACCGGAACCTGTAGCGTGCCTTTTGGACCAGCGACGGTAATTTCTTGGTCGCCGACCGTGATTGTCACGCCTGCAGGAAGGTCTACAGGTAGTTTTCCGATACGACTCATCTAAAGTTCCTCTTTAGTTAATAATATCTGTGTTATCTTATCATATTTTCGGACGAGATGCAAATTCTGTATTAGCGTTGGCAAGTGCGTTTCGGACGAGATGCAAATTCTGTATCGGCGTTGGCAAGTGTGCAATGTTTCTAGTATAATCATCTCTGATAGCTTGCTATCGCTCGTTTAGAGGTGATACTTAATGATGAATGTCTTGATTTGGAGGTGTTGTTATATGGAGATTAGGGTAGTTGGAAGGTCGAAACGTGAATCCGTTTTTTCGCTTGATGGAGCTTTGGATATGGTTGGACTAGCAAGTGGAATTTGCTATATGTCAGACGATTTTGATACATTAGCTTCGACTGAAGATTCTGAAAGGCGAATTGAGCGCGCTCGGAGTGTACTGGAACGAGGTCATCATAGCGTAGCTGGGCATGTATACTATAATCTATTGATTGAGGATGCGCCTAAAATTATTGCGATGATTTTGAATAACGAGCAAATTTACGACACGAGCGAAAAATCGGCTCGATATACCAAGATGCGACTTAGCGGGCGTGAGGCTGAATTGTATGAAAAGTGGCAAGGAATCTTCGAAGACTTAATTAGTAAGACTTATCCTGGGCTGTCTGGGCGACAAGTGAAAAAGTTTGCGCTTGAGAACGCGAGGTTCTTTATTTCGGTTTTTGCGCCATCTACGACAATGATGTATACGATTAATTTACGACAAGCAAATTATATCGTGGCATATTGTGATCATTTTTTAAATAGTGATAATCGCGAATTGATGGTGTCGCCGCATTTTTTAGAGAAACTGCGGCCCTATATAACCAAGCTACGCGATCAGCTGCATGGGCTGTTGGGCGTTGAGAATCTTGTGCCGCCAAAAGAATTTGGGCACTTTTCGCTGTTTGCTTGCGAACGTAGAAAAGAAGAGTTTGGAGAGTCGTATTCCGTAAATTACACCGCTTCATTAACCCAGCTTGCACAGGCACAGCGACATCGGAAGATTTCTTATGAGCTCAGTTATTTGTCAGATGCTGGGCTTTTGTATGAGCCGCCAATTTTGAAGCAAGCAGATGTTGCGAGAAGCCAGGAGTATCTTGACGACCTCAAGAGTATAGTGGATGATTTTCCGCAAGCTTTACAGGTCATCGTGAATGAGAGAGGTTTATTTGAGAGTTTTGTGAGAAAATGTGGCGAGCGCTTGTGTGGGGATGCTCAGCTAGAGATATGTCTGCGTAGTTACGAGACGGCTAAGCGCTACCACGATGCGTTAAAAAGAGATGTAGAGATGGGATTAAATCATCACGCGCGAAAAGTCGAGGTGCTTGAGCGAATTTTAGAAGGAAATGCTCGGTGCTGTTTTAGTTCGTATAATTGCCATAAAGCCTGTTTCTGGGGGCCGCGGCATATATTTGATAGGTTAATATAATAGCGCGAGCTAAGTATCACAAAACCCCCTGGCGAGAGCGCTAGGGGGTTATTTTTGGTTTCTGTGACGAGGCTACCAAACTTTGACGAGGACTTCGCCACCGAGCTTTTGCTTGATTGCTTCTTGGCCGGTCAGAATACCCTTGCTGGTTGAAACGAGTACAGTACCGCGTCCTGATTTGACACGTGGAATTTCGGTGACGCCAGCGTAGGTGCGACGGCCTGGGGTTGAAACTTTAGTGATTTCGTTGATTCTTGAAGGCGAACCTTCTTTATTGATGACGACATGTAGAATATCGCGTGGATTTGATTTTTCGATTTCTACGGCTTCGAGATAATGCGTTTTTTGGAGCTTATCGGCAATTGCAAACTTTAATTTGCTGGTCGGGACACGTATTTCGGTTTTGCCGACAGCGATTGCGTTTCGGATGCGAGTAATCAAATCTGCAACTGGATCGCTACTTTGAATAGACATATTTTCCTTTCTCCTTTCTACCAGCTACTTTTAGTTACGCCCGGAATTTCGCCTTTGCTGGCTTTTTCGCGGAAATTGATACGAGAGAGACCGAAACGGCGCATGTAGCCGCGAGGACGGCCATCGAGGAGGTCGCGGTTTTTGAGGCGCGTAGGGCTAGAGTTGCGCGGAAGTTTCTGCAAACCTTCTAAATCGCCGGCTGCTTTGAGTTCTGCGCGTTTTGTTTGATATTTAGCGTACATTTTGCGGCGTTTTTCGTCGCGGAGTACTGCACTTTTCTTAGCCATTATTTATTCTCCTTTTCAAATGGCATACCGAACGCTTCTAACAATTTTAAGCTCCCTTCGGGTGAACCGTTTTTAATGACAAATGTGATTTCGATACCGTGAGCGATCGTTGCATCTTCGAAACTAATTTCTGGGAAGACAGTTTGCTCTTTGAGGCCTAAGCTGTAGTTGCCTTGAGCGTCGAAAGCCTTACGTGAGACGCCGTGAAAATCGCGGACATGTGGCAGAGTGATATTTACTAAGCGATCGACGAACTCATACATCTTAGTGTTGCGTAGTGTAACAAGATAGCCGACGGGTGCGCCCATGCCCTTGCGAATCTTGAATTGTGCAATTGACTTTTTTGCTAGGCGACTTGTAGCGTTTTGGCCGGTGATTTTGTTTAAGGTCAATTCGACGGTTTCAGTATAGCGCTTATCGTCTCGTTTTTTGCCTACGCCAGAGCTAACGATGATTTTTTCTAGCTTTGGAACTTGGTTGATATTTTTAAGTTTAAGCTCTTTTTGAAGTTTTTTGACGATTTCCTCGTTGTAAAGAGTTTTGAGGCGAGCTTCATACTCGGTTTTTGCCATTACTTCACCTCCTTATTGTTGGCCTGACGCGCGATGCGAATCGTATGGCCTTGATTGTTTTTAGCGTAGCCGACGCGACTTGTTGATTTAGTTTTTTCGTCAACAACAAGAGCGACTTTGCTAGCATTGATTGCAACGTGAATATCTTTTTTGCCAGCTTGACGACCGACGTTGGCGCGCATGTGGCGCGTACGGTTGCCAATGCCTTCGATAAGTACTTGATTGGTTTTTGGAGACACGCTAACAACTTTTCCGGTCTTACCTTTGTCTGAGCCGGAAATGATTTTGACGAGGTCACCTGTTTTAATACGAGTTCCCATTATAGTACCTCCGGCGCAAGGCTGATGATTTTTGAATAGCCGAGATCGCGTAATTCACGTGGGACTGGGCCGAAAACGCGAGTTCCGCGAGGGGTTTTGTCGTCATTGACAAGGACGGCTGCATTGTCGTCAAAGCGAATCGTTGAGCCATCGGGGCGACGAATTTGTTGACGTGTGCGAACGATTACGGCGCGGACGACGGCTTTCTTTTTGACGTTGCCGGTCGGTGATGCGACTTTGACGCTGCACGTAACAATATCGCCAACATGAGCGTAGCGAGCACGTGTACCGCCAAGAACACGGATAACGCCGAGTTCTTTAGCGCCACTGTTGTCTGCTACTTTGAGGCGAGTCTGTGGTTGAATCATTTGACCTCCTCCTTTGCGATACTTGCTTCAGTTGATTGAGTATCTTGAGTTGCGTCGTCGATTATCGCGTTGGTGTCGTTTTTGAGTTCGACTTTGCCATGAGATTTTTCGATAATCTCGACTAATTCCCAGTTTTTGGTCTTGCTAACAGGGCGCGTTTCGGCAATCAATACCGTATCGCCGACGTTGGCAAGATTTTTTTCGTCATGCGCGGAATATCTGCGCGTGGCGGTAACTTGCTTGCGATAGAGTGGGTGCGTCTCGCGAGAGGTGACTGTGACGGTGATCGTCTTATCGCGCTTGTCGGAAGACACCACTCCGGTGAGTGTGCGAGCCATTAATTGTCTCCTTTCGGGGCGTTAATTTGCGTTAGGATGCGTGCGATTTCTTTCTTAATCGCTTTGATGCGGTGAGGGTTCTGAAGGGTCGAACCGAGTCCTTGCTGTGCGACGAGAAGTTCGGCGCGTTTTGCGGCTAATTGCTGATCGAGGGACTGGCTAGGGCTTTGCTTTGCTTCTTTGGTGGATTTTTTGTCGGCCATTTAAAACTCCTCTCGTTTAAGAATTTTGCAACGGACTGGCAATTTGTGCGACGCGAGGCGCAAGGCTTCACGAGCTTGCTCTTCGGTAACGCCGGCAATTTCAAACATGACGGTGCCTGCTTTAACCTTGGCGACGTGGAACTGTGGTTCACCCTTGCCGCTACCCATCTTGACGTCAAGCGGTTTTTTAGTGACTGGGGTGTGAGGGAAAATACGAATCCAGACCTTTCCGCCGCGCTTGACGTAGCGCGTAATTGCTTGGCGGGCGGCTTCGATTTGGCGTCCGTTGATGCGTTCATTGTCGAGGCTCATAAGGCCGAACTCGCCAAATGCGACAGTATTGCAACGTGTGGCAACGCCGTCGTTCTTGCCTTTGCGAACTTTGCGATGAGCTTCTTTGCGTGGTTGACTAAGTGCCATAATTATTTCTCCCCCTTATAAATCCAAACTTTTACTCCTACGATACCGGCAATGGTTTGTGCATGTTCGACGTAGAAATCAATATCGGCTCGAAGAGTGTGAAGAGGTACTGATCCCTCGATGAACTTTTCACGACGAGACATTTCGGCGCCATTGAGACGGCCGGCGACTTCGATGCGTACGCCTTTTGCGCCCGCGTTCATAGTGCTTGCGCAAGCCATTTTAACGGCGCGACGGAAGTTCATGCGCTTGCCGAGTTGGAAGCCGATATTTTCAGCAACAAGCTTTGCGCTGAGCTCTGGCTTTTTGACTTCTTCGACGTTGATACGGATAGGTGCGCTAGCGACGCGTTCGAGAGCTTTTTTGAGCTCGTTGATGCCAGCGCCTTGTTTGCCGATAACAGCACCTGCCTTGGCGGTTTTGATAGTGATAGTAATAAGGTTGGGGCTGCGCTCGATATTGATTTTGTCGATTGTAGGGCGACTTTTGAAGCGAGACTCGATGAGTTCGCGAATTTTGGTATCCTCGACGAGCCAAGTTTTGAAATCGGCTTTACGAGTAAACCACTTGCTGCTCCAGTTTTTGTTAACTTGGAGACGATAGCTTAAGGGGTTAACTTTTTGACCCATTACTTCTGCTCCTTTTCTGGCTGCTTGGAGGATTTTGTATTCTTTTCTCCTGAATTAGCCTTTTTAGCTTTCTCGACGCCGGTAACTTCTACGAAGATATTGGAAGAAATTTTTTCGTAAGGAAGCGCACGACCGCGGCTGGCGGGTACATAGCGACGCATGCGGCTGCCAGCGCTAACTGTGATTCGAGAAATAATTATTGATTTAGTGTCTACGCTGTCGTGTTGCTGAAGAAGGTTGGCGTTTGCAGATTCGATAGCTTTCGAAATGGGCAATGCGGCGCGGCGTGGTGTATGCGCGAGAATGACGAGCGCATCAGCAACGGTGCGATTGCGAACGAGGCTGGCAACGACATTGACCTTGCGTGGTTGGTTGTCGATACCTTTAATATAGGCGTGTGCGCGAAGAGTATTTTTCATAGATTATGCTCCCTTCTTTGCTGCGGCCTCTGCGGCTTTTTTACCGCCATGGCGTTTAAATTTACGAGTAGGGGCAAATTCGCCAAGCTTGTGTCCGACCATATTTTCGCTAACGAAAACAGGGACATGGACGCGACCATTATGGACGGCAATAGTGCGACCGACCATTTCAGGGCTAATCGTGGATTGGCGAGCCCAAGTTTTGATAATAGTGCGGTCCTCGGTGGAGAGGGCTTCGACTTTCTTTTGAAGCTTGTAGTCCACAAAAGGGCCCTTTTTGAGAGATCTTGACATAGACTATCTCCTCTTCCCTTCATGACGACTGCGAACAATCATCTTATTAGTTTTCTTATTACGACGAGTGCGGTAGCCGAGTGTGAGCTGACCCCATGGAGTACGGGGAGCTTTGCCGGAACCGTGTCGACCACCGTCACCGCCACCGTGTGGATGGTCGGCGGCGTTCATGACAACACCGCGGACGGTTGGACGAATGCCTTTGCGGCGATTGCGGCCCGCAGAACCGATTTTGATGTTTTGGTGTTGGACGTTGCCGACTGTACCGATATTGGCAGTGCAAGTTGTGAGTACCTTGCGGACTTCGCCTGATGGGAGGCGAAGGGTAGCGTAGCCATTTTCTTTCGCCATAAGCTGCGCGGTCGCTCCAGCGGCGCGCACCATCTGAGCGCCACGTCCTGGCGTGAGCTCAATAGCGTAAACTTGCGTACCGACAGGAATTTGCTCGAGGCTGAGACGGTTGCTAGCTTCTATTGGAGCGTTAGTGCCAGTTTGAATGGTAGCGCCTTTGCGCATATTGGTGTCGGCAAGAATGTAGTAATAAACATCGTTCTGATCCTTGACCCGTGCGATACGAGCGCTACGATTTGGATCGTACTCGATTTCTTCTACCGTGAGTTTGAGATTTTCTGGGAGATTGTAGGTCATGAGGCGATAGTGGCGTTTAACGCCGCCACCGCGATGACGAACGGTGATGCGACCTTTATTATTGCGTCCAGCGCGTTGCTTTTTGCTTGCGATGAGGCTTTTTAATGGTTTGCGCGTTGTGATTTCGTCGAAATCTTGGGTGGTCTTTTGGCGTTGTGCCGGCGTGGTTGGGCGATAAGCTTTAATACTCATTATTTATCTCCTCCCTTGTCGGACTTAGTTTTGGTTGATGTGGAAGCCTTTTGATCGGTTGCCTCTTCGTCAAAGACTTTGATGCTGTCGCCGTCTTTTAAGGTAACGTAGGCGATTTTCTTATCTTGGCGATAAGTAGTGCCTGGATAAGCGTGCTTGCCGCGGCTAAACTTTGTAGCTTTGCCTTTGCGAAGAATAGTGTGAACGCTCGTTACTGTAACGTTGTATTGGTCAGTAATTTGTTGAGCGATGGCTTGCTTACTGGTGTCCTCTGGGACGACAAACATATAGCTGCGCTTGGTTTGTTCGCGGTAGGCTTTTTCGGTCTGAATTGGACGAATTAACATATTACTTTTCCTCCTTTCCGAGCAGCCAAGCTTCGGTAAGCTTGAGCGCGTCGGTATTGAAGACGATAGCGTCGGCGTTCATGATATCGAAGACGTTGAGATAAGTTGCGCGGACGAGCTTGACGGTTTGGAGATTGTTGGTTGAGCGAAGAAGCTCGGGGCTTTTCTCGGAAACGACGAGTAAAATGTTTTTGCCGTCTAGCTTGAGTTGCGCGAGGTTTTTGACAGCGTCTTTAGTCTTGCCGGATACTTTAAAGTCGGCTTCGTAGATTGCCTTGCTGGCGTTTTTGAGGCTAAGAGCTTGGCGAACAGCGAGAAGCTTGGAGCTCTTGCTGATCTTTTTGGTGAAGTTCTCTTCGCCGGTGCGTCCAAAAGCTACGCCACCGTGGCGCCAGATAGGGTTGCGAGTCGAGCCAAAGCGGGCGCGACCGGTGCCTTTTTGCTTCCAAGGCTTTTTGCCGCCGCCGCGAACGTCGCTACGCGTGAGGGTCTTTGCGTGTGAACTGCGCGAATTGGCGAGGTAAGCGTCGTAGGCGAGTTTGATTAATTCGTGGTTGTCGACGGAGAGACCGAAGACGTCTTTGTTGAGTTTTGCGTCTGCCATACTACTCCTTTCCCTCCACCATTACGAGGCCTTTGTTTGGGCCAGGAACGGCACCTTTAAGGCCAATTAAATTATGTTCGGCGTCAATATAGGCGACGACGAGGTTTTTGACCGTTACGCGGTCGTGTCCCATGCGGCCTGGCATCTTTTTACCCTTAAAAACTTTTTGCGGGTACATTGAGCCGATAGAGCCAACGCGACGGATATTGCCTTTGAAACCGTGCGTATTGCGAGACTCGTTGAAGTTGTGGCGCTTGACGGTTCCGGCGAAACCTTTACCCTTACTCGTGCCAGTAACTTGAACCTTGTCACCGATGGCAAATTCGGAAACGGTGAATTCGCTACCGACTGTTAAATCGGTAGGGATTTCGTCGAGGCGAAATTCGCGAAGGTGTTTCGGTTTGATATCTTTACCGGATTTTTTAACGTGTCCGGTCACGGCCTTGCTCAGATTCTTACCCTGACCAAATGCCAACTGGACGGCGCTATACCCATCGGTTTCGATGGATTTAGTCTGAGTCACCGTACAGGGGCCAGCTTCGAGGATAGTCACAGGTGTGACTACGCCGTCGTCGCCGATGATCTGGGTCATACCAATTTTGGTGCCGAGGATGATCTTCATCGGGGCTTCCTTTCCCATTAAAATCATTTGGCTTGTGAGTGGTATCCGATAGTGCACAAGCTGTGATATTCGGACCGAGCTCTTGCGCCAAAATGACGTTATTTTGATAATATACCTAGGTATATTATCACGTTGAGGAGAAAAATGCAAATCTCGCAGCTAAACCAATTCGTCATATTGCTCATCGGGATTATATTCAAAGACTTTCTTATCAAAAACTCAAATAAAAGATTCCTTGTCAGCTCCGGCGCGTAATAGAGCATCCGCTATTTGCCACTGGAACTCTAGGTTATATCTTGCTATTTCATCGCGATCCAGCTTGCCTACTAAATTATTTACCGCTACGCCAGCTCGTAAGGCAGCTACTGCGGACCAAACTTTGTCTGTAGTTTTCGAGAACAAGGCGCTTAGGTCTACCGGTTGCCTTTTGTCTGCGTTCTTTAGGGTTTTGATAATTTCTTCGTTTCTCCAAAACCGACTAGATACAGTCTTTGTGCTCTGCAATATTTTATCAATACCAATATTGTTTTCTAGATATACATTGAAGTGCTCTATGTTATCTAAGGCTTGTTCGTCAAATGTTAGCATTTTATCGAGAATAGCATCGGGTGTCGCCTCTTTTTCTAGCAAATATTCACAATTCGTATCAAGACTCCACCGATTACCCATTCCAGAGACAATGTCGTCTATTGCGACGCCTTGCCGCAACAATGCGTTAATAACTCTCTAGCGGTTATTTAGCTTTTTCCAGTGGCTTTTGGTAGTTTTTGATGGTTTTTTGCGCATGAAAAAATCCACTAAATGCGACTAGTGGATTTCTGTGGTGCGCCTCAAGACAAAACGCTCTTCGAGAACAGGACATCTCTAGGACACGATTTATGCAATCTCTTTAGTTAGGCCGCTCAAGTATCGCCAACTGTTTCGGCGCTAGATAAATACGGTCATCCGCAACAATACGCAACATGTCTCCTAAATCCGTCCAAGACCTCAGGCGACCATGCGCTTCGATGTTTCCGTTCGGAGCATAGATTTTGAAGTGGGTATAATGATTGAAATCCAGAAAAGCTTTATAGCAAGGGCTATTGGGGTCGCAACAGACGCGTGGGTCGTCAAGATACACAGGGTCGTAAGTAGGTCTATCGTAGTCCAAAAAATCCTGCTTCTTCCTCATAATCTCATCCTCCTTTGAACATGTCTCTGTAAAAAAACAAAAGCGACAAAATTACTCTTCGCCAGATTTGCGAAGCTTAACTTTATTATGCATCTTATTTATGTTTTTGTCAAGAGGGGGCAAGAGGACGAGCTCTCTTTTCCTTGAATTATTACGTTTTATATAATTATATATTCGTTTTATGTAAAATCCAAGAAGCAAAGGCCTCCCCTGCTAGGAGTGCCCATTTTAAGAAAAGCCAAAAATCCCCCTTAAATAGTCGGGGGATCTTCGTTGGCAATCTCTACGAGAGCTTACATCTTGATTTCGGCATCGACGCCAGCAGGGAGAGAGAGGTTCTGGAGAGAGTCGATAGTTTTTGGCGTGGCGTTGATAACGTCGATAAGGCGTTTGTGAACCTTCATCTCGAAAGCTTCGCCGCCTGTTTTATAGACGTGTGGCGATTTGGTGACGGTGAAGGTAGAGCGTTTGGTTGGGAGAGGGACGGGGCCGCTGACTTGTGCGCCGGTACGAATTGCGGTGTCGACGATTTGCTTTGCGCTCTGGTCGATAAGGCGGTGATCGTAGGCCTTGAGGCGGATGCGAATCTTAAGTCCGGTATCGGTTTTGGTGGTCTTTTTGGCTTCTGCCATAATGTTCCTTTCTTGATGCGCTGTTGACGGCGCGGTTACTTGTCGCATAATCTCAGATACTCGCTAGACAGAGTGTCGATGAGTGGTTGCGGCACAATAGTTAATATATCTTTTTATTATATCAAAGATAGCCTGATTTGTCAAGCAAAAATACCCCTTGCGAGGTATTTTTGGCGGTTTTATCTAGAAATCTGATAAATTTCGTAGATTTATTTGTTGATCTTGGTCACAACACCAGAACCGACGGTGCGTCCACCTTCGCGGATAGCGAAGCGATCATTATCGTTCATAGCGATTGGCGCGTTGAGCTTGACGCTAAAGGTGACAGTGTCGCCTGGCATGACGATTTCTTTGTCTTTTGGAAGCTCGACTTCGCCAGTAACATCGGTGGTGCGGAAGTAGAACTGTGGCTTGTAGCCATTCTGGAATGGCGTATGGCGGCCACCTTCCTCTTTCTTTAAGATGTAAACCTGAGCTTCAAATTCGGTGTGTGGGGTGATAGTGCCTGGTTTGGCAATAACTTGACCACGCTCGATTTGATCGCGCTCGATACCGCGGAGAAGAAGTCCAGCGTTGTCGCCGGCACGACCTTCTTCGAGAGTCTTGTGGAAGGCTTCGACACCAGTAACGACAGACTTTTGAGTATCTTTGAGGCCGACGATTTCGACTTCGTCGTTGATCTTAATAATGCCCTGCTCGATACGGCCAGTAGCAACAGTACCACGACCCTTGATTGAGAAGACATCTTCGACAGGCATAAGGAATGGCTTGTCGAGGTCGCGAGTTGGCTCTTCGATATAGTCGTCCATAGCAGCCAAGAGATCCATGATTGCTTGTTCGTTTTCGGGATCACCTTCGAGGGCTTTAGTAGCAGAACCCTTGATGATTGGGGCGTTGTCACCATCGAAGCCGTATTTGTTGAGGAGTTCGCGAACGTCCATTTCGACGAGCTCGACGAGCTCTGGGTCAGCGAGATCCATCTTGTTCAAGAAGACGACAATCTTAGGTACGTTGACCTGGTGCGCCAAGAGGACGTGTTCGCGGGTCTGTGGCAAAGGGCCGTCATTTGCAGCGACGACGAGGATAGCGCCATCAACCTGCGCAGCACCGGTGATCATGTTCTTGATATAGTCGGCGTGGCCTGGCATATCGACGTGAGCGTAGTGGCGTTTTTCGGTTTCGTACTCTTGGTGAGAAGTAGCGATAGTAATACCGCGAGCTTTTTCTTCTGGAGCATTGTCAATCTGGTCGTAGGCGACAGGTTTGTTAATCTCCGAAGGGAGCTTCTTTGCGAGGACAGCCGTAATAGCGGCGGTCAAAGTAGTTTTACCGTGGTCGACGTGGCCCATAGTACCGACGTTGACGTGTGGCTTGCTACGGTCGAAATTTGCCATAGTTTATTTTTCTCCTTTATTTTACAAATCTAAGGGCACTAATATTAACCAGCCCAAAGCGATATAGTAGTATTTTATATGATTTTTTCGTGGCTGTAAAGTGAGAATTTTACTGGAAAAAATCCGCTGGTTAGGCGGATTTTTTACGGGTTTTGTTTGCGCGGTGATGTTATTTTGCGTTACGTTTGTCGATAATCTCTTGGGCGATATTCGGTGGAACTTCCTCGTACCCGTTAAGCTCCATAGTGGAAGCAGCGCGACCTTGGGACATACCGCGAAGATCGGAGGTGTATCCGAACATATTGGCGAGCGGAACGAAGCCAGTGATGACTTTGATGCCGTTTTCGCGGTCTTCCATCGAGTCGATACGGCCACGGCGAGAATTTAAGTCTCCGATTACGTCGCCCATGAAATCTTCTGGAGTGGTAACTTCTATCTTCATGACCGGCTCAAGAAGGACTGGCTTGGCCTTTTTGATACCTTCGCGCGTAGCGAGGCTACCAGCAAGGTGGAAAGCGAGCTCGGAGGAGTCGACGTCGTGATAGGAGCCGTCGTAGAGAGTGGCTTTGACATCGAGAACTGGGTAACCGGCGATAACGCCACCCTCGAGGGTCTCTTTGACGCCTTCCATGACAGGTTTGCGATATTCTAATGGAACGACGCCGCCTTTGATCTGGTCGATAAACTCAAATCCTTTGCCGGCTTCGTTTGGTTCGAACTTGATCCAGACGTCGCCATACTGACCACGACCACCAGACTGTTTAATATGTTTTCCTTGGGCTTCGGCGGTGCCACGAATCGTTTCGCGATAGGCGACTTGTGGTTCGCCAGTGTTGGCTTCGACGTTAAATTCGCGCTTGAGGCGATCGATAATAATATCGAGGTGAAGTTCGCCCATGCCGGAGATGATGGTTTGGCCAGATTCTTCGTCGCTGTGGACGCGGAAAGTTGGATCTTCTTCGGCGAGCTTACCGAGGCCGATACCCATTTTTTCTTGGTCGGCTTTGGTTTTTGGTTCGACGGCAATTGAGACGGGAGGATCCGGGAATTCAATCGACTCGAGGAGGATAGGATGGGCCGGGTCGCAGATAGTTGTACCAGTAGTGGTGTCTTTAAGGCCGACGACAGCGGCGATATCGCCAGCGCCAATCTCGTTGATGTCTTCGCGCTTATCTGCGAACATACGGACGAGACGACCAACGCGTTCTTTGTTGCCGGTAGTGGCGTTGAGGATATAAGAGCCAGAAGAAAGCTTGCCAGAATAGACACGGATAAAGATCAGCTTGCCAACGAAGGGATCGGTGGCGATTTTGAAGGCAAGAGCGGTGAGCGGTTCTTTTTCGTCGGCGTGGCGGACGAGGTCTTCGCCGGTTTTTGGATTTTTACCAAGAATCGCGGAAATATCGGTAGGAGCTGGCAGGAAATCGGTGATGAGGTCGAGGACTTTTTCGACAATGACGCCACGGCCATCTCCGCCAGTGACGAGGAAGAATTGACCATCGATAATGCGTTTGCGTAGTGCAGACTTGAGTTCGTCGACGGTAATGGCGTCTTCGCCCTGCTCGAAGAACTTCTCCATCAATTTTTCGTCGGCTTGGACGGCTTCTTCGATAAGCATTGAGCGATAATTTTTGGCCTTTTCTTTCATGTCTTCTGGAATCTCGCCGACAGTAAGTTCGTGATCGGTGTAATCTTTATAAGTGTAGGCTTTCATATCGATCAGGTCGACGATACCGTTAATATCTTTTTCGAAACCGATTGGAAGGTGGACAGCGAAGGCGTTTTTGCTAAGACGCTTGTGGATAGACTCGAGAGATTTATAGAAATCGCCGCCAATTTGATTAATTTTATTAACGAAGCAAATGCGAGGCACGCCGTATTTGTCGGCTTGGCGCCAGACAGTTTCGGACTGAGCTTCGACGCCCATTTTGCCGTCGAAAACGACGACGGCGCCATCGAGAACGCGTAGAGAGCGCTCGACCTCGGCGGTAAAATCAATATGTCCTGGTGTATCGATAACGTTGATCTTGTGGCCTTTCCAGTAGGCGGTCACGGCAGCAGAAGTGATCGTGATGCCGCGCTCTTTTTCTTGATCCATCCAGTCAGTAGTTGCGCCGCCAGTGTCACCCTTTACGAGGTCGATTTTATGCTTTAAGCCGGTACGGTAAAGAATCGCTTCGGAAGTAGTGGTTTTTCCGGCGTCGATATGCGCAATGATGCCGATATTTCTGTATTTTGATAGATCCTTGACTTGTTGAGTGGCCATATTTTTTCCTTTTAGTTAACTAATAGTCGGCGGATTGATGTATTTGTGTCCTATACGGTTCTGTAATTTTTACCGCATAGCAAAATAAGACATCAAACAGCTTTTCTGATATTTTAGCATATTTTTTTACGATAAAAAAGAGCCCCAGCGATGAGGCTGGGGTTGGAGCTAAGAGGTTTTGGGTGACTATGGGTGCTATTTACGTTCTGCCCATGCGATTATGGAGCGGATGCCCCATTTTGTGATCTTGCTTGTGCCGTGCACAATGAGAAAACCGGTCACAATGACCCCCCCTACAACTGTGATGATTTTGACCCAATCCATGATTTTATCACGCCGCGTCCTTTCAAGAATGGACTTATGCTGGCGATTGTAATCGCAATCATAATCATAGTCGTAATCGTAGGCATCGTCATAATCAAAGAATTTTTCTTCTCTTGTCTCTTCGGTGTTCTGCTGTTTTGTTGTCATGCGTACCTCCTCTTTGATCCTGTTGGTTTCAAGTTGCATTCGAGAGTTTTTTAGTATTGCGCTTTTAGTGTTTTGGCCTTTTAGTCTTATTGGCTTGTTTGGCCTTTGCATTTTTTGTTAATCGCGGTTTTTTGATGATTTGCGATTGGCTTTTAGATATTTAGCGCTTAAAAGCAAAAAACTTTCCGAACAGGAGGTATGATAGCATAGTTTGTTGAGAATGTCAAGAGGGCTTTTATATTCACGATAATCATGTTATAATATTTGAATCGACGAGTAGTCGATAAAGTTCTTTTCCAATTATTTTGGTGAAGCAGAATAATTATTTAATACGTATAGTATTGACGGTCGATGGTGTTTTTTCGCGCTTATTATGGAGGTGCTAAATCATGAAGAAGAAATTATTAACGAAGTGTGTGGGCGTTATTATTCTCGCTACTATTGGAGTTAGTTCGGCTAACTTAGCCGCTTGCAGTCCTAGCGCGAGCGCAATATCCGATGACAATGATGTATTATTGATGGAATCGAGATCAGAAGAAGCTTTAAATACGACACGGGAAGCTACTACTACGGCCACTACAGTCGCTACCACTACCACTACCACTACCACTATCACTCCTACTGCTACCGATCTAGCGACAACTAATACGATGACGACAAGCGCATCTGAAATTGCTTCAAGTTATTCTGACGAGTATGCTCCTTTAGTCTATACGTATCAGTTTGGCGATAGCTCGTTGACTTGCTCTATCAACATTGATGACTATATCGATGATGATGGCAATGTCGACCTTTATGGCATGGCGACTGATGCAGGCTTTGACGTTAAGGATGGTAGCTGGTATGAAGACGTACGAGATTCGTCGTCATTTGAAAGAAGGATTGACGATACTTTAGTTTGGTTGTCTATAGAAGAGGACATAAGAGGAGAAACTAGTCCTGTTGGCCGGACTCCTTTAGCAAGTGTTAGCGTGCTATTTATGGATTCAGACACTTATCAGCCTAAGTCGTATAGCGGCAGTTATTTTAAGCATTATGCACCGGACGAGTCAAAATATAAATTATTTAATAAAGCTTGGTCAGTGAGTTATGTGGAGCTTATAGCTTTTGCTGTGTTGTTGGAAAATATACCAAAGAGCGTTAATTCTGATCCATTCGGCAATATCTTGCCTGAATATATGGTTGTATCGAATACTGGTAATGAGGTAAGATACGTCTATTGATTATTCCTGCTTCAATTTAATAAATCGCCTATATTTACGCCTTGCGTCGTAATAGGCGATTTTTTATTTGTTTAATAGCCTACAGTATCTTTAAAAGGTACTATAGCCTAACGTTAGTGCGCTTCGGCGTCGCAATGGTCTGGGATTATGAATTCGAAATCAGTGGGTCTATAATTTATAGATTCGAGCCAGACATGAGTTGCTTTGAGTACATTGTCTTTTATCGATTGATTGCCGCAAGAAGTTGTGGATATTTCGTAGCTTTCGGCTTTTTGCTTAACAGTGAAAACTGTTCCGTCTTCGAGTTTATCTTGATATGGGAGGTGCCTTGTGGCGAGAGAAGCTGGGTTTTTGTATATACGATCGTAAATAGATGTATCGACTTGAAAAATATTTTTGCGTAAATTGTCGACTATTGTTAATTGGTACGAATATTCGTCACTCGTCTTTAACGTAGCGTAAAAGAGTTTTTGTGTATCAGTGGACAAATCAAATGTATGCGTCGAGGTCTCTTGAGAAAAAATATAGTTGGTCAAGTGTATTTGTGTGGTTGCTGGGTATGCGTTTTTTATGAAAGTGGAGATAGTGTTCGATACAGAAGTGGCTGTGGTTTCTGATAAGTTATGTTGCGATACGAGATATTGGAAGCCGCGTATTGAGATTGGGTAGCTAGTTGGGCTCGTGAATCGATCGTCGTCTAATTCAGTACAAACAAATTCTTTGTAAATTATTTCGTTTTTTGTAGGACACTGAATGCGTACGAAATGGTGGCTTGTTGGATCGTTAGCGGTTGACCTATAGGTAGCTCTATAGGTTTGCCCTAAAGGTTCTATGTCTATTAAGAATGTTACGACAACGTCGTTACTTGCAGTATGTTTTTTTTCACTATAACTATTATCGCGAACGACTGCCCCCGTAGTCGGAATTTTTTGTAGAAACGATGAATTTAAGGAGGCTGCGTCGTATAATATAGTCTCGATATCGATTAATGTTGCGTCGTGTAGTGTCGTAGCATATTGTTTGGCGTTGTTGATCTGCAGACGAGAATTGCTTGTCGTCTTGTGCGTGCTTAATGATAGCAGATAGATTATTAAGCAAGCAAATGCGCTCACGATAGCAATTGTTATAGTTAATTTTTTAATCCGTGATTGATAAGTGTTTAATTGCATAAGAATTCCTTCTAATACCTTGTATTTAGATGATCTAATTTGAGGCCGTTTGATAAGTCTACATATGTTGCACCTTCGCTTTGCATCTTCGCCTCGCTAACCTTGCGTAGCCCTAATTTGTGTGTATGCCAGTTGTTTTCTGCTATAATCCAATCTCCGTCGGAATCTTGCCAGAGAACAACGCCCGTATGTCCGACTCCACCGTCAGACGTCGAAAAAACACTGTAATTACTGATTGTATTTGTTTTTGTTAGCTCGCTGTTGGCATTGGCGACGTTTGTTGTAACATTGTATCCGTTCATAGAATCGCTGCTTATTTTATATTTTGTCATCATCGATACAAACCAACCAGAAAAGGCTGCGCATTGTCCGCAATATTGTCCGTGCCAGCAGCCACCGCTCCAGATATTTTCGGCGCCGTAAGAGCTTAACAAAGTTTGCTCATTGAAGGGCCTAGCGGATACTGGGCCGTCTGCATTTGGAGTAGCCGGAGAAGCGGGTTCGTCGATGTTGGCGTTGACTGGTATATCGTAGTTTGTGCCATATAAGTAATTCGTGTCTGCTATGTATTGTTGCAGAAAAGCTAGTGGATCTCCGGTTGCTGCTATCGACGATGCGCCACCGGAAGCATTGCAGGCATCGGTGTTGGTATTTGTATCGATTGAGACTTTTTTGAGTGCGGGTTCGAGGAATTGCCAAATATTATCGGTATCAGTATGGTCGTTTGGCGCTGGCGTATGCATGTGGGCGAGAATGCCTTGGTAGTTTTCGAAATCATCGGCGGAAAGGCGAGGCGGTTCGGTTTTCCATTGTACTTTTGTGGCGTCGGATATGAGAGGGATTCCCGTGGCCTGCCTAATGCCGACAAGGAGTTTGGCTAGATAAAGCCATTCGGCGTCGCCAAAAATCGAATTATTTAACAGATACCAATCATTGTTTTTGTCGGCTTCTGTCGAATAGCCTACGATTTCGATTTGAACGCCGGCGCTAGTGTCGTACTGCTTGATTGATTCGGCAGGATGTGTAATTGGAAAATGTTGGTAAACGCGTTTTTCTTTGAGATCTACGGTAAAGTGTGGCGGTATGGCGTCGCCGCCGGCTACGCTTGGCCTATATATATCCATCGCGGTAGTGTCCGTAAGGGCGGCATTGGTTCCTTGGGTATTATGGAGCGTGATTTTGTTTGGCCCAACGTTTCCTTTTGGGGTTTGAGTTGTATAGTTTTGTTCGTGTAAAATATCGACAGGAATGCCCAGTTGATTATTTTCGGCAGGGTCTCTTATGTAGCCATCGATGCCGCTTTCAATCCATCCGTTTTGCCAGGTTACATTAACGGTTTCGGTAGTTAATGTAGATTTGTCGTGATACTTGCTCATGTATTCGTCCCACGTGACATTTTCGGCTACTTTATAAACTTTGGCATTTTTCCCTAAGCCAAACGGAGCGGCATTGTTTTCGTTGGCTTTAGTTGGTGCGTGGAATATATCGAGGCGTTTATGCATCAAGCTGCCGCCACTATCGGCAACAATAAAATATTTTTGATGGGCGAATGAGCCCTCGCCGGTTTCAGAGGTTTCTACATATACGACAGTGCCGGCTGGTAAATCGTTGAAGGCTGCAATTCCGTCAGCTAATTGGCCATTGTTATATAAATTGCCGTTTTTGTCGCGTTTTCCGCTGTTTTTTCCAGCATTTCCAGCTCCATTTTCGTCTTCGCCGCCACCATAAAACGAAACTGCTTCAATTTCCGAGACGAGTTGCATGTTAGATGTGTCTATTGTTGTGTTTGACTGCGCGCTTTGCGTGTTGGTCGTAGGTGAATTAATAGTTGACGAATTGGTAGATGTGGTTGCTGAGTTCGGCGCAGAAACCGGTGTTCCTTTTAGTTCATTGTAAATCGCGAGCGCATCGCTAATGCGTTCGCGTTGTTCGCTAGATCCAGATATTCTGCAAGGACCGCAGCCTTCATAATATGACGACCATGCTACTGCCATAGCCTCGACAGTGTTATTGGCGCTAAGTACTAAGCTAGCATCTTTGCTTGTTGGCATTTTACCGTCGACAAATAATTCCTTTTTGAGATATTCTAGATTGATTGCAACCAGTTTATCAATGTCGTCTTCGTGACCTTTCATATTATCTAAAAAATCATATCTACCATATTTTTGGGGTTCGAGGAAGTAGTGTATTAAATCTGGAGCTTGCTCACGAACAAATTTAAGAAAATTGACACGGTTGCCGAACGACCATTGAACGAGACCGATACCATATGACGTGTGGGAATTGTTTTCGATGTCGAAAGGCCAAGCGCTTGGATAGAATAATCCTTCGTGTAATGTGGGATAGAAGGTGCTTTCGTTTTGTATGTTTCCCATAATGCCGGCAGTATGTTCTTCGGAAAACCCCATAGATCGTAATCCTGACCAGATTTTCTCTTTCAATGTATTCCCGCTAATAGAGATAGTGCCACTGTACGATGATTTAGCGTTATTGCTGCCGTCGCTACAATCGTCACGTTTGTAAAACATAATTTTGTCTGTGATGTAGCGGTCGACTAGTTCTTCATCTGCTTCTAATGCAACGACTTGAATTGGTTGAAGTAAAACAGCTATAATGGTGGCGAATAAAGCGATCGCGTGTAATGGATAATTTTTCCTCCGCGCGTCTTGCATGTATGAGCTACTCCTCGTATAAAATCTGGTAATCATATATATCGTAACCTTCTTCCTTCAGCACTCTATTGGTTTCGTCGAAAGTTTCACTGTCTTTTGAGAAGCCTGATCTAGCCAAGATGCAAAACATTTCGGTACATTTTTTGCTACTCGAAGCGTCTTGTAGTTGTATAATGACTCGCTGCCCGTGTTCGTATCTAGTGTTGTATATTGGCAATATATCCCTCAGTGTCAGATCTTTTTGCCATTTATTGACAAAGGGGGCGACATTTTTGTCGCCGACGAGCTTTAGGAGCTCGAAATCCTCGGAGGATTTTTTGTAGTAGCTGAAGTCGTTATCTTTGCCTACGAGGTAGGCTTGGAGAGTGTGTGTTTCGTTAGCTTTTAATTCTAGTTCGACGGTTTTAGTTTCAAGCTCGTCGTGGGAGATTTCGGCGACAATTTTTCCTGGAAAGAATTTGTAGTTGCCGTTTTGATAAGTTTTGCCGTTGATTTTGACTTTGGCGGATGTTGGTGCGACGACAATTAAAAGCTCGGAAGACTTGAGAGTTTTGATTATAAAGATAGCAATAAAGATTGCGCTTATCGAGATCGCAGCTATGACAAGAGTTAAAATAAGCCTTCGTTTGTTGCGTGCAAACCAGTTTTGTATTGGGCTCCCATACTCCATATGGTTATTTTAGCACAAAATATATAGAGCGGTTTAAAAAAGACCGTCAAATGACGGTCTCGTGTTCGGATTTAGACTTGATACATTTTTACTTCTTCGTTGAAGAAGTTTTGCGTAAAAAGCATTGCCGGGTCGATGTTTGCATTGTTGCGTAGTGACTCGAGAATACTTGCATACATCTGCAATGTTTCATTCGTAGCTAGCGTTTCGCGATTGGCGTTTTCCAGTTTATAGAACTTGCCTGTATCCGCATAAAAGTCTTTCGGGGCAATACGGTAGGTCTCGGATTTGCCGCTTTGATAGTCGAAGACTAACTCGAGACATGCAAGAGTTTGACTCTTGGAGTCGTCTGGTGTTTCGACAAATAACTCCGGGTACGTGGAGAGAGAAGCTTCTATTCCGACAGGCCGTTGTTCGCTTCGCTCAAGTACGTAGTCTTCTTCAAACTCGTTTGCGTGGACGGTTTTATAACCTAGCTCGTTTGCTATTCCGGAAAAATCGAACTCTCCATTGCTATCGACGTAGCCCATAACGTCGACCGTTAGAGGAGAAGCGATATTTGTCTCAATCAGATCCTCAAGGGAAGTCGGCGTCTTGGTTGGTGTTGGCTCTACTTTTTGCGGAGATGCGCAAGCGGTCAATAATACTGCTGTGGCTAACGGTGCGGTTGCGAAGATTGTTTTTATTTTTTTCATCTGGCTTCCTCCTTGTTTGCTCCAGACATCCTAAGTTACAAAGGGCGAAAAGCCCTATCACCTTATTATATCAAAAAATAGTAATTTTGTCAATGGTTGTGAATCAATTGGTTTGGGCTTTTGGTGAAAATCTGATAAAATAGTATTGTCGCCCGGATGGTGAAATTGGTAGACACGCATGCCTTAGGAGCATGTGCCGCAAGGCTTGCTGGTTCGAGTCCAGTTCCGGGCACCAAGACCTCTTTAGAGGTTGTTTTTTGTTTTTTGATATATTTTGATATGTGCGGCTGCATATTGGCGATCGGATACGAGAGAGAGCTCGTCGAATGCTGGAGGGCTTGGCTGTTCGGGATGTGATAGGACAAATAGGCCATTTGGTTTTAAAAATGATGCGAGGTGTGAGATGAGCTCGTATTGGGGATTACCGTATGGTGGGTCAGCGAAGATGATGTCGAAAGGCCGAAAAGACGACAGCGATGCAACGGTGCGCAAAATAATCGGCGCATCTAGTGACAGTGAGCGATAGTTTGCACGGATTGCCTGAATTGCGGTGGGGTGTTTTTCGAGAAAAATGACTTGTTTCGCGCCATTAGAGATGGCTTCCAGGCCGAGTGCGCCACTACCAGCAAAAGCGTCGAGGACTGTGGCGTTTGGCAAGGCGTCGCGAATAGAATTAAAGAGGGCTTGGCGTTCACGATTGCCCATAGGATGAGTGGCGATAGTTGCTGGCGCGTCGATAAATCGACCACCAAATTTACCAGATATTAATCGTATTTGTTTTGACGAATGAGGCATTTTAATTGAGCGTAGTTAAACGTTGGTATTTGCGAATTGCAGAGTGCAGTTCGGGATAGTTATCGATATTGTACGACTTCTCTAAGAAATCATCAACAAGTCGACTGGCGCGATGAACGAGTTTCGTGTCGGTGATTGACGCGATGCGCAAATCGAGTGCGCCATGTTGTAGGGAGCCGTAAATCTCGCCTGGGCCGCGGAGTTTTAGGTCGACTTCGGCGAGATAAAAGCCGTCAGTTGAACGTTCGATTTCGCGAAGACGGCGAGTTGGCGGGTCGGAGTTTGAGTTTATCAAATAGCAGTAGGCGGAATCCTTGCCTCTACCGACGCGACCACGGAGCTGATGGAGCTGAGAGAGACCGTACTGATCAGCGTCGGCAATAACGATAACGGTTGCATTGGGTACGTCGACGCCAACCTCGACAACGGTAGTGCTGACGAGAATGTCGATGAGACCAGCGGAAAAGTCTGCCATAATAGCATCTTTTTCTTGGCTTTTCATTTTGCCATGTAACAAGGCGACCTTGTAATCTGCGAAGAGTTTTGCGATATGCTGATATTCGCGCTTAACGGAGCTAAGCTCGCTCTTGTCGGAGTCTTCGATTTTTTTGCAAATATAGAAAATTTGATGACCTTTTTTGAGTTCTTGGCTGGCGGCTTGCCACATCTGAGCGGTTGAATTTGGCGAAACTAGTTGCGTTGTGATAGGTTGGCGACCTTTTGGGAGTTCATCTAGAATTGAGATAGCGAGATCGCCAAAAATCGTAAGCTGGAGCGAGCGAGGAATTGGCGTAGCGGTCATCGAGAGTAGGTGTGGCATCGTGTGGGCCTTAGCGAGAAGTTTTTGACGCTGAGCGACGCCAAAACGGTGCTGTTCGTCGATAATTGCAAGGCCGAGATTGTGAAAGACCGTATCGTCGGTAAGGAGAGCGTGCGTGCCGATGACGAGATCTACGGTGCCGTTGGCGATATGTTTCTTGAGTTCGGGTTTATGCTTTGTGGAGCCAGTGAGGAGAGCGAGCTTGATTTGGTTTTTGAAAAGTTTGGCGAGAGAGTCGGCGTGTTGTGTAGCGAGGACTTCGGTCGGAGCCATAATGGCAACTTGGAAGCCGGATTGAATTGCGACAAAGCTACTGAGGGCGGCGACCATAGTCTTCCCTGCCCCGACGTCGCCTTGAAGAAGTCGGTTCATTGGCGTAGTAGATTGCATATCCTGAATAATCTCCCAAGTAGCGCGACGCTGTGCGTTGGTGAGTTGAAAGGGTAATTTTGCGATGAAATCTTTGAGCGAAGCGAGATTTGGAGTAATTGGCGAGGTGGTGAGTTTTTGATTGGCTTCGCGATTGAGGCGTGCGGCGAGTTGAAGGCAAAATAGCTCCTCGACCGCAAGATAATCTCGCCCAGAGCGTGCGCGATCGAGTGTTTCTGGAAAATGAACATCGAGGAGAGCGTCGGCGCGTCCGGCATAGTTAGGAATCATATCGGGGACTAAAGCGACTTGGTTATGTAAGGTTTTGAGATATTTCTTGAAATCATTGGACTTAACGGTGCCGCGAGAAGGATAAATTGGCTGAATGGCGGCTTCGGATGGTCGCTGATCGAGTTCGGTGGCAAGGATAGCGGAAGGATTTGATAACTGATAACGTCCGTAGGAAAAGGTGAGATTGCCCGAAAAATAGTACTCTTTTTGATCTGAGAATTGTTTGGCGCGATATGGTTGGTTGAACCAGATTGCGCGAAGTGCGCCAGTGTCGTCGCGCAAAGTCGCTTCGGTAAGATGGAGGTTGCGGCGCATGCGGCGGGTTTTGAGGTCGGAGACTGTTGCTTTGATTGTGACTTTTCCTGGTTTTAGGGTAGAAATTGCTGTGGCGTTGTGAAAATTCTCATATTCGCGAGGAAGGTGGTAAAGGAGGTCGCGGAGAGTCAGGAGACCTGCTTTGTTGAGTATTGTTGCTGTTTTGGGGCCAATACCCTTGACGGTCTCGATCGGTGCAGTGAGGTCCATGTAGCTTATTATAACATTGTGAATTGGGGTAGCCTGCCTTAATGAGGGGGGCTTGGGGCGGTTTGGGAAAAGCTTAGGGTGGCCTCGGGAAAAGCCTAGGAATAGATGAGGATGGGCGGTATGCTTGACTTTTTCTAATATCTGTGATATAATGAAGATATATCTCTTGGATTTTAGAGATCGAAACTGTAGATTGCGTTGTTTGGAGGTGTATTATGGATAATAATATTTATGAAAAGGAAACTGTAATAGTGTTAGGATACCGCCGAATAGCGCAAGTGCGCAACAGGGGCGCGCTGAAATATGCGGAGGAAGATTGGTTTGTGCGCTGTAAAGGCGACATATATTCAATCAGGGTATCTTTCGTGCGAGATAAAGAGGAATTCCCGTCAGGTCTTACTCAAAATCTCATTTGGCGCAGCTACGAGTATGCATACGATGATGCGTATCAGCAAGCGGTAATTACGGTTGGAAAAGCGACGAAGTCGCAAATAGAACCAAGCGTATACGATGCGCCACTGACTTTTACTGGGACTGAGGTGCTAAAAAGAAGCGCTAGTGAAGATGATATCATGGCGTTTTTTACAGCACACTTTGGTGAGGCTGGTAATGTCAAAGAATATGCAAAGAAGATAGTTCGGTGCATATCGAAAGTTTCGTCTTCGCGTTATGCGGAGAACGAACAAGGGTGGATAAAAATCCCCCAAAAACCCAAGGAGGTATGGAGCCTATTTGGAGGGGGGTTCAAGAAGCTTGAGAAGATTTCGTTCTAAGAGTCGTAAAGATTCGCGGAGTACGTCTGTCTCAGAGCGTTCTTGTTCACCTACGGCCGCCTAATGGCGGCTTTTTCTTGTCGCGGGCTTATCTGATAAGATGTTGATGAGTATAGGGGTAATTGTTGATTGGAGATGGCTGAATTATTGTATTCCTCTTGACATTTTGCGTCTGGTGTGCTATAATAGGACTGATTCGATTGGATTGTTCATTAAGGAGGTCGCGGAGAAATGAAAAATGTTTTTGATTTTTTCAAGGATGAAACTGTTGTTTATTGTGGGGCAAGTTGTAACATTCCCAAAATTGTCTTTGAAAGGGCAAAAGGAGGGTGTGACGCAGTTGGAATTATGCTTGCGAAGGGAGGTGAGATGTATAAATCGATCATAGCTTACGAATATGATCAGGGGAGGATTGTAATATATCCGCCCATAAAGACCTGCGAACAAGCTGGAGAAGAATTTCTGGTTGTGAAAAACGACCTGGACGACAAGGAACTCGAAGACATGCTTGTTGGCATCTTGTTTAAGGAGGTGGATATGAAGTACTTTCGTTGCACGGTGACCCCGAAATTATCTGAGATTGAAAAATATCTCGAAGAAAAAGGAGGTGAAATGTGGTGCGATGGCAGACGTCATCGCTTGTAACCAATAACCAACATACTCCCGGCCCCGAAAGGGGCCTTTTTTCTATTTGAAAATATAAGTCACCTTAGTTGTCGGTCTGATGTGATGAGACGGTCGAGGAATGCGCGTCGCGCCATGCGGCGATAGCGGCATGATTGCCAGATAGTAAAACGTCGGGGACTTTTTGGCCGCGGAAGTCGGCTGGGCGCGTGTACTGCGGATATTCGAGATTGTCGCCGTTAGAAAAACTTTCGATTTCGGCAGAAGTGGCGCCGCCGAGGACGCCTGGAATGAGTCGCACTACGCTATCAATCACGGCGAGCGTTGGGAGCTCGCCGCCAGTGAGAATGAAATGCCCAAGTGAGATCTGTTGGTCGACAAGGGTCAAAATACGCTCATCGTAGCCCTCGTAGTGGGAACAGATGAAAATAAGCGGGCTAGTATCGTCGGCGAGTGCTTGTGCGTCGGCCTGGCGCCATAGTTTTCCCTTTGGAGTGAGGAGAATGACTTTTGGCGGCTGTGATGTGTGTTTATCGAGAAGCGACTTAGTGTGTTCGACGGCGGCAAAAATCGGCTCGGGTTTGAGGAGCATTCCGTCGCCACCGCCATACGGCGTGTCATCGACTTGGCGGCGCGGGCCAATACCAAATTCGCGAAGATTGACAAGGTGAAAGCAGGCAAGGTTTTTGTCTTGAGCCTTCCAGAGCATAGAGCTATTAAATACTGGCTCAAAGATTTCCGGAAAAAGCGTAATAACGGCAAAATGGCGTGGGGTCGTGGTGACAAGATTGTTGTCTGATATTGTTTTGGCGGAACTAGACATAATTATTTTTTGATTACGCGAACGAGTGCGGGGCGCAAAAGTTCTGACTCGTAATAATAGCCGTCGCGCAAGGTCTCGGCGATAAAATCGTTGTCGCCGTCACCTTCGGAGCTGATAGCTTCGTGGAGATCTGGGTCAAACTCGGAATCTTTACTACTGTTGATCTTGGTAAGGCCGAGCTTGGTCAAGGTCTTGTCGAAATTTTTTGCAAGTGGCGCAAGCGAATCGGGATTGGCGGCGATGGCGCGACTGAGGTCGTCAATTAACGGGAGAAGTTTGGCGACAGTTGTGTTTTTGGCGAGCTTGGCGGATTGGCGCTTTTGCTCTTCGGCGTTGCGGCGGAAATTTTCAAAATCCGCACGCGTGCGTTTCAGGTCATTAGTTAGTTCTTCGACGCGAGCGTGACTCTCGGCGAGCTGATCATGAAGCGCGGCGATCTCAGCGGTTTTTGCGAGGAGGAGCGCCTGATTGGCGGTAGCATTAGGAGCGTCGGGGGTTGTGGCGTCTTTTTCGTGGGGTTGATGATTGGGTTTTGGGGTTTTGAATGGATTTTTTGGCATAATTACATAATCTCCTCAAGCATCAGGCCAGCGTTGCGCACTAGCGACATGACGCGTTTATATGATTGACGGGTCGGTCCAAGGACACCGATATAGCTCTGGTCGGAATATGGTGATCGAAAGCGCGAAATAATCAAAGAAACATTTGAGGTCTTGCCGATAGGGTTTTCGGTCCCGATGTAGACGTTAATCGTTTCGTTCGGCGACACTTCGCGTAGCCAGGGCTTGATATTGTCGAGCAACTGACCGACGGCCTGAACCTGCGAGATCTGGAAAAATTCGGGCTGAGCGAAAAGGTTGCTAAAGCCAGAGATATATAACTGGTCGCCAATCGTAGCAAGGCCAAGATTGCCAGTAAGGTCAACGAGACTGTCGACGGCAGCGCGAATCGCATGGTCGATGCGGGTCTGAGACTGAATACGGGTCTCGAGGGCTTTGGATGAGCGACTCTCTGTGGCGGGAGCGAGGCGACGAGAGAGAGGAGCTGCGTTTGCATAAATATCGGAAGCTTGACTCGGCAAGGGCTCACTCGTAGCCTCTTCGTGCGCATAGGGAGGATTTTCTTCGAGGCGCGACAAATCTTCCTGGAGAGAGTTGACATAGAGGCGATAGCCAGCGTCGGTCGGAACGCGGCCAGCGGAAGTATGTGGCTGGGTAATATAGCCCATCGCCTCGAGCCGGCTCATCTCGGCGCGTATCGTCGCTGAAGAAACGTCAAATAATTTCGCGAGCGTTACGCTACCGACAGGCGTAGCAAGCTCGGCGTATTCTTCGATAATAGCATAAAGAATTTCTCTTTGACGTTCGGTCATGCTTTTATTTTACGCCAATTAGCACTCTTTGGCAAGGTCTGCTAGTTGTAGGCCTGATATGATAATAGACGTGCGCTGATTGGTGTCAGTTACTTGCGGTCGACAGGAATCGTGTAGTAATCGGAGCGTGCGTTGAGACCACTGATATATTCGCCATTTTTGGAAATGTCTGAGAATTCTCGCGATAGTGTAGAGTCGCTTGCGTTCTTGCCTTCGTTGTCATAGAGAAGCGGAGAGCTTTTGGCGTCGCGTACGTAGACGAGATATCCGTTTTTGACATAAAGACCAGAACCTGGTTGTGCGACAAGAATGCGATTGCGATTTTTGCCGTAAACGCGGCGTTCGCCGTTCGTGTCGTACTCAAAGAAATAATCGCCGTAGACAAATAGGCCACCAGAGCCGCTGATAAGCTCCTCGCCAGATGATAAATCGATAAGGCGATAGGCGTTGCTGGTCTTTGCGATGATATAGCGAGTAGTTTGTTCGGACATAGATTTATATGCTACGTCGTTAGGGTCGGTCAGGAAATTGTCGTAATTATAGCTAGTAAGGATGCGGTTGTCGGATAAGTTGTATAGGGCTGACTGGTCGGACTCTGGGTCGAGAATGAGATAGACTTTATCGTGCCAAAGGAAGGGCGTGATAGTGTGGTAGTCGAGCGAATCGATAGTCGTAAGGGTGACGGCCTTTGTTTCTGGGTCGTATTCGTAATAATTTGTGTCGCGAATCAGAAGATGTTGATTGGGCAAGTCGACGATTTTTTCGCAATGTCCAGTTTTGCATTTATAGGTACCGATCTTGCCAAGGGCGGCCTGGGACTGTGCGGTCGGATTGTTGTTGACGTTGGCGGTTTTGCGTGAGGCAAGAAAGACATTAAAAATCATCCAAATCGCGACGATGCCAAAAATGACCGCGAAAATAATAATGAGCATGAGCGTGAGCAATCGTTTGGTCTTGGCGTTGCGTGCGATAATCTGCTGCTCGTGTTGGCGTTGGGCGTTGTAGGCGCTGATTTCTTGGAGTTCTTTTTCGGCGACCTCACGCGAGGAAGGAACGAGGCTTTGAGTCTGAACGTTGACAAAATTTGGCTGGACGATTGTACTGGACTGGCCTGAGGCGGTCGATTGGGGCTGGGTGGGGCTTTGAGAAGAGGTAGTTGGTTGATTTGCAGAGCCGCCAATGGGCGGAAAAGGAGGCAATTTTGAGGTCGCTTTTTCGAAAAGATTCATGGCTCCTTCGAGAGGATTTTTCTGATTTTTGTTGTCCATGTTATTATTATAAAAGATGGACGAAAAAATCAAAAGCATTATTGATTGGATCGGTACGGGGAGTGTTAATATCTTTGGTTTGCCTTTTTCTGGAAAAGACACCTTAGGGGTGCAGTTGGCGGAGGCGATAAATGGGAAATTTTTGAGTTCAGGGCTGATTCTGCGTGCTTACAACACGCAAGACAAGGAGCTATATGGCGAGATGAGTCGCGGGATGTTGGTGCCCTCGAATCGTTTTTATGAGATTATTTTGCCGTATTTTGCGCGCGAAGATTTGGCAGATTTTCCGTTAATTTTATCAAGTGTTGGTAGATGGCGAGGCGAGGAATTTGAGGTAATTGAGGCGGCTGAAAGTAGTCGACATCCGATCCGTGCGGTGATACTGTTGAATCTATCTGAGGCTGAAGCTCGCAGGCGTTGGGAGGCGTCGAAGGTATTAGCGGATCGCGGAGAGCGTACAGATGATAAAAGCTTAGAAGTAATTGAGCAAAGGATTAACGAATTTCGCAAAAAAACGATGCCCGTAATAGAAACATACCAAGAGAAAGGGTTGCTAGTACCGGTATCTGCGCATGGAACAAGGGAGGAAGTTTTCAATAATGCCGTGACGAAATTGGCAGAATTTGCGCGTAGGGCTGGCACGAAGCCGGAACATGAGGTTAGATTAGAAGAAGAGGTATAATATACTATTATAGCACACTCTTCCTAAAAAGTCAATAGTAGTGGCGGGTCGTAAAGATTAGCCGCGCTGCAGCATAACGGTGAAGGCCTCGCTAGGAATGTCGACTTTGCCGAAACGTTTCATGCGGGCTTTTCCGCGTTTTTGTTTTGAGACGAGTTTTGCTTTGCGATCGCGGTCGCCAGTGTGGATTTTGACTGTTACGTCTTTGCGGTATGCGCCAATGGTCTCGCGTGCGATGAAGCGAGCGCCGATTGCCGCTTGGAGGGCGACTTCGAAATTTTGGCGCGGAATGACCTCTTTGAGCTTTTTGGTAACGGTGCGACCAATTGCCTCTGCTTCGGAGCGGTGGGCCATAACCGATAACGCATCGACGCGTGAGCCGGCAACGTAAAAATCGACCCGTACAAGATCTTCGGCGCGGTATTCGTCAAGTTCGTAGTTGAACGATGCGTAGCCAGAGGTGGCAGACTTGAGGTGATCGTAAAAATCAGTCAAGAGATTTGCCATCGGTGCTTCGAAGTCGATAATGGCGCGTGTGTCGATGTAGGAGATATTGGTTTGAAAGCCGCGCTTTTTCACGATAAGCTCAAGAATGGCGCCGATATATTCTTTTGGAGTAATAATCTCGCCTTTTGCCCAAGGCTCGCGTATCTCGGCAACTTTGGTCATGTCGGGCAAATCGGATGCGGAACGAATGTCAAGTTCTTCGCCTTTTGCGAGTTGGACATGATAGTCGGTTGAGGGATTGGTAATGATAAGGTCGAGCTTAAATTCGCGCTCTAGACGTTCGCGGATGATATCCATATGCAACAAGCCGAGAAAGCCGATGCGTAGACCAAAGCCGAGGACGGGTGAATTTTCTGGTTCAAATTGTAGGGCGGAATCGGATAGCGAAAGCTTTTCGATTGCTTCTTTTAGCTCTTTGTATTGATCGTTGCTGACCGGAAAAAAACCGGCATAAACAAAGGGGCTAATATTTTTGTAGCCTGGTAGAGCTTGATAAGCGGGTTTCTTTGATAGCGTAACCGTATCGCCGACTTTAGCTTCGCGAGTCGTCTTTAGATTGGTGACGATATAACCGATTTCGCCGGCTTTGAGGGATTGTCTTGGCGACATCTTGGGATTTAGAACGCCTAGTTCTAGAGCAATATCATCAGAGCGCGTTGCCATCATGCGAATATTTGCGTTTTTGCGTAACTCGCCGGTGAAAACTCGAACATAGAGAACGACGCCGCGATAATCGTCGAAATAGCTGTCAAAAATGAGGGCGCGCACGTCATCGTCGAGAGCGTTGTGTTGGGATTGCGGCGTCGCAAGCGCTTGATCGGGGCGCGGAGCCGGAACGCGCTCAATAATAGCATCTAGCACTTCTTTGACGCCTTCGCCAGTCTTTGCTGACACCTTGATAATGTCGTTTGCGGAACAACCGAGAAGATTGATAATCTCGGCTGAAACACGCTCAACGTCGCTAGCTGGTAAATCAATTTTGTTAATAACGGGTATGATAGTTAGATTTTGCTCCAAGGCGAGATAAACGTTGGCTAGAGTTTGTGCTTGGATGCCCTGCGTTGCATCGACTACTAGAATCGCGCCTTCGACTGCCTGTAAAGAGCGTGAGACTTCATACGAAAAATCAACGTGCCCTGGCGTATCGATAAGATTAAGAGTGTGGTCTCGATAGCGCATGCAGACTGGGGCGAGCTTGATTGTAATTCCCTTTTCGCGTTCAAGCTCCATGCTATCAAGAAGTTGCTGCTTCATTTCACGCTTGGTGACGGTATTGGTAAGTTCGAGCATACGATCGGCGAGTGTTGATTTGCCGTGGTCGATGTGCGCGATAATGCAAAAATTGCGGATAGACTGCATATTATTGAATGAGCTTAAAGATAATAACGATAGCGGCGATGACGACGCGATACCAACCAAAAACTTTTAGAGAATGTGGTTTTTTGAGGAAATTCATTACTAGATGGATTGCGGCAAGACCGACTAGGAATGCAACGATATTAGAGAAGATAAGGGTTGGTAAATTTTCCATGATAAAGGCGCTAGAGTCGCCCGAAATGAAACTTTTTAGCACAACACCACACATCAAAGGGATACTGGCAAGGAAGGAATATTCGGCGGCGGCGCGACTGTCCAGTCCGACTAGACGACCCGCGACGATAGTAGTGCCTGAGCGCGAGGTGCCTGGAATCAGTGCGAAAACTTGGGCGCAGCCAATCGCGAGAGCGCGCTTTTTGGTTAGCTTGGTTTCATCTTTGAGGCGTGAAAGCTTCGGGAGCTTGTCGACGTTGATCATCAGAACGCCAACGAGCGCCATCATTGTTGCGATGACTGCCATATAAGAGAAAAATGGTGTATTTTCGATGAATTTTGAGAAAATCAATCCAATTGTCGCAACGGGAAGGCTAGTAAGAATGACGTTGATAGCGAAGCGATAATCGTGTTCGTGGAATATTTGTCGAAAAATCGCCTTGATACGGTGCCTGTAGAAGAAAATTAATGCGAGTAAAGTGCCGAGGTTGATAAATTCGAGAAATAGATGGAAGTTGCCTAAATCATCGTCGATGAGGCGACGGACAATTTGGAGGTGTCCAGAACTAGAGACTGGTATGAACTCGGTTAGGCCTTGGGTAAGACCAAGCCAAAAAGCATCAATAAAGGTCATTGCGATACCTCGTACTTTCCGGTGTGTTTTTTGTGATCGTAGATCATGGTTGGAATTCCTTTTGCGTGAATATTGTTAATGACGATATCATTGTTGTGTTCTAAAATTTTCGTAATCGATTCAGACATGGCGTTGGAAGCGATCGCCGCGCGTTCGTCTTGATCGTAGCCGAATTCGCTAAGCCATTGGTCAAGAAGTTGTCGAGCTTCCGCATCGGTATAAATATCGTTAAAGAGGCTCTGGTAGGAGCGCTTTTTGGCGTCTTTACCGGTATAGATGCGGTCGAGAATCAGAAGTGCTGGAGATTTATTATTGAGTAAATCTGTGGATGCGGTAAGGTTGCCTGGATTTTTGGGCGACGCCTGTTGATTAGTGGCGAAAACGTAACGAGCGATTAGTTCGGAATTTTTGAATTTGTAGCTCCCGTCAGAGTTGCGAATCGGAAATGGAACGATGAGGGTGCGGTTGTCGTTAAAAAACCCAGAAGCGAGTTGATTTTTATACGACTGGAGACAAGCGATGCAGCCTGGGTCGAGGATATCGATTGCAGTCAATGTAGAACTATTACCCGTAGTCAGCTCGATGCCGGTAAGGTCAAAGCTATTGACATCCCAGTTGCGGAATTTGTCAGGGATAGCAGAGATAATTTCACCCCAACCCTTGAACCAATACTGGGCGGCCTCGACAGGGTTCTTTGGGCCAGCATCGCCGTCAATGCTACAACCGATATCGGCACTGAGCGAGCATGCGGCGGGGCGCTGTACATTGCAGGTGCCAAGCGTCCAGAGCGCGAGACCGGCCTTGGTAGCTTCGACGAGCGACCAGATTGAAACGACGACGATAAGGACCGCGGCAACTTCAATAGCGACGGAAATTGGCTTGACGAGTTTAGGTTTTTTGATGATGACTTTTTTTAAGATAGAATGTTTGATGTCGTCTTTGAAACCTGTTTCGCATTTTTGTAGAGTAGCCTTTTTTGCGACGCAGCCCCAAGCTTTTTTGAATGTTTTCCAATAGCGCTTGCCGATGTCGCGGCGAAAAATAGACAGAAAAGCCACAAAAATTGAAATGAGACAAAGGATAATAAACGCCGCAATGCAAACCATCAGCCAAGCATCCTTTCAAGTAAAGCAATCGTTTTTTCGATATCGCTTGCGCGCGTATGATAGCCTAGTGAAAAGCGAATTAATGGCGGGTAATGCATTACATGATCTAGGTAATAATGAACGCAGAAATAGCCAGTTCGCGCCATTACGCCCTGATCTGATAGTGAGTCGCCTACTAAATGGGAATCGAGCCCGTCAATATAGAAAGACTGCGTTGGGGTGGGGGCGTGGTTGAGAAGAGAGACCTTTGGATGATTGGAAAGAAAATCGTAAAGGGTCTCCGAGTGGTGTGCGAGAGACTCGTGGGCGGCGCGTGGTAACCGCGTAAGCCAGTCCAAAGCGGCGCCAAAAGCAATAATCTCACCCCAGGCCTGTAATCCTGGTTCAAAACGCGTATAAATGTGGTCAGCAGACTGGGCGGAGAGCTGAAAACGGTCGCGATCAACATCGTCAACCATGCCGCCGCCGATAATATTTGGCTCGAGAATCTTAATCAGTTCTCGGCGCGCAACAATCACGCCAAGCGAAGCACCGTAGGCTTTATGGGCTGAACTACAGAGGGCGTCGGCGTCGGTCTTGTGGAGAAGGTCGGAGTTGTGCGCGAGCGCCTGTGCGGCATCGAGGATAATGATGCCGTGTTGTTTGTGGACGGTTTTTACGAGATCTTTTAGATTGGTAAGGGTCCGGCCGTCAATATTGGATACCACATTGACGACAACAAGCGCATTGGTATAATCGGCGTCTAGCGGAAGGGACCCATCTTCGTTGCGCGATAGGACTTCGCGAGGTAAATCGTGCTGACGGGCATAGGCGATAGTCGCAAGAAATGGAGAGTTGTGTTCGATATCGGAAGTAATGACCTTTTGGAATCTATTGGGCGGAAGCTGAGCGAGGATAAGGTTGATACCGTAGGTCGTATTAAGCGTAAAGGAGACAAAATAGTCGCGCGACTTGAGCTTTAGGTATTTGAGGAGCTTTGTGCGGGTCTCTTCGACGAGCGAATCGGTTGTTTGCCCCCAAGCATATTTTACGCGTTCACCACACGAATTGTGTTCGGTATAATAGCGGTTCAGCGCATCAATAACGGGCCGCGGCCGCAATGACTGGCAGGCTGCGTCGAGGTAAACGTCGTCTGGTTTAAGATAATCAAAATCTTGCATATAACTTTTCTTATTATATCACAAGCATTGCATCATCAAAAACTGAGGGTGCGCTAGTTTAAATTAGATCGAGGCGGCCATCGCCGGTTGGATGTAAACCATCATTGCGTGGCTGTATTTCACGGTAGTTTTGTTTTTCTGTATCTTGAGTATTTATAAGCTTTCCAGTGCAATCCACGATAGTTTTATAAGTTTCGTCATCTGCCCGATAAAATAAATCAAGTAAGCTCACTTGTTCTAAAGGAGTGAGTTCGCTTATGCGACTGGTTAAATCGTAATATTCCTTGATTTCAGATTCGTCTAAATTACCAAAATTTGGACTCGTATTCTTGTCGAGAGGGATTTCGTCGTAGCGCTGTGCCTCCTCGTTGTATCGTTTACGGTAATAGAGTTTGCGGATAAGTGGACTTTGAGAATGAGCGATGTTGTCGGTGTCGGCAGAGAAATAACCAGCCTTGGAAAAATCTTCTACAGTACTATAGAGTCCGTGTAAAGAGATGCTGCGGATATCATTTATGTAGGAATGAGCGGCGCTAGTCATTGTGTCGTCTGGGTCGATTTTTGGCAGAAATAATGTCGTAAGTTGAACCTGTCGGCTTAATTCGTAATTGAGCTTGAAGCGCATGGCTAAATCGGAATAGTCAGCAGGAGCCTGAATGATTTCGCCGAGTTGACTGGTTGGCTTAGTTTTTGTTAGTAAATTTCGAACGGTTGCATCACTGACACCCAAAACAAAGCGCGGCACTAACCAATTGTTTACATAACCGTCTTTGCGGAGTACTTCGGAATATTCTATCCTCGAGAAGCCATACGGCAACGCGAAGGCAGCACCACTATTGTTATTGGAGCGAGTGAGTTTGTCGTAAATTGCGTCTGGATCCGAATTGGTCGTAGCATCGATGCCGATTATAAAGTCAGTGTTTTTGAGATTATTCTTTTCGCGGGTCGCTTCAGCATTTCCTTCCGCATCCGTACAGGAAAAGTGTACGCCTATATCGACGCGTCCGCTCAAATCATCATACACAGATAATGGAACGGCTCGGGCGGCTATTTGCGGCTCAGGATTGCGAGGTAAACTGAATGGATCTTGCTGGTTGATACCTAGCACTAACATAGCTTCGAAAGTCGCACCGTAGTCAATTTTCTCATACCGAAGGTCTTCGTCGTTCTTTTCGTCGATTATACGGTATGCATCTGCGATGGATTCCTCCATATAGCGTGAATAACCAAGGGTACCGTTATCGTAATCGTTATAGTTGTCGTTTAGGGCTCGCTGGAGGGCACTAGGAGCCTCCTTATCCTGATAATGCCGAGCGAGAGTAGCAGCGTCTAAGTGTGTGCTATGAGTTTTGAGGGTTTTGGGGGCATTGGGAGTATTTGATGTGCTAGGGGCTTGAGGGGCGGTAGGCTGCGTTGGTGCAGAGGTGTGTTGTTTACCGACGGTGTTCGCGAAGTAATTCTTGACGTATTTCGAATGTTTGTCTTCAAGCCCCTGATTTTGTTGATATTTCTTTAGCGTTGTATAGATGAGGTTGAGCGCTGTAAGAAGCGACTCTTTATGACTTGCTTCTGTATGCGCGGCGTCGGGATTTTGAGCATTGTACGCTTCTTGCATTGAGCTGGCCGATGGCTCATCTGAGACACTATCGGATTCTGGAGCGTCTTTTGAGTCCGGAATAGGATCAGGGGCTGCAGTGGGGGTTTTGTCTTTTGAGTCTGACGCATCCTCAGGGTTAGTCTCTTTTTTTTGCTGAAATGGTGGGTAAGGTTTTTGAGGATGTGTCCCGGGAACGTTGTTATTTGCCGGAATATTATTGATTTCTGGACTCTTCATGAGAATAGTATAACGAATTACGAGCTTGTTGGTAAATAGCAGCAGGTGCTAGACTGGATTGTAAAAAACACCCTTTACGGGTGTTTTTTGTGGTCGGTAGAAAGTAATTAGTCGGCGACGACTTCTGCGAGCGCAGAAGTGACCATCTCCACGGCGGCATTTAAGTTTTGATTCGCCGCAAGTGGATTTTGGTGTACTGTGATAATCCCAGCGTTATATAACTGGAAATCAACTGCTGCACATTCCCCGCGGAAATGAGCGTGCATTGCAGCCTCTTTTATCTTGTCGAGGCTTGAATATGCGCGACTTGGCGGGTAAAAATAAATGCGTACGGTGTTTGCGTCAAGAGTTCGACGCGTAATGGTAAGGGTTGCGCCGGTTGTGATTGCATCCATAAACTACCTCCTTAAAGAACAAAAACGACAGCTTCTTATTTCATTATATCATACATTTAGATATATGTCAAGCCTTAGCTCTTTGGGTGCAAAAAATAGCCCCGTTTTGAGGCTATTCTTGCGCTACGAGAGCTATTGACTATACACTCTCTAGTTCTTCGGCGACTGGTTCGCTTTCGGCGGGGTGACCCGCGTCGGTTTCATCCTCGTTAGCTTCTTCCTGTTGATCGGAAGCCTGGGCGAGTGCATGTACACCTGTACCTACTGGGATTTTGCGACCGATAATCACATTTTCCTTGAGACCCTTGAGGTGGTCGATACGGCCAGAAATGGCGGACGAGATAAGGACGCGTGTCGTGTCTTGGAACGAGGCGGCAGAGAGGAAGGAATCGGAATAGATAGACACCTTTGAAATGCCGAGAAGTAGCTGGGTGTATTGGATTTGATTCTTGCCAGCTGCGAGAAGTTTGGCATTTTCGGCTTCGACGGCGGCGCGACTGAGGATGTCTCCAGTTACGAAATCACTATCTCCTGGCTCGTCAATCATGACGCGCGAGAACATTTGGCGAATAATGATCTCTAGATGTTTAGAGGAAATTTCGTGACCCTGGGCGGCGTAAATGGCGAGAATGTCGTTGAGGATATAACGCTCGGTCTCTTCAACGCCTTTATACTTCATGAGATCCTGAAGATTGAGTGAACCTTCGGAAAGTCGGTCGCCTGGCTCGACGCGGTCGCCAGCGTGAACAGTAAGGGCGTAATCTGTTGGAATCGAGACGGTTACTGGCGAGCTAGCATTTGCGACTAAGACAATCTCGTCTTGGGTGAGTTCGGCGACACCGTCAAATGGAGCGAGAAGCGGCTCAGCTCCCTTAGCTTTACTAGCAATCACGGTACCAGTTTTTACGCTCGCGCCATCTTTCACCTTTGCCTTGCGTCCGTCGAGCTTGAAGTGTTCGGCTTTGCCCGCGTCTGGGTTAATCTGAACGACGTTGAAGCGTCCTTCTTCCCAGGTATTGATAACGCCGGCGATTGTAGCGATGTAAGCTTGACCCTTTGGCGTGCGCGCTTCAAGAAGCTCCTCGACGCGCGGCAAACCGCGAGAGATTGCGCCAGATCCAGCAACGCCAGAGCTATGTTTGGTATCGAGAGTGAGCTGAGTACCTGGTTCGCCAACAGACTGAGCAGCAATAACACCGACTGGCTCATGGAAGGCGACTGGTTCACGAGTCGACATATCGACGCCGTAGGCTTTGCGCGGAACGCCCTCGTTACACTCGGTCGTAAGAATGCTTTGAATCTTGAGGCTATCGATCGAATCGTCGTTGGCGATTTGGTTGGCAAGGTCGCGCGTAATGAGTTCGTCGATGTCGAGGCCGTATTTTTCGACCTTTTCGGCAGAATAACGTCCCGTGATGCGGTCTGCGAAGCCAATGCCGGTATATTCGGATTCGCTCTTATAGATACGGAATCCCGGATCAGCAGCATCGGAATCGACCGTGAAGACATCTTGCGAGACGTCGACAAGGCGACGGGTTAGATAACCAGAGTCGGCAGTACGGAGAGCGGTCGAAACCTGTCCTTGACGTGCGCCACGAGTAGCGATAAAGGATTCAAGAGTGTTGAGCCCTTTCTTAAAGCTAGACTTGACAGGCAACTCAATCTCGCGGTTGAAGACGTCTACCTGAATACCGATGGTTGCAGATGCGAGCTTGATACCGCCAGCAGAACCGCGAGCGCCAGAGTTGGTCATAATGGAAATATTGGAGTCGAGATTTGAGAGATTCTCTTTGACGAGATTGGAGACGTTGTCGTCGACCTTGCGCCATGCGGCAACGGTAAGGCGATAGCGCTCGTCTTCGGTAATCAAACCTTCGTCGTATTGTTGGGCAATCTGCGCGGCAACTCCTTCTCCTTCGGCGATGAGGGATTCGATTTCTGGATAATCTGGATAATCGTCTTTGGAATTGGAAACACCGGCGATCGTCTCGTATTTGAACGAAAGATCCTTGATAGCGTCGGCGGCCTGGACGGCTACTTCTGCGCCAAATTGATCAAGAATGTCAGCCATGACCTTCTTGAGGTGTTTGCTATTTTGGACTTCGTTGTCGTAAGGATATTCTTTTGGCAAGACTTCATTGAAGAAGACGCGCCCGAGAGTAGTATCGTGTTTTTTGCCCTTAGTGTGGACGCGAATCGGCGTCTGGAGCTGGATGATACCCATGTCGTAAGCCAATTCGGCCTCATAAACACTTGTATAAGCCTTGCGCTCGCTCTGAGCAGATGGCTTTTCGTAAGTTAGATAATAGCTACCAAGTACCACGTCCTGCGAAATCGAGAGAACCGGTGCGCCGTCGGCAGGCTTGAGAAGGTTTTTGCCGGCTGTCATGAGTTCGCGCGCTTCGGCTTGAGCCTCCTGAGAAAGTGGCAGATGAACCGCCATTTGGTCGCCGTCGTAGTCGGCGTTGAAGCCGTTTGCAACAAGCGGGTGAAGTTGGATAGCCTTACCTTCGACGAGCTTCGGCTGGAAAGCTTGTACGGAGAGGCGGTGCAAGGACGGAGCGCGGTTTAAGAGGACGTATTTACCTTCGATGACCTCATCGAGAGCATCCCAGATAATTGTTTCGCCTTGCTCGATGATGCGGGTCGCCGAGCGAATATTGCTGGCGTGCTCGTTTTGAATGAGCCAAGCGATGACGAAAGGCTTGAAGAGCTCGAGGGCCATTTGTTTTGGCAGGCCACACTGATTGATGCGTAATTCTGGACCAACAACAATCACCGAGCGACCGGAATAATCGACGCGTTTGCCGAGAAGATTTTGGCGGAAGCGTCCCTGCTTTCCTTTGAGCAAATCTGATAGACTCTTGAGCTTGCGACGACCATTTTGCGAGTTGGCAGAACGACCACCGCGCGAAGCGTTATTGTCGATAAGCGCATCGACGGCCTCTTGTAGCATGCGTTTTTCGTTGCGCTGAATGACTTCTGGAGCATTAAGGTCGACAAGCTTCTTTAGGCGATTGTTGCGATTGATTACGCGGCGATAAAGATCGTTAAGGTCGGACGTCGCAAAGCGACCGCCAGCCAATGAAATCATTGGGCGCAGATCGGGAGGGATAACTGGAATGACATTAAGAATTAAGTCGGTTGGCTTAATGCCGGCAGTTTGCATCCCTTCTAGAACCTTCAGGCGCTTCATGATACGTTTTTGCTTTTGTCCTTTGGCGGCCTCGGCTTCTGAGTGAAGATCGGTAATCATTTTATCGAGATCAATCTCCTCGAGTAACTTACGAATACCGCTTGCGCCCATTTCGACAGTAATAAGGTCTTCATACTCTTCTTCGAGATTGCGATAGTCAACTTCGTCGATGACCGCACCTTTAACGAAGCCAGTCAAAATAGCTTTTCGGCTACGATAGTCGTCTTCGAGAGCTTCGAGCTCCTTCGCCTGCTCGTCGGCAAGCTTCTGCGGATCGGCTTCTTTGGCCTTGGCGGCGTCTTCGTAGCGAGCGCGAATTGCCTGGCGCGCTGTTTCGGTTTGCGACTCGAGATCTTCGAGGCATTGAGCGATTTTATCTTCTTCGGTATCTACGATGATGTAAGAAGCGAAATAGACGACTTTTTCGATATTTTTGACGGTAATGTCAAGAAGAAGACTCAACGCAGAAGGCGTACCGCGCATAAACCAAATATGTGCAACAGGCGCGGCGAGGCTAATGTGACCCATGCGTTCGCGACGGGTAATGCTTTTCGTGACAAGATTGCCATCTTTGTCGACAGCAGCTTCGCGAGAGCGTACGCCCTTGAGCTTAGGATCGTTAGGATTAATATCCTTGACGGGGCCAAAAATGCGTTCGCAGAAAAGGCCGTCACGTTCGGGTTTTTGAGTGCGATAGTTGATTGTCTCTGGCTTTAGAACTTCGCCGTAACTCCAATTAAGGATATCGTTTTCGCTAGCAACAGAGAGTCGAATTGAGTCAAAATCGTTAGCGCTGATGAAATTATCTTGCCAAGCCATATTATAGGTCCTCCCCTAAATCAGTTGTTATTTCTTCGTCGGCTTCGTCGGCAGCAGTCTCGACTAAGTCGACAATATCGTCAGTCGCCTCATCTTCTGCATCGACGATTTCCATGCCACTGGCCCCTTCCTCGTTGTCGAGGCTGTCAAGGTTTTCGGTAGCGGCATTGGTTTGAGCGTATATAACCGCATCGTCGCGACTACGCTCGACTTCTTCGGTTGCTTTTTCGATGACGCGATCGGCATCTTGGGCAGAGCCATTATCGAGAAGATCGACTTTCAGACCAAGACCTTGAAGCTCCTTGACGAGAACGTTGAAGCCTTCTGGTAGCTTTGGCCCTTCGATCGCTTCGTTTTTGATAATTGACTCGTATGCTTTGGCGCGACCATAGACGTCGTCGGACTTAATTGTTAGCATTTCTTGAAGAGTAGCGGCAGCGCCGTAAGCTTCGAGTGTCCACACCTCCATTTCACCAAAGCGCTGACCGCCATTTTGCGCCTTACCACCGAGTGGCTGCTGGGTGACCATAGTGTATGGGCCAGTCGAGCGGGCATGAATCTTGTCTGCGACCATATGGTGAAGTTTAAGCATATACATGACGCCAACAGTGATGCGCTCCTCGAACGGCTCGCCGGTCAGACCGTCGTATAGTTTGACGCGTCCATCGCGGTTGTAGCCGGCTTTTTCGAGTTCGGCCGAAATCGTCTCGTCCGTCACCGAGTTGAAAGATGGCGTATTAACATGATAGCCAAGAGCACGAGCGGCCATGCCGAGATGTGTTTCAAAAAGCTGTCCTAAGTTCTGGCGGCTCGGAACGCCCATCGGGTTCAAGATCACGTCAACCGGTGTACCATCTTCCATAAACGGCATATCTTCAACAGGTAGGATACGTGCGACGACACCCTTATTGCCATGGCGGCCAGAGAGCTTATCGCCGATACTGATTTTGCGCATTTCGGCGACATAAATCTTGATTTGCATCAGAACGCCAGATTTGAGATCGTTTCCCTGTTCGCGAGAGAAAATCTTTACGCCAACCACTTTGCCGACATCGGAGCCAGTCATGCGGACGGAAGTATCACGAACGTCTTTGGCTTTTTCGCCAAAGATGGCGCGCAGAAGTCGCTCTTCGGAACTTAACTCCTGTTCGCCTTTTGGTGTAATCTTGCCAACGAGTACGTCGCCGTTGTGTACTTCGGAGCCAACCGTAACAATACCATCCTCGCCGAGGTGACGAAGAGCAATTTCGGACACATTTGGAATATCGCGCGTAACCTGTTCCGGGCCTAATTTTGTCTCACGCACTTCAACGTCGTAGTCGCGAATATTGATACTAGTCAAATCGTCGTCTTGGACTAAGCGGCTTGAAATCACAATCGCGTCGTCCATGTTGTAGCCACGCCAAGGCATAAAGGCAACGAGCATATTGCGACCAAGGGCCAATTCGCCACGGTCGACGGATGCGCCTTCGATGAGGACATCGCCCTTTTTGACTTTTTGACCGCGTCGTACAATCGTGCGTTCGTCGTAGCAGCGATCGTCGTTGGTCTTCATGAAATGGATTAAGTTGTAAGTCTTGGTAGTTTTGCCATATTTGACTTCTACACTATTAGAGTCGGCCTTTAAGACTTCGCCGTCGTCTTCTGCGTAGACGATCTGGGAAAGATTTTTGGCAACTTCGCCGTCAATACCCGTTGAAACGATAGCGGCTTCGGGGCGAAGTAGCGGCACGGCCTGTTTCTGCATCGCGCAAGCCATCAAGGAGCGATCGACGCGGTTTTTCTCGACGAAAGGTATCATTGACGCGGCAACGCCAAGAATCTCTTTATGTGCGGCGTCCATGTGCGTCACATCTTCGGCTTCGACCTGTGTCGGGACAAGACCTTTACGGGCAGACACGTAGGAGTCGACGAAATGACCGTCTTTATCGACAGCGGCGCTAGTGTCGGCGATTACCATTTCTTCTTCGGCTGCAGCATCGGCATAGACAATTTCATCGGTAACCTTGCCATTCTTGACAACGCGGTAAGGCGCTTCGATAAAGCCATATTCGTTGATGCGCGCATAAGTTGCAAGATTTAATACGAGACCGACGTTGCCGCCTTCTGGAGTTTCGACGGTACAGATACGGCCGTAGTGAGTTGGGTGGGCGTCGCGCACCTCAAAGCCCGCGCGTTCACGCGTAAGACCACCTGGCCCCATACTCGAGAGACGACGTTTATGAGACAGCTCAGCAAAAGGATTGACCTCGTCCATGAGCTGGCTAAGCTGTGAACTTGAAAAGAATTCTTTAACGGCAGCAACGACTGGTCGCGAGTTGACGAGCTGAGAAGGAGTAACGGTCTCTGGGTCGCTCATTGACATGCGGTCGAGAATGTTGCGTTGAAGGCGGAGCATACCGAGGCGGAATTGGCGTTGAACGAGCTCACCTACAAGCTTGACGCGGCGGTTTGCGAGCGAATCGATGTCGTCGGCAGGTTCTTGTGTGTTATCAAGACGAATGATCTCGCGAATAATTGCAATAACGTCCTCCATTTGAAGAGTGCGATGTGCTTCATCGTTAGGAGTATCAAAGCCGAGGCGTTGATTAATCTTGTAGCGCCCAACGCGGGAGTAATCATAGCGACGATAATCATTGAAGGTACGCTCAATCATGCTACGAGCGTTCTCGACGGTAGCAAGATCGCCTGGGCGAAGGCGACGATAAATCTCTAGGAGAGCGGCGCGTTGGTCGTCGGCCGTATCTTTTTCGAAAGTGTTTTCGATATAGTGAACTTCTCCGGTATCGATATCTTTAAAATCGGCCACAATTTCGGATTTTTTGCGACCAAGAGCGCGCAATAAGGTCGTTGCTGGCACTTTGCGGCGACGATCAATCTTGACGTAAATCACGCCCTTTGTATCGGTCTCAAATTCTAGCCAAGCGCCACGCCCTGGGATAATTTTTGCTCCGTAATAATTATGTCCGCCAACTGTATCGGCTTGGAAAAAGACACCCGCAGAGCGAATAAGTTGCGAAACGATAACGCGTTCGGTGCCGTTAATAATGAAGCTGGCGCGATCCGTCATCCACGGATAATCACCAAAGTAAATATCTTGCTCCTTAACTTCGCCGGTTACTTTGTTTGTCAATTCGACGTTGACATGAAGCGCGGCCTCGTAGGTTGCGAGATTGTCTTTTGCGTCGCGGTCGGTCTCGATTGGATCCTTGAAATAATAATCCTTGAAACGGAGACTCATTTTTTGTCCAGTATAGTCATCGATTGGATTGAGTTCGTTAAAGACTTCCTGGAGTCCAAACTTGACAAATTCGTTCCACGACTTCGTCTGGTGTTCGATTAGATTTGGTATTGGAAGAACTTGGTCGCCTTCTGTGAATGACACACGGCTACCACTATCTTTGGTCTTAGTAGTATTTGCCACATTCCCTCGCTGTGTTTTAATGTTGATAATCTTTGGCCGGAAGAATACCGTCTTGACTCTGTTCGCCGTCTTGCCAAAACGAGCGCACAAAATAAATCAAAACACACTACTTCTTATCTTAGACTATACCGCGTTTAATGACTTTACGCAAGCCTAGTTTTTGTGATAGTATAGTATTTAGAGACCTTAACGTTAGCATAAGTATTTTGTCGAACGATGCTCGACAAATTGTAGCTACAAAATGACGTTAATAGTCTATTTTGCCAAAAGCAATTCGACATTTTTGTACTGGGGATTCGCCAAGTGGTAAGGCAGTGGGTTCTGGTCCCACCATTCGGGGGTTCGAATCCCTCATCCCCAGCCAAACCAAGAAAAAAAGTCCGTAGGACTTATTTTTTTGGTTTGCCTAGGATTGCGAAATTCGGGTTGCGGTTTAGTAATTATTCGTATATTTTTATCACTTCGTACGCTGTTGTGTCGGAGCATATCCAGATTAGCAGGCGCTATGTTATACTAGCTATATGTCTAATGTTGGTGGTTTATGGGATCAGATAATCGAGAATAAATTGACGGCCTCGATACTTGTGTTGGTCGTGGTGCTAATTATTTATTTCTTAGGATATCGTCTAGTTTTGAAAAAACATTTACCAAAAAAGACAAAAAATGCAGTAACAAGACGCGGCCAAACATATTGGAGAATGATTACGAGTATCTTTCGATACACGCTTCTGGTGGCCTTATTGCTAGGAATCTTAAAAGTCAACGGCGTCAACGTTGATTCCCTCCTGGCAGGCTTAGGAATTGCTGGAGTCGTGGCCGGTTTAGCGATTCAGGATGTACTAAAAGATATGATTCGTGGTTTTAGTCTAGTTACGGATTCGTACTTCAGCGTAGGAGACGTAATTAAATATAAAGACGACGAGTGCAAAGTTATATCAATAGGACTCAGGACAACGAAATTAGAAAGCACCATATCTGGCAATATTATTTCTATTTCTAATCGCAATATTGAGCAGGCAGAAGTCGTTAAAGATGTGATATTCCTTACCCTGCCAACACCATACGGTTTACCGCTCGACAAGATGGAACAACTGATGAACTCTATCGTCGATAAGGTTACGAATCAGGAAAAAATTGGTACTTGCGACTATCTTGGTATCAAGAAGCTTGGCGACAATAGCATTGATCACCTTTTTAAAGTGCATTGTCGAGCCGACCAGCGCACGTCAGCAACGCGCAAGTCTCTTAAAGCCGCTCTGAGAGAATACGAAAAGTACGGCGTCGAAGTTCCGTTCGCGCAACTAGACGTACATCTAGACAAAAACGGCGCGAAATAAAGCCTGTTTCCTAGCTTGAATAACTTTAGCCAGAGACAATATAAACCTGCCCATAGAACCCAAAAACCACCTATATAGTAGGTGGTTTCTAAGCATATAAGCTCTCAACTTTATGAAGCTGACCTCGCAGTTAGCTTAATGCTTACATAAGCATTACAACTATTATATATCCAAGTCGTCCAAATCCGCAAGGTCTGAATGCGACTTTTTGTCTTCTTTTGTTTCTTCGTCGGTATTTTCTGAATCATCGGCGTCGTCGTTAGAGCTTTGCTCTTCTGAGACGAAGCTGTCATCGGCGTCGCGCGAATCGTCATGCGCTGCAGGAGTGTAATCGTCGTTGTTGACGATTTTTAGGTTATAGCGAGCGTCATTCTTAGTACCGAGTGCGCGAAGTAATGTACGGATGCTTTGTGCGGTTGCGCCTCGTCGGCCAATAATGCGTCCGATATCTTCTGGGTCAACTTCGAGGTTGAGCAGGACTCCCTTTTCGTCGATGCTGCGCTCAATTTTCACCTTATCTGGATTATTCACAAGAGTTTTTACGATATATTCTACGAATTGCTGGTCTATTGTAGCCATAGGTTTTATGTTTCTCCATTTTTTTAAATTGTTTTGATAGCCATATTATACCATTAGGTTTAATATTGCGCATTTTCGGAAGCAGACGAATCTGCTCTCAAATGCTTATATTGTATCATGTACTGTTGGTTTTGCGAATATGCTTATGTTTTATTGAGACGGCGATATTGCCAGATTACAAATGCAATTAGGCCGATACCAAGAACTGCGAGCCAAAGCCAGCCGTTGCCACTTGTCAGAGCCAGGGAGTAAACGACGACGAATATAGCGCTAATGATTGATAGAGTTTTCATCGTTTTCATCACACCTAAAATAAGTAAGGCGACTTGAGTAAGAAGACTTAGGATGATATGCGCATAGCCATTGCCATACGCATAGCCGCTATTTGATGATGCAAGGCAGACGCAACTAGCGATGGCATATGCGATAGCAAGACGCACTTTCGTTTGGAAATTACGCTCATAAAGATAGCTAGTAATGATTAAGGATAGCGAAATAATAATGCCGTTGACGAAAATTTCGAGTGCTTCAGCTTGAAAAATGCCAATTTCACGACTAGATGGACAAGGAGCGACGTCACAGAGATACCCTCCGACGTCGGAGGATAGCGCAGGAAAAACAATGTTCGACATGAGAAGGCAAAGCGCAATGGCTGCAGCGTAGATTGATAACTCTTTTAATCTGTGAGTACCTTCTTTTGATAGGCGACAGCGAAGCGAAAGGATATAAAATGCAAATGCATAAACTCCCCATACGATAAAGAGGTATATTTTGTCGACACAGACACTTGCGATAATAAGACAAATAACCATAGTCGCCATAGTGATAATGAGCGAATTTTTTGGGTGCGATTTTCGGAAAAATTCGTGAAATAAGAGCATAGCTACGCCAAAGATAAAGTAATAGGTAAAAGCCAGAAGCTGGATAGCGGAGGGGTTAAACGAAAAGTCGATTAAGTTTGCAACAGTCGGAAATAGCAAAAACAGACCAATGAGCGAGATGATTGACCAGCGTAGAGCTTTGCTTGCATATACGCCGATCGGGCCGATGGCGATCATCATAGATAAGACGATAAGACGCATGAAGCGATCGATATCGGTGCCAAGCCGGAAGCCAAAGAGATAGACAAAGAATATGCCGAGAATAGAAACGAGAACAGTGACGGTTTCCCCGTTAACGCGTGTCGCTCGCCTGTCAGCGTCGAGGTTTTTAACTCGAGAGAGACGAAAGAATGAGAAGAGGGCTTGCGCGCATGATATAACGAGAAGAATAAAAATAAACGAAGTTTGCGCCGACGTGCCGTACACGCCTGTGCAGGCGAGACAATCAAGAGTAAGCGCCAAGAGGAAGAACGATAACAAAATACGCAGAATGACCTCTTGGCGGTGGGATCGGTTCTTTATCCAAGAGTAAAAATATTGCAAAGCGATAATAATGAAAGTCAAGGTCGAGAAAAAGTAGTTGGAGTTTCCTGCGTCGCTGGCGTATATAGAAAGGCGCCCAAAAGTCACGACAGAATTGGATAGCGCGATTGCGCCAACTGCGATAGGTGCGAATATCGTATAATGGTAGCTTGCTTTTCGGAGGAGTTGCGGGAAGCGCTGACTCTTATTTGTGACGAAATAACTTAAAATAAGCGAGATGATAGGAGCCACGAGCATGGCATAAAGTCCGTCCGACCCTAAACCGCAAGATATGATCAAACTTTCAAGGAAAAGCGTCAGGCCAAAGAAAAATAGATAAGAAAATCGATAATCTTTAATCTGAAAAATTGCAAATAAGCTCATTATGGTTTGGAATAAATATGCGATACATGCGGATACGGCATCGCTAAGGCCGAGACTGATAAGAACGGGCGCCCAGAAAAATGTCATGAGGAGTCCGGTCCAGATTAGGGCAAGCGCGCTAGGTCTTAGGTAGGGGGCGCTGTGATGCAGAATAAGCCCAACGCCAAAAAAGGCGACAGTAAAGATCAGGACAGCAGCTTCTATGCCGCCTTTGATAGAGGCTTGACTAACAAAAAAGAACGTTGCGATCAGAATAAGAAAACTGCCGATATATAGTAATATATTAAGCCACCGACCGCTAGGAGGCTGCTTATCCGGAACAGTTGGAGATTGTCGCACTATAGGCTGGTCTAGAGCAACGGACGCTTCCGAAGATGAATAAGACGCTGTCTTGTTGTTCTTTGGTTTCGTAGCAAAGTGTAAGATAAGAAAAATTATAATGATCGGTAGCGCACGCATTAGCATGCCAAAAAGTAACAAAATAATTGTCGCTATACCCATCATAAAAAAATTAGCTCCCTTTCTATTCGCAGATTAACATAAGCAGATACAGGGCGTCAAGAATAATGTGATATAATGTTAGTAGTCTAGTTTGTCTTTCTTTTAAGGAGGTGGTTTCAATGAAAAGACAAGAAGCTGAATTTTTTGATAAGCTCATGACTAGAAGCGCTGACGAGATTATCGCAGATTTACAAAATGGCGTATCGTTGCTTGAAATATTTAAATGTGGCGGTTTAAAACGAAAAATGTCGATTGTCGGGGCTTTTGGACGGCTTGGGTTGAAGATTGCTCGAAGGAGAACAAAAATGGACAGCTCGAATCCAGGCTTCGGATTAACATTGCGACACGAGACCGCAAAGTTGATCGAGGATATTGCACCGCTTAGGTTACTAGGTAGGACGCCAAGACCTAAAAATGGACTAGTAATCGGCTTCAATCATCCGTCGCTTGGCGAGGTATTAAGAATAATTGCGATTTGTTGCAAGAAATTTCCCAGACAGAGATATCTATTCCCTGTTACAATTTCCTATTATGAAGCGCTGTTGCCGATGAAGGAAAGATGCGAACAGATGGGTTTCTTTATGGCGCCGATTGTAACGCCGAAGATGAGTGAGATATTTCTCAATTCATCACCAGAGCACACTCAGGAAATCGAAAGACTTAGGTCGTCACTCAATTCACATTATCTGCAAAAATGTTGCGATTTCATCGAGAACGGAGATATTGTGGTGCTTGCGCCAAGCGCGCAGCGACAAGAAACAGTCTTTAATTCGCTAGACGAAATGACGAAGCGTAAAATGATTGAGCCGGCAACAATGAGCCTGCTTGCGACAGCACTGAGACGAAAGTTGAGCAGAGGTGACTATTCGCTTGTTTCGCTTGCAGTTAAAAAGCCGCAGTATGGCGGAAAAGGTATGAATTTCGGAAGATGTTATGATTTTTGCTTTGGAAAAATGATTCAGGGCAAAACCGCGCAAGCGTTAGCTAGACAACGCTATGAAGTATTTGATGGCAAAAAACGAGTTAGACGTGGGCGGTTATTTGATTATCTCTTTTTGACAGAGCTAGCACGGACGCTTGAGGATATGGGCGCAAGTGGCGCCATTATTTAATCTCATCAGCTAATAGTTCGCAATGTTTGATTGCGAACTATTTTTTTGTTATACTTATGCTTAGAATAATCACTAATTAAAAAGGAAAAAGGGTGGAGCAAAAAGAGAATACTAATATCTATCACAGGCTAGAATCAATCGAGGAGGTTGAAGCTTTCTATTCGGCGATTCGACGCGAGAAACTAACAAATAAATTATCGCCAGAACGACCCTTTACGTATTGGACTATCGAAACATACGACAAAGCAAATGGCATACGTGGAGGCGGCGGACTTGGCGTGTTAGCGGCCGACATGAGACGGGTAGCAGAACAGTTGCAGGTGCCGTTTGTACTGGTTACGCCATTTTATCCATGGGAATCGCACCAAAAGATGCAGAACATGGAGCAAATTGATTTTCACACCGAGAAACATTATCGAGACTTCGGTTTTAATTTTGTGGATACGGTAAGAATCCATACAGCCACAACGAGCGTGGAGCTCGAGGTGATCGAAAAGAAACTAGGAACGTCACGATTCCTCTGTATAACTGAACCGAATTTTGGCGAGCTCTATTCGGGAGAATCTGGCTCTGACCATCGTTTATACCAAGAAGTATCATTGGGCTTTGGCGGCTATCAGGCTCTGAAGTTGGTCGGCTTACGTCCGGCAGTGATCCAGCTTAACGAGGTCGCAACCTTCTTTGCCGCGATTGCGCGTCTTGACGAGTTGGTGAGTTCGGGAATGGATTTTTATGAGGCTGTAGTCTATACGCGCAAACACACGCTATATACGAACCATACTTTGGTTCAGGCTGCGGAAGCAACTTTTCACTATCATCAATTTGAGCAATTTGTTTTCCCGAATATTAAGTCGACCGCAGTCAAACGCTGGCTCTCCGATAAGTTTACTGATGGGATAATCAGATTAAGTACGCCAACGGTAGAAATTGCGGAATTACGCAGTGGCGTGTCGAAGTTGCACGCACGTGTGGCAAACTATCGTGATATCAATGGCAATAAGATTAAGTTTAAAGCCGTAACGAACGGAATCCATATGAGAACATGGGTCCATAAAGAGATTATGGATTTCTATCATGAGAGGGGTATCTTGGATAGATTCGATTTGCCTTCGATACGCGAGTTTAATGACAAAATTGAGAAAATTAGCGCCAGTGATATTCGCAGATTAAAACAAGCGGGGCGCAAAAGCCTAAATGAGACTTTAGCGAGACGCAGCGACCAATATGGAAATCCGGTAAGGATTCCAGACGATGCGCTAGTTTTTGACTTTAAGCGGAGATTTGTTGATTATAAACGCCCTTGGTTACCATTTAGTGACAGCGAGCGTTTGGCGCAAATTCTAAAAGATTACAATGCGCACTATATCTTGGCTGGGCGCGTCCATGCCGGCGATTCGCGCATGTTTGGTAAGCTAATGGAATTATTGCATAAAATCGATAACAACCCGATTCTTAAAGAACGGGTACATTATCTACCGGATTACGACGAAGAGTTGGGTCTTGCCCTCTCGCTAGGAGCAAACGCCTCAATCAACACGCCTATTGTTGGACTTGAAGCTTGCGGAACGAGCTGGATGAAAGACATAGCGAATCTAGGCCTACTAATCTCGACGCATGACGGTGGCGTCGCGGACGCACCATCAGACAGTTACTTAACGGTTGATGGTAAAAACGAAGAGACTGAGGCGAGAAATCTCTATAGCCAGATGGAAGTCGCCGCCAAAGCATGGAAAAATGATTTCGATCTTGAATACTGGATTCATAAAGAACTAACGGCGTATCTTGATGTTATTTCTGGGACGAGAATGATGCGAGATTACTTGAATTATTTGTTTTAGTATGCTAGACTCTTGACAAGAGTCCAGCAGGACTATTTTTAATGGGAGCAAGTAGAATGGCAAACATTACACGAATCAAAGCAGGCGGCGGAACAAAAAAAGCGACCGCAGAAGATAGCAAATCTGACCGTGTCGTTGCGCGAGTCAAAAGCCAAAATAGCGCAGCCGCAACAAAGTCTGCTACCAAAAAGGCCGAGAAGGCAGCCGCAAAAGCGGAACATGACAAGAAGAAGTCTGTCGAAAAAAGAGAGCTAGAAATTGCTCGCAGGAAAACCGACGAAGATAAAGCAAAGCCAAATCGCAAGATTCCAGCTATTTTGAAGCCGCTTTACTTTATAGCTACACCCTTTCGACTACTTGGTCGCTATATCAAAAATTCGTTCGCAGAGCTACGCCAAGTACGCTGGCCAAACCGAAAAGAGACTTGGAAATTAACTGGAACGGTAATTCTCTATGTCGTAGTGGTTGCAGTAGCGATCATGTTGCTTGATGCTTTGCTCACATTTCTATTCAATAAAATCCTAGGAGGAAACTAAAATGGCAGTTAACCGTTATGATGATACGAGAGCATGGTATGCGATCAGCACCTACTCTGGCTACGAAGATAAAGTCGCCGATTCAATCAAACAGCGATTGGATAGCGTGGAATTAGCGAATAAAATCTTCGATGCGATTGTTCCGAAAGAAAAACAAATTGAGATCAAAAACGGCAAACGCAGAATTGCAGATAAGAAAATATTTCAGGGCTATGTACTAGTCGAGATGAAGTTGTCGGATGAGACTTGGTATATCATTCGCAACACCCCTGGCGTAACGGGATTTGTCGGTACGGGCACACAGCCAACTCCGGTTTCCAAGAAAGAGATCGAAAAAATTCGTAAACGCATGGGCGTCGAAGATCCGAAGTTTACGGTAAATTACGAGATAGGCGAAGTCGTCTCGGTCACAGATGGACCGTTTAAGGGCTTCGAGGGCACAATCTCCGAGATTGACGCTAACAAAGGCAAGCTCAAAGTCTTGGTGTCTATGTTTGGGCGCGAAACGGCGGTCGAGCTCGATGCGCTACAGGTCAAGAAGATTGAGAATTAACAACTCACTTGAACAATCCTAGTTACAAATGAGCGATATTGGCTTTTGATATTGACTTTTTATCGATTTTGTAGTATAATTGTATAGATGACTTGAAGTTGTCGTTCTTTTTGGATTTCTGAGCGATTTGATAGGAGGTGTGAGATGGAATATATGGAAGATTTAGGGGTCTTAAAGCTATTGACGCAGGCGATAGACAACTTGAAGGAGCTAGGCAGAGTTTGGAAAACTAAAAGAGACTTCCGAGTTCAGATCAAGGCCGAGAAATGGAAAGGTACGCTAAGCAACTTCTGCGAAGTTTTGGAAAAAATGCGACAAGAATGTCGTTACGTTCTGCAGGATGGCGGTCACGAGGACGAGGTAAAGATTGCTTTGAAGGGTGCAAAAGATGCTCTTGAAGAGCTCGAAGGCATGAATATCTCGCTTCTCGAACGCGAAACAAAAAGCCTCGATCTTGGGAGTATCTTTCGCAAGCGTATTGCGTCTTATATTGAAATGGCACAGGATGCCGGAGAGATACGCAAGGAGAGGGCTCAAATAGGGCCAGAAGCTGATGACGTACGCGAATATATAACGGTGTCTACGAATGGCTCGGTGTTCAGCTATATGCGCTGGGCGTTAGAGGAAGTACGCGGACGACTGTTCGGAGAAATGGTAGATTGGCGCGCAATCTACTACGAAAAGGTCTTTTGCTGCAAGAGCGAGACCTAAAACCTGAACCGGGTTCCGCAAAAAACCACCCGTAGGGTGGTTTTTACATAGGTAAATGATTCTCGAGGAATCGTCGAATAGACTAATCGGTGACTTCTACGCCCATTGAGCGCGCAGTGCCAGCAATCACTTTGCAGGCGCCTTCTTCATCAATTGCATTGAGCTGATCCATTTTCTGGGCAGCAATTTCTTTGATGTCGGCCATGGAGATTTTGCCGACCTTTTCGGTATTTGGCTTGCCGCTACCTTTGCTAAGTCCAATCTTCTCGCGAATAAGATCGTCCACGGGGCGACCGAGACATTTCCAGTCAAAAGTGCGATCTTCGTAAACCGACAAATGAACGATGACATCCTTGCCAGCGAACTCTTTGGTTTTTTCGTTAAATGGATTGATAAAGTCCATCATATTTAAACCCCACTGACCAAGCGTGCTACCTACTGGCGGTCCTGCAGTGGCCTTGCCTCCGGGGATGCGCAACTTTAAGTTGCCAATTACTTTTTTAGCCATAACTTCCCTTTTTCGTTTTTAACTAATTAACCGTTTAGATATCGCGCAGGATGCACTCCTCGTCGATAGCTCAACATTGCGAATGCGTAACAAGTTTATAATATACTAATTTTACAAAAATGTCTAGATGTGATACTATTATAGACAATATGGCAAAAAAGAATAATACGAAGCGAAAGCTTGTCGGCTTGGTTTCTGAGGAGTCTGGGATTCGTCTGTATTATACGAAGAAGAACACGATGAATACTCCCGATAAATTGAGTCTTCGTAAGTACGACCCTGTACTACGAAAACACGTCGTCTTTACCGAGACAAAGAAAAACCTTGGAAGAAACGAAGTCAAAGAAAAGAAACGCTAAATAACCCCTTCAGGGGGTTATTTTTGTAATGCGGCAAGATTGCGGGGTTGAAGATTATATGCCAGAGATTAGTAAATGCTGAGGGATAGCTGGTCCGCTAGGGAGTTGCGCTAATATTGAATACTTACAACAAAAAAACAGGTCGTAATGACCTGTTTTTGCCTAAATATCAGCAAGAGCTGTGAAAAGTCGAAGTTGTATAGATTAATTATAGGTATTTTCGACGATTAGGCTTGGCCCCATAGTGGTAGAGAGGTGGACAGACTTGATATAGCTACCCTTGATGGAGGCAGGTTTTTGACCCTTTAGGCTATCGATAAATGCCTGTGCGTTGTCGTTAAGCTTATCGACGCCAAAGGAAACTTTGCCGATACCGACATGGACGATAGATTGCTTATCGACGCGATATTCGATTTTGCCAGATTTAGCTTCGCTAACAGCCTTTTCGATATCGTTAGTAACAGTGCCAGCCTTTGGATTTGGCATAAGACCTTTTGGACCAAGAAGGCGTGCATATTTGCCCAACTTTGGCATATATTGTGGGGTTGCGATAAGAACATCGAAATCTAGCTGCTCCTTGTCGAGTCGTGCGAGAAATTCGTCGTCTTCGGCAATATCGGCACCCGCGGCCTTGGCTTTCTTAGCAACATCAAGCGGCGCAAAGACAGCAACGCGGACATCTTTGCCCGTTCCTGCCGGCAAAGTAACAGTAGAGCGGATGTTCTGATCGGCCTGACGTGGATCGACGTTGAGACGAAAATGCATCTCCACGGTAGCGTCAAATTTTACTGGGCTAGTTTCGAGGGCGAGGGCGATTGCGTCCTTTAGTGCGTAGCTTTTACCTTTTTCGATCTTTTCGTAGGCTGCGCGATAGTTTTTGCCGCGACGCTCGAGACGACTGCGCGTCACTGGCTTTGGACCAGCTTTCTTTTCGACAACTTCGGTTGCGGCGCTTGCTTTGCGAGCCTGACGCTCGGCCTCAGCCTGAACCTCTTCGATGTGTTTTTTGGACTTTTTGCCGGCTTTTGCGAATTTTTCTTGAGTTTGATCTGCTTCGTTATTTACCGGCTGCTCTTCCGTCGATGCTTCATTCGCAATCGGTGTTGTCTCTTTTGGAGCTATTGTTTCTTCTTCCTGAGTAGTGGCTTTCTTTGCCATAATTTCCTTTCGCGGTACAAACGAGTCTCCTCTCCCGACTTAAAGTTGATATTAGATTGATAATAGCATAATTTGCGGTTTTTTTCAAATCGAAAAGTCTGGCCTTTTTATTGATCTGCCCGTGACATATCTTTATAGCTTGCTTGAGCGCAGAAAGGCAAGAGCGGCATTTGCGGCGGCAGCGCCGTCAGAAGCGGCAGTTACAAGCTGACGCAGTGTCTTGGTGCGTACGTCACCCGCAACGAACAGTCCGTCGATATTCGTCGAACAACTTTCATCAGCTACAACGTAGCCATGTTCGTCAAGTTTCAGGCCGTCAATGAGGTCAGTTCCACGAGGTACGCGACCGATTGCGACAAACAAGCCATCGACAGACAATAAATCACCGCGACTGATCTTGAGGGCGATTAGCTTGCCGCTGTCCTCGGAAGCAACTAGCGACTCGATTGTTGCGCTGAGGACTAATTCGATATTTGGACGTTCATGAACGAGTTTAATCATGGCATCCTCGCCGCGAAACTGATCGCGTCGGTGAATAAGATATACTTTTTTACAAAGATCTGATAAGTACAAGGCTTCTTCGAGAGCAGTGTTGCCTCCGCCGTTTACAGCTACAATCTTATCGCGATAGAAGCCACCGTCGCAAGTTGCACAATAAGAGATGCCGCGTCCAATTAACGCATCTTCGTTTTCGATGCCAAGTTTTCGATAATCTGTGCCCGTGGCAAGAATCACAGTGTGCGATTTTAGTTCGCCACGATCGGTCGTGATAGTAAAACTGTTTTTATCGACTCTTTGCACGCGTGAAACTTGTTCGTAACGAATCTCTACGTCAAGATCCTCGGCCTGAGACTGAAGCTTTTCGCCAAATTCCATACCAGAAATATGTGCGGCGGCGGGATAGTTGTCGATTTCAGATGTATTGATAATTTGTCCGCCACAAGCCATCGCTTCTATAACGACGACGCGCTGATTTGCGCGAACGCCATAAATAGCAGCAGTTAAACCGGCAACGCCACCACCGATAATCGCTATGTCGTACATTACTGCTCTACCATACGTGCGATAACAGTGCGAGGCTTCATGCCGACTTGGCGCTCAACTTCTTTTCCGTCGCGAAATGCGACAAAACACGGAATCGATGAAACCTGGTATTCGGCCGCAAGAGCCGGCGATTCGTCGATATTCACAGAAACAATATCGTAATCGTCGCTTGCTTCGGCCAATTCATGGACAACTTTTGCCATCATTTGACATGGCGGGCACCAATCCGCATTAAAATCAACTAGTACCGGTTTTTTCGCCTCAAGCACTTCTTTTTTAAAATCATTTTCCGTAACTTGCTTAAAACTCATAGATCCTCCTTTGCTGTGGAATCATTATACCGTATTTTGTTGGATTTGGCGAATGCGCCACTAGTCGCTGACTGTGTGGCAGGGTAGCTTTTTAGTAGAGCAGCTTTTGGGCGAGGTAGCTTTTTTGTAATAATATAGTATAATTATAATGTAACGACTGTTAGCTTTTGTTTAGTTCGCAACAAATTCGATCATTGGAGGTGATAGCGATGAGTTTGTTTGACGATTTCTTTGGGTCAGTTAAGCACTACGATACAAATGGAGAATTTAAAGGTCGTTCCTATAACGGGCATTCACTTTTTGGAGAAAGAATTATCCACGAAGATGCCCACGGTCATAAAATTGGCGAAAGCTACGCACATCAAGGTATTTTCAGCAACAGAACCGATACATACGACAAAAACGGGCGCCGAGCGAGTTCTTTTCACGACTTATTCATCGATGACGACTGATGATTAGTAGTTACAAATAGACTTGCTGGCTTCGTAGCGAAAACTGCGAGTAGCCACTAGCGGATATACGCCCCTAAATTCCATATAAAACGGTCGGAGAAATCCGGCCGTTATTCATCTTTATTTTGAGAAAACTACTAGAAGGTCCGAAAGCGCCACAAAAACGCGTCGAAAAAAGAGTATAAACCTTGTTTAGGAGAACAAAAAACTCGCAAACATTTTATGTTCACGAGTTTTAATAGTCATTATATGGAGCCGTCTTCGGGACTTGAACCCGAGACCTCATCCTTACCATGGATGCGCTACTACCAACTGAGCTAAGACGGCAATGTGCTACTCTGCGCATTAGAATCGCTGAATTGATTTTATCATTGATATTAGAAATAAACAAGGTCGAGTGGCGTCGGGTAGTAACGCGATGAGAAAACGATTGGCGAGATGGGCTAGTTAGCGATTGCGCGCTTAATATTTCTGTCTATTACCTTCACGTCAGCATCCTGCGGCTGAACGTTGCGGATTTTTGCGAAGACAATGCGACCGTTGACAATCTCGTCTTTTGCTAGAGATGATTCATCGACTAAATAGCTCGCCTCTGCTGTAATATCGTAATCTCCATCACGATACAGTGAATCGAGTGAAAAATCAAAGCTTTTTGCGTTTTCATACGCTATCACCAAGACAGAACCTGACGTAAAAAAGTCCTCATCTATTTCGTAAACAATCTGTTCGTCGCGGTGGCGATTGATGAGTGCAATCAGATCATCGACTTGGCTCTTTTTGGTTAAGAGAGTATGAGCCGAAGCGTCGTCGTCATCGTCTACGTCTGCGCCATTAAACAGACTGAGTATAGTATCATCAGTGTCACGGTCTGCCCTGTCGTCGTCATCGTCGATGTCGGAGTCGCCACTGAACACTCCTTCGGTTCGAGAGCGTGTATAGGAAAATAATTGATCCTCGTGTTCTAGAGCGATAATTTTTACCGCCCCTTCGTCGTCCTTGTCTATGTTGTTACTTGCGGTCTCGCGGTTACTAGTGAGCTGGTTGGACTCGCTGAAAGATAAGCCAAGATATATCAAACCAACAACAAACAGAGCACCTAGAATCATACTAAAGATGACAGTAATGATAATTTTCGAACCCGGAGAAGGCGACCGATATATATTGTTATTGTCGTCGTTATTGCGAGCTCCACCCTGATCGTGCATCGTACTCTCTGTCCTTTCCTTAAATTTGCATTATTTCGGACTCTTTTGCCGCAAAAAGTTTATCGGCCTCTGTATTGAAGTCCTTAGTCATATCATCTATCGACTTCTCAGCGCGCTTCTTAGCGTCTTCGGCGAGCTCGGCATTCTTAATCGCCTTGCGCGCATCGTCGCGAATCTGACGTAGGCTAATATGAGTCGATTCTAGCTTTGCGCTAGCAGCCTTGACGATTTCTCTACGGCGCTCTTCGTTTAAAGGCGGAATCGGAACGCGCACGACACGACCATCATCGGCAGGATTGAGACCGAGAGACTGATCGGCTCGAATCGCAGAGGAAATTTTTGCGATATTTGCGACGTCATAAGGAGTAATCAGGAGCATAGACGCGCCAGAAACAGTGATATTTGCAAGCTGATTAAGCGGCGTCATTTGACCGTATGCCTCGACGCGAACATCGGATAGCATATCAGGATGGGCGCGGCCGGTACGGACCTTTTTCAGCTCATCTCGGAAATGATCAATCGAGCTAGTCATTTTTTTCTTTATTTCATCAGTATCGTACATAGCTTTTCGAACTCCTCTTCATTTTTAAATTTTAACACAATATCACCTGATCCACGAGCGCTCGTGTGAATCGAAACTTTTGCGTCAAGCTTCTGGCCTAGCTGTTTAGCCCGCTGACGACGAGCCTGCGCGATCTGACTGGCGGTCGTAGCACGCTTTTTGTTGCGCTGCTTCAGGTCGACCATATACTGCTCTACGCGACGCGCGCTCCAATGCTCGTCAATAATGCGCGGCAAAACAGCTTCAATCTGTTCGGGCGTAGCTTTAATCAGGGGACGCATCTGTCCTTCGGATAGACGGTGTTCGATCATAGCATGCTTTGCAGAGTCGGGCAGCGACAATAGTCGCATAGTATTGATTACGGCGGATTCGCTTTTGCTAACGCGCTCGGCAATCTGGGAAGCGGAAAGATTGAACTGATTTTTGAGCTTTAGATATGCAGTCGCAGTTTCAATCGCATTTAAATCTTCACGCTGAACGTTCTCGATCAATGATAGCTCGAGACGGTTTTGCGCATCGAGAGATCGAATGATTGCAGGAATTGTCTCGAGCCCTGCCTCACGAGATGCGCGCCAACGACGCTCGCCAGCAACAATTTTATATTGCGAGCCATCACGCACGACGACAATCGGCTGCAAGACGCCATGTTGTTTAATCGACTTCGACAAGGCAGAAATCTGCGCTTCGTCGAATTTACGGCGTGGCTGATCGGGGTCCGGAATAATTGCGTCCAGCTTTAATTCGCGAAGCTTGCTATCTCGCGTATCTTCGTTGGCCGTAGGATCAAACGCCGAATCGACAAAGTCGACCGGAATTAATGAATCGAATCCACGACCTAGCCCACGTGCGCTCATTGAGTGCGCTCCATAACTTCGTTAGCGAGGTTTTTATAAGCCTTTGCGCCTTTACTGAAGCGATCGTACTGACCAATTGCCACGCCGTGACTCGGCGCTTCGGCAAGACGAACATTGCGCGGAATCGTTGTCTCGAAGACCTTATCCTTAAAATAGCGTTTAACTTCGGCGAGAACCTGCGAACTAAGAGCAGTGCGGCGGTCATACATCGTGGCGAGAACGCCAAGTAAGCGTAGGTTTGGATTCATCGCTTTGCGCACTAAGTTCATACTTTCTAAAAGCTGCGCGACGCCCTCGAGCGCATAAAATTCCGTCTGGACAGGAAGCAGTAGATAATTCGCAGCAATCATGCCATTGACAGTAAGGAGAGAAAGACTAGGAGGACTATCAATGATAACGTAGTCGTAATCTTTTGCAACAGGCAAAATTGCACGTTTTAAGAGTGTGAACTTATTTTCCATGCCACCCATTTCGACTTCTACGTTTGCAAGTTCTGGGGTCGTCGGAGCAATCCAAAGATTTTTATTCTTATTTTGTAGAACAATTTCACTTAGCGAAGATTCGCCCAGCATCACGTCGCACATGTTTTTTTTGATTGATTTCTTATCGACACCCAAGCCAGAGCTTGCGTTACCCTGCGGATCAAAATCTATCAGCAATACTCGCTGATTTGCCTTTGCAAGATAGAAGGCAAGATTAATCGAGGTCGTAGTCTTGCCAACACCTCCTTTTTGGTTGGTAATCGTAATCACCTTCGCCATAGTTCTATTTTACAACAAACTCCGTTTTCATGAAAGCCGTTCTACCATAGATATGATTCGATAATGTCCGGAAGCGGTATCTCGAGCAAAATAATTCCGTCAGGTTCGGCACGTTCGCCGATATAATTCATCAGAGATAGCTCGTCGTCGAAATAATGAATTTTGGTATTTTGCGAATCAGGGTTTTGCTGCATAGCAGGAGAGGCATTGACTCCGCCGTTTTTCCGAAGCACTAATACGTCCGTTAAAAGCGTCATATCGATGCCGTCAAGAGGCATCGAATCGTCAATAACCAATGTCTTAGCGGCCGATTCGAGGGCATTAATCGTGCGAACCCCAGCAGCTATCCCCGGAACGGAAATATAAGCACTATCATCCATCACAATAGACCCGCGGAGACCTTTTGCGGGCGACATACGACCGTGTAGCGGCGTTAGCGCTTCGATTCCAGAAAGAATTTCCTGGTGACTAAGACCAAACAGCGAGGCTACGGCCACAGACATAATGACAGGACGTAGATTATGTTCGCCGAAAATTTTTATCGTAACTGGAAGACGTTGCTGCTCAGGGAGGACAAGATTACCCTTGTATCCATTAAGTGAAAAATCTTGGTTTTCGAAATAGTAGTGCGCCGGCAGCTCATCTCCATAGGTGATTATTTCGGGATTCGTGGAGTATTGAAGAAAATCACGTGGAACATCGTTATCGTTTACGACTACCTGCTTGGCACGATTAGCAACGTCAAAAAAGCGTTGCGCCTCTTCGGCAGTGCGACAACTATTGACCACTACCAAATCGGGGACAAAATCGGGAAAATCGCCGAAAGATTTATAGTCAAAGATAACAATATCAGCATGTACATCCTTATTGACGCCCATAGTGACGGTATACTTCTGCCCAAGTATCATTCCCAAAGCACGAATAGCCGATTTGCGACCAAAGGAACCAACAATTAAGATTGTACGCGTGTCAGGATTGTGCTTCAGGTAGCGCTCGATGCGCGAACGGGCGTCAAAGAACATTATTGTTTGCCCTTTTTGGTAGCCTTCTTTTCGCTGGCGCTGGATTGGTCGGCTAGCTCAGAGCGTAGCTCGGCCTTGGCGGCACGAATAGCGGCGCGCTCTTCTTTAAGCGCTACGGAACGTTCGAAAGAATGAACGCCAAACATAAGATCGGTAATTCCTTTGACGATCAGATATGTTCCAAAAAGACTAAGCGGAAAAGTTGAATCTAAAGCTCCATGAGCAAACATGACAACACCGATAATGCTACCGATAATACCCTCGATAAGCCAAGTAATGCGATCGGTGATATTTTCGAAGCTACTAAAGCCGATCACAATCGACATAATCGACGCATAGATAGTGTAAGCAGACAAGATAGGAAATCTCGCAAAAGCGTTATGATCAGCGACGACGCTCGGATCAATCGTATAAAGCAACATAATCGACACGAATAACTGTATAATCCCAACAGCAAGAGGAAAGCCCCAATTATGTTGGAAACGTTTACGTCTCACGACATTGGCAACTTCTACAAATGCAAGACCAAACATCGTCCAAGCGACAATTTGAGCCAGTAGTTTACTGTCAGTGTTATTCGTAATCGCAATACAAAGTCCAGCAACCGCGGCAAATGCGCCTTTGATTGCAAAAACAAGCCAATGGCTTTCGATGTATTTTGACTTTAAAGATGTGGTTGTTCCTTGCGTACTCACAAAAAGACTCCTATTTGTTTTTTTAAGAATACATTAAACGTGAGCGTTTTGCAAGAAAAGCAACGGAGCGATACAGCTCTCATACATGGCGATATTTAGCGCGGATTTTTTCTATATAGTACGATATTTTATAAGGAATAGGTTTGATCACCATATCGTGCGCATGAAGATATGCAAGCTCTGTGACGCCAAAACCACGCTTAAACTGACTAACACCATAGAAGCGGTGATTAACATCGTCAACAGCGGTAATTCCCCAAAAATTATAGCGTTTAATGCCAAGCTTGCGCGCATCGCGCATTGCTTGCATATGGAGTAGCGGCGCGCCGGAATATTTTGTACCAAGGGCGGTTGAAACTCCGTAATGATACGAGGCTTCATTGCCGTAAAATATCATATAGTTTTGCGCCAAGATTTCACCTTCGTATCTTGCAGTATAGAGCTTTACGGCGTCATATTCTGCGAATGCGCGAAATTGTTTTTCGAGAAAATCTTGAGAGAAACTAACGAAATTATGGCGCTTTGCAGTTTCGAGCTGAATATTGTAAAAAGTCTCGATATCTGCTGGGTCCGTACTGACATCTATTTGAATATTATTTTTGGCGGCTTTGCGCAACGAACGACGAAGACGCTGAGAAGCGCCCGCAAGAATTTCATCTTCGGTCTTCGTTAAATCAAGCACTCCCGCAAGTTCGACCGATAGATAGATGGGCGCAGGTTTGAGGCCGAGACTGAGGAAAAGCTGACGATTGGCTTCGGTATCCTCGAGCTGGGGTCGTATGCGCACAAAGACGCAGTTTGAGCGTTTAGCTTGTTCGCGGATGTCGTCGAAAAGCGCTTTAACAAGTTTTTGGTCGCTCCAATCCAAAATCGGCCCACCGGCAATCGCAAGGTATGTGCCGCGTTTTGCGGTTTCGATTTGCCCGACATAAGCAGCAATAATATTCTTTTTGCGATCGAGAGCGACGCGCTGGATAACGGTCTTGTTACGGCTACGATGAAAGTCGCCCCAAGCATAAGAGTGGAGAAAATTGGCTTCTTCGTGTCTGGTGATAAACTCGTCCCATGTTTTTTGATTATCGGCGTCAATAAAAGTCATCTTGATTATTATAACATAGCATTTTATCGACGTCCTTGTCCCATCGAGTATCTAGAAGACGATTCTGTATTGATTTTACAGGGCATCACAAACCATCAGATCACCCTATTGCGGGCGTTCTTGTCAGGATAGCGAAAATACTGTATAATACTTTCAAAACTAATTTATAAGGAGTATTATGCTTGCGATTCGCTTACAGCGTAATGGTCGGAAGGCTTTACCGCTTTACCGAATAGTCGTCCAAGAAGCGCAACGCCACCCTCTTTCGGGTCGCATCGTGGCTCAGGTCGGCAGTTACAACCCCCACACAAAAGCAACCGTCCTCGACAAGGAAAAAGTCGAGAAATATCTAGGCAACGGCGCCCAGCCAAGCACGCGCGTTGTGCGCATTTTGACTAAAGAAGGTGTTAAATTACCTAAATGGGTAAAGCAACTGAACGAAAAGCATGCCGCTGCTAAGCATGCCGACAAATTGCGCAAAAACCAACCAAAAGAGGAAGCCGCCGCAAGCGATACAGAAGAAGCGACGGAAGCAACCGGCGCTGCTGAAGTAGCCGAGTAGGCACAAATACCCACTGCCCTGCCTTTCATGATGAAGCGTAGACAGATGGGTATTTTTATTGGCCATAGAGCAACCGGCTCACAGCTCTATTTTTTTTATTGACGAGGAGACGTAGAGGTCTTGCGGCGATACTTAGAGGAATGCGCTTCGGGGTTCTCGCTCTTATAGCGACGTATAGCGGCAGCGGCGGCATTTACCTGTGCTTCTTGTTTACTATGCCCGACACCAGTCGCCTTGAGATGCCCATTAATAACAACGCCAATCGTAAAAATTTTACTGTGGTCTGGGCCTTCTTCTTTAATTAGACGATAAGTAGGCGTCACTCCATCAATGTGCTGTGATAATTCTTGTAGATGCGACTTGGGATCTCTCCATGATTCCGATTCGAGAATTTCGTCAAGCTTAATCAAAGTGTTGTTTTCTATAAAGCGTTTTGCTTCTGCGTAGCCGTGATCGAGGTAAATTGCTCCGATAATCGCCTCATAGCAGTCAGCAATAATCACATGGCGAGCACGCTCGGAGCCGTTTTTTTCACCATTACTCAATCGAACCAACGGCAAATAGCCAAGTCGCTCGGCGGCAGAAGCGTTAGCCTCGGTATTAACGAGAGCAGCGCGCCAACTCGTCATAATCCCTTCGGGTTGATCATAATTATGAAATAGATAGTCGGATGTCACTAGCTCGAGAACCGCGTCTCCTAAGAACTCTAACCTTTCGTTGTGATCGATATTAAGCGAGCGATGCTCGTTTACGTAGGAGCGGTGCGTTAATGCTGTTATTAGTAGCTGAATGTCGTTAAATTCTAGGCCAAGTTTGTCTTTCGCAAAACTTCGATAGCGATTAAGTTGTTCGTTATTCATCAAATGTTCCCTTTTCTCTTTATGTCTTTATTTTACGTAAGCTCACCGCTACGAATCTTCTTTTTAGCAATCAGCATGAGTTTTTCGATATCGGTATATTCGATGGCGTCTAAAGCATCAGCAAACTTAAACCAACGTATGCCATTCATCCATTTTTCTTTTGTTGGGCGTTCAGATTTATCGAGTGATTGTACAAGATACACCTGCGTCGTCATAAGAACTAGCTTCTCTAGGCGGCGATATTTGAAGTGAATTTTTCCAAGCCAGGTCAGGACGCGTACGTTTTTCAATCCAGACTCCTCGCCGATTTCGCGTACGGCAGTTTGTTTGGCGGTTTCGCCTGGTTCAATATGGCCCTTTGGGATTGTCCAGCGATTTTTGCTATCTTGAATGAGGAGAATTTCGATATCTCGCTTATCGGACGTCATGCGAAACACGATGCCGCCCGCAGTTGGTTCGCGGACAATTTCCTTGATCTCGGTTTTTTTGCGAAAAACAACCTGACGGAGCTTATTAAATTTCGAGTCCTTGTATTGCTTAGTTGGCAAAGCCTCTGGAATCTTGTAGCCGCTACGCTTTTGTTGATTTTTTTTGACCACACGCGTACTGGCTTTTGTTTTGGCCGCGATGGTTTTTTTTGCACTATGCCGCTTGCTAACTCCTTGCATCGGCGACGTACGCTTGCTTACTGCTTGAGACTTGCGCGCGGTATTCAGTTTTGAGCGATTAAGCGTTGCCTGACGTTTCCGTCGAGCTTGATTCGTCTGTCTCTGCATTGTCCGATGGCTCCTCCTTTTCACTAATATTGCGATATGCGGTGCCTAGGACGCCGTTAATAAACTTAGATGAGTTGTCCGAACCAAAGGCCTTGGCGAGTTCAACCGCCTCATTAATTGCGACCTTTGGGGGGACAGAATCTTTGCAGCGAGTTAGTTCGTAGAGTCCAATACGTAAGACATTGCGATCGATTGAAGAAATTGATGCAATCGGCCATTCGGGCGCAAGTGGCTGCAATTCTTTGTCGAGTTCTTCTTTTGTAGCAAAAACACCATTCGTCAGCTGATGGACAAATTCAACGTCACCTAAAGCTTTGGCGTAAGGCTCAATATTCTTGACAATTATACTATCGATATCGACAGTAGTGTCACCGGCTTGGTGACGAAACTCATATTCGTAAAGACTCTGCAATGAAATAATTCTACCGAGATGTCGATTGCTTGCCATGAAATTGTTTGATCCTGTTTATGTTTGATTATTTAGCGCTTGCTTTATTGTCGCAGACGCAAGGCTTTTGTTTGCATTCTGCGCAACTCTGGACTTTTAGATTTGGCGTAGCCTTTGCTGTTTCAAAAGCTTTTACGGGCGAATATTTATTTACGCTACGCGCCAACTTGAGACGCAAGTGACTTCTACGAAGACCAGTCTTGCGCGGGCTGCTCTGTTTTTTTGGTTCAGGCATGTAAAAATGCTCCTTTTCTGATACTTACTTTAGTCTAATTTACTATACTTTATTTTATTTTGCAAGTTTTGCGCCTCCTAAAATACTTATGCAGATCGTAACGAACAGATAATAGTAGATTTTATCGCGTTTATGGTAGAATATATAGTAAATATGAAGATTAGACGGACGAAAGCACGCGTAAAATTAGCCGCAAGTTGCATAATTGCGCTTGTGTGTGTGGTAGGAATTGGCGTTTCTTTATATAAAATTATCGAATGGCGACTTGAAGGCGACAGTACAAAGGCACAAAGCGCCGAGGCAGAATCGCTTGCGACAGTACAAGAAAAAGATGATGACGACGTAGAAATTATAGAAAATAACGAAAAAGAAGACAGTTTATACTGGAAATATCTGAAAACGAAGTTAATTGACGTTGATTTTACCGAGCTTAAACAAAAAAATAGCGACACGGTAGGCTGGATACAAGTTGGCGGAACAAATATAAATTATCCATTTGTACAGGTCTCGAACAACGACTATTACTTGAAACATTCTTTTGATAAAAGCTATAATTCGGCAGGCTGGGTCTTTGCAGATTTCCGCAATCGCCTAGACGGTCAGGATAAAAACCTAATCATATACGCCCACGGACGATATGACGGTACGATGTTTGGGACTTTAAAGAATATTTTGACTAATGGGTGGCTAAACGATTCTAATAATTTTATCGTACGGACAGCCTCTGAAAAAGAAAGTGCGCTCTGGCAAGTCTTCAGCACTTATCGGACGCCCGTAACTAGCGATTACATCCAAACCGATTTTGCAACAACCGACGAGTTTGGCGATTTTACGCAAATGATCAAAAACCGAAGCGCGCACAACTTTAATACAAGCGTAACGAGTGCCGACAAGATCCTAACACTTTCTACCTGCTATAACGATGACCGCGTAGTGATGCACGCGAAACTCATTAAAAGAAGCGTAAAATAAATTACTTGACAACAAAGTTTACTAGCCGACGCTCAGGTAGCGCAATCGTCTTAACAAGCTCTTTGCTTCCAATAAACTGCTGAACTTTAGCATCGGCGCGCGCTTTTTCGATAAGTAAATCACGATTCTGTACCTCTTCCGCGGCAAGTGTTAGTTTGGCGCGTAGTTTTCCGTTAACCTGAACAATCACCTCCATCACGTCTGTAACAAGCTTGTCTTCGTCCCAAGTAGGCCACGCGTCGTCAGCAGAAAATTCTTCGAGAACTTCGCTCGCGAGATGAGGCGCAAAGGGCTTAAGTAAGCGCGCGAACGCTACTAAATCATTTTTTGCGGCACCGTTTTTATAGAGATAATTCAAATATTCCATAAGTGCGGCGACAGCTGTATTAAAATTGGTGCGCTGAATGTCTTCTGTGACTTTTTTGATGGTTTTATGCCGCCGATATTCATGCTCAGCATCGGCACCATCAAGATGTTCCGCCGTAAAACATAACGACCAAAAACGGCCGAGAAAACGAAAAACGCCGCCGATTGCCTCCGTACTCCACGAGGCGTCCATATCGTATGGGCCAATAAATAACTCGTAAGTACGTAAGGTGTCAGCTCCGTAACCATCGTCAATCACGTCAAGTGGATCGATGACGTTTCCTTTGCTCTTTGACATCTTGCGACCATCGGGGCCATTGATATAGCCGTTATACAACAATTTCTTGATAGGCTCCCTAAAGCTCAATAAGCCCTCGTCTGCAAAAAATTTGCACCAAAACCGAACATACAAAAGATGAGCGACAGCATGATCGCCGCCACAGTATATATCAAGTGGCGCCCATTGATTGACGAGTTTCGGCGACCAGGCTTGTTTGCTGTTGTGCGGGTCAAGATAGCGCCACAGATACCAACTACTACATGCGTAGCCATCTAAAGTATCGGTCTCTCGCAACATCGCCTCTCCGTCAAGTTTACATTTTACAAAATCCTGCGCTTTTGCAAGCGCGCTACGTCCAGATTGATCAGGTGCGTAATCGGTAATTGCGGGAAGCGTCACTGGGAGCTGATCGACGGGTATAGGATGTGCATTTCCTTGCTTATCGTAAGCAATCGGGATAGGACAACCCCAATAACGTTGCCGAGAAATGAGCCAATCGCGCATGCGATATGTTACCTGGGCATGTCCAATATGCGAAGCAGTTAGCCAGTTGAGAATTTTTTTGCGAGCTTCTTGGCTAGAGCAGCCGTTGTATTCTCCAGAATTAACCAATACTCCTTCACCATGATAACAATAATGGTCATCTGAAGATTCAGGCGAATCAACAGGATCGATGACGCGAATAATCGGAAGCTTGAACCTTGATGCGAATTCATAGTCGCGCTCGTCGTGCGCCGGTACCGCCATAATCGCACCTAAGCCGTAACTTGATAGTACGTAATCGGACACCCAGATGGGGATTTTTGAATTAGTCGCAGGGTTGATAGCGTATGCGCCAGTGAAGACACCCGTTTTATCGCGATTTTCTTGACGCTCAATCTCGCTTTTCTTTAGGGCGTCTTTGCGATATTTGTCGACTGCCGCCCGAGCGTCGTTGGTGACTATCTTGTCGAGCAACTCGTGTTCAGGAGCCAAAACCAAAAAGGTTGCACCAAAAAGCGTGTCTGGACGTGTCGTAAAGACCTCGATGTCGTACTTGTCGCCGTCGACTTTAAAGCGAATATTAGCGCCTTCACTGCGACCAATCCAGTTTTTCTGCATTGTCTTAATACGATCTGGCCAATCGAGCGAATCTATCTCCTCAAGAAGCTCATCGGCGTATTCGGTGATTTTAAAATACCATTGCTTCATCTTGCGCTTTGTCACTTCGTTACCGCAACGCCAACAGCGGCCATCTTCAACTTGTTCGTTCGCGAGTACGGTCTGATCGGTCGAACACCACCATTGATAACTCTCTGCGCGATAAGCTAAACCTTTTTCGTATAACTTCAGGAAGCACCACTGCGTCCATCGATAGTATTCCGGATCGGACGTATTAATTTCGCGAGACCAATCGATAGCAAAGCCAAGACGTTTCGCCTGCTTTCTAAAGTTTTCGACATTTTGACGAGTCGCTTCCTGAGGAGAAATGCCCGTTTTGATAGCATAGTTTTCGGCTGGCAGGCCAAAGGTATCATAGCCAAAGGGACGTAAGACATTAAAGCCTTTCTGAGAATAGAAACGCGTAAGGCAATCGATAATAGAAAAGTTGCGCACGTGCCCAACGTGAAGACCGTGGGCAGAAGGATAAGGGAACATTTCTGCAAGGTAAAACTTTGGACGCTTGTCCTTATCGTCGGCACGAAATGTGGCTTCTTTCTCCCAGCGATCCTGCCATTTTGCTTCTATTTTTAGGGCATCATAATGCTTCATATCTTTAATATTGTATCATACATAAGTTGATGCTGAAAAATGCTCATGTTGTGTAGATTTTCGCGTTACGTAGTGTATAATACTAATATATGGCGAAGGAGAATTCTGGGAAAAGGTCGCGTTTTTCGAGATTGAAAAACGTAGGCAAAACGAAATCGAACAACACTAAGCGTGGCAATATGAGTCTCTATTCGAATCTTGCCTACAAAAAACGCGTTAAGGATGATTTAAGAGCACGTAAAAAGGCAGAGGAACTCGCGAAACTGCCAAAAAATCCAATTTTGCGGTTCTTTGCACGCCTGCGCCCCGACCGCGTTTTTAAGGCCTGGTTTTCGAAAGAAGGTCAGTTGCGCTTATTGAAGGTATTGGCCGCTCTAGTATTAATCGTAATAATTGCGATTGGGGGTCTCTTCCTGTATTTCAAGAAAGACCTTTCCGAAATTGACCCAGAAGAGCTAGCAAACCGAGTCTCAAATACAGTGAATACCTACTACGATCGTAACGGTGAATTGTTGTGGGAAGATAAGGGTAGTGGCGACTATCGTCTTGTTGTTGAAGGAAGCGAGATATCGACCTATGCACGCCAAGCGACAGTAGCGATTGAGGACAAGAATTTTTACAACCACATGGGCGTTGATTTTGCAGGTTTAACTCGTGCGCTTTTTGTAACATTAAAGGGTGAGTCCGTACAGGGCGGGTCGACGTTGACGCAACAATTGATTAAACAAGTTTATTTCTCCGATGAGGCGAAAGACCGTGGCCTAACGGGTATTCCGCGCAAGATTAAAGAAATGATCTTGGCGATTGAAGTTGAAAAAATGTACGATAAAGAACAGTTGATTACGCTGTATTTAAATGAGTCCCCTTATGGTGGTCGTCGAAATGGAATTGAAAGTGCTGCGCGAACCTATTTCGATAAGAGCGCAAAAGATCTTGATCTAGCAGAATCAGCCTTATTGGCGGCTATCCCAAATAATCCAGGAGTCTTAAATCCATACAATACAGCAGGAAACGAAGCTCTAGTGAATAGGCAACATTTGGTCTTGAATGCGATGGTTGAGATGGGGTATATCACCGAAGAACAGTCGAAAGAGGCGAAGGCCGTCAATATCCTAGAAAAGATCCAGCCAGAGACGAACCAGTACGAAAACATGAAAGCGCCTTGGTTTGTACTTGAAGTAAAATCACAACTCGAGGCGAAATATGGCATTAAGACGATGCGCGAGGGCGGTTTCAAGATTAAGACAACGATTGATTTGCGAGCTCAAAATTTGGCCGAAGAAGCAATTAAAACGGGCGCGAATTCGTTCCGCGTAAATAACTCTGACAATGCAGCTTTAGTTTCTGTAGATGTGGAAACGTCGCAAGTGATTGCAATGGTTGGAAGTAAAGATTGGGAAACACCAAACTACGGACAGGTCAATGCAACTACATCATTACTAGAACCTGCGTCATCAATTAAGCCAATCCTAGACTACACGCCACTCTTCATGGAAAGACAAGGCGTTAACTACGGTCCTGGCGCAACAATTGCCGACAATAATATCGATTCAATTTATTGCAAAGGAACAAAGGGCGCTTGTAAGGTACGCAATGCATCGGGACGCTTTTACGGAACGATCACTATGAGGCAGGCATTAGCCGGATCGCTAAACATACCAGCGATTAAGGCGTTATATATCAACGGCATCGATAAGAGTCTAGAAATAGCGCATAAACTTGGCGATAAATCATACTGCGCAAACGGCGAGACAGCAGGACTCTCGATGGCGATTGGCGGTGGCTGCTCCGTTAGACCCGTGGAACACGCGAACGCCTACGCATCGTTGGCGCGCGGTGGCGTTTATAAAGACCTGGTGTATTGGTTGGAGATTAAAAATTCTTCCGGAGATACGATTGATTCATGGACCGACAACGAAGGCGAACGCGTCGTAGACAGTCAGGTGGCCTATATGACGATGGATATCTTGAAAGACGCAAATGCACGAAAATTCGTCTTTGGCAGTTTATCCCACGCTGCGGGATTTTACAGCAATAAAGTAAAATTTGCCGCAAAAACAGGTACCACCGAAAACGGTAAAGGAAAGGCGAAAGACTCATGGATTATGACGGCATCTCCAGTAGTTGCTACAGCAATCTGGAATGGTAATCACAACGGTGCACCGCTCGCAAACGATAGCCATACGGTATGTTTCAAAATCAATGCAGCATATATCGAGACACTACACGAGCAGATCTATGGCGCTAGTGGTAAATGGAACACAAATACCGATTTCTCGAGACCGGATGGTATTCAAACCTTGTCAGTGAACGGAAGAACCGATATCTGGCCAAGCTGGTACAATAAATCAAAATCGGGAATTACTACAGAAAAGAAGATATTCGACTCGGTGAGCAAGAAGCTTGCGACAGAGTGTACTCCCGAATCGACGCGTGTCGAGGCGGCAGTAAGCAAGACTATAGATCCGATGACCAAAAAAGAGACCTTCTACTCTGGCGAATACGACCCGAACAGTACCGACGATGTACATCAATGTTCAGACACATTGCCCTCAGCCAAAATAGACATCAAAGACGGCGAGATTGTTGTCGAGGCGAGCTTTGGCACCTATGAATTGTCCTCCTATGAATTGTATGTAAACGGCCAGCTAGTCAAGAGTGGCGGCTTAAATTCCCGAGGCGATACAATCCGATATACGGTAAACGATACGCCATCAAGTGTAACATTTAAAGTGACTGATACAGCGGGCTATACCAGTACAGTGACGCGCTAAACGGTTAGTCGCGAGGCGTATAAAGCGTTTTAGGCGCGAATGTTTTAGGCGCGAATGTTTTAGGCGCGGATGTTTTAGGCGCGAGAACGAGGCGACCTCTTGTTTGACGAAGATGGCGCAGTAGCACTTTGCGCCTTGCGGCCAGCGGGCTTAGCTTTGCGAACAGCGCTTCGTGTTCGACTGGCTCTACTTACTGTCTCGCTATGCGTCACCCTCAGCTTAGCAAACATCATCTTGCCCGCAGCAGTTTGCAAAAAGCGCACAAACTCCACATCAATCTCATCCTTTCCGACATAACGATCAGCACCGTCGACAACAACCATTGTGCCATCTGGTAGATAAGCGATTCCCTGATGCGGATTACTGCCCGTTGTAACAATTTTGACTTTCAATGTTTCTCCTGGCAGGAATTCACTACGTAATCCTTGAGCGAGGTCATTGATGTTGATTGCGTCGATTTTTTCAGTTGCAGCGACCTTGATAAGATTGTAGTCGTTCGTCAAGATAATTCCATGATGTTGTTTGGCAAGTTCAATCAACCGTTCATCTACCTGCACGCGACCTGGTTCATCGTGATAAATTTCAACCGTTGCAAGCTCGACGCGTTCCAGTTCATTGGCGACATCTAGCCCGAAGCGCGCACGCGTGCGCTTTTCGCTATCTGACCCGTCCGCTAGCAATTGCAGTTCGCGAATTACTGAGCGCGGGATCAATACTTCATCGCCCAGAAAACCCGCCTTAGCGACAGCTAAAATCCTACCGTCAATCAATGCCGAAGTGTCGACGAAGAGTTTGCGACGATTCATGCGGCTAGTCAGGCGGTTAATATCTCTAATGCGCAAAATAAACATAAATGTCGTTTCGGCGCCAATAATAATCATCAAGATAAGAAAAAACCAGTCCATTTCTATATTATATCACAAAATTTAAAAAAACACAAGCTTTTTGCGTCAAAAATAGGCTGTTTGTTTGCGTGGTGATGTCTCTTTAAGATAGTAGCTTAACTCTGGGCGAGCTTGATAGCTTCTTGTAAGGCCTTAATACTACGGTCAAATTTGACCTGTTCTTGCGCGGTAATATCATGCCCGATACGGCGAACGACGCCGGATCTACCAACCACGGCTGGGTAACCATTATAGGTGTCGCTAAGCGCGTCGTAGTTGCTGACTGGCAAGATACGTTTTTCGTCGTTGAGAATACATCCGGAGATTAACGCCATACATGCACCTATGCCGTAATACGTTGCGCCCTTTTTCTCGATAATCGTGTAGGCTTCGTTACGGGCGTAATCCTCGATTTGAGATAATTCATCGGTAGATAAGAAATTCGTAACGGGTTGGCCGCCAATATGGGCGCGACTCCAGATTGCAAACTCGGTGTCACCATGCTCACCAATTTGATAAGCGTGGACGCTCTTGGGACTAAGCTCTAAACGTTGCGCTACGGCATGACGTAAGCGTGCTGAGTCGAGCACCGTACCCGAACCGATAACGCGCTCAGGCGGCAATCCTGAATATTTCCAAGCCAAATAGGCTAAAACGTCGACAGGATTACTAACAACGAGAAAGATACCCTTAAAGCCACTCTCCATGATCTGTGAAATCATACTTTTGAAAATCGAAGCGTTTTTCTTCAAGAGGTCCATACGCGTTTCACCTGGTTTTTGCGGAACGCCGGCCGTAATCACAATCAGATCGCAGTCGCCCGCCTCGGCGTACGTGCCAGAATGAATCTTGAGCTGCTGAGGCGCAACCGCAAGCGTATCGCTCAAATCAATCGCTTCGCCCTCAGCGTCGGCAGTATTGATATCAACGAGCACTAACTCACCAACTGTACTGCGTTGATGAATAAGCGCATACGCATAGCTCATACCAACATTTCCTGTCCCCACAATCATAACTTTATTTGCCATATTCTTATATTAGCATAAGCATCTTAAACTGTAAATAAAGCATTTAGCGGTGGCTTATACGCCGTCTTTTAAGGCCCACGCGTTGCAACCAACTGGTACGACAAAACCACGCAGCTCCAAGAGCGTGATGGCTTGATTAAAATTACTAACATCAAGGTCGAGAGCGGCGATAATCTGGTCGCCATCTGTAAGGCCAGCGCGCATCTGCTGTATAATCGCGGCAGCAATCGGGCTGGGATACGCACGGCGTCGACTAGCTGAACCATTAGAAGTAGTTACGAGCGATGGGGCGACGATTGTTAAAAAATCTTCGAGACCAGTGTAAATATGCGCAGTCGCTAGACTTATCAGACGATTGCAGCCGGCAGATTGAATACGACCAATATCGCCCGGAATCGCGAACACCTCCTTTTTTTGCTCGACAGCCTGACTAGCGGTCGTAAAAGTACCTGAGCGCAAGGACGCCTCGACGATGATCACAGCATCAGCAATACCGGACACGAGCCGATTGCGTTTTAAAAAATGCCACCGCTCAATACGTGACGACGGAGCATATTCAGATAATATTGCGCCCTGCTCGAGAATACGGTCAGCGAGTGTTTGATTGCTACGCGGATGAATACGGTCAATTGGCGTACCAAGGATCGCAATTGTTGTGCCGCCCGCATCAAGACAGCCTCGATGTGCGCAAGTATCAATCCCGTAGGCCAAACCGCTTACGACGATAATCCCGCGCTGCGCGAGCTCGTATGCAATTTGATACGCAAGATGTTCTCCATAAGCGGTACAACGACGACTACCGACAATGCTAACTACCGCGGGGCGCCGGCTCTCTGGTAGAGTACCTTGCATCCACAGCTCAGTAGGAGCGTCGGGAATATCGCCAAGAGGCTCTAGAAATTGATGTTGAAGATTTGCTAGCTGGTACGTCATGCTAATACTATAAAATCGCCAGCAAAGACAAAAAAGCATAAGTAATAATTATTTGCGTTTTTGAGAAAAAGTGTTGTCGCTACTCTTCGCGACGCATTGGCGGAAACGGTACACCCTCGCGCGCCGAAACGCCTTCAAGGAGCCAAAAATTACGTTCGGAGTTGCCCCAGCCACAAGTTGGCGGCATACCATATTCGAGCATCTCAACAAAATCCATATCGAGCATCTGCGCTTCATTGTCGCCGGCGTCGCGCATAGCCTGTTGTTGCTGGAAGCGCTCGAGCTGATCGATAGGGTCATTAAGCTCTGAAAAGCCATTGCCCATTTCTGTTCCGAAGATAATAGGATGGAAGCGTTCGGTGACGCGGGGGTCGGCGGCATGCTTTTTTGCGAGCGGCGATAATTCGACGGGCTCATGAATGAGCCAATATGGACCAGTCGATTCTTTGCGAATCAGCTTCCAGAGATAATCGAGTAAACGCGCGACGCTGGCAGTTTCTGGGAACGAAGCTTTGTGTTCGTGCAGTATATTTTTAATCTGATCGATGTTTGGATTAAAGACGTCAACTTGGAATTTTTCTTGGAGTAAATCCGCGTAGCTATATTGTGGCCATTCGCAATCCAAGTCAACCGTCATACCGTTGTGTGAAAATTGAAGAGTACCCCAAGTTTGCTCGCATACATACTTAATCATCTCTTCGTATAGTTTAATTCCGTCGCGATAATCTTGGTATGCGGCATAAGACTCCATAGCCACATGCTCTGGCAAATGCTCGTCATCCATCCCCTCATTACGAAAACGCGGGCCAATATCGTACACTTTTTCAAAACCACCACCAATCAGACGCTTGAGCGGGAGTTCATGCGAAATACGCAGATAAAAATCCTGATCCAACGCATCCATGTGCGTAGAGAAAGGGTTGGCATCGGCGCCGCCTGTCGTGTGTTCGAGAACAGGAATATTGACTTCGACAAAACCATGATTATTTAAGAAATCACGAGTTGCAGACCAAAATTTTGATCGACGAATAAAACGCTCGCGCACTTCTGGATTGACCGCCATGTCAACATAACGACGACGAAAACGCTCCTCCTTGTTGGTGAAACCGTCGCGCCCTGGAAGCGGGCGTAGTGCCTTGGCGAGAATGCGCGGATTGTCGCAAAAAACGGAAATCTCACCAGTCTGCGTCTTTGAAACTACGCCAGAAGCCTCAAGAAAATCGCCAGTATCAAGTTTTTTGACAAACTTCGCCGCGTCGTCTTTCAAAAAAATTTGGATTGAGCCAGAATCATCGCGTATCACGACAAAAGCCAGCTTGCCAAAGCTCCGAATGCTTTGAATGCGTCCAGCGACACAGACAGTTTTATCGTGATAGTCGTCAAAAGCTTCAAGGATGTCGGCCACTTTCGTATCGCGATCAGAGTGTGCGGGGTACGGATCGATTCCAGCCTCTCGCAGAGCCGTTAGTTTACGGAGTCGTTCATCGCGATAGTCCTTTAAAGTCGCCATAAGCTATGCAATTTCCGTAATCTTGAATACTTTGCCGTTCGGAAGCGTAATCTCGTCGCCAACCTTTTTACCCATCACGGCTTTGCCAATTGGCGATTCGTTGCTAACCTTCCCTTCTAGAGGATTCGCTTCGACGGCTCCAACCAGAGTATAAGTATTCGTCTTTTTTCCAGATGAAAGCGTCACGACGCTACCGAGAGAAACTTTAGACTTAGCGCCCGACTTGATGATTTTAGCGTGGAGCAAAATATCTTCAATCTCTAAAATGCGACCTTCGACAACTTTTTGCTCACCACGAGCAGCGCTGTAATCTTCGTTTTCACTCAAATCGCCGTACGATCGAGCGATAGCAATTTTTTCGGCAATTTCCGGGCGACGCGCCTTGAGCGTTTCGAGTTCTTGTTCAAGCTCTTTGCGGCCAGTCGCTGTAATACTGACAGTTTTTGGCATTTTTCTCCTTACGATAAAAAATCAGAAAATAATAATGTTTTATGATAGTTTATGTTTGAACGTATCAATTGTCAAGAGCTCGGTCGCATCAGTCGCACGAGTTTTTAGCTCGAGTTTATCTTCAGCGAGAGTTTTTTCGCTAATAACCACACGGTACGGAATACCGAGCAAATCTGCATCGGCAAATTTCTCACCAGTACGGACATTTGTGCGGTCGTCGAAGAGGAAAAGATTTGGCTTTGCGGCATATAGCTCTTCTGCGATTTGATTTGCTCGTTCGCCGATTGCGATAAGGTAATACCGAAACGGCGCAATCGATTCAGGCCAGACGAGGCCTTTGCTGTCGGACAATTTTTCCGCAACAACACCCATGACGCGACTAGGGCCAATCCCGTAGCTACCCATAAAAACTAACTGCCGTTTGCCCGATTCGTCATTAAAGCTTAGGTCAAGAGCTTCGGAAAAACGATAGCCCAGCGTAAATATATTGCCAACTTCCACGGCACGATGTCGCTCGAGTGTTGACTTTTCAAGGCCAAGATCGGCAAGATTCTCATCGGTGAAGACTTCTTCGTTAATCGCAATTCCCTTTTCGCGGTCAAGGTAAATCGTATCTTCGCCAACGTCGCATAGGGTTTGAAATTCGTCGCTAAACTTGCTAAAGGCGCCGCCGCTAGCAAAGGTGCGGAAAGTGTCGCAACCGATACCGAGTCGATCGAAGATTTTACGATAGGCTTCGGCGATTTTCTCGTAAAAGGCATCGTGTTCGGCGCGGTTCTTCGAGAAACTATATAGGTCTTTCATAAGGAATTCGCGAGTACGTAAAATTCCAGATTTTGCGCGCAGTTCATTTCGGAATTTGGTTTGAAATTGATAGACATTGACGGGTAGATCTTTGTAACTCGAGATATAGGTTTTCATCATGCGAGTAAACGCCTCTTCGTGGGTCGTCGCAAGCCCCAGCTCGCCACCGGCGTTTAATTTGGTCTTAAACCACACATCGAGAACCTTGTCATCCCAACGACCGCTCTTTTCCCATGCGTCGCGTGGCTGCAATGCGGTCATTTGAAGCTCTTGGCAGCCAAGCGCATTAAGCTCTTCGCGGATAAGATTCACGATATTATCGAGGATGAGCTTGCCAAGCGGAAGATAGTCGTAGACGCCCGCCATTTCTTTATAGGCGTAACCGGCACGTAGAAGAAGCTTTGCGCTCTCACTCTGCTCGTCGGCAGGAGTATTCTTGATAGTTTTCGTGAAAAGTTGAGTAGATCTCATAGATATATTTTAACAGAGCTTGGCATGCTTGTCATTTTTGCGCATCCGATAAGCATAAATCAGCTCCAATGAAACTTTCTTTCCTAGTCAATACTTAACTTTGACGACGCGCGACCACTTCTTTGAAATATTTATTCAGTTTAGTGAATCATTCTGGATATTCATCCATTGAGCTTATCAGGACGTCGCGCGGGCGATTGCCGCCAGTCGGCTCAGAAACGACGCCAATTTCTTCAAGATGGTCGATAATTGAGGAGGCACGACCATAACCAATATGTAGCTTGCGTTGTAAAAGTGATGTAGAAATTTTGCGCGCTTGTACGGCGATTTCGGCCGCTTGGCGTTCGAGGCTGCCGTCGCCGGAAGCGCTAATATCTTCGCCCATAACTGGGTTTTTCCCGCCGATGCTGACTTGCTGAGACAAGACCTCGTCGTTGTAATTGGGAGGAGCTTGCTCGCGTAGAAAATCAGTTAGGCGCGCAATTTCATCATCACCGACAAATGCGCCCTGGACGCGTTTTGGCTTGCCCATCATTTCTGTTGTCAAATAGAGCATATCGCCGCTACCAAGTAACTTCTCGGCACCAGTCATGTCGAGCATGACGCGAGAATCAATGCCATTGTTGACGGCAAAAGCGATACGGCCTGGAATATTGGCCTTGATTAAGCCGGTTACAACCTTTACCTCCGGACGCTGAGTCGCTAGAACAAGATGAATCCCAGACGCACGCCCTTTTTGAGCAATACGAACGATCAGCATCTCTAGCTCCTTGCCAGCCATCATCATCAAGTCCGCCATCTCATCGACGACTACAACGATATAAGGCATCTTGCCGCCATCATGACGTTGCGGATTGCCGTCCTCGTCGTTGATAACTACCTGTTCTCCGGTCTTGCGAATCTTCTCGTTATAGTCGACAATATTTTTGACGCGCTCTTTTGCCATCAGGCTATAACGGCGCTCCATCTCATTTACAGCCCACTTTAAGGCACTAAGAGCCTTGTCGACTGCCGTAATAATGGGCGCTAGTAAATGAGGGATATCTTCGTAGGCAGCCATTTCGACTTGTTTTGGATCGACGATAATTAGCTTGAGATCAGAAGGCGAGTTATGAAAAAGGAGCGAAGCAATAAGAGTATTGGTCATAACCGACTTACCAGAACCGGTTGTACCGGCGATCAGAAGATGCGGCATCTTGGCGAGGTTGCCAACAACGGTTTGGCCGGCGATATCTTTACCGAGCGTAAAGGCGAGCGGTTTTTCATTCGCAACGCGAGTCCACTCCGGATCCTTGAGTAATTCATGAAGTCCGACGCTAGCAGCTTTGTCGTTCGGGATTTCAATGCCGACTTGGTTAGTGCCTGGAATAGGTGCTTCGATACGAATCTTGTCTTTAGCGAGATTGAGTGCGAGATCTTTGTCGTACTGGGCGATTTTTGCTACTTTTACGCCAGCGGGCGGACGTAAGGTATACTGCGTAATACGTGGACCGACATTGGCAGCACCGACATCAACATTGATACCGAATTGCCCTAAGGTGTTCTTGATGATAAGCGCATTGTTGTGTGTGTCGCCAGGATCGGCAGGCGACTTCTTTTTGTTTAGTAAGTCAAGCGAGGGCATCTTCCAGTTTGGATCGTTGACGGCAACGAGCGCGGTCTCAATCGGCTTCGCTGTCGTAGGCTCAGGCTTCGCGGCCGGTTTTACGCTTCTGCGACTAGAGTCGACGATCTCGACATTTGAGTGCACTTCGAAATTCTGCATATCAGCCTTGAGGTTAGCTGGCTTCTCGGCGCCATTACGACGCATAACCTGTGCGTTGTCGGAGTCTTCGCGACTACGAGAGCTCTTAAAGAAATCGCGTAGTTTCTTGAAGAACGAAGCTGGCGTTTCAGCATACATAAAGAGCGCCGTCACGACAATCGCTACCACATAAATAAAAATCGTAATCCCAGCACCGCACAAGCCGACAAGAATACGATCAAGTGCCGAGCCGATAATGCCACCGCTCGAATCTGGCGAAGTGTAATCGGGTACTGCAAAAATACCAGAAAACCAAAACAGCATCAAACCAGAGGCAATCCAGACGCTAGGATCTAAGCGGTTATCTGGTGCGCGAAAAATCATAACAGCTAAATAGGTCAAGATAATCGGCAAAAGGAAAGTCGTATTGCCGAAAATATAGCGCAGAAAATCCTGAAGAAGATTCAGCGCGGTGCCGCCTTTACCAAACCAAGTCACAAATAAAATCACCGCAAAAACAATCATCAGTAACGCGGCGACTTGATACCAAAAACCGCCCGGTAATTCATGTTTTCGTGCGACTTCCTTTGAAGATTTTCGCCTACCTCGCTTTTTTGCCATAACGGTATTATTGCATCACAGAAACAAAAAAGCTAAAAACGCTCGATTTGAAGCGACCGTCGCGTCTTATTGCTCGACATTGCGCATACTGAGGCTGAGTCGCCCCTTTTCGTCGATAGATTCGAGACGAACCTTAACAGTCTGACCCAATTTCAAAGCATCATTGACCTTGGCGAGATGCTTTTCGGTAATTTGCGAAATATGGAGCATACCATCAATACCCGGAAGAATATTTACGAAGGCACCGAAATCTTTGATAGTAACGACTGTGCCGGTATAAATTTTGCCTACTTCTGGCTCCTCGACTAATGACTTAATCCAGTCAAGGGCACGCTGTATCTTTTCTGGGCTATCTCCAGCGACCGTAATAAGCCCATCTTCGGCAACGTCGACCGAAGCACCAGTTTCGGTCGTGATTTGATTGATGGTTTCGCCGCCCTTACCAATAACGGTGCCGATTTTGTCAGGATTAATTTTGATTTTTTCGATACGTGGCGCATAAGGGCTGAGATCGCGGCGCGGAGCATCGATAATCGACAGCATGTGCTCCAAAATAAACATACGGCCATCGTGTGCTTTTTTGATAGCCTCTGATAATACAGAAATCGGCAAACCGTGGACTTTCATATCCATCTGTAAGGCGGTAATACCTTCGGTTGTACCAGTAACCTTGAAATCCATATCGCCAGCAAAATCTTCTGCATCCATTAAATCAGTCAAAACATACGGCGTATCGCCATCCATCATTAAGCCCATCGCGACACCTGACACAGGTCGTCTGAGCGGAACGCCGGCATCCATCAGCGCAAGGCACGAGCTGCAAGTCGCCGCCATAGAAGTAGAACCATTTTGAGACATAATTTCGGTAACGCTACGAATCGCATAAGGAAAATCCTCCTCGCTAGGCAAAACAGGCATCAGGGCACGTTCGGCAAGATAGCCGTGCCCAATCTCGCGACGACCTGGCGTACCGAGACGCTTACATTCACCCAGAGTGTATCCTGGGGCATTGTAATGATGAATATAGCGTCGCACGCCATCAGTAACTTCCATCGTATCAACGAGTTGCGCAAAACTGAGCGGGGCGAGAGTAACGATATTCATCGCCTGCGTAACGCCGCGCGTAAACAACGAGGAGCCGTGCGTGCGAGGGAGCAGACCAACTTGGGAACTTAACGGTCGCACCTCGTCGAGCTTGCGTCCGTCCGGACGAATGCCGTCCTTGATAATACCGTCGCGAACATCGCGATTAACCGCTAAATCAAAAGCAGCATCGCAATCGTTGCGATATTTGGTCTGGTAAATCGTATGCTTCGTGGCGAGCTTCTCGTCGTCGTCCATTTCCTTTTTTGCGGTATAGATTTCGTCATCACTAATAAGTTCAGAAACCAGAGCCTCGTGCATCTCGGCGCGCAAATCAGTAAGACGTCGATCGCGCTCAAGGGTATTGGCATGACGAATCTTTGCGCCAAGCTTACCTTGCAGCCACTTGTCGACATGAACTTGAACGGATGAGTCGGGCAGAACAAGGCTATAGGGCTGTTCGGTTACGCCAACTTTTGCACGCAATTCCTCTTGAAGCGCAAGCGCGGGCTGGATAGCATTAAGTCCCCATTCGAGACCTTTAATAATAACATCTTCGGGAACTTCGTTTGCGCCAGCTTCAACCATCGTAATCCCTTCAGTCTTACCGGCGACAACCAGGTCAAGTGCGGACGCAGCGCGTTCGTCTGGCGATAAAAAGGCACGATATTCGCCATCGACGAGACCAATGCGTAGTCCAGCAATCGGTCCGTCAAACGGAACACCAGCAAGCATCAGCGCACTTGAGGCGGCAATCATCGCAACCACATCAGGGCGAAAACTTGGATCCATAGATAAAACGGTCGTAACAACCTGTACCTCTTGACGATAGCCCTTCGGAAAGAGCGGGCGAATTGGGCGATCGATAAGGCGACCAATCAAGACAGCATTGTCGGAAGGCTTGCCTTCACGTTTAAGGAATTTGCTACTCGACATTTTACCAGCAGCGTAATATTTTTCTTCGTAATCAATCGACAACGGGAAAAAGTCGCGCTCAATATCTTCGGGACCGACCACAACTGAACCGAGTACGACGGTTTCACCGTAAGTAACGAGTACGGAAGAAGTAGCGCGGAAACCGACGCGATTCACTTCCAATCTGAGTTTTCGCCCGCAAAAATCCGCCTCAACCGATTGAGTTTTTTTGCCATAAGGATTAATAATGTCCATATTCCCTTTCTTCGAGAAAATAATAAACGTTTCTCATAAAATTTCAGGCCTCATAAGTTTTTATGATCGAAACGTCTATCATTTTCTCGACAAATTAGTACCGATTGGTGTTAGTATAACACAAGTTTGTCGATTTTTGAAAAATGCTATTGCTTTTTTCTAAGTTTTGTGATATAATGAAAGATGGCGTCGTAAAATTTATTAGACGACGAGTAGTTTTTGGTGTTGTTTTCAGAAAGGAGTGTCGAGAATGGTGGTTTTTCAAGGTAACTCGGTTATTGAGGTAGCAGGAGAAGTTGACAAAGAAGAAGTACGAAAGGCCTTCGACTTGATTGCGAGTCAACACAACCTAACGGACAAATTGTCGATGTCGATTGACTTTCAGGAGCCGCGCGGAAAAACGATAATAAAAATCTATCCTTGCACGATGAGGCCAATTAAATCATTGAATATAGTTGGTCAAACAGTCGAAAGCAAGTGCGGTTATCGTATATATCTGCTTGGCGAACTGCCGGAAGTCGGAGGATTGCCGGGCGAAGCGGAGTTCTTGCACGAATTTTGGATGACGCGCAGTAAGAAGCTCCGGAAAGAGGTAAAATTGTCGTACACATCAGATTGTACTATGACGACATTCGACCTTTATTGTTCGGACTACGACGTACGGCTACTTGGTCTTGCTGAAGAAATGATGGAATCGCTCCGAAAAGCGATTACAGCTTCTGGCGGAGCAAGTGCTGCGGGGGTGGCCGTTGCGAAGGTTGGCGGCGAATTGAAATATGTTATGTATAAACATAACAATTTTCAGGCCTCGAGGGAAAAGGGCTTAAAGATTTGCTGCTTTTCCTGCGGCGGAGTCAAATCTGAGGCAGGATGACTAAACAGCAGGATTACCTGCTAACAGTCAGACCCAGCACGCAATGTGCTGGGTTTTTTAATTGAAAAATTTCCGCTCTAAACAGACAGCGGAAATTTACGTTCGTTCGTCAAGCTAAGCTACGCGAAGACGATATGTTGCCTGGTTACTTGCGCAAGCCAAGCTTCGAAACGGTAGATTTATAAGCTTCAAAATCGGTACGCTCAAGATATTTGAGGAGCTTTTTGCGTTGACCGACCATCTGAATCAAGCCACGCTTAGCCATGAAATCATGCTTATTCTGCTTTACATGTTCGGTGACTTCTTTAATGCGGTCGGTCAGAACAGAAACCTGCACCTCAGGGGAGCCGACATCTTTATCGCTACGCGCAAGCTTAGCGATTGCTTTCGCTTTATTATCTTTTGTAATCATATTGGACTTATGATAGCACAAAAACGCTGCTGTTGCAAACCTACTTTTGATTCATGTACTTGACAAGCGCCGAACGCAAATCGGTAATCGGTAAAACAAATTTGTCTTTGATGGTAGCAGGTGCGATTGCGCCCGTAAAACCAAGCTTTTTTGCCTCAGCGATACGACGATCGGGAGAAGAGACGCTACGGATTTCGCCACCTAGGCCGACCTCGCCGAAGACGACTAACTTGTCGGCTAATTTGCGACTTGCGGCTGCGCTGGCGATAGCCATACAGATTGCCAAATCAGCAGCACTATCATTCAGCTTGAGTCCACCGACGACGTTGATGAAAATATCTTTATCCTGGAGTTTGAGCTTGGTGCGCTTTTCGAGGACAGCGATTAGAAGGTTGAGGCGATTGAGATCGAAACCGGACGCGGTGCGTTTTGGGTAGCCGTAGTTAGTGGGGTTAACGAGAGCCTGAATTTCAACAAGAAGAGGGCGAGCGCCTTCGATAGTTGCCATAATAATACTGCCGTCGGTGTTTTGGCGCTCGGCGAGAAGAGCTTCGCTAGGGTTTTTGACTTCCTGGAGGCCATTACTTGCCATCTCGAAGATTGCGACTTCGACAGTGGAGCCAAAGCGGTTCTTGACGGCGCGGACAGTTTTAAAACCGCCGTAGCGGTCGCCTTCGAAGTTAAGGACGACATCGACGAGGTGTTCGAGGACTTTTGGGCCGGCGAGCGTACCGTCTTTAGTGACATGACCGACAATAATAACGGCGGTATCGGTAGCTTTGGCGGCGCGAATGAGGAGGTTACCACAGTTACTGACTTGACTGACGGTGCCTGGGGCGGAGCTGATTTCGGCGAGCGAGAGGGTTTGGATCGAGTCGACGATGACGAGGTCGTAATCGCCGGTTTCGATAGTTTTTGCGATGTCGTTGCCTGAAGTTGAGCTGGCGAAATGGAGTTTTTCGGAAGAGGCGCCGAGGCGAAGCGCGCGGAGCTTGACTTGGCCGGCGGATTCCTCGCCAGAAACGTAGAGGACAGCCTTACCTTGACTGGCGACATTGGAACAAATTTGCATTAGGAGGGTTGACTTGCCGATGCCTGGTTGGCCGGCGAGAAGATTAACAGAGCCAAGCAAAATGCCGCCGCCCAGTACAGTATCGAGGTCGGGAAAATTAGTCGAGAGACGGGACTGTTTATCGGAAGGCTCGATAGAATTGATTGAGGCGGTGGCGAGTTTTTTGCCCGAGACGGCGCCACGAGCGAGGGCGCTTTTGGCTTCGGATTCGGTCGGGGCGACTTGCTCGAGGAGAGTGTTCCATTCTTGGCAATTTTCGCAACGGCCAGCCCATTTGGCGTAACTAGCGCCACAGTTTTGGCAGATAAATCGCGATTTTGGCTTTGACATAGTTATAGTTTAGCATAGAGCGGAGAACACGAGGATGACGTCTCCGCAATTTGGCTTGCGGCTATTTTTTGATGGCGTTTCCGCAAAGAGTGATTTGGGATTGCGATTATTTTTCGATGACCTTGTCGATGAGGCCGAAAGCTTTGGCCTCTTCGGCGGACATCCAGTTGTCGCGATCCATAGCTTTTTCGACTTCGGCGGGTTTTTTGCCGGTATTCTTTGCGAGCATGTCGATAAGAACCTTTTTCAGATAAATTCCTTCTTTGAGGGCGATTTCCTGATCGGTAATTTTGCCCTCAGTGCCAGAGCTAGGTTGATGAATCATGATACGAGCATTCGGAAGAGCGAAACGCTTGCCTTTTGTACCTGCGGAGAGGAGCATCGCGCCCATCGAAGCCTGGAGGCCAATACCGATCGTCTGTACATCAGGCTCGATATAGTTCATCGTATCAATAATGGCGAGGCCGTCATAAACAGATCCGCCGGGGGAGTTAATATAGAGCTTGATATCTTGTTTCGGGTCTTCGTAGGCAAGATGGAGAAGCTGGGCGACGACGAGGTTGGCGGTGTGAGGGTTGACGTCTTCACCGAGGAAAATCACGCGCTCTTTCAAAAGACGCGAATAAATATCGTAGGCGCGCTCGCCACGGTTGTTTTCTTCAATGACAGTTGGGACTAGATAGTTTTTCATGGTTCCTCCTTTTCGGTTATTGTAGCATTTTAGCACTTGGAGGTCAAGAGTGCTAATGTAATCTTTGGAGCTTTGGCGTTAAGTGTCAAGCGTGTTTGGAGCGGGCGCAGAGCTATCGATGCTGCTATAGAGCTCTTCTTGAAGAATGACGGTTTTATTATACTCGGCAACCAGCTGATTGGCTTCGTCGACGAGACGAGAAAGCGCCGCATATTCTTGGGATAAGCGATTTTGGCGCGCGATGAGCGAGTTCCGTTCGGCAGTAAAGTTGGATTGGCTCGAAAAATAACCGTCTTGGGCGCGCGAATTAAAGTCCTCGATGTCGGCATTGAGTCGTTCGTAGCTTGTTTGATAGGCAGAAGTCTTTGTCTCGATTGCGGTTTTTTTAGCTGAAATCTGAGCGGCTAATTCATCAGAACGCGACTTGAGCGCCATAAACCGACCGTTGTATTGATCGTATAATGAGACAATCGCACGATGATCGCTAAAATACCGTTCGTAATGTTCACGTAGTGCACCCGGCATTAAATCAGGGGAAATCTGCGTGCCGATTACCGAGTGAAGTTCGTCGAGTTGGTCGTCAGTTTCGTAATATTCCATATGCGACTCAAGCAAGTCGCGATGCGCATGATACACTTCAGTCAAAAGAGGAGCGATAGTGTCATTGCGCGTTCGTAAGTCGATACGCTGCCACACCGCATGAAGCAACTCGTGTGCAAGCACAACTTCACGAATACCGTCGAGATCGTCGTTTTGGATATTATAGACATAGATGTGGCGCGCATAATAGCAGCCCAGAGTTGAGGTTTTTGCACTCACGGTCGGGCAATGTTGATTGAAACTAGTTTTGTCCTCAAGCTGTGGACGTGAAGCGCGCAAGATGCGATCGCCGGAATCAGACAGAGAGATGCGTTCTATTAGCTGAGACATGGTGGCGTCTGGAGTGTATCCTATGCCGGCAATCGTATCAATAATAGCGCGGTAATCGACAAAGAAATAGGTAAAGCCCAAAACTGCAAGTATGAAAATAAATAAGAGTAAACGGCGAACTTTTTTGCGCTTTTTTTGGCTTGGCGAGGCGCCTGGAGAAAGTTCGACGTAGGGTTGGTTTTGGGATAGTCGGGGGTTATTGGGGCTTTGAGAATAGGGAGCAGGATTTTGGGGCTGAGAGGAATTGAGGTTTAGAGATTCGTCCATAGTTATTGTGTAGTTTCTTATCTTATCGTATCATAATTGCTGCGTTTATTAAAGCTTTTGCTTGACTTTTTTGGCTATATGTGATATAATGAAAGAATAGACTGCTGTTTTGGCAGGATTCTTGAGGGGTTTTTGTGTTTTTCAAATAGTCATTCTAGAGCACAAGATATAGCGACCAAAGAAAGACGTGCTCGCCGTCTATTCTTTGGCGAGAGAGAAGGTGAGTTTGTCGGACTTGTAGTCGACTTTGACGATATCGCCTTTATTGAGATCTTCAGACAGAATCGCATCAGCCAAGAGAGTCTCGAGCTCATCTTCAATAGCGCGACGCAAAGGACGAGCGCCATTTTTTGGATCGTAGCCGACTTCAATCAAATGCTTTTTGGCGGCAGCAGTTAGCTGGAGACCGATTGACTTAGTAGCGAGGCGTTTTTTAAGATCTTCGATAAGGTTGTCAAAGATTTTTTCGACATTTTTGGCAGTGAGCGCATGGAAGGTTACAACAGCATCAAAACGATTGATTAATTCTGGGCGCATAACTTTGCGCAGTGCTTTCATAGCGGCAGCCTCGTTGACGGCATGTTCGGCCGCAAGCGCTTTAGCGTCTTTGGCGGTTTTTGCAGTGAAACCCATCTCGGATTCGCGATACATAGATTCGGAGCCAAGATTGCTCGTCAAGATAATAATCGCATTGTTGAATTTGACCTTCGTGCCTTGGCCGTCCGTTAAAGTACCGTCTTCCAAAATTTGCAAAAGCATATTAAAAACGTCAGGGTGTGCTTTTTCAATCTCGTCAAACAGCACTACAGAATAAGGGCGCCGACGAATTTGCTCGGTGAATTTGCCGCCGTCTTCGTAGCCCACATAGCCAGCAGGTGCCCCGACGAGGCGAGAAACGTTGTGTTTTTCACCAAACTCGGACATATCAATCTTGATCAATGCGTCCTCGCCGCCAAACACCTCTTTCGCAATAACGCGCGCAAGCTCGGTCTTACCGACGCCAGTTGGCCCCATAAAGATAAATGAACCGATCGGGCGACGCAGATCCGCAATGCCCGAACGACCGCGGCGAATCGCTTTACTAATTACTTTAATAGCATCATTTTGGCCGATGATAGCCTTTTCGAGGTGAGCCTCGAGATGTGTTAGGAGCTCCTGCTCTGAGCCGCGTACGCGCTTCACAGGAATACCGGTCTTGAGGCTAATTGCCGTTGCGAGATTGTCCGAAGTGACAGCTGGAACCTCTTTGAGCTCACGATTGGCTTTTTCGAGCTTAGTAATCTCTTCTTCGAGCTGAGCGGCGCGAGTTTTGAGCATTGCGGCCTTCTCGTAATCTTCATTTTCGGCCGCGAGTTCAATTTTTGATTCCAAATCGGCGAGTTCGATTTTGATCTTCTTGTAAGTGCTGCCGCCCTTTTTATCGAGGGCGACACGAGCAAGCGCGGAAGCTTCGTCGATAATATCAATCACCTTGTCTGGCAAAAAACGATCAGCGACGTAGCGTTCGGAAAGCGCAATCGCCTCTTCGAGGATCGCATCGGAAATTGTAACTTGATGATGTTGCTCGTAATGACCCTTGATACCTTTAAGAATACGCAAAGTAACAACAGGAGAGGGTTCATTAACGATAACTGTTTGAAAACGGCGAGCAAGCGCCTTGTCCTTTTCAATATTTTTTCGATATTCATCAAAAGTCGTAGCGCCAATGAGTTTTAGCTGATTGCGCGCAAGTGCTGGCTTGAGGATATTTGCGGCATCCATACTGCCCTCGGCGGAGCCAGCGCCAGCCAATAGATGAAGCTCATCGATAAAAAGAATTACAGATTCGTCGCCGACAGCTTCGTCGATAATTCCCTTGATGCGTTCCTCGAATTCACCGCGAAATTTTGTACCAGCCACAACTGAGCTTAGATCAATCTGAAAAAGACGCTTACCAATCAATTTTCCTGGCACATCATTTTTTGCAATGCGCATCGCAAGTCCTTCGACAATAGCGGTCTTGCCGACGCCGGCTTCCCCAATCAAGACAGGGTTGCTTTTTGTGCGACGACAAAGAACGGTGACGGCGCGTTCGATTTCTTGATCGCGCCCAACGACCGTATCGAGTTTTCCGGATTTGGCGAGTTCGGTTAGGTCAGTACCGTATTTAGACAAGAATCGATAATTAGTGCGCTTGCCGGCTTTTTGTTTTTGTTTCTCCATCTTTGCTTCACTTGCTTGCTGTTCGACAAGATTTTCGATATTTGTTGCGATTGCGTCAAGATCGGCGTCCAGTTTCGAGAGGAGTACGCCAGCGCGCGAATTGGGTTGTCGTAAAATCGCATAGACAATATGCTCGGTGCCGACTATTTCTAAGCCATTTTCGCGCACAAAATTTAACGACATACGCAAAGTCAAAACTGTCGCCTCGGAAAGAGACATCATCGCCATCGGCGCAGCCGGCACATCGACTGCGACCTTGCCGTGTGCGCGCTCGAGCTTATTAAGGTCAATGCCTTCGTCGCGCAATAACTTAGCGCCAGTACTCATATCTTGCGCAAGGATACCCATAAGCAAATGCTCTGTACCCATATAGCCTTGGTTATAGCGCTTGCTATAATAGTCGGCTTTTTGGAGAGCAAAGCGAGCGTTTTCGCTTAAATGATTCATGATTTCACTAAATTCGTCCACGATGATTACTCCGTTTTGCTATATATCTATTGTAATTTTTTAGCACTCGAATGTCAAGAGTGCTAATTATAGGGGTGGGAGTAATTTTGTTACAAAATTTTATAGCGATTGCAACGGAATCGTGTTTAAGATTCTAGCAGACGCAAGAACTGCGCCTCATCAATGACGGTAGTGTCGTAAAGAGCGGCCTTTTTGAGTTTAGCGGCGCCAGTATTGCGTCCCGCTACTAAGTACGTTGTGTTTTTTACAACACTTTTATGGAATTCGCCACCCTTTGTTCGAATTTTTTCGGCTGCCTCCTCGCGCCCCATGCTGTCGAGAGTGCCCGTAACAACAAAAGATTTGCCCGAGAGAGGGCCACCAGAACGGTCTTCGTATTGCGGCTCGAGACCATGCGATTGCATCTCGTCGAGCATCTTGAGATTGTCTTCGTCAGCAAAAAAGGCCAAGATTGACTCTGCGACGGTTTTTCCGATGCCCGGAATCGACAATAACTCATCTTCGCCAGCATTGCGCAAAGCGTCAAGAGATTTAAAATGGGCCGCGAGGTCGGTAGCGGTTTGCGTTCCGATATGGCGAATGCCGATAGCAGTGATAAAGCGCGCTAGCGAGGGGCTCTTATTGGCCTGAATATTGTCGACCAATTTGGCGGCGGAAATTTCAGCAAAGCGATCGAGAGACTGCAACTGTGTTGTAGTTAGGGTGTATAAATCAGCAATCGAGGATACGAGGTGTTGGTCGACTAGGGTTGCGACATTTTTTGCGCCGAGTCCTTCTATATCAAGCGCGGACTTACTGGCATAATATTCGATTGAGCGCTTCAGGATTTGATCGGCCGTGCTTCCTTTGACGCGATATACGACTTCGCCGTCAGGGCGCTCAAATTCAAGATCGGGGTACTGATTTCGAAGCGCTTCAGTATAATCAAACACACGAGTGCCGGACGGGCGTAATTCGACGAGGACGCGATTGACCTGTGGGATGATGTCGCCAGCTTTATAAATCACGACCGTGTCGCCGATACGAACATCAAGACGAGCGATTTCGTCAGCATTGTGTAGAGAGGCGTGACGAATTGTTGAGCCAGCGAGCGAGACTGGATCGAAAACTGCGACAGGCGTAGCGGCTCCGGTACGACCAATCGAAATGACGATATCCTTGATAACGGTAGTAGCTTCTTCGGCTGGATATTTGAATGCGACTGCTCCACGCGGCGTCTTGCCAACTACGCCAAGAGCTTGATAAGATTGGCGATTATTTACTTTAATGACGGCGCCATCAGTATTAAACGGAAGCGAGGGGCGCAAAGTGTTCAGTGTTTCTATATATTTAATTGCTTCGTCGAGGGTCGCGCATCGCTTTTGCTGATTTGATATGCGAAACCCAAATCGTTGCAGTGTTTCGTAAGCCTGAACATAGGTCTCAGTCATAGGGCGAATCAATTCATAAGCAATGAAGCGCAAGGGGCGTGCGGCGGCAACTTTTGGGTCTAATTGACGGATGCTACCCGCTGCAAGATTGCGAGGATTTGCAAACTCGGGCTGTCCAGCCTGACGTTGCTGTTGATTTAAGCGTTCAAAATCGTCCTTAAAGATCACGATTTCGCCGCGAACTTCTACCGAACCGGTCTCCGGTATACTCAGAGGGACATTTTCAATTGTACGAACATTCATAGTCACATCTTCGCCAACTACGCCATCACCTCGCGTTGCGGCGCGCAATAAGAGCCCGTTTTCGTATACCAACGAGCAAGCCAATCCGTCCATTTTGATATCCAAAAAAAGCTCAGGGTCAACAACGCCCAATCTCGCCAGACGCTCAAGCCACTCGGAAATTTCTTGCGCAGAAAAAACATCAGCAAGCGACACCATGCGCTCGTCGTGCGTAACTTTCTGAAACTTATCGAGTGCCTTGCCGGCGACGCGCTGCGTGGGCGAATCGGGGGTAATTAAGGCCGGGTATTGCTCTTCAAGTAGGCTGAGCTCGTGCTTTAAGCTGTCGGCAGCCGCTTCGGACATAATCGACTCGTCTAACACGTGGTAGTGGTAGCGGTAGTCGTTTATGAGTTTTCGCAACTTATTGACGCGAGCCCGAATCGAACTTGGCGCTATTGGCTCTTGGGGTTTTGGGTCAAGATGGTCGGATGATCCAGAGGACGACTTAGTTGGGGTCATCAAGCATCCTTCGGTAAAATAGATAAATATATGCGGTTACGTAAATCGCCGAGAAAGTAGTCATAATCTGTAGACAAAGCGGAATGAACGGAATACCCTCGATAAACTCGATATGATCTTTTGCGACTAGATCGATATAGTTTAGTGGAACCATAATTATCACCCAAATTACGGCCAAGAACAAAATCATAAACAGGATGCGAATAATAAACTGCGTGCGACGACCTTGAATCAAGTCCGTCGCCGCATGAATAGCTGGCAGAGGGTAAATACCTGGAACAGAAACAGCGACGAGCGATAGAATAGAGACAGGAAGAAGATGGCACGAGAGTAAAATCAGCAAGGCCCCAAATACCCAAAATACAAACGCATACAATGGCTGAGAGAGAAAATCTGTATCGCGAGCGGTAGAATAGAGGATTACGAAGAACATAATTGGCAGTAAATGTACAAAGATTAACGCTATGACTAATAAGGTTGAGATAAATGGTGTCATTGCATTGTACAGTGCGTCACGCAATTTCGGATGATTACCAGCAAAAAGATGGCGCAGGACGAAGATAACTACAAGCCATACGACAATAAATAATAGGATTGCTATTAATTTTTGGACATCAGAAAGATTGTTCTTGAGCCCACCAGTCGTAACAGTAGATATCAGCAGCATGCTAGACTTCGCAAGTCGTCCGAGTTCGCCGTATTGGAGTGCCTCATTACTCTCCTCAAGGCTATCCTGAATAGTCGTATAAGTATCTTCGTCCATTAATCCGCCAACCACAATATTGGCGCCAACGACAATACAGAGCAAGGGCAAAAATAGCTTCCAGTTCTTAAAAACGATTTTTAGAGTCGATACAGCATGCGATACTAAGCCGGGAGCCTTAAGAGGGCGATCGTAATCCTCTCGATACGAACGGCGAAAAGAAGTGTGTATTTTTACACGGTTTAACTTTCGCTCCCACATGCGCGTCCGAGTCTTTTGAAATGCCTCGCGAAAACGTAATCGTGGCCGCTGTTTCTTGGCTTTTTTGGGAGTTAAGCGCTCGACGATAGGATCTTTGAGACGCTTGCGAGTCTTGTTGTTTGATGAAGCAGACTGTTTCGTTTTAGTTAACCGTGCATCATCGCGACGCTTATGTTTGGTAGGGTTATTTTTTGACATTTTCTAGCCTTTCGATACGTGCTTCGATTGGAGGATGCGTAGAAAAAAGATGGCTTAGAATAGATGGGCGCAGTGGATTGGCGATATATAAACTTTCTGAAGCGACGTTTTGCTGTTGCATCGGGCGAGCGTGCGAGTCAAGCTTGCGCAAAGCATTAATCATGTCGTCAGATCGGCCAAGAAGGTGCGCAGACGACATATCGGCTAAATACTCGCGCTGCCTCGAAACTGCCATCTGGATCAACGAAGCGGCAATTGGCGACAAGACGGCAGCGATTAACACGAACACAGCGCCAATCGGCGACGCGCCACGCTCGTTGTTGCGACGCAGATTGTCGCCATAAAAGACGATTCGTAAACCAAAATCCGCGATAAAGCCGACAAGCGCAACTAATCCAAAAACGATCATATTGATACGAATATCGTAGTTTTTAACGTGCGATAGTTCATGTCCAATCACGGCACGCAACTCATTGTCGTCCATAATTTCCAGTAAACCGGTCGTTGCGGCGATGTGCGCATGAGAGGGATCGCGTCCGGTTGCAAAAGCGTTAGGAGCGGAATCGTTGACAATATAAACTTGCGGCATCGGTATTTTGGCGTTTTGCGCTAATGGTTCGACAATACGATAAAGGCGCGGCGCTTCTTTTGGGCCAACCGCACGAGCACCTGAAGAAGATAGCGCAAGCTTAGCGGCGGCAAAATATTGAAATAAAGCGTAAGCGGCAGATATAACGAAAAACCAGACAAAAATCGAAATATTGTTATATAACCACGCAAATAAGGCACCGATAAGAGAGATAAAAACAATAAAGACGACGATCACTACAATAGTATTGATGCGGTTACGCTGAATCTGTCGAGAAATTGAGTTGCTTGCCATATTGTTTCTATTATAGCATTTTCTTGGCTTGCCCTGCTATTGCTTGGCGCAATAATCACATCCGTAGCGGTAATTTGAGCAATATCGTAAAATGTTTTGCCGACAATGTTTTTCCAGCAGCACACCGGTCAAACATCGTGGACACATTTTGTTGAGCATGTTTTTGAGATCAATAGATATTTCTAGTAAAAATGGTGAAGGGTTAAGACGATTTGCTATCAAATACGTAGCTAGACGAGCGCGCGTAATCGCAACATAGAAGAGTCGCCTTTCTTCGGCATAGGCGAAACCGTCCTCTTGCGACAGCAAGGCATCGAGCAACGGATCACTTTCGCGTTTTGCTGGCATACCCATCTGATCGTCGTTCATATTGAGCACTATTACGAAATCGCGCGTAATCCCCTTTGATTTATGAATCGAACAAAACTCAAAGCTCAGCGACTGATCTGGGTGCGATTTCATACACCAATCGATACGATAAACGTCGTTAACTGGCTGACCGACACGAAACATTCGTCGATCAAGGCGCTGAATGTCATGATTATAACGAGAAATCAGCTGAATCGACTTCCGCCGTAAAGTGTCATAGCCGTATCGCTCAAGAAGCAGATCTAAGACGCGAAGCACGGCAGAAGAATCATCGTTGCGGCGCGCTGATTCTGCATTAAAAACAATATGAATCGGTGTACGCTTATCTCTATCAGAAACGACGCGCTTCGAAGACTGATGCGGATTGCGCAAAATAAAACGGCTACTGAGCGCCGTAGTTGGCGTGCCAAACCGATGCGTCGCCTCAATAAAACTGCGTCGCGTTGGTAGTGAAAAAGTACGCTCAAATTCCTTGATAAGGCCTAAGTCGCTACCAGTAAAACGATATATCGACTGCCAGTCGTCGCCGACAGCAAAAAGACGACAGTTGGCGTTCTTTTGTAGGATCGCACGTACGAGATGGCAACGATTGACCGATAAATCTTGGACTTCGTCGAGCAATACATAGCGGTACTGTGCGGCACATTCTGGCACATCGTTGACCAATTCAGTTGCATGGTTAATCATGTCCGCAAAATCATAATATCGACAATCTATGAGGTATTGTTCGTAGCTTTGAAATAATGGTTGGTATAAATCGAAAAATAGGCGCTTTCGATGCTTGGCGTATGCGTCATGTTCGCAGGCGGTCTCATGTTTTATATGTGACAATTCTCGCAAATTATTTTTCTGTACAACTAGAAATGCTTGTATTAAGGATTGAAAAGTTAAAATATCAGAGCGGTAACTGTCGAGCGCTTGCAAGCGCCTATCTAATACCTCCGCCGGAATGCGCCGCACCTGAAAGCCGAATTTTACTAGAGCCGTCCGCAATGCCGTATAAACCGTATCTTCTCGCCATTGATAGGCAAATAACTGCAGGTAACGATGGTTATGCGCACCATGAAAGCGAGTGCGCCATCTACAGGCGCGAAGGTAATCCTTGCCGTACGGACTGTGCCCGGTGCGGTCAACGTAGACTAAATCTAGATATACTTTAAGGTCGCCCTGAATGAGAGTAAAAGTCGGGCGATAGGACTGTGGCGCGTCATCGCAAATTGCGCGATACTGATAATCGATTTGATGGACGAACAGCCAATTAGCGACAAGTTGTTCGTCTTTTGAACGAATACGGTCGCGCGTCGCTTGCTCTTGCGCGCCAGAATCTAACGCAATTGCATGATTCGGCAGCGAAGAACGTAAAGCATCGTCGCGCAATGAACGACGCAAACATGCACGATTGAAGCTAATTCGAGCGGCATGAGTCGGAAAATCTGCCGGATTCTTTGGGGTAGAATAGTAAAACAGGATAAAGTCGTGCATTTTTTGCGCATAATCAGGATTTTGCGCAATTAACGACGCCATTTCTCGCTCAAAAAAGCGAGCGGTTTCTTCCTCGCTAATTAAAGAACGCGAATCGTTACCATACTGTAATAGGCGACGACCAAGTCCATGAAAAGTACAAATGTCGACCCCTTTAATAGCACAGCGTTCTCGTAGTTCTGAAACCGTTTTACGTGTAAAAGAGATAGCAAGAATTTGATGGGGCGGAATCATCAAAGCTTGATTAATATATTCGATCTTAGCAAGTAAACTAAGCGTTTTGCCGCTACCGGCAGCCGCTAACACTAACTGTGCATCTTCGCAAGCTACGACCGCCTCTATTTGCTGACGATCTAAGGAGCAGCCAGCGCACGACAAGCCTTGCTTTTGCATTTTACGAATGTATTGCTGATTGTGCAGATTAAAAACAAGACGCAAGTATCTACGCAATATTACATTATTTATCTTATACTTGCGCATACACTCCTCTAACATACGCACTGTTAGATACGGATATGAGCGCAACGACAAAAGATAACGAATTATTTTTAGAATTTTCCTAAACACAGCGACAGCATATCAGAACGCAAATTGCCGATAAAGCATGAGTATTAATATTTTGAGGCTGATGATTATGTTAGTTTGTTTTACCCTCAATGCGAAGAGGCAATTTTGAATAAGACAACACTCGCGTGCTATAATAATTGAGACGGCGCGTTGGCGGAGCAGTTACGCAGAGGTCTGCAAAACCTCCTAGACCGGTGCAACTCCGGTACGCGCCTCCATTAGGAGTAATCATAGGGCGAGTGGCGGAATTGGTATACGCGGCAGACTTAAAATCTGCTTCCTTTACCGGATTATGGGTTCGAGTCCCATCTCGCCCACCATTCAGGTTATAAAATAATTTTCAACTATTTGTAATCTATAAATGTCTGTTAAATCCCTCACGAAAATAGAGGGCTATTTTTATGCCGTTTTTTGCGACAAAAAATGCCTAAAACTATAATTTATCCTCTATGGTTTTGTCCGTTAAAGCCCTTTATATTCTGGAATATTATCGCCGAGCCATGAATTGCTATTCTTGTCATTATTGACAATCCAGTCATCAACTATTTTGCAGCTATCTTTATATTCCGTTTCTTGTTGGAATTCCACATCTGATAAACCATACAAAACGTCGTCAGCGGCGCTACTAACCTTATCATCGTTGATATAAAACCCCCAATTGAATGGATTAATATGGCGTTTTAGGCATTCGAGTCGGTAAGCATTCTTCAGATCTTCTTCGTTGTTTGAGTCTATTATATTTTCTTTCTGGAGAGCAAAAATCTCCCCAATTATTCTAGCCCTATCCTCTCCATAGGAAGAAGCTTTATTTTGCGGTTCTTCACCGTAATAGACATTCTCAAGTCCATCAATATCGCACCACAGTTTATTTTTTCTACATTCAGCAAATAGTTCAGGAGAATCATTTTGGATTTCTCTAATTAAATCAACTTCTTCATCAAAATTCCCAGTCAGGTAAATAACAATTCTATCATTTCTGCCCATGTTTTTGGCAATTTTGCAGATCAGATCTGTTCCTTGTAACAGGTGAGAATCAACTATTCTCTTCGTTAGATTTTGCATATTCTCTACAGAAGGACAAATGTATAACCTACCAGATATGGATGAAGCAATTTCATCATCTGCTTTTTCCTCGCCATTAAATAATCTAATATGTTCAAAACTTCTGTCGCTAAAATGTTTTAATCTACCATCTTTTATATCGCTCAAAAACGAGGTGTCGATGCTTTTAGTTTTATCTTCTTCCGGGACATCAGAAATAAACTTTTCATAAGCCTGATATTCATCTTTGCATTCGTGCTCCTTTAAAAAATCAAGCAATTCTATAATTTGCTTTGGCATGATCTCTGTTCTACATGATTGCTCCGGTGAGCTATTCGTGTACGTTTCATCATTACCATTCACGAATTCGGACATAATTTAATTATAACATCTCCTATTTATCTCTCACTTGTACACTGCTGAAACCTAGCCAACAGAGTTCCACTAGTACCGAACAAAAAAGACCCACGGGGTCTTTGTTTTTTTATTGGTTTCATATTGAAAGTCTAACTCGCCAAGATGGAGTGATGCTAGTGCCCGAGAGCGACGATTAGATTCGCGCGTTCGCTAGATTCACGCGTTTACGCGTTGCGCTAATCGAGAGTAGAGACAAACTCAAGGGCGATATCGAGATAGCGCGTATCGTGACGGATGTCTGTATGCTTCCCTGGCGTACGGCGCTGATCCCATTCGGGAGCATCGAGCAAATCATCGCTAAAGAAAAATGTATAAAAATTAAAGTTACGGAAATCGCAGAGAGCCTGCAAAGCAGCGCATTCCATATCGACAGAAATGCACCCTTCGTCCTTGCGCTTGGCGAATCGGTTAACCGTTTCGCGATAAAAAGCATCAGTGGTCCAGTTGCGACCCAAAACATAAGGATAAGAATGGTCCGCCATGAACTGGGCGAGCTTATCAGCGTTCTTGATTTTAATATAAGAAGAAGTAGGCTGATAATGATGTGATGTTCCCTCGTCGCGATACGATTCATTTGGAATGATAATTTTGCCTTGCGTCAGACTTTTATCTAAGCAGCCAGCCGTGCCAAAAACAAGATAATTACGAGTTGAAATAAGAGAGATGCTTTCTTCGATTGTTCCTACGCAAGCGGGGGCTCCCGTATAGGTTCGAAATATGGCAAAGCGCTTCCCTGCATACTCGATTAAATAAAAATTAAGATCTTCGGTAACGAACGGCAAAAAGCCAATCTTTTTCGCATCATAACGAGATATGGCATCTTTTAAGATGACGTGAGAAAAAGTTACGAGACATGCATCGACAGCGAGCGGATGGTCGCCCGTGGGTGGATCGATAATCGCACGCGACTGGTCGTCAAACATTTCTTCTAACATAACTAAATTATAGCACTCTTTTGATGGAGCATCGCGCGCTAAGCATTGATCTCGAGGAGCTTATGACGCGACTTATGACCGCGCACGATCACGATGCTAGTTTTTGGGACAGAAAAAGACGCCGCAATCAGCTCGACAAGAGCACGATTTGCCTCGCCGTCGTGAGCGCGCGCGTTGAGGTAAGCTATAAACGAGTCCGATTCGGTCTTTTCGAGACGCGCGGGCGTTTTTACGCCTGTTTTTACGAAGACCGTAATGCGCCTAGGCATCAATGGGTACTCTTGCAAACAACATTATTGGCGTGAAGCCAGCCTTCTAGTGAGCCGCCGTCAAGATATTCACCCTGTATAGGTAAAACATGCATTTTTTCGCCAGCCTTAATATGTTCGATGATTGGGTCGGTGATTAAGAATTCTTGGTCTTGCGGCCCAAAATCGTGTGTGTGGCAATATTCGACAATGCGCTGCAAAAGACGCGGCGACATGACATATTTGCTGATGTTGATTAAATTGCTTGGGGCTTCGGTTTTTTTGGGCTTTTCGTAGAATCCGGAAAGAAGATTATCTTTTATGATAAGAACACCGTATTTTTCAACCTCTTCGAGTGGAACTTCGGTCGTCAAGAGCGCAGAATCGTTGGGGTTGTCCAATAAATCGAGCATTCGCACAAGGTCGGACGATCCGTCAGCATTATAGCTAAAATCATCGCCCATCAAAACCACCGTTGGCTCACTGATATTAAACTGCTCAACCACCTGCGCGACTGGCAAAGCGTTGCCGTAACGATGATTAACGTCGCACTGTGGCACAAAATGGAGCTGTATATTTGGGCGACCGGTTCTTGCAAGAGGAAGCTTGTCAACTTTTCCGCGAAGGCTCAAGTATTCATTAAGCGCATCGTTATCCCGATAATAAGCTTCGATCTGCGAATTGGGACGTTCGTCGATAACAATATAAATATCTTCAATGCCAGCTTTGGCGCAATCCTCGACAACATAGTCGATAATCGGGCGATTGCCAATCGGCAACATTGCCTTCTCGATACTTTTTGTTATCGGTAGCCGACGCGTTCCCCAGCCAGCTACGGGAATAATAGCCTTTTTAATTCGCATATAAAAAAATCCGTATGTTTTCTCAATAGTACTACTTTTGATGATTTTTGACAATAAAGATAAATTGCCAGATAGCGAGATATAGCAAATATGCAAAGGCAATAGTCAGGTACGTTGCGGCAACGCCGATCTGCGCAGATAAAACAAGGTAGGTTGCGATTGCTACTACAGGAACAAGACAAAGCGGCGCTAGCAAGACAATCTTTAGCCGCCGGCCCGAATACTTGAAACGATTGCGGTAGCGCTCCGCAAAGACAAAACTACGCGTCAATAGAAAAATCGATAAAGACAAGGCAACCATAATACCCGAAGCCACACTTACCAAAAAGCTACAACCCAGCACAAAACCAGCCATAACACCGCCAGCTAAATCAATCGCATAAACGCCAAGCTGCGCCAAGCGTCGTTTCTCTTTTTTACGACCTTGTTTATAAAGACTTAAAAGATAGCGCCGCAACATCGACAGCGCATGATTGACAAAGGCAAAAACAATAACCAGAATCAACGAAACCGTAATAAGCTGAGATAGCGGAATCAGCCCAACGAGGTCGTTTAATATAAAGGCAAACACCGCAACTACGGCCAAGAGTACGGCAATGGATGATGCGTATTTTTTTAGAATATCAGTAAAACGGCTATTGATACGGAGCAATGCCAAAGCGCAGGCAGAAATTAAAAGGCTAGCAATACTAAAATATACGACAAGGGTCAAGGTGTTCATTTGACGCGCTCCCGATCTGGTTCGTCCGCTCTAGAATTTTCTTGCGGCGACTGAACTTCGGGCGAATTGGAATCGATAGGCTGAATAAGCGGCGGAAGCCAATGCGGGTCTGGCTCTTTGCCGAGCAACATAGCGATAGTCGAGGCGAGATTGGCGAGTCCAAAGTCGCCCTCTTTTAGGTGATAGCGTCGCGCATTGTCGGTATCGTCGGCAAAGATGCACGGAACCGGATTGGTCGTGTGTGATGTTTTGGGCTTGCCGGACGCATCAGCGAGCTCTTCGGCGTTGCCGTGGTCGGCGGTAATGAGAGTAATCCCGCCTTTTGCGTTCACGGCGTCGATAATGCGCCGAAGCGAGACATCGATAGCTTCTAGGGCAATAATTGTCGGCTCAAGCTCTGCAAAGTGCCCCACCATATCACCGCCTGGAAAATTCACGCGCAAGAAATCATACTGTTCGCTCTCAATAGCGGCAACGAGCTTATCGGTGATTTCGGCACTTTTCATCCAAGGGCGCGAATTGAAAGGCTCGGTATAGGAAGGGACTTCTTCGTCGTGCTCACCCTCCGGCACATCATAGCTGTTGCCGTTAAAATAGTAGGTAATGTGGCCAAATTTTACGGTTTCCGACAAAGCATATTGCCTAATGCCATGTTTAGACAGGTAGCCGGGGAGACAGTTGGAGAATTTTGGTGGCGGCACCAAAGTATGTTCGGGAACATGGAGATCCTCGTTATATTCGGTCAATCCAGCAAAATAGACATCAGGGCGTCTGACGCGGTCAAAATGCGAAAAATCATTATAAGTAAAGGCTTGAGCCATCTCAATAGCGCGATCGGCGCGAAAATCAATATATATACAAGCATCGCCATCTTCAATGCGCCCAATCGCCTCGCCATTTTCGGCGACAACAAAAGCGGGCATATACTGATCTTGTAGTCCTGGCGTCTCGGCACGGAAAGTCTCAATGGCTTCTGTCGCAGAGGCAAATTGCCGCCCTTCACCAAGAACATGAGTGTGCCAGCCCTTCTCAACCATAGACCAATCGTTTTCGTAACGATCGGCGGTAATTACCATACGACCGCCACCAGAGGCAATCTTATAATCAGGGTCGCCAAGTTTGTGGATATATTGCTCGATACGCTGAATGAATTTCGGCTCGCTGTGGGGAGGAACGTCGCGACCGTCAATCAAAATATGAATACGAACGCGGCCAATCCCGTCCTTTTGCGCCTGAGACAACATGCGTTCGAGATGGGCAATGTGAGAATGGACATTGCCGTCGCTAAAAATGCCTACAAAGTGTAAGGTTTTTTGATTGGCCGTCAAGCGTGTCACAATGTCGCGCCAGGTTTGTGTGTCAAAAGCTTTGCCGGTACTGATCGCATCGTCAACGGCCGCGCTCCGTTGTAAAATAATTTGCCCAGCGCCGATAGCGTTATGGCCAACTTCGCTATTGCCCATATCGCCGTCTGGAATACCAACATAGCGCCCCGAAGCTCCTAATTTGGCATAGGGGTATTTTTTGAAAAGATCGTTATAGGTGTCAAGATGCGCCTCGGTAACTGCGTTAGAATGCCCAGACGGCGCAATACCAACACCGTCAAGAACAACGAGAACGACTGGCCCTTGATAATTGATTTTGCTCATGGTTTTAGTATAGCACGATTTAAAAACAGGCAAAATCTCGACTATCAGCGACGCATCGATTGATACGGCAACAGTGTAACGCTAAAATCGATAAAACCGATGTGCGACCGAGTATCGATCGCATATTAGTATTGACTTTTTAGGTTAAGTATGATATAATGTAAGTATGAGAAAGATTTTGCCTTCAGCGCAAAAAGAGGCTATTGAGGTGCTTGATAAGGGTGGTATTTTAGCGATTCCGACCGAAACAGTTTTTGGTCTTGCAGTTAAATTAGACAATACTCCTGCGATTCGTAAACTACTGGAACTAAAAAAACGCGATAAGAGTAGCGGAAAGATGCTCACTTTGATGGTTGCGGACACGAAGCACGTAAGCAAGTACGCCGAAGTAACGCCACGCGCAGACTATCTGATGCGTCGATACTTTCCAGGAGAGTTAACGTTAGTGTTGCCAAAGCAGGCTAGCTTTCGACACCCATATTTTGACAACTTCGACACGATTGGCGTAAGAATCCCCGATCATGAGTTTAGCCTTGAACTATTGCGTGCAACCGGACCTCTGCTCGTAACAAGCGCAAATCTACGTGGCGAGTCGCCCTGTACGCGCAGTGCCGAAATTATTAGAAAGTTGCCGAAAGTTGACGGCGTAATAAAAGGTGTATCTGGGAATAATTTGCCGTCGACGATTATTGATTTGACGGACGATCAGCCTGAGACTCTACGGCAAGGCGGCCTACTAATCGTACGGTTTGCAGCATAAATTTGTAAGGTTTTATACGGTGTAATATCGAAAAAATCGGAGCGTTCGGGACTCCGATTTTTCATAATACGCTGCTACGCGCCCACCCTGGGGCACAAATCTGTTTGTTTTAATCCGCTGTTTTTGTTTTTGTTTCTAGTCTCCACACTGTCCACTTTAACTGCAGTGGAACCCCGTGAAGCGTACCAGCTTGTCTTTATCGTATCATTTTTAACCATAAGCGTCAAGAGGATTATCTTAATAACTATTAGCAGATTGACGAAAATCATTTAGTTGAAAATCGGATTTTTCATTAGAGAGCAGAAGCATACCCAGCGTCATTGATAATGCCCTTGCCTCGGTCCGACAAAATTGCGGCTTTTAGAGCGACAACAGCATCTTCGCTGGAATTGATTGCGCGCGATTCTGAGGGCGTATCGGAAGTCGATTGCTCCGACGACGCACTTTCTTCGCCCTGCTCGGCATCCTCAACGCGACGAGGAGCAGAAGAAGCAGCCGCAGAACGCGTCACGACATAATAGCGTATAGTGAACGGATATGACAAATCACGCAAGGCGTCAAACGAAGGCGTAACACCATCGATATCAAGGACTTTGTAGTCGGACTCTGATTCGCTTTGCTCTGCTGCGGCATCGAGAGATAAAACGTGATTGAAAACATAAGCAATTGTAGAATCCTGACGATCAGAAGAGCGGAAAGCAGCTAAAGCCTCTTTTGAAGATGGTGCATGCAAATTGACCGCCGGTACGTGCAACTCAGCCTCACCGAGCAACGAGCGTAGCGTGCTCGACTCGCTTGCCTCAGCGTCGTACTGAACAGACGTAACGGGAAGATTTTGACCGCCAACGGTTTGCCAATTTGGCGCACTACTCGTAAAGAGTGTTCGCACTTGTTCGCGCGTCAGCGAAGAGGTGGGATTGTTGCGCCCAGTAATAAGCGACAGGCCGTCGAGCGCAACAATTGTGGTGTCTAATTTAACTTTAGCGGCGTTGGCGGCGACGAGTGCGGCAGAAGTCGGCTCGGTGGCAATAATTAAATCAACATCGCCACGAATTAATCTGGCGTAAGCCGTATCAGTGTCGGAAAAATCGGTCGTAATATGTGTAAAGTTGTGGAGCTGGTTTTTATAAGCATTGACAAGATCTTGAGCAGCAGGCGAAGCATCAATCCTGATCCGCTGATCATAAAAGGCTTCACTGTCGGCTTCTGTATTGGCACTAGTGGTAGTTGATGTATTCTGCCCTAGTAGACGTTTGACTATATCAGTATCCCGTAGGACATACCAAGCCAAGACCGAAAGCCCTAAAACGATTATGAGAATAACGGCGATAACTAAAAGTTTATGTTTTTTGGGCTTAACGCTAGCAGTAGTAATCGCCTTGGGAGCGTTAGGGTGTTTTGTTGCCGTTGGCGTCTCAGAGGACGGAGTAGAAAGCCGTGGCGTGTCGGCTGTAGCTGAAGAAGCGTCGGTCGTTGTAGTGGTGGCATTTGGTGTAGTGCTAGGACTTGGAGATTCCGGAGAAGACACTAAAGGCGTAGTGGCCTGAGCAACGATATTCGGGCTATCGAGCGGTTTGCTGGTGGCGGTCGCAAATAGCGCATCCTTTAGCGCCGGGTCGGGACGATTTAGCGAGACGCCAGCACCAAGCTCAGTCACGTCAGTAACAGGAGCGGCGACATTAGCGACTGGACGCGAGGCGTCCGACGACGACTGTGGGGAGCTTAATGTATCTGGTTTTGGCTGTTCGGGAGCTGCGCTCGATTTTGATTGAGCAAGGGGCGCATTTTGCGGCAAATCTTGCGTAGCGGAGGTTGTATCTTGAGAAGATGGCGACACGTCCGGCGAGAGAGACGGCGCAGTCGTGCTTGACGCGGTAGTCGCCGGCGCTGAGTCTGGAATCGATAATGGCGTCGGGTCAAAATTGGGCGAGGTAAGAGGGTCGAAGGCGACTGCGCCAAATGCCGAAACGGTATCAGCAGCTTGCTTTGGAGAAGCTATATTTGAAGCAGTGGACTGATTTTGCGCGTTTTCGGACGCTGATTCAGCGTTCGATATAGATGGGTTAACAGAGTCTGCCGAGGTGGTTGGTGTAGGGGCGGAAGTGGTGGCTGGAGTGGGGGAAGTAGGAGTTGGGGTTGGCGCGAGCGTGGCCGGAGTGGGGGTGGGATCTGGAGTAGGGGTAGGGTCTGGCGTGGGGGTGGCCGGCTCTTGGAGCGACGCTGGCATGATTACGCGCGTAGAAACAGATGGCGAATGACCAGGCAAGCGACGTGGCGGCGTAAGGGCGCTCTGAGCCAGAGGTACGGTTTTATTAGTAGTGTCATCCGAAGACACGACGTTGATTGCGCGCGAGGGAAAGCGCGACAAATGATGAATTTGACTGGGCGCATGAACAAGATGTTGAGCCTGTTGGCGCTCAAGGACAGGTATAGACGTAGTGTTCCCCGAAAGAGGCGGCTTGGCGGCTAGGTGTGACGATACGGGAGTTGACGAGGAAACGCCATCGATACGGCGCCCCTCAAGGCGTAGCGAGGGCTTGCGCGCAGATTCGTGAGCGCTGGATTGGTGTAGCGCGGCGGCGGAGACGGCCACAGAACGCGTAAAGCGCTTCAATATCGCCTCCTGTTCACGGCGCAACGAGGTGGCTGAGTTCGATGATGATAACGCGTCCACCTGCGGCGCACTTTTAGCGAGCTGCGAACGACGATACTCCTTCTCGATTTCAGCAAGAAATCGTAACTCATCGTCCGATTGACTCATTTGCCCTCCTTTTATAGCGTAGCGCCAACGCAATACGCAAAATATTTTGACTTGTTTCTGTAACGATTATAACATAAACGATTTAAATAAATAGTTTTTTCGATTATATAAATTGACACCGCCACAAAGGCTGAACTATTCTTCGGTATCGTCTTGCGCGAGCGGCACGATGGCGCCACGCTCACCCAACTGATAACGCTCATGATGAGGGCGACGTTTTGTCGACGCTGTATCCTCTAAGGTGATAACTGGGACCGAATCAATATCTTGGCTCTGGTGAGATGACTCACTAGACTCCGTATCGCACTGTTCGCGCTGGACGATGCGCGACAATTCGCGCAAAAGCTGAGCGAGATTGGTGTGAGCAGATGACGAAATTGCAAGGACTGATGCTTTCGGATTCTTAGCAAGAATCGACTCGGTTTGCATTTTGATAATATCGTCATCTAGGCCCTCGATCTTTGTAAGAGCGACGAGCTCGGGACGTCGTGCAAGGTCCGGAGAATATTTAGCAAGTTCGGCGCGGATTGTGGCATAAGCGGCACCGGCATCGTCAGAATAGCCATCGATAAGATGTAAAAGCACCTTCGTGCGCTCGACGTGACGTAAAAATTGATCGCCCAAGCCTTTGCCATCAGCGGCGCCTGCGATCAAACCTGGTATATCGGCAATCAGAAGGTCGCGTCGGTCTACATGAGCAACGCCAAGATGAGGGGTGAGTGTAGTGAATGGATAATCGGCGATTTCCGGCTTTGCGTTAGTGACGGTTGCAAGAAAAGTAGATTTACCAGCATTTGGCAGGCCAATTAGCCCAACATCAGCAATACTCTTTAACTCTAATTCAGCAGTAAAGCTCTCTCCCTGAATACCGAGCTCAGCGATTTTTGGCACTTGACGTACAGAAGAGCGAAAATGCCAATTTCCGTAGCCACCATCACCGCCATGCGCAATAATTGCGCGCTGACCGTCACGGGTAAGATCGGCAAGTGTTGCTCCGTCGCGTTTCACGACGGTACCAATCGGAACAACGACTTCTAAATCGGCACCGGCCTTGCCGGAGCTGCGCTGCCCCGAACCAGCACGACCGTTCTCCGCAATAAGGCGGGGCTGAAAACGAAAATCTACCAGAGTATTACAATCTTTACTGGCAATAAAAACTACATCGCCACCCTTACCGCCATCGCCACCATCTGGGCCGCCTTTCGGAATATAGATCTCGCGTCGAAAAGAAATCGCGCCGTTACCGCCACGTCCAGCCTGAATATATACTTTTGCGGTATCGACGAACATATCTTTCTATTATATCACAGATTGCGGTTTTTTGCAAGTTTGCCGAACTCTGCAAAGCATGCGCGGACTTGATTAGCGACGTTCGTAGATGTAATTGAAGTTGAGCGCGTCTGACCACGACAATGTAGATTGATAGACGTGGTTGAACTTGCCATTAGGACCAGAATAGTTCATCTCTTGAATAGTGATGCTTTCACCAGCTTTGACGCCAACCACCACGCCAACGTGACCATAATAGCCGCTCATCGATTGGAAAACAGCGCCATAGGCAGGCGTACGGCCGATCTTGAAGCTTCCGCCTAGCGTCGATGTCCAGCTACGAGCATTGCCGATCGCCCCACCTGGCAACCAATAATTTGAGGGCATATTCTTGCGGCGCCAATACCAAGCAAACCACGTACAGTTGCCGAAGGCGCCTGGATTGCCCCAGCCACGCGTATTGTTATACTCTTGTGACCAATAGGAGTAGCTGCCAATCTCCGTCATGCCACGGCGATTGCCGACGTCGCGTGAATAGGTATAGGAATTTGAATAACTACGGCTCGACGACGAGCTACTACGACGACGCGTTACTGGCGCTGGCGCAACATATTCTGGGCGTTCCGTCTCTGGTAATTCGCCATTCGGGAGCAGAATCAAAGTATTGTCGCTCAGAGCCTTATCTTCTTCGAGGTCGTTGTAAGAAACTATGAGATCGGCGCTTGATTTATACTTTTGGGCGAGACCGTCAATCGTGTCGCCAGAACCGACTTTATAGACGATACCGCTAACGCTAGGAATATACAGAGTGGAGCCGACAGTAACATCCTCGGTTTTCATGCCGTTACTCCATCGGATTTGGTCTTTTGTGACTTTGTATTTCTTGGCTAAGCTATCAAGAGAATCGCCTTCTTTTACTACATAAGACACGACGCCACGCGCGAGATTCGAAGTGTCGATAACGGTCGGTTTATCGATAACCGACGAGGCGCTTGACGTGTTTGATGTATTCTTGGCGACGCTGCCGGTACTTTCGTAAAAAGAGTTGAGCGTAACATAGTTTTCGCTAATAGACGACGTAGATGGCAGGTCGACCGAACTGGCAATATTGGCCACCGTGTATGATTCGGAGATCTGATCCGCTGTTACGGTAAAATCATCTTCGTTAAACAGAGTAGCAATCGGTTGGCGAACTGTCTCGCCTTTGGCCTGTGAGCCAAAAAACATAATTGCAAAAATAGCAATAAAGCACAAGCTATATGGAAAGATTTTGGTAAATAATAGTTGAAATCGTTTCATAAATACAATGCATTGTTGCCCACGACAATGTGATTTCTCCTTGAAGATGCGCTAGGCCACGAGCAAGTTGTCGCTCCAAAACTAAGCGCTCAAGCTGAAAAACCTTTACTATTATAGCACAACTTGGCCAGGAACGACAATTTGCTAGATAAAGGAGCTATTTTTAGTGGTCAAGCATAGGCTAGACAACTAAAGTAACCGACATAGCTCCTTGCAATGCGCCGAAGCGTTCGCATTGTGTTCTGCCTCAGTTTCAGCGTAATACATCTTGCCATCATCGCCAGTCAAGAAATAGAGGTATTTTCCCGTAGCGGGAGCAGCTACGGCTTTTAGGGCGGCAAGGCCTGGGTGGGCGATCGGAGAGGGAGGCATGCCTTCGCAAGAGCGCGAATTCCAAGGACAGGTAACGGTCTTTAGGTACGACATATCGGTTTTTTCGCGACTCGGGTTAAGCTGATCGGCACGGTAAGCAATCACTGCGTCGGAACCTAGCGGTATGCCTTTTTTGAGTCGCAAAAGAAAGACTTGTGCAACTTGAGGCATGTCGGAAGAAAGCGATCCGGATTCACGCTGAATAATCGAAGCAAGTGTAACTGCTTCATGAAACGATAAGCCTTGCGCCTGAAAGCCTGCTAAAAGGTTATTCTGAGAAATCTCAGCGGCAAACTTGTCAAAGGTGCGTTTTAAGATATCTTCTACGGAATCAGTAGAGAAACATTCATAGGTATCACCGTAAATATAGCCTTCAAGCGTTGCGCCTGCGGGGCGACTTTTCAGAAAATCATAGTCGTAATCTTTCGCAAAGGCAGCATCGATTTCGTCGGGAGAATACCCGGCCCGCTGAAGTCGCTCGTAACTTGCCGCAAGTGTATCTCCTGGGAGAAATGTTATGCGGAAAGTTTGCGCGAGTGCGCCTTGATTAAAGCGTTCGGCGATCTCTTGAGCAGACCAGTGCGTAGATAACTGGTAAGACCCCGCTTTGAGGTTTAGGTTGCGCCCCTCAAGTAACATATAGAGGCGAAAAGCAGTAGCAGACCGGATAAGACCCGCCTCTTCGAGAGATTTAGAAATTGATGAGACGCTAGCGCCCTCGGGAACGAGAAAAGATTGGACTGGACAGCCGTTTACGCCCTTGCAGGCTTCCGAATCTTGGCTGAGCGGCGCTAAGCTACCCTTATACCACCACACGAAAAGACCCACAATAGAAAGAAGTGCCAGGACGATAACGAGTAGAATAAGTTTAATAGGTTTGCGGGGACGCAAGGCTCGATTGTGACGCTGAGAGGCAATTTGCATATTATTTGCTCCTTTCTGATTGGTAAGTGGGCGAAATCGACGTGGCGTTGTGTCGCCTGTCGCTAGCGAGATGGCGCGACTCGCGCGGACCAGACAAAGACGGAGTGCGCGCGGCATCGAGAGAGCGCGCTTTTTGCTCTAGTTTGTGGCGACCCAATTCTTGATTTAAGGCTGCGTAATCTACCGAATCAAGAAAATCTTGCAAGATAATCGTGGCGGCTTCAACGTCAATCTTGCCATCTCTACGATCGCGAAAACTGAGGGCGCGGGAAGTTTGCTGGCTAAGACGCTCTTTGGCGGCGACAGACGTCAAAGATTCGTCCTGATACTTAATAAGGGGCGAATAAAGCTTATGCTTGACAAAATAATCTGAAAGTGCTATAATGAAAGATTGGACTAACTTCGTTTGCGCCGTCTCTTCGCCTTGATTATTGCGCGGAAAACCCGAAACGAGCACGTCAATATGGTCGCGACGGCACTGCTGGGCAAGAGCGGCGAACTCCTCGCCGTTCACAGGAATCATTTGACGCGGAACGGCAATTTTTACCGACGCGGTGTCCGCAAAAGCTGTGCCAATGCGCTTAGTTCCGACATCAAGTGCAAGTATGCGCATCGTTCTCCTTTATGTATTGTTGCGTTCGAGCTTGATTTTGACACGACTCTCGTCCTTTGGAACAGAGCGAACCCAGAAGAACGAAGTGTCGACTTTGACTTCGGAGACGCCGTTGATTGATTTGAGTAATGATTGAACTTCGCCAACTTTCTTGCCCAATGACTTTTCTTTAATCATCTCTTCGGTAACTTTAGGGCCAATCTCGACAGTACTCTTGAGGCGTGCCGTATAGGTGTCGCCGGACTTTTTGACGTTCTCGAAGAAGGCTTTGTTTTTAGAGTCATTCTTTGCAACTCCAGTCGAATAGATTTCACGGGTATCGTCGCCTAGTGTTGATTCGCTTTGTTTAGTAATATATACGTTTAAGTCAGAGCGCTTGACGGCAAAAGCACGATAAGTAAGTTCTTTGACGACTTTCGGCGTAACTCCTTCACCGACCTCTTCGTTAAGTGCTGGCGAGGAGGTGACTTTTGGCTCTTCGGCGGTAAAGCTGTCGCCGATGAGGACGTAGTCCTTGCTAAACTGACCAGCAAGCTCCTCTTTGGCATCGGATTCACTACCGAGATCGAGCTTGCCGGCGGCATCTTCCAAATCTTTGGCGGAGACGGTTTTTACCATCTTCGTCGTACCACCAGTCATCGCGGAGCTGGTAATCTTGTGGCTCTTGCTTGTATTGAGACTAGAGGTCCAGCCTGAACTCGCGGCGGCAATGTTGTATTTCTCCCCGTTCTCTTTTGCGGTAACAGGAATATTGCCAGAGGAAATGTCTTTTTTGAGCGTGAATTTGCAGTCTCTTTCTACGATAATGCCTTTGCAGTCAGTTTTATCAAGATCGCTTTCGGTAATCGTCGCCGAGGCACCAGCGGTAGAGGTGAAGCTCATGCCGTTAATTGTGAAAGTTGTGCCGGCAGGAATCGAAAAACTAAGCTCGCCATCTTCTTTGATTTCTGTTCCTTTCGGGCGAATGACTTGAATATTGCCGCTAGCTTTTGTGCCCTTGTCAACTTCGCCAGTTGCGGTAAAGTTGGCATCCTTGGTGCGCTTGATGGTTTTTTGTTCGATATAGAAAACGCCCTTTTCTGGGTCGGCAGACTCAGCGTTCGAGACAAATGAGACGCTTTCGGAAAAATTTTGAGAAGTGGTTTGCACGGTGACGGTAATACGCGCTGCCGGAGCAATCACGAAAGCCCAGAAAAGGAAGATTACAAAGGCGACTGCGCCGGCGATTGCGGCGAAAATAATTTTGCGGTTCTTTTTAAAATCAGGGATCTTGGCGTGAGGCTTTTTTGTGGCATCATTAGCCGAACGTGAGCGAGCGGACGTCTGCGCCTCTGACTCCTTAGAAGCGGCGGAATCTGGTTCTCGCGTCGCTCGATCGGCGTCTTTTTGCGCAGGCTTCGAGGCGGTCGCCTTTTTTTCTTTCGCGCGCTCGGCAAGTAGGGCCGCCTCGGCGGATTCAACAGGCTCCTGTTCCTTCTCTGGCGTATCGGGTTCGGCCTCGATAACATCATCGTCTGCATGCGGATCGCCAAACTCGGCAACATCAAGATCTGCTGGGAGTTGCGGTTTGCTTTGTAGAGTCTTTGCGATCGGCATCTTAACGCTAGCGGCTAATTTCGACAAAGCATCGTCAGCACTGATCAATACAACAGTTTTTTCGGTCTGAGCAGCGGTTTTTGCGATTAATTTAAAATTTACAGCACTGCGTAGAACGCCGGCTTTCTTGGGAGGAACGAGCGCGACAATTTTATGTGTAGAACCTTTGATATTAGCAAGAATGTCAGTAATATCATGCTCGGGTTCAATATAAATCACGTCTTTATTCATAAGCTATATTATATAAGAAGCAAAAAATATGCGCAAATTTTAATAAAGCTTATGATAAAATTAGGTAATAATGGCGCTTTTTGGGAAAAAGAATACAACAAAAATAGAACCCGTCAATGGCAAGACGATGATTAGCTCAAACTCGATTAAGGATGATGCGGCGAGCCGTGAAGCTGAACAAGCCTTGAACGAACTAGTCCTAAAGTCGATTCATGAGGGGATTGCGATTATCGGCGCCGATCGTAATATTCGGCTGGCGAACCCTGCCCTCACAAAACTGACTGGCGTCGCAATAAGTGACATGATTGGAATGAACTATGACACGATTTTCAACCTTTTAGATAAAAACGGCGATAGATTAGAGATAGACAAAAACCCAATCGCACTCGCTTTCTCAAAGCCGGATTTTACCGAAACAAGGGATTTTGATCTAGCAGCGGCAGACAACAGCAATCGAATAACGCCAGTCTCGTTAATCATTACGCCAACCGAAGAAGACAACCCGAGCCTCGTTATCACTTTTCGCGACATAGCGCAGGAACTAAAGGCCGAACAAGAGCGAAGTGATTTTATATCGACTGCTAGCCACGAGATGCGAACGCCAGTTGCGAGCATTGAAGGTTATCTTGCCTTGGCGATGAATCCACAGACCGCGACAGTCGACGCGAGAGCATTAAGTTATCTCGAAAAAGCGCACGAAGCATCGCGACATCTCGGTAGGCTATTTCGCGATTTGCTCGATACCTCAAAACTTGACGATGGAAAGATGATGCCGCAATTTGAGCCAGTCGATATCGTTGAAATGGTGAAAAATATTGCTGAGGGACAACTACCTCGTATCAAGGAAAAGGGGCTAGACTATCAGTTTGGTAGCGGCACCGTTGACCGCCAGTTGGGAGGTAGCAGAAATCTCAGTCAGCTTATTTATGCGAGCGTAGACCCTGACTTCCTGAGAGAAATAATCGATAACTTAATCGAAAATGCAATTAAGTATACGCCAGCAGGCTGGATATCGGTAACCGTGAGGGCTGATGAACATAATGCGCAAATCTGCGTCGAAGATACAGGGATTGGGATTGCGAGCGAAGAGTTGGATCATATTTTTCAAAAATTTTATCGGGTAGACAGTCGGGATACGCGCGAAATTGGCGGAACGGGGCTTGGGCTTTATCTCGTGAAAGAACGCGTCGAGGCGATGAGAGGGCGCATCTGGGTTGAAAGCGAACTCGGTAAAGGTTCAAAATTTATCGTAATCTTGCCAAGACTTTCAAAAGAAAAATATCAACAACAACGTTTCCTGTATGACAACCGCGTCGCACAGGCGACGATTATGGGACAAGCAGGCAACACTGCCTCTACGCAATCAGCACAACAACAGGCGCAAGCGTTTGCACAAGCAGCCGGAACGACCGTAAAAACTCCGCCGCAAACGTAAATATTTTATATTAAAATCTAGATTTTTAAGCATAAGTATTATAGAATGGAGTTAGTATGACCAAGATAATGTTAGTTGAAGACGATAAGTCTTTGAGAGAAATATATAGTGTTAGGTTGGTCGCGGAGGGCTACAATATCGTATCGGCAGATGACGGCGAAGAGGCCTTAGCGATGGCCGTACAAGAAAAACCTGATTTGATTATCGCGGACGTGATGATGCCGAAAATCTCTGGTTTTGACATGCTGGATATACTGCGCTCAACGCCAGAAACAGCAAACGTGAAGATTATCATGATGACGGCACTATCGGGCGAAGATCAGCGTCAACGAGGAGAGAGCTTGGGCGCAGATCGCTACGTAGTTAAGTCGCAAGTCGGCATAGAAGATGTTGTAGCGATAGTGCATGAAGTGCTTGGAGATTCAGCCAACTCTAGCGCACAGACTTATCTTGGTATGGTATCGTCGATTGCCAACAATGCAAATAACCAGAACTTTGCGGAAAGAGTCGCAGAAAGAGTAAATGTGCAGCCGGCCGCCGAGGCAAACGGTCGTATGATGACGGCGGCACCAACGATGTCGGGTGCAGCTTCTGCGACGACAGGCTCTGTGATGCCGGCCGGAGCTGAAGGCTTCGAGAGCGGACAATCGATTGGTGGCGAACGCGTGATTCAGCCGATTAACGACCCGCGCCTCGATCAGGCACGAGCAGAAATGCAGCGCAAGATGGAAGAAGCGCTGAATGAAGGAGGGGGAATGATGGGTATGGTAGATATGTCCGAGATCGACAAGCCAGCCGCGCCCACACCCGCAGCCACAACAACTATTGCTCAACCAAGCCCTGCAGTAGCTGTCCAGCAGTCGCCAAGCGAGCTCGAACAGGCAAGGGCAGCTAGCGCCGCAGTCGCATCGATGCAGAGTGCTGCACAGGAAGCAGCAACCGTACAGGCAAATGTAGCAACAAGCACATCGCAAGCGATTGCAGCTCAAGCGCCTATAGCTACGCCGGTGCCACCAGTAGCAAATCCTGGACCAGCCACCGCTCAAACATTACCACAACAGGCGATTACGCAGCAGGCTCCAGCCGTAGCGCAGCCGGTCGTTGCGCCACCCCAAGTAGCAGCGCCACAGCAAGCCGTACCAGCCACAGCTACACCGCAAGTTGCGCCAGTTTTGCCTAATCCTACACAAGCGATTCCACAAGCGCCAGTAGCCACTCAGCCAGTGGTTGCTCAGCCAGTGGCGCCAACGACAGCAGTCGCACAGATGCCCCAAGCTACACCGCCTCAAGCTGTGCCGCCACAAGTCGCGCCACAACAGCAGGCGTAGGATATGTCAGGTAGGCCTATCGAAGCTACGGATGATTCAGGTCAAAAAGAGCGCCTGAATAAGTTTTTGGCGTTTCATCTTGGGATATCTAGGCGAGAGGCCGATGAAATGATAGCTGCTAAGAAAGTATCAATAAACGATCAAGTCGCTCAGTTGGGTGCGAAGATAGAGTGCGACAAGGACCAAGTGAAGGTAAACGGCAATGCGCTCGCTCTACGTCAACGGTTTTCGTATTATCAGCTAAATAAGCCGGTCGGATATGTATGTAGTAGAAGACGACAAGGCGATGCGCCAACAATTTTTGAGTTGTTGCCAAAAGAGATGAGACATCTTAAGAGCGTTGGGCGTCTTGATAAAGATTCATCTGGATTGATTTTATTGAGCGATGACGGTAACTTTGCCAACCGCATGACACACCCAAGCTATCAAAAAAATAAAATTTACGAGGTCGAGCTAGACAAAGCTCTAGCGCCATTGCATAGACAAATGATTGCGGATTTTGGAGTAGAAATCGGTGATGGAGTTAGCAAATTAGGGCTGACACGACTAAAAGATGACAACGACAAAAAATGGCGAGTTGAGATGAGCGAGGGCCGAAATCGTCAAATAAGACGCACCTTTGCTGCTTTAGGCTACACAGTTACTAAACTACATCGCACCAACTTTGGAAGATATAGTCTCGGCAAGCAAAAACCTGGTACTTGGATAGAAATTAGTTCTTAAGTAAACGGGCGAGCTTTGCGCGAATCGATGTATCGTCGGCGCCAATAAGAGTATCGATACCGACGCGCAGGAGACCCATCGCGGTCACGAAAGTATGATCGAGATCGCGGTCAGTCTCGTTCACTACGCCATCAATATCGTCTGGATCGATAAGACTAACGACAGGTCGACGCGAAAACGGCAAGGACTTATACCAGTCGCCCGTCGCTAAGAGTTCAGGGATCGCACCAAGACTTGCGCCGCCACCACAAAGTAATACCTGCCCTGGCAAAGTTTCCAACTGATCAAACTCTTCAATTGCGAGCTCGACGCCAGACTGCCAAACCTCGAGATTGCGCTCAATGGCAGCTTCGAATTTTTTGCGTATGCTTGCCTTCATGTCGGGATTGTCAGCGAGTAATTTAAGTTTCTCGGCGTCAGCAAAACTAAGACCGAGACGCTCTGCGACTTGATGTGTAAACGAGCGCCCACCGATAGAAAACATCTTAGTTCCTTCGACGCCACCGTCATCGACAATTGCAACGTCGGTCGTACCGCCACCAACATCAATCACGATACCAGAAAAATTAGACTCGATATCGTCGCCTAGACAAGCGCGGCAAACCGCAAAAGGCTCAACGGCGACAGTAACTAGATCCAACTGTAATTCATCGCAAACACGCTCGATGGCGGAAATATGAACTAGCGGCGCGAAAGCCGTATAAATCTGCACGATTACTTCTTTGCCCTTGAAGCCGATCGGATTGGATACTTTATAACCGTCAATACGCAACGAAACGAGAGCGGAGTTTATTAGGCGCACTTCAACGTCGGGATTATTAGTCTCGATCGCCACTTCGCGACGCGCGCGTTCGCCTGCGCGCTGTTGGACGCGCTCGATAATCGTTTCCATCTCTGAATCGGTGATTGGCTTACTAGCGTTAGCGCGGCGATATTTGATAGACGCAGTATTGCCCTTAATCAGTTCGCCGGCAATGCCCACTACAACCTCCTGCGCGCGAACACCGGCCATCTCTTCAGCTTTCACGAGAGCTTCTTCGCAAGTTTTGGCTACGCCGGCAATATCTGCGATTGCACCAGAGAACATATTGGTCGGAGCTTCGTGCGCCTTGCCGACGCCGACGATTTTCAGGCTACCTTTTCCTTTGCGCGCAATAAGTGCCTTGACGTATTCGGTGCCAATATCTAAAGCTAAAAGAAAATCATCGGGATTTTTGCCACGCGAAGTACGCGACGACGAAGAACTGGAATCCTTACCTAGCGCAGGCAATGCACGAGAGAAAATGCTCATGAATTAATTATAGCATATATAATACTACGGCAAGGTCGCCTATTCTAAAATAGCCTTGATGCGACGCACGCCAGCAGAACTCGCTTCTTCCTTTTTAATCTTAAAATGACCGAGGACTCCCGTATGTTCTACGTGGGGTCCACCACATACCTCGACAGAGATAGGCGCAGAATGCGAGCTGCGCGGCGCAAGCGGCTTCTGCACAACCTTATCCTGGACTGGATGGCTGTCAAAATATGCCTTAGGGGCAATCGTATAGACGCGAAGCTTTGCGGGGTATTTGTCCCAAAATTGACCTTCGGCCTTCAGGGTCGTTTTGGCATAGTTTTTATCAAACTCGTGATACTGTACCGTATAATCGTCCTTGATCCAAGCGTTGACTTGGTCTTCGACCGCTTGCCGTTCTTCAGGGGTCAATTTATGGTCAAGATTGAAGTCAAAACGCATCCGTTCGGCGGTGATATTGCTTCCCTGTTGTCCAATATTGGAATCGACATGTTGCTGTAAGGCGGCGAGTAACAGATGTGTTGCGGTGTGATATTTAGTGGCCTGCTCGCCGTGATCCTCGAGGCCGCCCTTGAACATACCCTTGCTAGCGGTTTTGCTGCGCTCGCGCTGTTCGCTCAAAGCAGTGTCAAATTCTTCTTGCCACGAGGCGCTCAGTGATATATTTTGACGTTTTACTTCTTCAACCGAAATCTCGAGCGGGAAACCGTAAGTATCTTGAAGCATAAATAACTCGCGGCCAGTTAAGCCCTGTTGAGCCATCTTCGCGAGCTCTTTCATGCCACGACGAAGGGTTTTACGAAATGCCTGCTCCTCGTTGCCGAGAACATGGAGGACGCGGTCGCGTGTCGTTAAAATACTATCCGGCAAATCATTGTAATTTTCCGCGATAATAGGAACAATCTCCGCCAAGAAATTGTCTTCTATGCCAAGATTAAGAGCCTTTAGGACTGCGCGACGAATAAGGCGACGCAAGGCATAGCCTTGTTGCTTATTGGAGGGGGCAAGACCTTGCGCAGCAAGAAGATAGGCGCCACGTAGATGGTCGGCGATTATGCGCATTTCGGCAGTGTGACTTGCGTAGCTTTTGTCGGACAACTTGACGAGGCGGTTGATGATTGGCTTGAGGAGCGAAATCTCGAAGACGTCGTACGAATCAATACTAGCCGCAGCGATACGCTCAAGGCCACCACCAAAATCAACGTTTTTGTTTTCGAGTTCTTCAAAGGTGCCATCTTCCTTGCGGCGATATTGCATAAAGACTTGATTGCCAATTTCCATAAAACGCGCGCCGTCAGAGGCGGGATGCGCCTTGCCGTAAATCTTTTCATCCTGACGGTCGGCGCCAAAGTCGTAAAAAACTTCGGAATCTGGGCCGCACGGATCGCCTATCGGTGTCTCTTCGATTGCTCCGCCGCGACTCCACCAGTTCTCTTTGTCGTTATAAAAGAAGATATGTTCTCCTGGCTTGATGCCGCGCTTTGCGCCATTTTCGGCTGTATCAATCTCGGCAATTTTTGCGTCAATGCCGGCCTCTTTGAAGACCTTTTGCCAAATTTGAGCTGCTTCATCATCGCGCGGAATCCCGTACTTTTCATTACCAATAAAGCAAGTCACGTAAAGCTTGTGTGGATCGAGGCCAATCTCTTGAGTCAAGAATGTAAAAAAGTTGCGGATCTGCTCCTCTTTAAAATAATCGCCAAGAGACCAGTTGCCGAGCATTTCAAAAACAGTCGTATGGCGAGGATCGCCTACATCATCAATATCCTGAAGGCGCAGACAGGGCTGAGAATCGGTTAAGCGACGCCCTTCTTCGTGCTGTTTCCCGAGCAAGTAAGGCAAAAGCGGCTGCATCCCTGAGCCAGTAAACAAGGTAGTGGGGTCGTTTTCGAGGACGAGAGGAGCGGGCTGAATATGAGCATGCCCCTTTTGTTTCATGAATTCGAGATATTTTTGGCGTATTTGATTGGCATTCATAAGGGATATTTTAGCATAACTTGACTTTTTATGCCGTTTGTGGTATAATAGAAGGTTAGGTCATAAAATGTTGCGAGGCAAGCGTTGACCAGACGATCATGGCATTGATCAAACGATCACGAACATTGAAATTGACAACAAAAAAGAGCCCGTTTTCTCCGGAATGAGCCCTTTAAGACTTTACTTGAATCGCTTTCTGTCAATAATGGTGCGCCTGACTAGACTCGAACTAGCACAGCACTAAAATGGCCACTACCACCTCAAGGTAGCGTGTCTACCAATTCCACCACAGGCGCAAAATACGATGCATCCTCGCTAGCATACGAAAATAACGCTTTTATCGAATGAATGCGACGAAGCTTGGTTTGATTATAGCATATTTTAGCGTCTATGGAAACGGCTACGAGCAAAAAGGCCAGCAAAGACCAAACAGAACACCATGAACGGGATCGCAAAAGCGACCAGGCTACCGTCACCGGTTTTAGGGTTTTCTAGTGACGGAAGCGACGAATCGTCCGCATCGTTCGCAGGATCAAGGTTGGAGTTAGCGACATCATCCACGACAGGCGACGCGACGTTGTCGTCAGAGATGGGCGATGCGGTTTGACGAGGCCAATATAAAATATTCGCGAGGGAACGCTCGGTCGCGCCATTATCATCGTAGGCGCGGTTAATTTTTTGGCCATCATAGATAAATCCAGAACTGCCGCCACCGTCGCCGTTGAATAGGAAGCGAATCGGCGAATTGATATTTAGAATAGCACTTTGAGATACAGAATACTGGTAAATCTCTTCAAGATTCAGTCCCATCTCGACCGCACGCGACGAATCGTAGTTGGCACTAGCAGGATCGTTACGCCCCTCAGCAACCCCAACGAAATAGTCGCCATTTTTGTACTGACCGATAAAAGTGCGCGGGTGTCGCTGCGTAAGGTAAGCTTCCGACTCGTCGTCTAAGTTGCGCTCGGAGGCACTATACAAATGCCCTTCCGCATAAACTGGAAAATAACTGCCGATTGCCCATTCGGCCTCACGCGTAAGCGTGTCGTTCGTGATGCTACTAGACGTATCGTTTTTAATGGCCTTGAGTTGCGGGTTGGCGCCCTTGGTTAGATAAAGGGTATAACCTTCGTCGTAACGATTCGTATACTGCGTAACGCTCGCATGGTAATCGGTAGTAGGGTCGGGTACGAGAAAGTGGCCGTTATTAAACTGCGTATGCTTATAGCCGGTACGCCCCATATTGACCGCCAGCTGAGCATCGTAAGCTTGCGCCATTGCGGTAGGGGTTTGATGTAGACTGTGGTCGTCAATAGCGCAACATTTTTGCGATGCAATACCGAGACGGGGTGCGCCCGCCGCGCCGGCTTTAATCACTGCAAAATAAACAGTGGTACCTGTGCCATTTTCCTGTTCAAAGCGCGTCGCGTAATAAGTAATCCCCCCCCCAGATGCGCGGCAAGTCGTTGCGTAGCCGCCCAGTGCGATAGAAAGCGCCACGAAAAAGGCAAAAATTACGCGCAGATGATATGATGTTGCTAGTCTAAAATGTTGCATTTGATGTTTATTTTTGACCTGTTTGAATTTATTTTATCGCAAGATATCTATTCTGTCAATGCTTGACAATTTTAGGCTTTTGTGATATAATGGAGAGATGGATGTGCACTAATCGTGCAATTTAGCGGCTGCAGGCAAAGTTGCATCTTTGAGGATCTTTTCGACCTCATCTTTTTCGAGCGTTTCTTTCTCTAGTAGGGCCTCTGCAAGTGCGTCTAGGCTCTTTTTGTTGGCCTTCAAAATTGCCTCTGCGCGTTGATTTGCCTCTTTCCCTAAAGCTTCAATCTCGGCATCAATCAATTCGGAAGTCTTTTCGGAATAGATCTTTGCGCGGTCGCCAAAGAAATTTACCTCGTTAGTATTAAACACTTGGTCGCGTAGTTGCGCGCCCATACCTTCTTCGGTTACCATCTCGCGAGCGAGCTGTGCGATATTTTGCAAATCGGAACTTGCGCCGGTCGTAATACCGTCAGGGCCGAGAATAAGCCGCTCAGCGACACGACCACCCATCGCGCGCGCGAGTACGTCTTTAAGCTCGAAAACATTTTTATAGCTACGATCTTCGGGCGGAAGAAACCAAGTAACGCCGCCAGTACGTCCACGAGGAATGATCGTGACCTTATGTACTGGGTCGGAGTCGGGCAGAACATGGCCAACAATAGCATGGCCAGCTTCATGATAAGCGGTAATTTTGCGTTCGTGATCGTTCATGACTTTTGATTTGCGCTCTGGGCCGATTGCAATACGCTCAAAAGCTTCGGTAATATCGTCATTTGTAATAATCTTGTGATTGTGGCGAGCGGCGGCGATTGCGGCTTCGTTGGCAATATTTGCCAAGTCAGCGCCGCTGCTTCCGGCAGTCTTAGCAGCCAAAGCATCGAGATCGACTGATTTGTCAATAGGTTTGTTCTTGAAGTGGACATTGAGAATCTCGATACGATCTTTGCGTTCGGGCAGCATGACATTTACGTGACGATCGAAACGACCGGGGCGCAACAAGGCTTTGTCGAGCATATCGACGCGGTTGGTTGCAGCAATGACAATAACACCGGACTCGTTATCGAAACCGTCCATTTCGACAAGAATCTGATTAAGCGTTTGCTCATCTTCCCGTCCCGCGCCGCCACGAGCGTCACGCTTGTGCGCGACGGCATCAATCTCGTCAATGAAAATGATGCTTGGGGAGTTCTTTTTTGCCTTGCTGAAAAGATCACGAACGCGCGAAGCGCCAACACCGACGAACATTTCGGCGAATTCGGATCCAGAAATCGAGAAAAATGGTACACCAGCCTCTCCGGCAACCGCACGAGCCATCAAAGTCTTACCGGTACCGGGGTCGCCCGCGAGCAAGACGCCGCGAGGAATCTTTGCGCCAAGCTTCTCGTATTTTTTGGGATTTTTCAGAAAGTCGACAATCTCGGTGAGATCCTGTTTTGCGGCTTCGTTACCAGCCACGTCGGCAAAAGTTACCTTTTTCTTTTCGTTGCCATAAACGCGTGCTTTGGCTTTGCCAAAACCCATAGACTGACTATTCATACTTTGCGCCTGACGCATCATATAAACGAGAAATCCAATAACAAACACGGTCGGAAGGACAATGAGAGTGACGTCGAGAAATGTACTCCAGACATTAATATTTTCCTCGATGCGTATCGCAACTTTTCCGTCTTCTACGACCTCAGCAAAGCCCTGTTCCTGAAGCGTACCAGAGGGATCTTTACGAGAAATAATCTTTTCTGGAAGATCGGTTCCGTCGCGAGGCGAAACTTCTAGCTCGTCGCCACGCACAACGATTTCTTTTAGTTTCTCGTCTTTTGCGAGCGACAGCACTTCGGTCAAATCCTTCTCCTCGACGCTCATCTTGCGATTATTACTCATTAAAATTGAGACGAATCCGAGAAAAATCATGAAAATAAGCACCCAAAACACGCCGAGGCGTAGCCCATTGAGAACTTTGTTGGGTTGGCGCGACTTGTTGTTCGCATTCTTTTTGTATTCTGGCACCGAAATAACTCCTAATCTTTATCTAGCGGCTAAATTGCCGTAGTTAACTCTTTAAATATTATTGTAGCATACTCAAAAAATTGTTGGGAATTTTTAGAATAGTAACAGAGAGAATGCCTGTTTTGATTGATGATATAATAAATTGATGAAGGTTTATTTTTCTGGAATTAGCGGGACGGGGATTGGTCCACTCGCCGAACTAGCGCACGATGCAGGCTTTGAGGTCTTTGGGTCTGATTTAACGCGCGGCGCGATTGCGGATGAACTCGATAAAAAAGGCATTGAGGCGCGATACGGCGAACAGGATGGAAATTTTTTGATTCAAAAAATCGAAACGACTGGCGTTGATTGGCTCGTGCATACATCTGCCCTGCCAAAACAACATCGCGAACTGCAAATAGCCCGCGAGCGCAATATTAAAACCAGCAAACGAGACGAGTTTCTCGCAGAGCTGATTCGTATTAAGAATTTAAAGATGGTCGCAATAGCGGGAACGCATGGCAAGACAACGACAACTGCGATGCTGGTATGGCTTTTTAAGACGCTCAATATTCCGGTAAGCTACCTAGTCGGCACGACGCTTGGTTGGGCAGAAAGCGGAAAATATGATGCAGAATCTGAATATTTTATTTACGAAGCCGATGAGTACGATCGGAACTTTCTCGCGTTCCATCCATACATTAGCGCGATTACGACAATTGATTACGATCATCCCGATATCTACCCAACGCGCGAAGATTACCAAGCGGCGTTTAGAAAATTTGAAAGTCAGAGCGATAACGTTGTAAAAAATACAACATTAATGCACGGCGTTAATCTGATTGGCGCCTTGCGGCGTATAGACGGAAGCCTGGCCGTACGATGTTTTGGAACAATTTTAAAGAAGTCGCAAAAAAACACAGAAAAGACACCAAACCAAGCCTCGATTCTCGACGCGATTAATCGCTTTCCTGGTGCAGGAAGGCGCTTTGAGAAAATTGAACGAGGAGTAATATCTGACTACGGGCACCATCCGTCCGAAATTGCACTGACTCTGGAAATGGCGCGTGAATTGAAGGAGCGCGACCATTACGGTGGAGTTGCAGTCATTTACCAGCCGCATCAAAACACACGCCAACACGAAATTCGTCGCGAATATAAGAATGCATTTACTGATGCAGGTAAAATTTTTTGGCTCCCAACTTATTTAACGCGCGAAGATCCGCAGCTTGAGATACTAAGCGCTGATACTTTAATCAAGGAATTAGACGACCACGAAAAAGCCGAAGCGGCAGAAATGAACGAAGTCTTAATTCACAAACTGCAACAGCTCCATAAGGCAAACTGGCTGATTGTGTTATTGAGCGCGGGGCCCGCGGATCAATGGCTACGCGAAAACCTAGCAAGCATTACGAGCGAACGCAAAACTCCTAGCACAAACGAATAAGTCAAGGTTTTGTCTAAAATGGTTTGTTTTCTGACGTCGATACATCCTCGTGAACATCAGGCGAAATCACTAAGGCATCATCGGACAACGGCGCTTCCGAAAAGGCGTCTGAACTAGTATTGAGATATTGTTCGATTTGGTCCAGCTGCTCAAGATATAGATCGAGCTCACGAGCCGTAATTGCGCCCTCGTTAGAAAACGATGTTCCCCTAGTGTCGCTGTCGTCGCGCGTTTCATCTTCGGAAATATATCCTGGGCGGGAACGATCGAGGTAAATATCGCCACTAGCGCGATATATCGTGATACTCAGAGCGACAAGCACAAGCGCAATCGCCACGGAACCGACGCCGAGTAACACAAGATTGCGGCCACCAGTTGTTTTGATGGGTGATTTTTGGGAATGCAACTCGTTAGAAAGAGCGTCTTGATTACTCATGCATAAACTCCTCTTTCAGACTTTCAACAGCTACGCGATGCTTCTCAATAATGCCCTCTATGCGCCTCATACTTTTGGCGATATCGGCACGCTTGCGTCGCGTGAGTACAAGTTGGTCATAGAATTTCTGTGGCTTTGCGCGACAATCGATCGCAATCAACGAATCGAGAGCCTGAGAGTAGCCAATGTAGTCATTGCGAAAACGCTCGCGTTCGTTGATAAAAGTAGTCTGCTGTTTGGCAAGCGTAGAGCTTGCATGATTGCCTTTGACGAGGCGTAGATTTAGATTGAGCATCAGCTCGGACGAGAGACGCTCGTAACGGCTGCCGAGATTGACACGACTTTTGGCATCGGTGCGCTGAATCTTTTGCAGCTGGAGCTTAATACTAGAACAATTCTGAGAGATTAGGCCAATCTGTTCGTCGGAAAGGGTCGGCGTCGACTCGCTGGAAGCAAATAAATTAGCGCCGCACGAGAGACTGAGGCATAGCGCAATTAAGCTAGTAAGAAATACTAGTCTCCTTCCCTTAGACATCAGTCCTCGCCCTCGTCTTCTTTGCGAGCTAAGCCTAAGTCGTCGAGCTGGTAATCGTCGACCAATGCCGGCGACTCCATCATAAGATCGACGCCGGATCCGTTTTTTGGAAAAGCGATAATATCGCGTATATTGGTTGCATCTTCGAGAACCATAAAAATCCGATCAATACCAAAAGCGCAACCAGCGTGCGGCGGAGCGCCGTACTTGAATGCGTTAAGCATCCCACTAAAGCGCGAATCAACGTAATCACGATCAAAGCCGAGCAACGAAAATGCTTTGTAAGTTATGTCTGGGTTATGATTACGCACAGCACCAGAGCATATTTCGTAGCCATTCATCACCATATCGAACTGGTCGGCGAGAATCGCGAGCTTGTCGGCATCCGTCTTGGCGGAGTCCAGTGCGACAAGTCCGCCCTTTGGCATCGAGAACGGGTTGTGACCAAAGTCTAGTTTGTCGGCGCCGTCATCCCATTCGTAAAATGGAAAATCGACCACCCAGCATAATGCAACAGTATTAGGGTCTTTTAGCGAAAAATGATCCGCGAAGGCAATGCGCAATTGGCCGAGGACTTTATTAACGAGCGTGCGTGTATCGGCACCAAAGAAAACGGCATCGCCTGGCTGAGCTCCGGTTTTTTGCCGAATCGCGTCGAGTTCTTCCTCGCTCAAGAATTTCGCAATCGGCGACTTGACGCCGTCTTCCGTATAGGTAAGATAGGCTAAGCCACCTGCGCCGAGCGAGCGAGCTTGGTTGGTAAAATTGTCAATTTGCGATCGAGACAAATCAGCACCCGCTTTCACGCAAATCGCCTTGACGCATTCGGCTTTTGCAAATACTGCAAACTTTGTATTCGCTAAATCGTCAGTAAGGTCGATAAGATGCATATCGTAGCGCAAATCCGGCTTATCGGTACCGTAAATCTCAATAGCATCACGATAAGATAGGCGCGGAATCGCATCGTTGAGTAATTTTTTGCCGGCAAATTTGGTGACAAGCTGCTTCATCAACGGCTCGACGGTTTGTCGAACAACTTCGCCGTCGTCAACAAATGACATTTCGAGGTCGAGTTGATAGAAATCGCCATACAGTCGATCGGCGCGAGGGTCTTCGTCGCGAAAACAAGTCGCGATTTGATAATAACGCGGTACGCCACCTACCATAAGAAGCTGTTTAAACTGTTGCGGGGCCTGCGGCAATGCATAAAATTGACCTGGATGAAGTCGCGATGGTACCAAGAAGTCGCGTGCGCCCTCTGGGGACGAGTTGGCGAGAATAGGGGTCGTAACTTCGATAAATTCGTTCTTCTCCATAAAATCACGCAAGTATTTGTAAAACCGAGAACGACGCACGAGGCGCTCCTGCATCGAGGGGCGACGCAAGTCGAGATAGCGATATTTTAAGCGTAGCTCTTCGCCGACCTTCTGACCATCGTCGTGTGTCGGTACCGGCAAAGGCGCCGAGCGATTCAGTAGCGTCAACGAACTCACGACAAGCTCGATTGTTCCAGTTGGAATATTCGGATTTTCGAGACCCGCAGCGCGCTTGCGCACAGTGCCACTCGCAGTGATAACGTATTCGTCGCGTAAAGTCTCAGCAAGACGAAAGGCATCGGCAGTCCGAGGGTCGACGACTAACTGAACTACGCCAGTATGATCGCGCAAATCAATGAAAATAAGACCGCCATGATCACGGCGCGAATTCACCCAGCCGGAAAGAGTGACGCTTTTAGAGTGTAAATCAAGATTCTTAACAAGTGTTCTCATACTCTTAAAGTATAGCATAGAAAGCAGCTTGCCAGAGAACATTAATGGCATCTATGGCGGGCCATACGCGCTGAGCGTCGTGTTGCGTGCGTCGATAGCTATTCGTCGTACGCGCCAAGCGTAAGGTTGGTGGTATGCGTTTTGTCGCCGCGCAAATACGTAATCTGAACCGTATCGCCAGCCTTATATTCGCCAACTAAAGTCAAGATTGACCCGGCATGACCGATCTCGACATCGCCAACCTTCGTGATGATATCGTCGGCGCGTAAACCGGCTTTGTCGGCTGGACCGCCGCTAGCAATGGCGGCGCGACTGTTGGCGCTATGCAGATAAGCGCCTTGATTGACGGGGAGGTCGTAGGTTTTTGCAATGTCGGCAGTAAGAGTAATATAGGCGACGCCAAGATAAGCGCGAGCCGCAGTGCCGTCTTCGATGAGACTATGGAGCATACCTTTAGCTGCCGCAATTGGAATTGCAAAACCTAAGCCCTGTGCAGACGCAGAAACAGCAGTATTGATACCTATAACATCACCCGCCGCGTTGACGAGTGGACCTCCAGAATTTCCGGGATTGATTGCAGCATCGGTTTGGATCATATCGGTCAAGGTTTCTGTTCCCGAACCATCCGAATTGCTAGCAGCAAGACTGCGACCAGTACCGCTAACGATACCTTGCGTGACAGAGTTCTGGTATGCGCCAAGCGCATTGCCAATAGCAAGAACTGGCTGTCCGGCCGCAATAGTCTTGGAGTCGCCAAGCGTTACCGTGGGCAGATCGGATACGCCATTAATCTTGAGAAAAGCAAGATCATTGAGAGGATCGGTGCCGACAACCTCAACATCTTCATAGGTATCGCCAGAGTCAGTAATTACCTTGAAGCCGGAAGCGCCCGAGACGACATGTTTATTGGTTAAAATATAGCCATCCGTCGAAACGATCATGCCCGTACCTGCGGATTGCGTGGTCGAATCACTAAAGTAGTTAAAGAAGTTGGTCGGCGAATAACTTTCTGCGACAATTGATACCACGGCAGGGGTCACTTTATTGGCAATACTCGCAATCGAAGTCTCCTTAAATTCGGCGGAATTGCCAGAATAATAGCTAGCATTGTTCGCAGTTTGCGAGGGAGTATTCGCATTGCTCGCATTGAAAGAATTAAGCGCTGCAATAACTCCAAGCGTGCAGCCAATGGCGCCAAGCAGGAGTGCAAAGATGGCGAGCGGAGTGGCTGGCGACGACGCCGTGCGTGGCTTAGAGGTTTTTACAGGGTGCGCGGCGTGCGTAGTAGATGCTGGCGAACGATAGTTGCGCCAATCATGAGACGTGGGATTTCCCTGCGTCTGCGCTGATTGATCAGCTAAATGATTTTGACTTGATGACGATGTTTCACTCATAAACCTCCTTTGTCTTACTAAATATTAAAGCTTGCTTCCGAAAAGAATAATACCATTATTAATATAAGCGAAACTGAAAAAAGCGCAGGAAAGAGGATGTCGTCGAGGCGAATTTTGCCATCGTGACGTAAGGCCGAGCGATAACCGCGTACGAACAGGAAAAAAATCAAAGTACTGGCAATTGGAAATTGAGGAATCGCAAAGGCCCCAAGTCGATAAACGATAGACCAATGATAAAATACCCAACTCAACTCAGAAAGAATCAGCCCAAAGATAAATGTGGTTAGCGTGAAATCATGATCTTCTCCTTGCATGAAGATATGGCGAGCCGCTCCGTAACCAATCACAAAACTAATCGCGACACCGACAAGCGGATCAATCGAGGCAGTCAGAAGCGCGACGGCAAAGGATCCAAAAAAAACGGCAAATAAAGACTGCATTTCGGTCATCAAGGGAGAGCTGCGCGGTTTAATAACGGTGAGCCAAACCGCATAAATTGCCGTAAAGATAACGTGCCAGACATTCAAAGAATCGACGCCCACCAAATAAACCAATAGAGCAAGACTAATCCCAACCGTAAAATCGACGATATTTGCCTTGAGATTAAGCCACCAGTAGCGCGGGCGCACCGCAACAACGCGCCATTTAGACAATAGGACAAGTAATACTCCAAATACCCAGTTGCCGCTAATCACGGTTAGAGCGGTTGAAAAAACAGCCAGAGTAATATTTAAAACGACATGCAGAATCGCGCTAAACATATTACGACTGCGTCGTAGCATCACATAATCAGCCATAGTTCTAAATAATTATAGCACGAATCGACCGTGCGGTTTAGTAGCGATTGTGCTAAAATCAAATATAATGGAGACAAAGCCAACATTTGGACAAAAATATCCTGCGCTAAAAGATATCTTAAGTTTCTTAGGATTCGTAGGCGCGGTCGTACTTGGAACGTTTATTTTGCAAAGCTTTGTTTTTCGGAGCTATAACGTCGTAGGAGGAAGTATGGAAAATACACTCCACTCAGGCGACCGAATTATCGTAAACCGCGTTCCGCCAAGCCTTGCGCATCTCGCAAGTAAGGAATATATACCTCAACGCGGTCAGATTATTGTTTTTGCGAATGGCGGCAATACGACGATGACCAACTGCGAAGCGCCTTCGGACACACAAGAACAATACCTCGTGAAGCGCGTGATAGCTTTTCCCGGCGAGCGCGTTAAGGTAAAAGACGGCAAATTGACCGTATACAATACGGAACACCCAGAGGGCTTTTCGCCAGACGACGAAACGCGCAAGTCGGCTCAAGATGGACCAAAAGAAAATGTTTCGGGTAGTATAAATATCGTCGTCCCGGACGGTGAGATTTTCGTAAGCGGCGACAACCGCGAAGGGTCGCACTCGTACGACTCACGCAACGGGCTTGGCACAGTGCCATTTTGTCGCATCATAGGACCAGCGGCGGTACGAATCTGGCCATTCTCTGGAATCAGAATCTTTTGATTGTTTTCTATTGCAATCTAAGTCATAGATAAGTACATGTGAGAGCTTGACAAATTCGCTTAAGTCGCTTATCCTTAGATTGTAAACATAGGTCAAAACAAAAACAAAAATGAAACAACTCAAATATGTAGGTTATTTTTTAGTCGCCGCCATGATAGGCGCCGTCACAATTCTAGCTACCGATCGCGAGCTAAATACACATGCGACAGCTCAAGAGGGCTGGCAAAAAGAGGGCGGCACGCAATACTACTACCACGATGGCGAAAAATTGCGTGGATTACAGAAAATCGCAGAGACCTATTATTTATTTGACAAGGAAACGGGCGCCTACACGGGAGAACATAGCAAACAACTACATATAGGTTCGTATTTTCAATCGCGCAACTATCAATTACAGCCAGAGCTCAATTTTACCAGCGAGCAATATAAGATTTATTTTACGCTAGACGGCGGCACTTTTCATGCTATTGATGACATTAATCACTCTACGCCGAATATTACAAATAACTCAAATTCTGGCACAGAGTCCTGTAATGCGGCGATGGCGTCACATTTTCGCGACAGCAATATCCACTATATTAACGGTAAATTCTATAATTTCGGAACTATCCCCTGTAGGGCAGCCTACGCGGGAGCTGATTTTAAATACACAGTTACAGAAAACTTTTCAGACTTTACCGTACTTAAGGGGCCGCTGACAAATATCGCCCCAATAAACAATAGTAGCCTTGAAACACCCCTAGAAGTGACTAGAAATCGTTGGGCTCCGGAAGCATTCGTTGATGACGATGAAAGTGTCTACGTTTTCACGAGTATACAATATAACGAACAAGATACGCGAGACTGCGCGACACTAGATGAGCCGACAAAGTCGGCGTGCCAAGCAAACTCTCATCGTAATTTTTATATCTACCGAACCAAAGCGATTGATTTAGATAAAGAACAATGGACGACGCCTGTAAAAATGAATTTCGATAACTGGGAAGCGGAAAATTTTAAATCGTTTATCGACGCGTCAGTTTTTAAAGATCAATCAACATACTATATGGTAGTGAAAACTGACTACGGAGGGGCTTCACAGGAAAAATATCTTCTTTATCGTAGCAGTGATTTGACAAATTGGAATTATGTCGACACCTTGCAAGACGCGGCGGGCGGCGTGTTTAGCGCTCAAACTGGAAGCGGGCGCGTTGAGACGGTCGGCAAAGCAACCGGTTGGGAAGGTATGCAAATTATCAAAATTAACGACACTTGGTTTTTCTATACAGACCATTACGTTTGGGATAACGAAAATTTAGTCAATAATACAACAGTGCAATATGACGGTATTTATCACTATGCGACGAGCGATGACTTGAGGAATTGGGATTATGGTGGAAAAACTGTGAATGCTGGGCTTGATACTTTAACCGGAAAACCAAATTTCCTACGACACGGCTCTCTGTCACTGATTACCGAAAACGCCGGCGCTAAGCTCATTCAGCAGTTGTATAACGGCGCGGACATTCCAGCGCTCACAATAGAAGAAAGACCATCAGTCGCTGACCCAGAGAAAGAATCTGCCCCTAAACAGACGACCCAAGACCAGCCGACAGTAAAAAATGACGACAACGCCAACGTTAGCAATCCAAAAACTAGCGACTTATTGAACCGTGTATTGCTATTTGGTGGTATTTCAATCGGTTGTGGTATGATAGTTGGCCATAGATTTCTAAGAAGAAGATAGGGTCGCACCAATCGTGAAGCTAAACTAAGCCACGGCTAAGGGGTTCAGATATTGACGTAAAAACATTAGACAATAAGTCTTAATGCCAAAAATAGCGAGCTAGACCGCTCGCTATTTTGACTACTCAAGATGAAACCCGAAGGACTTCGATTACCTTAAGTATATCACAGGTTGCATTATTTGTCAACTACCTCGCCTTCGACCGTATCATCGTCTTTAGACTTATTGTCTTTTTTTGCATCCTTGTCGTCAGTCGTAGCGTTGGACTGAGCGTCTTGCGAAGCAGCTTGGTACATTTTTGCGCCGATTGGCATAATGGCATCGTTGAGAGCCTTTGTAGCCTCTTCGAGCTTCTCCTTGTCGTCCGATGCAGACTCGAGAGCTTCCTTTGCGTCCTTGACGGCTTTTTCGATCGTCTTTTTGTCGTCGTCGGAAATTTTGCCTTTATACTCGGTAGGCATCTTTTCGGCTTGATAAATAGCGTTTTCGAGGTGGTTTTTGGCATCAACAGCCTCTTTGCGCTTCTTGTCATCCTCAGCATGAGCTTCAGCATCTTTTTGAGCCTTTTCGATGTCGTCTTTACTCATGTTGCCAGAGTTCTGAATCGTAATGCTCTGTTCTTTGCCAGTTCCCTTGTCTTTGGCGGATACATTGAGAATACCATTGGCATCGAGATTGAAGGTAACCTCAATTTGCGGAATACCGCGGGGAGCAGGCGCAATGCCGTCGAGAATAAAGCGCCCGAGAGATTTATTGTCTTTCGCAAATTCGCGCTCGCCTTGGAGAACGTGAATTTCGACTTGAGGCTGATTGTCGCTGGCGGTACTAAAGACCTCGGATTTACTGGTTGGAATAGTAGTATTGCGGTCGATGAGAGGAGTGCGAACGCCGCCCATGGTTTCAATACCCAATGTCAGCGGAGTAACGTCGAGAAGGAGGACGTCTTTCACGTCGCCAGCAAGCACGCCGCCCTGAATGGCCGCACCAACCGCCACAACTTCGTCGGGGTTAACACCTTGCATCGGATCTTTACCGAAAAGCTTTTTGACGCGCTCGACAACGGCCGGCATGCGTGTCATACCACCGACCATGACGATTTCGCTAATATCTTTAGTATCGAGCTTGGCGTCTTTGAGAGCCTTATTAACCGGCGCATCGAGACGTTCGAGAAGATCAGAGACCAGTTCCTCGAGCTTGGCGCGAGTCAAAGTCAGCTCAAGGTGCTTGGGGCCGTCAGCATCGGCGGTAATATACGGAAGATTAATATCGGTTTCAGAAGCCGAGCTGAGCTCTTTCTTGGCTTTTTCAGCCTCGTCTTTGACGCGTTGCATTGCAGCGGCGTCTTTGCGGAGATCGATGTTCGTGTCAGACTTAAAGCTGTCGAGAATATAATCAACGATTACATTGTCAAAGTCTTCACCGCCGAGATGCGTATCGCCATTAGTCGACTTCACTTCGAACACGCCATCGCCTAATTCAAGAATCGAAACATCAAAGGTTCCACCGCCAAGGTCAAAAACGACAATCTTTTGATCTTCGTTTTTTTCAAGACCATAAGCAAGCGCCGCGGCGGTAGGCTCGTTAATGATACGACGTACCTCTAGTCCGGCAATCTTACCAGCGTCTTTGGTAGCTTGGCGTTGAGAGTCGTCAAAGTAAGCCGGTACTGTAATAATCGCTTCAGTAACAGGCTCACCGAGAAACGCCTCGGCGTCGGCCTTGATTTTGCTAAGAATCATCGCAGAAACTTCTTCTGGAGTGTGTTCCTTGCCACCGAGTTCTACCGCAACGCCAGAACCTTTTTTGACAATTTTGTACGGAACATTCTTTTTGTCGTTCTGCACTTCTTTGTCGTCGTACTTGCGACCAATAAGGCGTTTGATACCGTAAATAGTGTTTTCTGGATTCGTAACACGTTGGCGTTGAGCGACTTTGCCAACGAGACGCTCATTTTTCTTCGTGACAGCAACGACAGACGGCGTCGTGCGATCGCCCTCGGCGTTTGTAATCACTTCAGGCTTGCCGGCAACCATATAAGCAAAGGCGCTGTTGGTTGTTCCAAGATCGATACCAATAATTTTTCCCATATTATTTCCTCCTTTTTAATACTTTTGCGATGCTAATCGTATGCGTAATTTAATGGTTATATTATGGTTTTGTTTAGCACTCTACTGTCATGAGTGCTAATTAATACCCATTGTAGCGCATTAGCACTCTCATGTCAAGAGTGCTAATACAGGGGTCGGTGTGAGTTTTTTGCGGTTTTTTATTTTTTCGATGGACCCTGCAAAGCCCTACGGTACTCTACAGGAGTGCAATGATAATTTGCTAGGAATAGCTTGCCAAAATAGCTGTGTTGAGAAAAACCACAAGAATGTGCGATAGAAGAAATCGAATGCGTCGTTTGCGTCAATAGCTTAGCGGCGCGCTCGAGGCGGTATTGATTTAAGTAGGCGGCTGGAGTTAAGCGAGTATAGCGCTTGAATAAGCGAAAACACTTACTCTTGCTAAGATTGGCGGATTTGGCAATGTCGAGAACGTCGATTGTCTCAGAATAATGACTAGCGATGTAGTCTAACATCTTTTTCTGAAGCGGAAGATCTGCGTCGATAGCCAAAGGAGTTGCGCAAGGACGTAGATAGGCGCAATAAAGGTGGCGAAAAATTTGCAGAAGACGCGCCGCGAGATCAAACTCGTAGGCGCAGGACTTCTGCGCGACGAGTGCTTCAACCTCAAGAAGATGCGTATAAATTGCGGAATTATCGTAGTCGGACGCGGAAAATTTATAATGCGTAAAGGCTGCGTCGCCTAGAAGCGGTTCGAGCAAAGCAGAAAAAGGCGTATTTTGAGCAAAAAAGTAATCTGGATCGACGATAAGCGACAGATGTTCGTCGACGGACGAAGCCGAACGACGATAAAGGTGGTGAAGTTGGCCACGGTTAATAAAACAGACGTCGCCGGGTCTTAGCAAGAAAGATGCGTCGTTGGCCTGACACTCTAATTCGCCAGCAGTGAGATAAATAATCTCGATCGCCGAGGCGTGGAGATGAGGAATATTGTCGCGAACGGCCTCTGTATAGAGCGACTCGCGCGCAATATAAATAGGGAGATTGACAGTGTTAGATGATTGCATATTAGTATAATTATAGCAGATTTGACATTTTTGTAATAGTTTTTGGGATTTTTTTGATATTTTGTCGCGTAGTTTTGCACTATAATGATAGTATTAACGAAAGGAATCACATGAAGGAAAATGAAGATTTTAATAACCAAACAATAAGCACGAGAAACCAAATGCCACTTATCGGGGAGGATGCGCCGGCGTTTGAGGCGGTGACCACGCAGGGACCGATTAGCTTTCCGGCGGATTATAAAGGAAAATGGGTAATTTTGTTTTCACATCCGGCAGATTTTACGCCAGTTTGCACAACTGAATTCATGACATTTGCTTCGATGCAGAAAGATTTTTCCGCGATCAACACAGAGTTGATTGGCCTATCGGTCGATTCACTGTATTCGCATATTGCATGGCTGCGCAAGATTAAGGAGCTCACATGGAAAGATATGAAAAATATCGAAGTAGAGTTTCCGCTGATTGAAGATATACGGATGGAAATCGCTAATAAGTACGGCATGATACAGCCTGGCGCTTCGAATACACAAGCGGTACGAGCAGTATTCATCATCGACCCGAAAGGAAAGATTCGCACAATTCTTTACTATCCACTTACGACGGGGCGCAACTTTGATGAAATCAAGCGCATCGTAATGGCACTGCAAAAAGCAGACGAAGCGGCCTGCGCAACGCCAGCCGATTGGCGTCCTGGAGATGATGTAATTGTGCCTACGGCAGGCTCATGCGGCGTCGCAAAAGAAAGAATGGAAGACAAGAGCGACGAGATGTATTGTCTAGATTGGTTCTTGTGCTTTAAGAAGAATCAATAGGTCAGACGCTAAGCTTCGACATCCAGTCGAAGCTTAGGCGATTAGGCCGTTACATCAAAAGGGCCTCAACGAGTCGCGTAAAACCTAGGACAAACGTCGGTAAAGAACGACTGCAACTACTAAGCCAGCAACAGACGCGCCAACAATGATGAAGGGGAGCTTGAGCGTTTCTGCGCTGGCGTCTGCAGTGTGCGGGTTGGCGACGGGCTTGGCCGGATTGTTGCTATAGGGAGTAATCGGGGCGACGCCGTCGGGAACGACAGGATCTTCTTCGTTTCCCTGTTCGCTGACGGCTTCCTCGGTCGGTAATGGGACGACGCGCACGTCGATGGAATGATTAGAAACGATGTCTTTGAAAATATAATTGTAGGTACAGGCGGATTGACGCGCATCACACGCGGCGTAATCTGCGAGAGCGGCATAGTCGTAGTTTTCACCATCGATTAAAAGTCGAGATAAAGTATAACCGCGTTTAACCGTGAATGAGACTGGGTAAGAATTTTTCCAGAGAACGCCAGTCTGACTAGGGGAAATAGTGACTTTATCGGCATAATCACCCGAGACGGAGGTTTCAACGGACAACGAATCAATAAAACCAAGTCCTGTACCGCTACCACGCCCAGTCCAACGATATCGAAACTCGCCAGCATCGGCGAGAGTGATTAGGCCAGCACGGCGCGCATCCGCGATAGTGGCTGTATTTCGAGTAGCGGAAAAGCGTGGTGTAGCTGGATTTTCGGAGATATTAAGGTAATAATCTGGCTCAAGATAGACGACGTCATTGAAACCTTCTAGGAGCTGAATACTCTCAACATAATCAGGGATAGAATCGTCTGGATTTTGATAAACGCCACCATAGGCAGGCTGATCAATATCAATGAAATTTTGTGCAATCTTTGCATTTACTTTTTGATTGGTGCCAGATTTTAAGAAAGTCGACGTCATATCAATCGTCGCACTATAGTTAGTGCCAACCATGGGACTATCAAGAAGAAGGCCTCTGTCGGCAAAGATTAAAATCGGGGTGCCGAATTTACCACCATGATAAGCGGTAGCGTGTACGCGAAGCACCAAATCACAAAGCGAACCATCGGCAAGCCGAGCTATATCACGCCACTTTAAGGTAAAAGAACCAAGATCAATAGTTGAGCCGCTCGTATCAGAAGTGCGGTAGCTGGCAATAGCCCCGCCATTACTATCAACGAGGCCGAAATCGTATTCGACACCATCGGTAATCATTTTCAGATCATCATTATCAGGCGTAAACTCGGCATTATGGAGCTTCATTTTTGACAAGTCCACCTGGACTTCATTGACGCCGATATTTTGCCAACCGGTCGATGAGATTTGCGAGACGGCCAAAGCTGGGACCGAAGTCATCATCGATACAAGATTAAAGATTGCAAATAGCGCAATCAATAAGAATCTTTTAGATACCCCCCCCCATGAGCTTTCGTGAACATAACTTATCTCTCCTTGTTTTGTGTTTATTTTGACCTTATTTAGTTTTAGATTATCATAAACCAACCATTCCGTCAATGCTTGACATTTTTCATATTTTGTGCTAAAATGGAGGTAATCGCTGAGAATGCGGGTTTCTTTGGGGGTTTCGCAATACTGTATAGTTGTATCGATAGCAGAGTTTGACACTGCCTACGACATGGGCTAAAATATATTGACTGGACACGGCGCGGAAATATACTGCGTACAGACAAACAATGAAACGGAGGTAAATGTTTAAATTATTTAGGAATTTTTCGAAGAAAGACATAGGACTGATTTTTTGCACATTTGGCCTAGTAGCCGCGCAAGTATGGCTAGAATTGAAGATGCCTGATTTTATGTCTGAGATTACAAAACTCGTCCAAACAGAGGGGAGCGAGATGAGCGAAATCTTGATGAATGGCGGCCTAATGTTGGCGTGTGCTCTGGGGAGCTTTGTGGCGGTAGTAGGTGCGGGCTATTGCTCGTCGATTGTTGCGGCGAATTTTTCGAAGAATTTGAGAAATAAGATTTTTGAAAAAGTAGAGAGCTTAGATATGGAAGCGGTTAAGCGTCTTTCGACTAGCTCGTTGATTACGCGCACCACTAACGACGTGACGCAAATACAAATGCTCGTTTCGATGGGGACGAGCATGATGATTCGTTCGCCATTAACAGCGATTTGGGCGATTGTAAAAATCTCGAACAAGAGCTGGCAATGGAGCGCGACGACGGGTATCGCGGTAGTAATACTGCTTGGCTTGGTCGGCACCGTAATGGCAATCGTGGTTCCGAAGTTTAAGCTCGTTCAAAAATTAACCGATAAGCTAAATGGAGCAACGCGCGAAAATCTAAAAGGAATTCGCGTAGTGCGCGCGTTTAATGCTGAACGCTACCAAGAAAAGAAATTTGAACACAGTAACGCCGAGCTTACCAAAATTCAGATTTTTAACCAAAGAATCATGGCGCTCATATCGCCAATTATGTATCTAGTCATGCAAGGTGTCGCATTGCTAATATACTTAATTGGGGCGTATCTGATCGACGGCGCACTAATGGCGGACAAATTGACGGTGTTTAGTGAGATGATTGTTTTCTCGACTTACGCAATGCACGTGATTATGTCGTTCCTCATGTTGGCGATTATTTTTGTGATGTTGCCGAGGGCGCAAGTTTCGGCAGAACGCATCAACGAGGTTCTTGATGAGGAAAACAAGCTCAAAGACGGAACGTATGACGACGACGAGACGGCCGAACGAGGAGTTATCGAATTTCGCAAAGTCTCATTTAAATACCCTGACGCCGAAGAATATTTGCTGCGCGATATTTCGTTCACTGCAAAGCCGGGCGAAACGGTAGCATTTATCGGCTCAACCGGATCTGGTAAATCAAGCTTAATGAATCTCGTGCCACGCTTTTACGATGTAACAGAAGGCGAAATTTTTGTAGACGGCATCAATGTAAAAGATTATAAACAAACAGCATTACGCGAAAAGATTGGTTATATCCCACAGAAAGCAATAATGTTTACGGGTACAGTGGCGAGCAATATCAAATACGGCGATGCCGAACGAGGCGCAATTAGCGATGCAGATATGCGCGCGGCGATCAAGGTTGCTCAAGCAAAGAACTTTGTTGAAAAACTCGACAAGCAGTACGATGCGCACGTTGCGCAAGGCGGCACAAATCTTTCCGGAGGGCAAAAACAACGCCTCTCGATAGCGCGTGCAGTTGCCAGAAGGCCAGAAATATACATATTTGACGATACTTTTTCGGCGCTCGACTACAAGACAGACGCCGCGCTTCGTAAGGATTTGAAGAAATATACGAAAGATGCGACGAGTCTGATTGTTGCTCAACGTATCGGAACGATTATGCATGCAGATAAGATTTTAGTATTGGACGGCGGGAGTTGTGTGGGGATGGGGACTCACGCCGAGCTACTGAAGAAATGCAAAGTCTATAAAGAAATCGCAATGTCGCAATTAACACAGGAGGAATTAAATGTTTAACGGAGGCGGAAGAGGCGGTCGAGGGGCGCACGATGATAAAAGCAAAAATTTTGGGCTAGCACTAAAGCGCCTCTTTGTGGAACTAAAGGCGTTCTGGGGGTGGATCGCAATTGCCATATTATTAGCAGTAGGTGGCTCAATATTGGCAATCAATGCGCCAAATAAGCTGGCAGATATGACCGATAAGATCTCCGAGGGGCTGGTTGTTGACCGCGATAAAATCGTTCGCGTTTCGCAAGAAATCTTGGCGAACCCGCAAGAAGAGTCAAAAATCGACGGAAAAAACATAAGCGTCGCCGACAAAGCCAGCTTCCTAAAAACGATGCAAGAAATGCAAGAAAGCCTAGGCGCAGAAAGCATCCACGAAGGTGACCTGGACCAAGAAAAAGCAAAAAAGATATATGCAAAAATTGACGAGTTGCCAGAGTCGATAAGAAGTCTCATCGAACCAAAAATGGATTTAGAGGCAATTAAAAATATCGCGTTATTTATTGCCGGAATATATATCATCTCGGCAATTCTGGAGTTCTTTGAAGGGGTAACTATTTCGGACGTTTCTAACAAATTTGCTAAATCTTTGAGGCGCAGAATTTCCGAGAAAATCAATCGCTTACCATTGCGGTATTTTGATAGTCACCAAGCAGGAGACGTGTTGTCGCGAGTAACGAACGATGTCGACACAGTTGGAATGAGCCTGACCGAAGTCGCCTCTACGCTCGTTAGCGAAGTAGCTTTGTTGGCCGGAGCTGTAATCATGATGTTTATAACCAACTGGACAATGGCGCTTACTGCGGTTGCGGCTAGTATTATCGGATTCGTCTTTATGGCTTTAGTGCTAAAAAAATCGCAAAAATATTTCCGCGCGCAACAGGACGAATTGGGAAAGTTAAATGCGCATATCGAAGAAACCTATTCGGGACTCGATGTGGTCAAAGCCTATAACGGCTCAAGGATGGCGAATCTTAAATTTGACAAATTGAATCGCCGAGTCTATCACGCCAACCAGAAAAGTCAATTTTTATCTGGCCTAATGCATCCATTTATGGCCTTTATCGGAAACTTTGGCTACGTTGCAGTCTGTGTTGTTGGGGCAATCTTAACGATGAATGGAGCGATTAGTTTCGGTGTCATTGTCGCCTTTATTGCCTACGTACGCCTGTTTACCGCATCACTTTCGCGTTTCGCGCAATCGATTGGCGGCCTACAATCTGGTGCAGCCGCAAGCGAGCGAGTATTCGAGTTTCTAGACGAAGAGGAAATGAGCGATCAAGCAGAAATAAAATCAAGAGTAAAGAAGGAGACTATTGCTGGTGAAGTTGAATTTGATCATGTAAAATTTGGTTACGAGAAAGATAAGTTGATTATCAAAGATTTTTCAGTTAAGGCAAAGGCGGGGCAGAAAGTTGCAATCGTGGGACCAACTGGAGCCGGAAAAACGACTTTGGTTAACTTGTTAATGAAATTCTACGAGGTAAACGATGGCGAGATTAGAATAGATGGAAAATCTACGAAGGAGATGACGCGCGAAGATATCCACGCACTATTCACGATGGTACTGCAGGATACCTGGATGTTTAGCGGAACAGTGCGAGATAATATCGTATACAATCGAAAGAATGTGAGTGACGAACGAGTAATGGAAGTATGCGACACGATAGGTCTAGGGCATTTTATTAAGACATTGCCAAAAGGCTTAGACACAGACGTGCTCGAGAGCGACTCGATTTCAGCGGGGCAAAAGCAGTTGTTGACAATTGCACGAGGAATGATCGAGGATGCGCCGCTTTTGATTCTGGACGAGGCGACATCGAACGTCGATACGCGAACAGAAGAATTGGTACAAAAAGCGATGGATAAGCTAATGAAAGGACGGACGTCGTTTATTATCGCGCATAGGCTATCGACAATCAAGAATGCAGATATCATTTTAGTGATGAACGAAGGAAACGTGATTGAGACCGGAAACCACAAGCAGTTAATGGAAAAAGGTGGTTTTTATGCGGACTTGTACAACGCGCAATTTGCGCTTTAGAGTAGAACTATAAGGCAGATCTTATCGGAGAAATGATGCCGCCGCCAAGGCATATTTGTCCTTGGTAGAAAACGATGGACTGGCCTGGGGTGAGGGATTTTTGGGGGTCGGAAAAGGTGAGAATTTGGTTTTCCGCGTCGAAACGAGCTTCGACGAGAGGAGCGCGATGGCGAATACGGACGAGGAGTGGCTCTGACGAGTCGATTTCGGAACGAAGAAAGAGGTCGTCGAGGAAAACCTTATCCTGCCAAAGCGAAGCGTGATTGAGATTGCGCGATACGTAAACTATATTGTTCGACATGTCTTTATTGACAACATAGTATGGGAGTCCAGCGGTAAGATTTAGGCCGTGGCGTTGGCCGAGAGTATAGAAAATGGCGCCGTCGTGACGACCAAGAAGTTGATTGGTTTCGAATTCGCGAATTTCGCCAGGTTTAGTTTCGATATATTCGGAAAGAAAATCGCGCATATTAGCCTCGCCGACAAAACAGACGCCCATAGACTCGGATTTATTGGCCACAGGAAGATTAAGGTCTTTTGCAAGTTGTTTGACTTCAGGCTTGGTGAAGTCGCCGACAGGAAAGAAGGTTTTTGGAATAATCTTGGCAGAGATGCGATAGAGAAAATAGGTCTGATCTTTATTAGTATCTTTAGCACAGAGAAGGTTTTTTTGATCAGTTTTGGCGTAGTGACCAGTCGCGATGGCTTCGGCGCCCTGCTCGAAAGCAGTATCGGCAAAAAGTTTGAATTTGATTTCTTGGTTGCACATGATATCTGGATTGGGAGTATTTCCCTTTTGGTATTCAGTGATCATATAATCAACGACTTTTTGTTTATACTCGGCTTCAAAATCAAAGACGCGAAAGTCGAGACCGAGCCGGACCGCGACGCGTTTAGCGTCGGCGAGATCTTCAGCCCAAGGACACTTCATGCCCGGGAGATTCTTGCTCCAGTTTTTCATATAGACGCCAGTAACTTCGTGGCCCTGTTGTTTGAGGAGATGGGCAGAGACAGCAGAGTCTACGCCACCAGACATTCCGAGAAAGACTTTCATTGTTCGACCTCGGGCGGGAGTTTTTGCGGAGATTGAGGTGAGACGAGACGAGCGGTCTTTGGAGAATCAAGAAGAGCCGGCGGACTAGGCGAGGTCTTGGTGAGACGGGCGGATTCTTCGGCAACGACGGCGTGGAGATGGAAGCTAGCCTGCTTGAGGTTCTCTGAATCATTGAGGCGACCAAGAGTAAGACGGAGAGAGCCGGCGATTTCCGAATCGGAGAGGCCGATAGCTTGCAGAGAAGGAGATTTAATACCTTTACTGGCAGAGCAAGCGGCGCCAGTCGAAAGATAGACTTCGCGCTCTTCGAGCATGAAAATTAGGCGCTCGGCATCTAGGCCTGGGAGAGAAATAGGTAAGAAATTGACGAGTTGATGTTTGGGGTTGCCGAGAAATTTGATGCCGGGAAGATCGGCAAGGTCGGAGCGAAGTTGCTGTTTGAGCTTAGCGAGGCGTTTTTGCTCGCTGGCGAGATGATCTTCAGCTTCTTTAATTGCGGCGGCGAAGGCTACGACGGCGGGAACATTTTCAGTACCGCTACGGAGACCCATTTCTTGGCCGCCGCCGAGAACTTGAGCTTTAAGTTTGACGTTGTGGCCGACATAGAGAGCACCGATTCCCTTGGGGCCGTAAAGTTTGGCGCCATTTAAAGTCAATAAATCGACGCCAAGACGATTAATTTTTACACCAAGAAAGCCGATACCTTGGGAGGCGTCGCAATGAAAGTAAAGGGGCGTTTTTTCACCATTAAGAGCACGCCGCTCGCGCTCCTTTGCGACGAGGCGAGAAAGATCGGAAATCGGCTGAATAGCACCGAGTTCGCTGCTCGCAAGGCAAACTGAAATAAATTGGGTATTTTTGGTAAGTTTTTTCGTAAAATCGTCCAAATCGAGACAGCCATTGGTATCAACGGCAACAATCTGATGATTCTTGTAGCGCCTGGCGTTTTCAAGGACGGCGGGATGTTCAGTAGCAGAGATAAGAACTTCAGCATCGAGATCCTCAAGGAGCAAGAAAGCAAGATTAATAGACTCGGTAGCACCGGAGGTCATGACGAGGTCGACTCCCTTGGCGCCAATGACGTGAGCGATATCGGATTTAGCTTGTTCGTAGAGTTTGCGAACAGCGACGGCAGGAAGATAGGCGGACGAAGGGTTGAAAAATTGGTCGGAGAAAAATGGGAGCATGGCAGTTTTTGCCTTTTCGGAAAGAGGCGTGGCGGCAGCGTGGTCGAGATAAATCATGAGTTTATTTTATTAGATTTTTCGGGATTTTGCCACATACTGGACGGAAAATGCCTCGTAGGCAGAATTACAAGTGGCGTCGAGGCGCAATTGCGACGAGAGGGCCGAACGTTAGCGCGGACAATATAAAAATAAATATTAACGATGGGTTTTTCTAGGAAAGGGCAAAAATTGTCTCGGCAGTAGCAGTAGTGGTTTTAGCGACGGATTCGAGGTCGGTCGAGTAGTAGGCAGCAGCCCAGTCGGCAATGTTTTTGATATAGGCAGGCTGATTGGGTTTGCCGCGGTGAGGCTTAGGAGCAAGGTAGGGGGCGTCGGTTTCGAGAATGATGCGGTCGAGAGACGGATGAGGGAGGTCGGCAAAAGTCGAGAGGCCGTTAGTACCAATGTAAAGATTGCGATTTAAGGCTTCGGCGAGGTTGGCTTTCGAGTCAGAAAACGAATGCAGGACGGAAGGTTTAAGATGGTAATTGTCAAATATTGGCCAGAAATCCACGAAGGCGTCGCGGACATGAAAACTGACGGGAAGCTTCAAATCTTGAGCGAGCTGGAGTGTGCGCTCGAGAAGCGCAATCTGGGCGGCGCGGTCAAAGCCAGCATAGTGATAGTCGAGACCGATTTCGCCAATCGCGACAAGGTTTTTATCATCAAAAACTCCAGCGTCTTTGGCTCGCTTCAAATCAGCCTCAAAATCGGAAAGAAGGCCGCGAAACTCATTAGGGTGATAGCCGTAAGACCAGAAGGTATTTTGATGTTGATTAGCGAGGCTTTTAGCGCGAAGTGAATCGGCTGGACTAGTGCCGACAAAGATCATTTTTTGGACTTGGTTTTTGGCGGCAGCCTCGAGGGCTTCGGCGGGCGGAATAGGAAAGTCGAGGTCGTGAAGATGACAGTGAGTGTCGATAAGATAGAAGGGGGCGGTTTTAGCCACGAGGCGGCTCTCCTTCAGGTTCATCGAGCAACTTCTTGCTTTTAATTTCGTAGCGCCTCCCGTTGACTGGTGAGACAAAATAATCTTCACTCAAAAGATTTACGAACATGCCAAGATCTTTGTCGTCCATAATGATGATTTTACCAGCGTCATCAGTCATCAGCTCGAGCTTCATTTCGTCGGCGTAGTCGAGAAGCTGATCTTGCTTCATCTCGCCAATCTCAATACTTTGCAATTTCTTTATTAAAGGTTTCTTGTCTTCAAGTAAGGCATTTAACGTCAGGCCTTCTGGAAAACTTAGCTTATAGGCATCTTCGAGTTCTTTGGCCTTTTGCTCTGAAATTACTTGCGACTTATAGTCGTATTGGAAAAGTTTTTCGAACTTGGACTGGTTAAAAATAACAATCTGCCCGTCAACGATCGCAGTCTCGTTGCCCTCAGGAACTTTAATTGCGATGTCGGCCGTAAGCGGCTCGAAACTTTCTCCGTTTAATTCCCAACTGAGCTTCCCTTTTAGAGCTGAGCTAGCGGCGAGATTTTTAGCAATGTAAAAACTTTGCTGACCATTTTCGCCAGGATAGGTAAAACGCGCAATAATCCCCTTGACGCGCTTAAATTCGTACTCGTTGTCAGTAAAGTAAGCAATATCTTTATATTCATGTTCGATGAGATGAATCAAAGTATCAGCGCGACCAACCGTCTCGAGGCTAATCCGATAGATCACCTTGTCTTCGCCATCGCTTAGTTCATACTCGCGACATTCGAGACCTTTATCCGCTTCTTTAATAATATATTCTATCGCCTCAAGCATAAACATCGACTTGACGGTCTGCGTTAAGGTGTCCGAATAGCGAACTTTGTATGGCGTGTAGTTTTTATTGAAGAGAAAGAGCTCAACCGAAACATTGTTCTTGATTTCATCAACAGTGTTTGCCCATTGAAAAACGTCGAAATGTGGTAAAGCGTCACTCTCGTTTGTTTCTGAATTGTCCATATGGCTCCTATTAGTTTTTTATATTGTATGCCAAAATGGCATTTCTTGCACGCCCAACAAAATCCAAGCGCGTGGCCAACTTACACGTCGCCAAGAGCCGCATCGAGCTGCGGGTCTTCGTCGTGGTTGATTTGTTCATAACTACGCTCGACAACGCGATCTGGCTCAAGGCCTTCGCCATCAATCGACGCACCATTTGGCGTATACCATTTGGCAATAGTAACGCGCAGCATCTCTCCATTATTGAGCTCCTCGAGAGACTGAACGCTGCCTTTTCCGTAGGTCCTTTCGCCAAGCAAAGTAGCTTTATTGTGATCGCGCAAAGCGCCAGCAAGAATCTCGGAAGCCGAAGCGGTAGAGCCATTTGTTAAGACGATCGTCTTCATGTTGTCGAAGAGTGTTTTGCCATGATCGGCGCTAATACGTGAATCATATAAGCCGGATTGCGAGCGTTGTTCTACGACCAAGGATCCATCAAGCCACAAAGACGCTACGTCTTTGGCGGCATCAACGTATCCACCACCATTCCCACGCAGGTCAAGCACAACTCGCTGACTACCGCGCTCCTTGATTTCGGCGGCTAATTGGCGCGTTAGCTTGGCGGTATCACGATCAAAACGCGTAATTGTCAAAATCGCCGCATCATCGCGATAATCGACATAGGCGCTAACATTATTAATCGTTTCGCGCGTTAGCGTAAATTCTTTTTCTTCTCGGTCGCGCAGAACGGTTAATTTAACATCTGTACCAACCGCCCCACGCAGCTTCTCCGCCACCTTCTCGGCAGCCAGACCGCTCACATCTTCATCATCAATCTTATAGATAATATCCCCAGCAAGAACTCCCGCACGACGCGCAGGGTTGTCTGGAGTCGTCCGCAAGACGCGCAAGTAGCCGTCACGCTCGCCAAATTCAATGCCGACACCGGCACCGACGTCACCGTTTAACTCTTTATTAAATTCATCGGCTTCTTTTGCGGTGAGATAATAGGTGTACTGATCGCCGGCAGCCTGGACTAAGCCGCGTTTCGCTTCTTCTATGACCGCTTCTTTGGAGATTTTCCCGTCGTAATTTTCGGCAAGCTTCGCATAAACAGCGTTTAGCGAACTGAAATCGATGGAATTCTGCGAACTAGAGCGCGATCCGAGATAAGACTTGACATTTTCCCAGTTGAGACCAATACCAAAGCCAGCTGCCAGAGTGACGAAACACGCAATGATTGTCGTTGCGAGGTTGACCTTCTTTTCTGATGCGGGGCTTTTGTAATATAAGTCGTGGATTGAGTTTTGCGAAGCGTCGGTGCGACGCGTAGTTTTTGATGATGTCTGTGCCATATTATCTATTTTAACATGCGCTTATGGCTTATTTAAAATAGATGTAAGTATAAGCACCTTTATTGATCCACTGCTCTGAGTACTCTCCAGCCATATAGTTAGTGGCGGCATTGCGATAATTGTATTGAGAAATGTAAACACGATCGCCGCTAACCGCTTCTACCCACACAGCATGACCCCAAGCGCCAGCGTTCGATATCCCTACGGAGCCAACCTTCGGCTCGCTGGAAATCGTATAGGTGCCGCGGGCATTGGCGAGCCACTGGTTTGCGTTGCCACGACCGCCCCAATACGGCATATAGCCATAAGTGCTATAAACTTTCCACGCAGCATAGCTAACACATTCACAAATATACATCCCCCACTGGTCGGCGAAGGCGTCTTTGCGCTGAGGGCAATAGCCGCTGTAAGGGTAACCGCCCTTAGCTGAGCTACCAGCTGAAACGTTAGATGCGCTATAGCGTTTTGCCAAATCAGCCAAGATGGCCTGCTGTTGTTCTTCTAGTTCAGCCTTTTGAGACGCAGCGTCGCTCTTTTTCTGACGGTAGGCCGCTTCGTCACTACGAGTCTCAGCCAATATACTGGCTTGCTCAGCTTCACTTGAGGCAAGCTGCTCCTTTTGATTTTTCAAATCAACAAGAATCGACTCAGCATTCTTTTTCTTCTGCGTTAGTTCTTCCTTGAGGTTTTCATTCTCTTTGATAATCTCGGAAATCGTATCAGAGAAATTCGACAACCGCACTTCTTCATCGATAAAACTTGAGAAATTCTCCGAGGAAGCAATGCGTTCAAGGGTTGAAACGTCTTTATTGTAATAGTACTGAGCGATCACGTAGCCAATCGTCTCGGAATTGTCATCGATGCGCTGCTGGGTAGTCGCAATCTCAGCAACAATCTGGTCATATTCGGCCTGTTTGAGTTTAATCTGCGTGCGCAGAGAAGCTTGTTGATTCTGTAGAATAGCAATCTGGTTCTCGATTGAATCGGCCTTTTCAGCAAGCGCGCTCGCCTCTTCTTCGAAAGCGTTCATTTCAGAACGAAGCGCCGAGATGCGAGCATTAATTTTATTTAAATCTTCTTGCGTATAAGCAGCGACAGAAAGATCAAGAAACTGAAAAGCGAGCATTAAACTAGCTAAGAATACCGCGACGAGTTTTGACCACTTTTTCATACATACAACATAACATAAGCGCAACGAAACTGCAAGCGTAGCCACCACTAATCATAAAGCGATTACGTGGCTCTAGATGGGCTCGAGAGATTATTTGAGTTTAAGATACTTGCGCGTAGCGAGTAATGCCGAGATGATACCGATAAGCACGCCAACTACCAATAGCGCCGCTATCACAAAATACCAATAAGTCTGAATGATAGAGTAGGTTGGCGCGAGGATGGAGCTGAAGCTATTTTTTAGAGCGTACATCGTTAAGTAGACAATCGCAAAAGAGATAATGGCGGCCACCACGCCATATAATCCTGCTTCGACGATAAATGGACCCGCAATAAACCAACGACTACCGCCAACTAGCTTCATCATATAGATTTCTTCTTTACGGTTAAAGATTGCCATGCGAATCGTGTTGAAGACGACTAAAATAGCAATAACGGCAAAGATTGCGGCGGCACCAAGACCAATCAGCTCAACGCGCCGCATATAGCTCGCAATCGCGTCGATCGCTTCTTTGTTGCCACCGGTATAACTAGGGTCGCGCGCGTCGAGCATTCCGACCATCGAGCTGTCATTTTCGGCAAAATTAACCAGTTCTTGAGTTTCGTTAAGGTTATTGAGCTTAACATTAATCGTCCACGGAACTTTATTTGGAGCTTCGCGTAAACTCTTGATAATGTTTTGATCGGTAATCTTACTATCTTCAATCATTTTAGTAATCGTGTCTTGGTTGCCCTTTTCTGGTGAGACATAGCTCACGGACGCCACGCTTGGTAATTGACGAATGCGTGAAACGATTTGACGAATCTGGTCTTTTGTAGCGGTTTGCTTGATGTAAATCGACATGTCGACTTTGGCTTCAATCTTCTTAATTGCTGAACCCATTGCATTGGTAGCGATAATGGTGGCCGAAAGAACGACGAGCGTAACGGTCATAATGGCAATCGCCGCCACAGACAGCCAAGTGTTGCGCATGAAGCTTTTGAAGCCGTAGCGAAATACTCGGCGCGTAGTGCGAACGCGGTGGTGGCGCGTCTTTGTAATGCGAGATAAACGCTTTTTACTAAGCTCGGCGCTGCTTTTTAAAGCGGTTTCCGTGGTGTTCTTTGAGACTTTGACGACGTTTTGCTGATTCTTATTTGACATTATTTCCCTTTTGTGACATAATTAAAGGTTGGCTTAAATAATTTTCCTTTTAGCTTTTGGTGCATTGGCGGCGGCTTGGGCGCGACGTACGGCAGCAGCCTGACGAGCGGCGGTCGTAGCAGCACGACGATGGGCGGCTTGAGGAGAGACGGCGCGTGGCGGGGCGGGCGTAATCGTGGCCGCATTGGCAAGCGCACTTGCATGGGCGTCGACAGCGGCAGAGTGGCGCGTGGTAGAAGGCGCAGATGGCTCAGCGGCAGTATTAGCAGTATTAGCGGATTCGGCTTTGGTTTGTATGGTTACCTTGCTAGACAAGTCACGCGCCGCATCGAGCTCCTCGTTCGTCATAGGTGCGACTACGGTTGGCTGAGATGGCTCCTTTTTGGGCAATGGCGCAAGAGGGCGCTTTGGCGGGGCGGTACTAGTAGCGTCAAGGTCGTAGTGACCTTCGTCTTTTTGGTCGCCAATTAACTTTCCGTCGCGAATCGTCAAGACGCGCTTCTTGAGTTGGTTGACGATTTTCTCGTCATGCGTAGTCACTAAGATAGTGGTGCCGAAGTTGTTAATCTCTTCGAGAAGACGCACGATACCCCATGATGTTTCTGGGTCGAGATTGCCGGTAGGCTCGTCTGCAATCAAAATCTTGGGCTGACGCGCCATTGAACGAGCGATCGCGACACGTTGGCGTTCGCCGCCGGATAATTCAGACGGAAACTTGTGAGACTTATCGCTAAGGCCGACCAACTCGAGGACTTTCGGGACAGTGCGTCGGATCTCTTTATTGGAAACACCGACGATTTCTAGCGCAAAAGCGACGTTTTCGTAAACAGTACGATTTGGCAAGAGCTTGAAATCTTGAAAGACGACGCCAAGGCGACGGCGGAGATGTGGAATGTGGCGTTTCTGGAGGTAGTCGTAGTCAATACCGCCAACCATAATCTTGCCAGAAGTCGGCTTTTCTTCCCGCGTGAGCATCTTGATCAAGGTAGATTTACCTGCGCCAGATTTACCGACGAGAAAAACGAACTCTTTTGGCTGGACATTCAAAGTCACCTGATCCAATGCAGGAACTTTGTCGCCTGGGTAATATTTCGAGATATTATCAAGCAATATCATAAATATGATGATAGCATAAGCGCGTTAAAATATTCAAGTTTTTGCGTGTGCGGATTCCGAGGGAAGTGTGTCCAAATAAGCGGCAATAATAGCGTCGAGATTGCCGTCTAGGACTGCGTCTGTGTCGGTAGTTTCATACTTCGTGCGAGTATCTTTGACGAGTTTGTATGGATGAAGGACATAATTGCGAATCTGTTGTCCCCAAGAGGCCGATTCGCCAGCGCGTAGCTTATCGAGCGACTCGGCATTCTGCTCCTGCATCAGCTGCTGTAGCTTGCCGCGAAGAATCTCCATTGCCTTGGCTTTGTTTTGAATCTGACTACGTTCGTTTTGAATCGCAACGACAATATTCGTGGGGAGATGCGTGATGCGCACTGCGGAATCGGTCGTATTGACACCCTGTCCGCCATGACCGCCCGACCGGTACACGTCGACGCGCAGGTCTTTTGGATCAATTTGAAAATCAGAATCATCATCAGAAATCACCGGCAAAACTTCAACTAAAGCAAAAGAGGTCTGGCGTAAGTGGTCGGCATTAAACGGGCTAAGTCGCACGAGGCGATGCGTGCCGTGTTCGGACTTAAGTTGACCGTACAAATTGGCGCCTGTGAGTTCGAGTACGACAGTCTTAATTCCGGCCTCTTCGCCGACAACACGATCGAGAATCTGCACACTTGCACCATGGCGCTCTGCCCAACGCAAATACATACGCTCAAGCATACTCGCCCAGTCCATCGCTTCGGTGCCGCCAGTGCCAGCAGTGATCCTCAAAATCGCATCGTTCTGGTCATACTTACCGGTAAAACGCAAGCTCAGCCGAAGCGCTTGATACGACTGGGCCATCGCGTCCAGCTGCGCAGATAATTCGTCTTCAAGAGACGCGTCGTCAAGCTCGAGAAGCTCGGAGATATCGGCGAGTTGCGTTTTAAGTAAAAGCCAAGGATCAAGCTCATCGTGGAGGCGGGCAAGTCTGGTGTTTTTTTTGCGCGCTTCATCAGGACGATTCCAAATCTCGGGCACAGCCACCTCGGCCTCGAGGCGACCAAGCTCATCGAGACGCGTATCGAGCGACAGTTGCGTCCAAGCGTGCGAAAAATCAGACTGAAGCTTTGAGAGACGTTGGGAAAGTTTTGACATATGTTTTATTGTAGCATGGTTTTGGTTTGTATGATTTGGCTTATTCTTAGATTAGACTAGACAAATTTAACAAAGTGTGCTATAATATAGGTCGTAGCGTCTCGTGAGTGGTGAGACGAGTTCATTTTGGTCGTGTGTTGAAAGGAGGCGACACATTGTTCACCGCCAAGATGCGTAACTAAGGACGGACACGTATAGGAGGATCGACTATGTCATGGGTAGAAGATGCGAAGAAACTAGCAAAAAACAGACAAGAGGAGGCGAAGAAACAGCTCAAATACGAACAGAAGACAAAAAGCTTTCTCGACCACCCGTCGAAAGAAAAAGCCGACGAATGGCATAAACGAGGGAGCATCGCCATGTTCGCTGGCGCAGGAGCCGTAGTACTCGGTATCCTGCTATGGATCATCAACGTCATGGCGAGATCGCCTGGGCTCACGGTCTTTGCGACAGTCCTGTTCATAAGCGGAATTGTCGCAATAGGCCTTATGTGGGTCTTCAAAGGAATAGGGGCTTATTATAGCCGTATAAGCAAGCGCTATGAAAAGGAGAGGGACAAAGAGTTCTTCGACTAAGCCCCGCCACCAGACAACACTCACCAAGGCACCGCACGCGCGGTGCCGCTTTTATAGAACGGCTTTCATAGTATATAATATTAACAAGATGGCAAAACACAAAAAACAGCTTGACGGCCTCAGTAAGGCAGAGGTGCGACAAAGAAAATTGGCAGGGCTAAGCAACGTTGCAGTTTCGGCGCCGTCAAAAACAATACGCCAGATTATTATCGGCAACGTGTTTACCTATTTCAATTTTATTTTTCTAATCATTGCCCTCTTGTTGATTTTGGTTAATTCTTGGCGCGATATCACTTTCTTGCCAATCATTATCGCAAATACTTTAATCGGCATCGTGCAAGAAATTCGCTCAAAAATCACGCTCGACCGCATGAAAATTCTCAATGCGCCATCGGCGACCGTGATGCGAGACGGCAAAGAGCGCCGATTGGCATCCGAATGGTTAGTCAAAGATGATGTCGTGATTTTTAAGGCCGGAGACCAAATCCCAGCCGACGCAAAGATTCTCGAGGGCGAAGTTGCAGCTAACGAATCGCTATTGACCGGCGAGGCAATAGATATCAAAAAAAGCGTCGGCGACGAGTTGTTGTCTGGGAGCTTTATCGTATCGGGCAGATGCTATGCAAAATTAACACGCGTGGGACGCGAGTCGTATATTTCGCAATTAACCCTCGAGGCAAAGAAAGAGAAAAAACACGAGGAGTCGGAGATTATTCGGTCATTAAACCGTATCGTTATCCTTGCTGGAGCAATCGTGGTGCCGGTCGGACTGATTTTATTTTGTCAAAGATATTTTGGAGATGGCGCAACTGCACAGAGAAGTGTACAGACAGCGGTTGCGGCGGTGATTGGTCTGATCCCAGAAGGGCTATTCCTCTTATCTAGCGTAGCGTTAGCGATTAGCGCGACCAAGCTTGCGCAACAAAAGGTTCTACCGCAAGACATGCGTAGCATCGAAACATTGGCACGCGTTGATGTGCTTTGTGTCGACAAGACCGGCACAATTACCGACGCGAGAATGAAGATCGCCTCGCTTGAACTAGCGCGCAATACGAAAATATCGTACAAGGAAGCGTTTGGTCTAGTAAGCGACTTTGCGCAAGCGCAAGAGGCAGACAACGAGACGATGAAGGCGATTAAAGATTTCTTTACGCAGCCAACTGGTCGAACGGCGCGCTCAGTAGCAGGCTTCTCGTCGGATTTCAAATACAGCGGAGTAAATTTTGAGAATGATGCGTACGTGCTTGGAGCTCCCGAATTAGTTTTACGGGAACGCTACGGGGACTATGCGAAAGATGTTGAAGATTTTCAGGCGCGCGGTTATAGAGTCGTTGTTTTTGGTAAATATCATGGGTCCGTAGACGGACGACAATTAACCGAAAAAGTTGACGCAGTGGGATGGATTTTGATTATGAATCCAGTCCGCGCAAGCGCCGCTGATACATTCTCATATTTCGAAAAACAAGGAGTCGAGATAAAGGTTATTTCTGGAGACGCGCCAAGAATGGTGTCGGAAGTCGCAAAGCAGGCAAAAATCAAGCACGCCGACCGGTATATTGACGCGACGAGCTTAATCGACAAATCTTCGCCAGAACATGAAGCAGAGTTGGTACGCAATGCAATCCGTAAATACACGATTTTTGGGAGAGTAAAGCCCGAACAAAAGCGTCAACTAATTCAAGCTTTACAAGCGGACGGCAAGACGGTAGCGATGACCGGCGACGGCGTCAACGATATCTTAGCACTGAGAGAAGCAAACTGTTCGATTGCGATGGCGAGCGGAAGCGAAGCGGCCGTGCAAGCCTCGAAACTGGTTCTTATGGAATCGGATTTTTCAAAGATGCCAGAAGTGGTTTACGAAGGGCGACGCGTTGTCAATAACCTTGAGCGTTCAGGTAGCTTATTCTTGGTAAAAAACGTTTTTTCGTTACTGACAGCATTGATTGCGATCATATTCGGCATCGCATATCCATTAGTGCCAGCGCAAGTTTCTATGATTAGTTTCTTTACGATAGGTATGCCAGCGTTCTTGCTGTCGCAATTGCCAAATACGGATTTGATTCGCGGAAATTTTGTGCGCAATATCTTGTTCCGAGCGATTCCTGGCGGATTAACCGACGCAATCATCGTAGCCCTCATGATGTTCTTTGGGCGAATCTTAGCCTTTCAGGAAAACGAAATATCAACAGCGAGCACGGCATTGTTGGCGATTGTCGGAATAATAATGGTCTATCGTGCCGCAAAACCACTTGATTGGCGCAAATGGGCAATTTGGGGGCTATGCGTAATTGGGGTGATTTTATCGTTTATCATAGCACCGCAATTCTTTAACCTGTCACCGATTTCGTGGCTTGCGGGCGTCACACTAGGCTTGATTGCGCTACTGATTCCGGCGATTTTAAAATGGATGACGTCGCTAACACGGTTTGGCTTTCGGAAATTTGACACATATTTAGAAAAGAGTAAAGTCGTCGAACTTGGCCAAGAATCAAAAACAGTGAGAGCCGTAAAAAAGCTTTGGGGGAAGGCTGCGAAAATGCTCGATAAGTTTGGCGGGTAGCGATATTATTCAACTGATGTCGACGCGAGAGTTGCATTTTCTTGACTTTTTGTTAACTCTGTGATATAATAAGGAGTACGGGCGATAATCGATTGTGTCACAAAGAATCACGCAAGGAGGTGAAATTATATGCCGAAACAGAAATTTGACGAAATGGCAAAATTTTGGAGACTACCAGTGATCCTTATGTTTTGCTTCGGTGTAGCATTTATGACGTCGCTTTGCCTGCCAGTCATTGTAGAAAGGTCTGAAACGATACCGAATATCGTTAATTGGCTGACTCTGAGTACTGGCGCGGGACTTGCGGTATCTGCTGTCTGGAGCTTTCTAACGGAAAACATAAAGCGTCGATAGACGAAATTGCTTTTAGTTGCCCGAGGGGTTGAGGTCGCAGATATGAGCGACCTTTTTTCTTGTGTTTTGCACTATGGGGAGTTTACGAACGACGCGTTGGCTGGTCTAGCCAGTAGCTTCATATTACAAAAAGGCCGCTCCTTTAGAGTGAGCGGCTTTTGGTTACGTAAATAGACGAACCAATATAACGAGAAGTGCTAGCGCAGCGACAACGACAGCACCGATGATGAGGCTAAATTTATTGAGCGGAAACTTCGATTTAGCACTTTCGACATCTTCGTCTTCCCAATCGATTTCGTCGAGTGGCGGATCTTCATCGGGCAACGCAAGGCGTGCTTTTTGGTAAAATTCCTTGATAAGAATACGCGCCATCGCTTCGCTTGCTAGCAACGAACGGTGGCGTTTTTCGCCAATTATCGTTTCAATGCAATAGCGCGTTTCATCGCCAAGCAGACACTTCTGTACGGATAAGCGGTAAGGCACGCCATCAATCGTGCGACTAAACTCGCCGATTTCATCTTGCGGGTTAAAGCTGGACTTCTCTACATCCATCTCGACCACCTCCTTTAGAAAGGAACAATGAGCTATCTGCTATCCATTATAACACCTTACAGCTATCTTATCAGGTCTTCGCGCCATGGTGTTTTCAAAAAACACCCCTTTAGGGGGTGTTTTTTGAAAATTCGGCGTCTTGCTAGTTTCCCGCAGAGCAGTATAATCGCCCCTACTGGGCTTGACTTCTGTGTTCGGAATGAGAACAGGTATTTCCCCAGCGGTATGGACACCGAGATTAGATGCTAAAGGGGCGTGGTGCGAAGCAATAGTTATCGCCCCGCCCTCGTTTAGCGCCTAGTCTCGATGTGCAAGACTAGAACAACATTAATTTAATTGACTTGGTGTATGGTTGATTGAACACCAATTTCTAGTTAAGTCTACTCTACTTATTGTTATCGTGCAAGCACTAGAACAATAAGTAGGACATAAAAAGGCAATGCCTCTATTAGTACGCTTCGGCTCCATATGTTGCCATACTTCCACCTTGCGCCTATCAACCAGATCATCTTTCTGGGAGGTCATAGGGAATTCT
>JAFWIF010000034.1 GCA_017514975.1 Candidatus Saccharimonadota bacterium | reverse complement strand
GTATGTGGCGATGTTCAGGCCGGCAACAGTGCTGCCGTCCTCTTGGCGTTTGTACTCGTAAGCACCGAACACCACTTTGCCTTCTTCTGGGCGTGCCTTGGCTGTTACGACCCAGTTCGACTGATCCGCCCACACCGCACCCCTAACGAATGCGTCTTGCAGTTCCTCGCTTTTCGGGAACACTTCTTTTGCTCTTGCTTGGATTAGAGCCATCCTTTGTTCATTTGCCATAGTTGTATTGTTTTTATAGTTTGTTATGATCCGATGCTGATTGTGGCGATGCCGTTGTCGATGTTTATTATCTCGATGCAGTAGTCTTGCACCTCGTGAGGACCGTAGTTGTTGCCGTCGATGTCCTCTTTGATGATGATAGCCGAAATGAAATGCAACAGTCGCGACAGGCTTGCGTCTTGCATGTCCACCTTATAGCGTCGCACGGTGTCAAGGTCTTGCACCAGCGGGTAGCCGATATGCACCTCGCGGATGTCCAACTTAGGTTGCTTGGAGTGATAACCGATGGAGAAGTTATCCATGTACTCGTAATCGGTTAGCATGATGAACGGTGTTATTTTCGTTTTCATAATTGCGCCCTCCTTAATACGGTGTAATAATGAATTTGCCTTTGTCTTCGGGGTGGGCATCGAGCCAGATGCTGACGTACTCGGTGCATTGGTCGTGCGGACCTTGGAACAGTACATCCGTGGCGGTGCCGTTCTCGATGAGCGATACGCAATGCCAACCGGCGGCTTTGTACGCTTCACGCAGTTTGTCTTCAGCTTGCTCGATGGTGACGCGCAGGTTGAGTTTGGGGTCCTCGTCCATCAGTTCGCGCAGGATCTTGATGACGAATTGCAGTTTCTCGATGCGCTGTTTGGGTGTTAGTTCTTTCATTGTTCTGTTGCCGCTTGTGACCCGTTGCCGCCGGGGTTGATTGGTTGCCATAATATATTATTTATAAGGATTTGGCAGGGGCTTGCGCCCCGTGCCTTAGAACTTCTTCTCAATTACTCTCATTGTGTCGTACTCGATTGTCTGACATCCTTGCGAGTTCTTAACTATGCGCTCGTGTCTGATCTCCCATACATGCTCGCCAGCTCCGTTCGTGTACTCAACGTGGTACTGATAGGTTTTCCCAAGTACCGTTTCGTAAGCAATGCCATCCTCAACCTCTTTGTTCTCGTCCATCTTCAGTGCTCGCTCTGCTTGCTCCCATGTCGGGTAAACATTTGCGTAGTTGATCACTTCGTTGTGGTAGGTGTCCTTTGCGCTGTTACTTACTTGCTCGTAGAGGTAAACTTTTACGCTAACTTCGATTTGTGCTGTCATGTTTTTGTTGCCGTTTTTAGGGTGTTGCCGCCACCTTTGATTGGGTTGTTTTTGAAATCTGGTGCAAAGATACAACAAATTTTTGATATATGCAAATTTTTTCGCATATTTTTTGCATTTTTCTTGTATTTTATTATTTTAGAGCGTTTTTTCGCCCCAAACGACCCCAAAACACACGAAAAAAGCACCTACCTTCACAGGCTGGTGCTTCCATAAACATATTGACGAAGT
>JAFWIF010000033.1 GCA_017514975.1 Candidatus Saccharimonadota bacterium | reverse complement strand
CACCGCCCGTCAAACCATGAGAGTCACCAACACCCGAAGTCCGTTTCGGCGGCCTAAGGTGGGGGAGATGATTGGGGTTAAGTCGTAACAAGGCATCCGTACCGGAAGGTGTGGATGGATTACCTCCTTTCTAGGGAGAATAAGCGCAGACGTAAGTTTGTAGCTAGATCAATCGCAGTAGTAGATGTTAAGCTTGATCTATTACGAAGCTAACCTTGAGTTAGCTGCGACAAAAGCTGTCGAGATACCACGATGCGTTAATTGCACGATTAAGTTGTTAAAAGCTTGAAATCCGTTAACCGTAGGTTAGCGGATTTTTTGGGGCCTTTTAGGGTCGTGGGTTGAAGAATATGGGGTTTAGGTGGATTTCTCTTGTTGCGATGTGATTTGGGTGTCGAGAGCGGATTGGTCGGTTGAGGCGCGGATATGTTTTACGGAGAATTTAAAGAATTGGCGCATGGCGTCGGCGATCTCAGGGGATTCGATGAGGGTGGACATGCCGTTTTTGCTATAGTTGATGAATGCTACATTGTCGCCGAAGATGTCGATCTCGACGGGAGAGTCGTATTCGCTAGGAGGGAGAAAGGTGCGAGAGAGGAGCCATCGTTCGGCTTCTTGTTTGGGGTGTTTAGCGAACTCGGTGGGAGTGATGTTTTCGGAGCTGATATTGGCTTCGACGCGGGCTTTTTTGAATGCTTCGAGGGCGTCGCGGTCGGCGACTTCATCGTAGCGGCTGCGGACGAAATAATAGGGGGCCTTAGTAGTGATAACTTTATCCCAGATTAGTTTGATACCTTCTTGGCCGTAGAAGGTGGTGGCGCCGGGCTCGTTTTGGTGTTCGTTATAGAAGTTGATGAGGTTTGGGAGATTGCTTTCGAGATTTTTGGTCTCGCGAGCGACAATGCGGAGGCGACGCTCAGCGATTTTTTCAAGGACGGAGGGGTGATTGGCGACGTAGGCGGAGATTTTTTTGCGATCCTTCTGCGTAATAATATCGAGCTTTTCGAGGCGTTCGAGGGCGGAATAGATAGTGGTGCGCTTTTCGCCGATAGCGTTGGCGATCTCGGTAGGGGTGCTTTGGCCGTTTTCGACAAGGAAGAAGTAGATTTTGGCCTGGAGAGGAGTGAAGCCGATTTGGACGAGAATTTCAAGGTCGGGGCTTGACGAAGAAGGTGATTGCATAAGGTTATTGTAGGGCAGAATTGCGGTTTTGTCTAGGCTATTTTTTAATTTTGTCGGAGGCGGTTCGACAAAATTTTAAGATTTTTACCTCTGTTAAAATTTATTTTGCTGAGATAGTATTGACAAAATGCAAGAAGTTTGCTATAATGATAGCAACAATCGAACAAATGTTGTGAGATTGCGCAGAGATAACATCATGGTAGGGTGAGCAGGGAAGCAATAATACTTCTTCCTAGACCGGTGTTGTCGTTCTTTATAAATGCATTATTTATATCCGCAATCTTGGGTGGGCACATCTAAGGTGGAATAAACGCTCGGTTCGTTATGCGCGAGCTGAGCTGGGGAGAATAAATATATTGACCGGTTTGTTCTTCCAGCTCTGCTCGCGAGGCTACCGCTCGAGGTGGTCGACGAGAGCAGAACATTAACAATTAGCTTTTACCTGGTTGGCAAATCCTTTCTTTTGCTTTGTGGGCCTGCGGAGTAGGATTTTGCGCATAAGTTTTAACTTTATTGTGCGCGGAATCCTGCTTCGGCGGGAACGCATACTTATCTTTTGGATTTTTCGTCCGCCCCGGACGTTAAATAGGGGGAAAGGAGTCGTATATGCGGAATAACGAGATTAGATACTTTTTTGGTTTTGCTCTGGCGGATAGTATGTTCGCTGGGGACGTAATAATAGAACGAAAGGAGGTGACTCCTGAAGCCGTCCGGGCGATGGCGGAAACGGGGGTGCTGAACCCCTGCATTAACCCCTCCCACGCCGCTACAATTGCGGCGATGAGAGACAGGTTTGGAATCGATATTCCAATACCGGAAGCTCCACCAAAGGTGGAGCTGAGGGTGGGTGACACCCTCATAGTCATGGGGGTCCGCGGCCTTCCGAGGCTCACGGATCGACATGAATATACGGAGGAGGAGGTTGCTTCGGCAACCTTCTCCTTCGCGGAATACAGGGTCGTAGAATAACTACGGCCGCGACAAAACGGGGCGAAAAGTCCTGTCTCAGGTAAAAGCTGAGTTCGCATAACGCTAGAGAGATACGCATTAAAACTTTCTGTTTTCGTCAAACAGAATGGTCTGCGCCTCTAGCGTAACGACGCCCTTAAGCGTTTTGCTCGTTGCGCCGATTTGGCGCTTAAGGGATTGCTCAAAATCGGCACCAATAAGGCGGGTCTTTGACCCGCCATTTTTCATGTTACGAAAGTCGTAAGGGAATCTTGGCCAAGGTTATCTGGGCTGGACGAGATGAGGGTGTGGGCGCGAAGAAAATTGCCGGTAGCTGCGACCTTCGCGGTCGAGGCGGATTGCGCTGACTTTGTTCATCGTGTCTGGGTCGTAAAAATGAGGATTTTTGAAGGCGACAGTGTTAGGGCGGTAAGGATTGGGAAGAGAAAAGGGATTGATGGGGTCGGCGACGAAACTGATCGAGGCCTCGGTACCAGTGTTTTGGTTATTTTTACTGAAACTGCGTGCGGCGTGTCCATACTCGAGAGCTTGTCTGCGGTTTCTTGGCGGGACGCTTTTTGATCCTCATTGCCGTTTTCGGTTTTAGAGTTTTTGCTGAGCTGTTTCTCGGGCTGCTCGGTCGTGAGTCGTTCGGTGATTGCGTCCCACTGTGTCGGTCTTGGACTGTTTGAGTTTTTATCGATGGAATCGTAGGAATGTTTCATAGATCTTCTTATACCATTGTAGCATAAGAGGAAAAAGAGCGGCGCGTTGAAAAAGATATAGCTTGAGGGGGTGCGATCCTTGTAAGGTGTTTATGTATTTTTGACAGAAACAGGGGTAGGATTGAGTGTGTGGCGGTATTCTTGAGTTTTTTTTGGGGGGGCGATTGGGGATTTTGAGAAATATTTGGTGAAAATATAGTGTTTCTGGTATTGAAAAAGTGGCTTAGGGGGGGGTATAGTAAAAGTATAATTAACTAAATTTGGAGGTTTTGCCGTGAGCAATTATGAGAATATGGGCGATCAGAATGAGAATAGCCAAGGGGCGGACATATACGAGGGGAAAGAAGTGCCGGAATTTGCGGGTAGGATTGACGACGTCGAGAAGGCAAGGATGATGGCGAGAGCTGGAGATGAAGCAGAGACGCTTGCGGTTAGATGGCGTCGGCAGGCGGAAGAAAAGATAGCGAAAGGGGTCTCTGCGGAGAATGAAATGCGTGCAATGCGGCAGGTGTATGAGCGGGCAGACAAGGTAGAAGAGAAGGCGGGAGAGGACTACGATAAGCTACAAGAGATAAACCGAGAGTTTGGGCGGGGTTAGATTTTGCCGAGATAGTTTTTTAGCTGAGGGTAGTTTCAGTTGATGACTGTTGCCGTTATAGAAATAACCGCCTGTTAGGGCGGTTTTCTGTGAGGCTGAGTGGGTTGGTGCAGAAATGGTGGTTGGATATTGAGTATTGGCAGGTATCGACAAGCATAGGCGAATATTGGTAACAAAAAAGCTTCGAATTCGGAGTTTAGACATGGCGCGTTGAGAATTTTTAATTTAAGCCATGCTCGAATCGAAGCTTTTTGTATTTTGTTGTGTTTGTTTTTTGTTTGGTGTGTGTTTGTTTTTGAAGAATATGCGGCTTTTGCAACCTGCGAATAATTACAAAAGCTATTTTTAGTATAAGCGGTTTTTTTGTTGGCGTCAAGGGTTTTGTATAAAAATTTTGTACAAAAATAACAGGGGTGAATTTTGGATTTTGTGAAAAAAAGTTAAAAAAAGTGGCGAGTTTTGCGCAATTATTGGTAGCGGGAAATGGCTGATTATTTAGTCGCTTGGTAGGCAATCTTACCATTCTTCATACGGACTTCGCCTGTCTAATTAAGGTTATGTTTGAGGTTGCCAGAATGGCAAAGGTACCCACTTAGCAATTAGACAATCGGGCGTTTTGGGGCTAGTTAGAATTGTGCTGTGGTGATGGCGGAAAAGGGGGAAAATTGGTAAAATAGGAGCATGGAAAAAAGAGTGTTTGGGGCGACAGATGGGGTGAGAGGGAAAGCGGGGGAGTGGCCGTTGACGGAGGGGGCAGTGAGGCGATTGGGCGGGGCGGTTGCGAAATGGTTTGGCGAGAATGAAGAGAGTGAGCAGGGGGTGAGGATTTTGGTCGGGAGAGACACGCGGGAGAGCGGAGAATGGATTGCGAGAGAGATTTGTCGAGGGATTAGAGAAGCAGGGGGAGAGGTGGTTGAGACGGGAGTGTTGATGACGCCGGCGCTGCAGAAGTTGATTGAGAGAGACGAAGAGGCGGTTGGAGGCGTGATGATTACGGCGTCACATAATCCGGCGGAAGAGAACGGATTGAAGGTGTTTAAGGCGAATGGAGATAAGTTGTCGGATGAGGAAGAGTTGGGGGTCGAGGAGAAGTTTTTTGAGTTGGGGGAGGAAGATGATAAAGCCGGAGTTAGGGAAAACGGCATTGGAGAGAAGGAAGATGGCGTGGAGGGGACTGAAAGTGGTGAGAACGGTGATTTGGAAGATGGCGAGAATGGTAGCGATGATGAAGGTGATGATGCGGTGGGGGTGTATGTATCGTTGGTGAGGGATTTGTTGGGGCAGAGAGAGGTGAGAGGAGCGAAAATTGTGCTGGACGCGGCAGCGGGAGCGGGGCATGATTTTAGTAGGAGAGTGTTTGAGGATTTTGGGGTAGAGGTAGAGCAGATTGATGCGGAGCCGGACGGGCGCAATATTAATTCAGGATGTGGGGCGTTGTATCCTGAGAAAGTTGCAGAGAAAGCGCGAGAGTTGGGCTGTGTCGGGGTGGCGCTGGACGGAGATGCGGATAGGATTGTGCTGGCGGACGAGGAAGGGAGAGTTTGGAGCGGGGATAGAATCGTGGTGCTACTAGCGGAATATTTAGCAAAGCGAAATGCGCTGAGGGGTGGGGCGGTGGTTTTGACAGAGTATAGTAACCTTGCGACGATTAAATACCTTGAGGAGAGGGGGATTCGGGTTGAGAAAGTAGTGAATGGGGATAGGTTTGTGGTTGAGAAGTGTCATGAGATTGGGGCGGGGCTGGGGGGTGAGCTCTCGGGGCATATTATCTATTTGCCGTGGCTGGAGAGTAGTGACGGGACGGCGATGGCATTGTTCGTGTTGAAGATTATCGGCGAGGAGAATTGTCAGTTGGCGGACTTGTGGGCGGACTATGAAGATTATCCGTCGAAGCAGTGGGGAATAAAGGTGGTTGAGAAGCGAGAATTTGGGGAGATTGCAGGGTTTACGGAGGCTATTGAGCGCGCGCGAGAGGAGTTAGGAGAGAGTGGGAGAGTGTTTATTCGGTATTCGGGGACGGAGAATAAGATGCGGATTTTGGCTGAGGGGGAGGATTTGGAGATGGTTGAGAAGATTGGGGAGAGCTTGGCGGAGATTGTGAAGAAGGAAATAGGGGCGTGAGTTTGATGATTTTGGGTTGGTTTGGAGGATTTGAGGGGAAATTTAGAGGGGATTCAGAGATGATTTTGAAAATTTGATAAGAAAGGAGAAAAATGATTGAAATCGGAGTAGTGGGGGAGTATGATGCGGAGGTCGCGGAAGCGATGGGGGAGTTATTATGTGCGCTGAGCAGTAGTTATAATGGGGAAGCGGTGGCGCGAGAGAGGATTGAGGAGATAATTGAGTCGCCGTGGCACGATATTATGGTGGCGTTTGACGGGGAGGAATTGGTGGGGATGGCGAGTTTGTCGGTGATTATGGGAACGAAGATTGGGCGGAATTTGTATCTTGAAGATTTGGTAGTGAAGGCGGGGAAACAGGGGCAGGGAATCGGGAGTTTGCTTTGGGAAAAGATTCTCGAATGGGGGCGGAAGAAAGGCTGTAAGAGGTTAGAGTTTACATCGTCAGGGAAAGGGAAAAAGCAGGGGGCGGTGGACTTTTACCTTGCGAAAGGGGCGGAGATACGAGAGACGAATTGCTTTAGAGTAGAGTTAGGGTCGGGATTGCAGATTGGAGAAGGAGGCGGATTTGAGCTTGGGGAAGGAAAGTGATTGACATAGTTTTAGGGATATTTTTGAGGATTGTAGGTTTTTGAGGTGGATTTTTGGCGATCATACGGGGATAGGGGCGTTTTTGAATATGGCGCTTGCGATAAAAGCAGGGGGTTTATCCTTCTCTCCACTATTTTTTCAATTTGTCGAAGGCGTTTCGACAAATTTTTGGCTTTTTCACCCCTGTTAAGAATAATTTTGTTGAGACATGCTTGACAAAACGTTAGCTTTTTGATATAATGGTAGCAACAATCAAGCTGATATGGTGAGATTGAAGTAAGAGTTAATGTCATGGT
>JAFWIF010000032.1 GCA_017514975.1 Candidatus Saccharimonadota bacterium | reverse complement strand
TCCTGAGAAAAAACCGGAGAATGAGGACCAGTATAATATTTTCAAGTCTGAAGATATGAAAAAAGGCAAGAAGGATCCTGAGAAAAAATCGAAGGATGAGGACCCGTACGGATTCTTTAACGATGATGATTTTAGAGATGAGTCACTAATAGCTGTATCGCAAAACAGCACGATTGACGGTAGAAAAACAGCGAAAGAAGTGGCGAGGTTGATGTTTGATAACTACCTGAGTAAGGGCGGAAAGATTAAAAGGTTCTTTAAGAGAATTTTTGTAGGTCAACTGTGTCGAGAAGGTGTGTTAAAACGATATGAAGAGAAAGCTTTTGCAGAAGTGCAGCGGCAAGCGAAGGGATTAGATCCAGAAACTAGCAATTTGGGGGTAGGGCGTTTCGTAGAGGCGTTTATGGATGGATACGAAGATCAATTAGTGCACGAAGGAGCGGGGGAAAAGATGCGGTCGTTTGGAGTAGAGAAAAACAAAGATGGTAAAGATGTAGTTGTTGAATATGTTAAGAATGAAAAGACTGGCAAAAGGGAAAAGAAAGCTGTTGACGAGAACGACGACGAAGCGAAAGCGACAATTAATATGCGTAACGCAATTAGCCAATATGCGCGTGGAAAAATAGATTTAGAGACTTTTAGGGCTGAGATGGCCGACATTTCTGAGCAATTCTTAGGTTTTGATGAGAAAAAGGCGATACAAGTTGAGAACTTTGAGGCTGTTGCGGAAGCCGCAAAGAGGAATTATGACTACAAAAAAGACATTTCGACGGTAATGGAAGGTTTTAAATTTATTCAAGCGGAAACACGCAATGGAACGAGAACAGAAGCACATAGAAATGCGCTTGAAAAGGTTGTTGATAAAATAACTAATTCGCGATTCTTTAGATGGGTGCCGCCAGAACTTGTTGCGAGTGTTGCTAGTATTGCAGCTTCAGTAGGCATAACGGCAGCAAAAAAAGGGGCGTCGTTTTTAGCGCCAGTTATTGGAGGAGCGGCAGTTAGTGGTGCCGTTGCTGCTCTTAAAGAAGGAAATCGTATGGAAGATGACCTGACGGCACTGGGTACGCGAATAGAAAAAGGAGAAAGGGTTGAGTTTGAGTCTTCTAGTGACAGTAAATACGATAAAAAATTGAAAGACGAAAAAGTACAGATAGAGAGATATCATATCGATTATATAATTGGTTCTCTGCAAGGAGCGAGGGAAACAGAAAATCCGGAAATAATGAAGGATGTGTTGGCTAAGGCGGTGACGTTAGTGAAGATTAGTGACGAACAAGGTGTGGGCTTATTACGTTATAGCGCGATTACAGAAGATAATAAGAGTGGTGCGGACGTGGATATTGAAGACGCGGTGCAAAATGAGCTGTATTCGCAACATCTGATTGAGCAATCTCGTAGAGATTTGGATATAGAGATAGCAAAAATAAGGAATAAGTTACGTGACATGGGTATAGATTTATCTTCTGATAAAAAATATGCCAGCTGCACGGATAAGTATAATCAGCAATTTACCGGAGATATTAAGGAGAAGGAAGAAGCGTGGAGAAAGATAAAGAGGAGAAGTATGGCGGTAGCGGGAGTAAAGGCTGGTGCGATTGCGGCTGGTACGGCCATTGTGTCTGGCTTAGTTATGAGGGCAATAGGAGGTAATGCGGAAGAGCTGATTAAGAAGAATGATCAGGTTGATGTTAAAACTGGGCTTTCGGCGGATGATGCTGAGCGTTTGCGTGCGGAGGGGTATGAAATTACAGAAAGAATCGATGGTCGTGAGGTAGTGCAATCTGTAGATATGAGTGCAGAGGAATTTGAAAAGATAAACGGCGTTGAGGTGAATACGATTTTTGCAAATAATGGAACCGAAGTAGCGGATGGGAACGAATTGAAGCTGTTCATGAGAGACGGATCATTAGTGACTGATTTTCATGGTACGAGTACGGTTGATGGCATATCGTATAATGTGGAGGAATTGGCAAGGAATGGTGAGATTGTGTGGAAGATTGGTCTGACGAAGGGAACTGATAAGTTTATTTTAGTACCGGGCACGCTTTTAGCTAATGGACAATCTCAATTATCAGATGCTGCATTGGCTGATGTAATTGCAAAGGGTGAGTTTGCGACTGCGTCTGCAGGGTTCTTTAGAGATGATGGAAGTTTTGTTTCGTTTGGAACTGAGGTAGGGAGCGGAACTGCTGGTACTATAGTGGGTGCGCAAGAAGTGATTAATGAAGAAACGGTATATGATGCTGTGAGAATAATAGCTGGGGAAGAAGAGAGAATTGTGACTGGCCCGGTAGGAACTGGATTCTTTGTGCCGTTGTATGGACGCGAAGGCCTTAATCGAACGGGCGAGCCATATGATAGTACGGATCCAAAGAAGATTCGAGAAATTGCCAGAAGGAGAATTTTAGATAGCAATGCTACTTCTAATGAAAATGAAGGGGCTAGCGCGGCTTAAGTAGAGAATGTTTGAGTGGAGAGTCTTAGGCCTAACTGGGCTGGTGGCTCTCTGGATTATCGGTAGTATTTCAGAGACGTGATGGGGTCTTTGCGGGCGGCCTTAATGGCAGGATATACGCCAAAGACGATACCGGCTGTAAGAGAAGTGAGGCCAGTAATGGTGAGGATTTGCCACGAGATGTGAGGCGCAAAAGGCGTGACAAGGGAAATGAGAAAGGCGAAGAGGTAGCCTAGTGCGAAGCCCATAAGACCACCGACGATACTTAAGATTATTGACTCGAATAGGAATTGGAGGAGGATATGGCTCGGAGCGGCGCCAACGGCTTTGCGAATGCCGATTTCGCGGGTGCGTTCAGATACTGATACGAGCATAATATTCATGATGCCAACGCCGCCGACAAGAAGGGAAATAGAGGCGACGAGAGTGAGCATAGTTGAGATGATAGAAAGAAGGGAATCGGCGGGGTGAAGGTTATCGTTGCTGGTGATAACTTGGAGATTTTCGTCGCCGTGTTTTGCGGCAATGAGTTTTGCTTTGATTGTGTCGGAGACGGACTGAACTGAGTCGGTTGTGTCGGTGCGAATGTTGATTTGTTGGATCTGAATTGATGATTCGAATTTTGAGGCAAAATTAATATCGATAAGTATCGACGTATCGAAATCGATGCCGTTGTAATTGATTGGGTTGTCGGTTTTTTCAAGGACGCCGACGATCATGAATGTCTGCTCGTTGTAAATAAAAGTTTTGGCGATAGCCTCGGGTCCGCCGAAGAGTTGCTCGGCGAGGTTGTAGCCGACAACTGCGATGTTTTTGTTTTGATTGTTGTCAAGAAATTGGCCGTTTTTCATTGGGAGAGAGATGATTTTTGGTAATGCGGAGGTGGTTGCGACAAGATTGATAGCTTGATGGGTTTTATTATTGACGCTGATAGCGGCGCTGGATGAGGCAAGAGGAGCGACAGCGGAGACGTGCTCAACTTTCGAGATTAGTTCGACGTCGGTCAAGGCGAGATTTGACTTGGCGTACTGGTTGGTTGAGGCGAGTTCGTCGATAATATTGCTAGAGGCTTCTTTGCCGCTAGAGGGGCGAACAAGAAGAAGGTTGGCGTTATTCTTATCGGAATTGACGCCAATCAACTTGTTGATGCCGCCGGTGAGGGAGAGAATCAGGATAATTGAGGCGACGCCAATTGCGATACCGAGAGCAGAGAGAAAGGTGCGTCCACGATTTTGGCGTAGGTTGTCGATTGCGAGACCGAAATGAATATTGAAAAGTAATGGCATAACTATAATTCTTTCTGTTTATTTTTTGATGTTTTTTTGGTTAGCGAATGGACTATCTGCTTGCCTTTTGCGGCTTTTTCGGCGGATTTAGCGGATTTAGCGGACTTGATGATGGTGGCGCTTGGTTTATTTGAAGAAGCTTTTTTGGTAGCTGCGGCGGTTTGGCTGGTATCGTTTTGCGGAGTATCTTCGGTAGGTGTTAGTTGGCGCTTTTTTGTAAGAACACGAACAGAGATACGCTCTGGGTCGCCTGGGCGAGGAAGATCGCGATCAGCGACGGTCTTGATGTCGGTGTCAATTTCGCCGTCGAGCATATTGATGACGCGTGTAGCGTAGGTCGTGAGCGAAGGGTTGTGCGTTACCATAATAATTGTATTTCCTCGAGAATGGATGTCGCGCAGTTCTTCCATGATGATGTGAGATGAGCGGCTGTCGAGGTTTCCGGTAGGCTCGTCGGCGAGGATGATGGAGGGATTAGAAATAAGGCTACGAGCGATTGCGACGCGTTGCTGTTGGCCGCCAGAAAGCTGATGTGGCATATAGTATTCGCGTTCGCGGAGATGGAAGCGTTCGAGGATATCGTCGGCACGTTTGAGACGGCGTGTTTTATGGTAGCCAGCATAAACAAGTGGTAGCGAGACGTTTTCGATAATTGGAAGGTTAGGGATAAGATTAAAACTTTGGAAAATGATGCCGATCTCGTTGGCGCGGAAACGGGCTTTTTTGCGAGCGGAAATATGATCAACTGATTTGCCGTCAAGATAATACTCGCCAGTTGAGGCTTTGTCGAGAAGTCCAATAATGTTTAATAAGGTAGTTTTGCCGCAACCTGATGGCCCCATAATCATGATAAATTCGCCACGCTTGACAGATAAATCAAAATCGCGCAAGGCGTACGACTCGGCGTCGCCAATACCATAAATCTTTGAGACTGACTTTAGCTCAATAATAGTTTCGTTAGTTTTTGGCATAGTTAGTACTTTTATTTTAATGAAGCTAAGCGGTTTTGTAAAATGCTTATGTGGAGTTTTTTCAGATTAAAAATGTAGAAAAATAGCGGCTCGTTGGAGCCGCTGCGTATTAGCGCGCGATAGCCTGAACAGGCGTTGCACTTTTCCGCACGTCGATAGTTCGTGCGGTAAAAGGGCTATATTCGCCGTCTGCTTGCAGAGTAATGCGAGCAGATTTGACGAAGATGAGCCTATTAGACTCGACGCTTTTGCTCGGAAGCCTGAAGAGTAGACCTTCGAGCATTTGCCCTAAAATCTCAATGAGGCGATCGGGCCTACTGACCCATCTGGCAAAAATCCTGCTATGGTTTTTGCGACCATGTAGAATTTTCGCCACAGAGCGACCATTTACTGCAAGATAGTTGGTCGCTCCATGAGAATAGCGCTGCCGTCTGTTTTTTTTGCGCGTGACTTCGCGCATTTTAAAACTAGGCAGCATTTTTTTAGAGCGCGCGACGTACCACCAATTTGCCAGAGTAGCAAGACTGATAGCGAGTCGTGCCGACGGATGCTGCTTGATTGTTCTTCGAACGTCTTTTTCGTCGAACAATTTGCAGGCCTCGGCATACATACCGGTCGAGACGTACTCGACAGCATGTCGCCAGAGTTCACCGTCAACTCGGCACTCAAGTGGCCAGAACTCTTCAACGTGGCCGTTGACTACGTCGTGAAGATTGCGGCACTTGAAGTTCGCTGCAATGTCGCTAAAGTTGCCAAAAGGCAAAGCGGCGACATAGCAGCTGGTGTCGAACGCCTCGCTTGCGCGTATGGCGCTATTAAATACCATGCTTGCCGTTGCGTCACCACCGACAGCGACCAGTAAGTCATTTTCCTCGATTATGTCGAGCAATTCAAGGACATTAAGGTCAAAGTCGGGGCTGCTCGTTTCGTGCAGGTAAACTTGCGTTCCGCTTGCACGAAGACTCTCGACTTCCGGCTTAAGTTTTTGGATGGCCGTCTTTGCGCGCGAGCTATTTGGGTTGAAGACTAAAATAATACGCTCGGCCGTCCATTTTTCGGTGCATTTCATCCAATCACCTCCTGAGGGGCGCGAATTGTAAGTTACAAGTGCGCTCGAGGCGCATTTTCTAGTATATCATAGATTTTTTGAAAAGTCAAGCATGAGCAATGAAAGTGGGTGGCACATCGGTTTAGCGCTAGAAAAAGGTGGTTTTGGGAAAGAGGCGAGATGTGGTAGAATGAGGGTAGTCGGAGAGGTGTCCGAGTGGTTGAAGGAGCACGCTTGGAAAGCGTGTATGCGGGAAACCGTATCTGGGGTTCGAATCCCCATCTCTCCGCCAGATTGATTTTTGGAGGTGTTTGATAAATGATTGAGGGGCTAATAGGGGTAGCAATTGCGACAGAGGTGGCAAGAGTAGAGTTGAATATGCAGAAGATTGCTGACGGTTTTTACACAAAAAATATTTCAGAAAGGGTAGTTAAATACAGAATAGAAACGAGAGGCGATATAAAAGGCGATAAGGAGGAATTTCGGAAGGTAGTAGCGGAAACCTTGCGCGACGAAAAGGGTTGGGCAAGGGCTGGAGTGAAGTTTGAGGAAGTTGAAAAAGGGGGTGAGCTGAAAATGATATTGGCTTCTCCGAAAAAAGTAGCAGAGGCGAGTGCGGGTTGTTCGGATAAGTTGAGCTGCACGGTGAAATCAGACGTTTTGATTAATGACGATAGGTGGATGGGAGGTTCGGACAGTTATAACCAGCTTGGCGTGAAAGTTGCAGAATATAGACAAATGGTGATAAATCACGAAGTTGGTCATTTTTTGGGACATGATCATATTGCGAAGTGTGAGATTGAAAACGGTACGGCGCCGATTATGCTGCAGCAATCGACGGGGTTGAGAGGATGTCAGCCTGGCGTGTGGCCGATGCCTAATGAATTATGGGTAAAACGATGACAGAAGAGGTGAGAACGAGGAGAGGTCGAAATCGGCTGATGATTGCACTAGTTGCTGGTGTTGGGGTTGGAGTGATAGTGTTTTTGAGCCTGTTTTTTATGGAGAAAGCGGAGGAGCGTAAATTTTTGACAGTAGCGGAAGAGTTTGTTGCGACCGAGGCGAGTATGATGGGGTTATTGGAGAGCGAGCAGAGTAATGAGGCAGAGTTAACGGAGCTTGTACGAGAAAATAAAGAACGTTTACAGAGGCTGCGCGATAACAGGGCAGCAAAAAGAGGTGACAGAGGTGAAATAGTAGAAAGGGCAGAAAAAGCGTTTCTAAGATGGGAGGAACTGGAGAAGCTTGTGAAGATGGTGAAGGAAGGAAAGTTTGAAGCGTGGGCGGAGAGCTCAAATGAGAAGCTGCGACAAGTAGGTGAAGAGATGAAAAATTTTCTAAATAGAGCGGTGGAGTTTGAGGCGAAATATGCGAGTCAAGACGGGGAGAAGAAAGACGCAATGCTGATAGAGTATAGTAAGTTGAGAGCCGAAGGGGAAGCATTGAAGAGAAAATATGAGGGTATAGGATTGGGGGAATTATTAGAAAATAGGAAGAGTGAGATGGGGGAGGCATTTGAAGTAATCAAAGAATTGAAATAAGGTCTGTGGTCGCATGAATACGAGAGGCAAAGATAAAATATTAGGCGCATTAACGAAGTTGCGGGTTGATTTTAAGGGAAAGACGGTTATAGATATCGGATCATCGACAGGGGGATTTACTGAAGTGGCGTTGAAGTGTGGGGCAAAAAAAGTAATAGCGGTAGAAAAAGGTACAGGTCAGATGGTGGCGCCTTTGAGGTATGACGAGAGGGTAGAGTTACACGAAAAGACGGATATCTTTAAGTTTAGGAGTCGAGAAAAAATAGAGGTGATTATGGCGGATGTGAGTTTTGTTAGCTTGACAAAAGTATTAGCTTATGCTAAAATGCATATAGCGCGTAGTGATACGGACTTTCTTGTGATGTGCAAACCGCAATTTGAGGCTAAGCCGTGGCAGCTTGAAAAAGGGGTAGTGAAGAATAATAAAATACGCAGAGATATATTAAGGGAATTTGAGGGATGGCTCGGAAAGGAGCATTTTTTAGTGCTTGGGAAACATGATAATGAGACGGCCGGGAGGCATGGAAACGTAGAAAGGTTTTATTGGCTGAAGCTAGAACAAAAGTGATTATATGATGAATCGCTGAATGATTACTATTATGCTTTTTTGTGTAAATGTGATAAATTATAATCAAGGAACAATTAAAGGAGGAGTTAGTTAATGGGGAAAATAAATAAAATATTACTAGCCTTAGTGGCAACTCTGTTTGGGGGTTTCGCTATTGGGGCGATGGATGCGGGTGCGGCCGCAGAAGCGACGTGGGATAATAGCAAAAAGTCAATTGTAGTTAAGCGCGAAGTGGACAACGCGCAAAATAACGTGACGAATACGTTTACGTATAAAATTGAACGAGCCTCGGGGTCTGGATATTCAACGACAGCGGCGACGATTTCACCAACGACATTTACGATTCCGTTTGAGAACGTTGCGCCAACAAGTGGAACGGCTACGGCGACAAAAACTGTAGATTTGTCGGCATTTAAATTTACAGAGGTCGGGGATTATGTCTTTAAGATAACAGAAACCGCATCGAGCAATAGTACGGCATACCCAGTCGATAGTGATGCGAGCTGGTATTTCTATGTTTCGGTTCGCAATGTGGTTGATGCGAATAATACTCCTACGGGTGCCTTAACAGCGTCTGCGACAGCGACCGGAACGACTAGCGTAGTGACGGCGAATAACGGGACTGTAGCCGGAAAGGCTGAGATCGTGTTTGAAGAAAACGCAAATTTGACATATGTTGAAATTGCAAAACAGCTAAAAGGTACCACGGCGAATACCGATGAATATTTTAAGTTTACAGTGAAAATTAACGGTACTGGTCTTGCGACGGATAAATATACAGTGACAGGTGCGGATTCTGGTCATGGATCGGCGACTCAGTGTTCTTTTAATGTGGACTGCGTAGTTTACATTAAGGGGAGCCAGACGATAAAAATTGGTCAGACAAGTGATGGTAAAAATCAGATTCCGGTTGGGGCAAAGTGGACCGTAACGGAAGCGGCTGATGATGACTATACCGTGACAGTAAATGGCGCTAGCAACGCGACATTGGCAGAGACTACCGTAGTGGCAACTGGTGCTAATGATTTTGCGACAAAGAATAAAGCAACGTATGTAAATGAAAAAAATGAAGATGTGCTGACTGGTATTTTTGTAAATTATTGGCCATTTATAGTGTTGGCGATTTTGGGTGGTGTTGGTATTGTTGCACTGAAGTTTGGCGCTAAGGGCGAACGCAAGCGTTAAAGGAACGGGCAAAGTGGACGAAGGGTCGAATGAACTTAAAATTAGTAAGAAGACCGTTCGTCCACGCGAGTCTAACGATTCTTTAAAAAGGAAAGCAATACGGCTATTAGTCAAAATTTGCGTAATTGCTGGTTTGTTTGTGGTAATTTTTGGTTTCATCATAGGCTTGACGACGATGTCTGGTGTAGGAATGAAACCAAATATTGCAGACGGTGCGCTATTGATTTATTCAAGAATAGAACATAGTTTTAAGAGAGGGGATGTAGTGGTCTTTGAGAAGGATGGAAAGCTGGTGGTACAGAGAGTAGTGGCTGAGGGCGGGCAGACGGTTGATATTAATGAGGATGGTGAAGTGCTGATAGATGGGAATGTCGAGGAAGAAACTGTTTATTATGAGACGATTAAAGATGAGAAGGCGGCTATTCAATTTCCGTACAGAGTTGAGGATGGTTCAGTATTTACGCTTAATGATGCGAGAAGCAATCTAGGGGATTCGAGGAGTTTTGGAGGGGTTGAGATTAGTAAAATATCAGGAAAAGTAATAGGTAAAATTCAAGTGAGAAATATATAAAATGAAAAGAGCGAATTGGAAACTATATATAATGAGTTTATTTCTAGCTTTAGGGCTGGGGATTTTTGCGAATTATGCTGTCTATGCCGACAGTGCAGATAAGGTAAATGTTAAGGTGCTAGTAAATAATGTAGCAAATCCGATGACGAATACTTATAAGTTGAGAATTAGTCCAAAGAGCTCGAATCCTGCTGGGGCAGCGAATGAACCATCTGAGGTAATAGTGGATTTTAGTGGGGCGCAAAGCGATGAGAGCGGTAAAGTAGAAAAAGATGTGGTGATTGACTTTAGTGACACGACTTATAGAGAAAAAGGCGTGTACGAATATGATGTAGAGGAGGTTTTCTCGAGTGATGCTACTAATTATCCGGTTAGTGCGAAAAAATATCGTATTTCTGTTGAGATGAAATATAAGATGGGCGAATTAGTAAAAACAGTATACGGTTTGGGCTGGGATTATGATAAGGGAGAGAAGGCCAATCTTGTTTTTGATAATGTGACGAAAATGACTTATTTTGCGATCGAAACGCGCACTGAAGGTGCTCAGGCTGATAAAGATGAATATTTTAAGTACAAGGTAGTTATTGACGGAAAACCTGGAGATAAATTCGTAATATCTGGGCAAGATGCAAAAGTGGTGTTTGACGGTGAAGAGGTGGAGACGACGAATTTCTATGAGGTCAAAGAAGGCGGCGATAATTACGTATATGTATATCTGAAGGCGGATCAAGTGGCTAAAATTGGGCTCGGCTGTCCGACCTGTGCCGATGGTGGATTTGGGCAAATTCCAATCGGAACAAATGTGTCGGTGGAGAAAATTGGATCAAGAAAATGGCAGACGACAATTAATGGAAGAGAAGTGATATTTTCTGGCAAGATTGGCTTAGCGGAGAATGGGGCTGAAAATATGATCCTAGTTGTGCATAAAAAGAATTTTGATGTGGCGCTGACTGGAATATTAATGAATTTTTGGCCGTTTGTAGTGTTGGTTGGTATCGGTGGTGCGGGGATTGGATTACTGATGAAGACAAAAAAGCGGAATGCTGAAAAAAATTCTTAGTCAGGTAATTTCGGTAATAGATGTCGCGATTACGATCATTGCGAGTTTGGTGTTTTTGGGCGTGATTGCGTTGGGCGGATTTGCGCTGTATGATGCGGTATCTGTGGTTGATAGTGCGAATCTTGGAGATGACGTGCTGAGATTGAGGCCGAGTAGAGATGATGGTGGGGATTTTTCGTTGAAAGATTTGAAACAGATTAATGGGGATATAGTTGGCTGGATAAAAGTCGATAATACTAATATTGATTATCCCATTTTACAAAGTACGGACAATTCAGAATATTTGAATTTGGATTATAAAAAGGAGTATGCGGCGGCGGGTAGTATCATACTCGACTACAGAAATAGAAGTTTTTTGGATGACTATAGTATTCTATATGGGCATCATATGAGTAAAAATCGCATGTTTTCAGATGTGGCGAGATTTGAGGACGCGGATTTTTTTGAGAATAATGGTGAAGGAAGAGTATACGCAGAAGAGGGTGTATATCGGCTGAAAATTTTAGCGTATGCGGAAGTGAGTGCATTTGATTTGAAGGTTTATGGGCTATCGGCGTTGGCGAAGGGTGAGAATGATGCGATTGTGCAATATTTTCAGAGCAAGGCTAAAAGAGTTCGGAGTGATATAGGCGCTGTAGATAAAATAGTTATTCTATCGACTTGCGATGATAGTGTTAAGGCGAATAGAGATGTTGCGCTGGGTGCGTTGGAATTAATTTCGGACGGAGAGGCCGAGATAGATGGAGCGATAGATAAAGATATAGAGAGTGAAAGTGATGGTGATTCTGCGTCGAATCAGGTTGTGGAAGCGGAGAGTTCGCATGAAAAGGAGGCGAGAGCGTTTCCGGTGAAAAAAGTTGCTCTGACAATAATGTTTATAGGAGTGGTTGGTATTTTTATTAAGCTAGTGGTCGACAAGCTGAGATAGAGAAACAACGGGCCGAGTATCCGTGGTAGAATATAGGTATGGCTAAGGAGGAAAAATTAAAACCGTGCGATTATGTGCACTTGCATAACCATACCCACTATTCTTTACTTGACGGTTTGACGAAGATTGACGAGCTAGTAGCTTTCGTGAAGGAAACGGGGATGGAAGCAGTGGCAGTAACAGATCATGGCACAATGTCGGGATTGATTGAGTTATATAAAGAATGTAAGAACGAAGGAATAAAGCCGATTTTGGGTCTCGAAGCGTATGTGGCGGCGCGGCGAATGGAGGATAGGGATCCGGCGCATGATAAAGAACGTTTCCATGTGACGTTGTTAGCGCAGAATAATGTTGGTTTTGAGAATTTATGTCGATTGATGACCGAGGCTGAAATGAGAGGGAAGTACTATAAGCCACGCATCGATCATGAAGTGATGGAAAAATATAACGAGGGGATAATTTGTCTGTCTGGGTGTGCGGGGAGTGAAATTTCAACGGCGGTGCGGAATGATGATTTAGATAGAGCAAAAAAATTAATTGAATGGTACGCGACAACGTTTAAGGATAGATTTTATCTAGAAATGCAGGATCATGGTCATCCAGAATCGAATACGCATTGGGACGTGCAAGAAAAAATAAACAATGCCTTTATGAAGCTGGCGAAAGAGATGAAGCTGCCGCTAGTTGTAACGTGCGATGCGCATTATTTAAAACACGAAGATAGAGATACGCACGAGGTTTTGTTGTGTGTTGGAACGGGAAGTAAAATATCCGAAGAAAATCGAATGAGCTTGAAGGAATTTGAATTGCACGTAATTCCGCCAGACGAATTGATTGCGCGTTGGGAAAAGACCTGTCCGGAAGCGGTGCGAAATACGAAAAAGATTGCAGATTCGTGCTGTGTGGAATTGGACTTGGGGAGGATTTTAATTCCGAAATTTCCAATAGAAACTGGGGAAACTGAGAAGGAGTACCTTGATAGGATTGTGTTTCAGGGGCTGGCGGAGCGATATGGTATTTTAACGAAGGAAGAGTCAAAAAAGAAGACGGTTGAGGAAATACGGCCGCTATTAGACAAAGAAGTTTTAGAACGAATTGACTACGAATTGTCGATTGTAGATAAAATGGGTTACAATGGGTACTTTTTGATTGTGCAGGATTTTATTAACTGGGGGAAAGGGCAAGGAATTATTTATGGGCCCGGGCGTGGTTCTGCGGCGGGTTCGTTGTTGGCGTATGCGATTCATATTACTGATTTGAACCCCTTGGAATATGATTTGCTTTTTGAGCGATTTCTGAATCCGGACCGTATTTCGATGCCAGATATCGACACGGATATTCAGGATACTAGGCGCGATGAGGTAATTGAATACTGTACGAAAAAATATGGCGATGCGCGCGTAAGTAATATTGTAACGTTTGGAAAAATGATGGCAAAGAATGCGGTGCGAGATGTGGCGAGAGTGTTAGAGGTGCCGTATGCGGAAGCGGATAGGCTAGCGAAGTTAGTGCCAGACCCGATAATGGGTAGGCACGTGAAGTTGAAGGATGCAATTAGGGAAGAACCGGACCTTAAAAAGGAGTACGAGACGAACCCAACGAGTAAAGAGGTGATTGATTTTGCGATGCGGCTTGAGGGGACGATTCGGAGTCATGGGGTACACGCGTGTGGTGTGGTGATTGCTCCGGACGATTTGGTGAAGTTTTTGCCGTTAGAAGTATCGGCGAAAGGGCCGCTAGCGACGCAATTTCCAATGACGCAAGTTGAGGAGTTGGGGCTTTTGAAGATGGATTTTTTGGGTTTATCTAATTTGTCCGTAATTCAGCAGGCGTTAAGGATTATCAAAAAAGTTCATGGCAAGAAAATAGTGATGGGAGAACTGCCGCTTGATGATCCGGAAGTCTATAAGCTTTTCCAGAGAGGTGATACGACTGGAGTGTTCCAATTTGAATCGGCAGGAATGAAGCGGTATTTGCGGGAATTGAAGCCGACGCAGTTTGATGATTTGATTGCGATGAACGCACTGTATAGGCCTGGGCCGATGCAGTTTATTGAGAGCTTTATAAAACGCAAGCATGGTGAAGAAAAAATTACCTATCTGCATCCTGGTTTGGAAAATTCTTTGAAGAGTACGTATGGGATTTTGATTTATCAGGAACAGTTCATGCAGGCGTCGAAGGAATGGTGCGGGTTTACTGGTGGGCAGGCGGACACTTTGCGTAAGGCTGTCGGTAAGAAAAAAATTAAACTTATGGAGCAGGTGAAGCCGCAATTTATTGAAGGTGCGGTAAAGGTTGGCGGGGCGACGGAAGAAATTGCGAATAAATTTTGGGATCAACTGTTAGATTTTGCAAATTACTGTTTTAATAAAAGTCATGCGGCGTGTTATGCGATGGTGGCGTATTGGACGGCGTATCTAAAGGCGTATTATCCAGAAGCGTTTATGGCGGCGTTGATGACGGCGGACATGAGGTGGACGGACAGGTTGGCGATTGAGATGACGGAATGTAAAAGAATGGGAATGAAAGTGTTGGGGCCGGATATTAATGAGAGTTATGCGGATTTTGCGACGGTTGGAAAATCGAAAACGATTCGTTTTGGTCTGGCGGCGATTAAGGGGATGGGGAAGGCGTTGGCGGAGGAAGTGATTGAGGAGAGAGATAAGAACGGGAAGTTTAAATCGGTTTGTGATTTTGCGAAAAGGGTAAACGGTACAAAATTTAATAAAAAGAGTTGGGAAGCAGCGATTAAGACGGGTGCATTTGATAAATTTGGTGATAGGAGCGATTTGTTGTTCAATCTTGAGAAAGTGCAGGCGTATGGGGCAAAATTGCAGAAAGACATGGCGAGTGGACAGACGGATTTGTTTGGAGCGATGGGGGCGGTAGCGGAAATTCCGGAGGTTGAAATCCAGAAAGCACCGTCGCAATATACGGAAAAAGAACAGTTGATGTGGGAAAGAGAATTGATGGGGTTATATATTTCGGCGCATCCGCTAGATAAATACGAAGTATATTTTGAAGAGCAGACGATGCCGATAGCGGAAATAAAACCGCAAATTGACGGGGCGACGGTGATTGTTGGCGGTATCATAACTGATGTGCGGTCTCTAGTGACGAAGAGCGGTTCGAAAATGGCATTTATTAAAATTGAAGATAAGGCAACCGAGATAGAGGCAATTGTATTTCCGTCGGTTTATGAGCAATTTGGGGCGAAATTGGTGCAAGATGCGGTCGTAAAGGTGACAGGGAAAGTGAATGCGAAAGATAGGGACGGGGTGTTGACAGACGAAGCAAAGGTGAATGTTGAAGAAATCAGTATCGTGACGGATGATGAGCTAAAAAATTATGTGGCATCGGGAGCAAAACTGAAAGTGCCGACGAAGGGAGTTGCCGCGACCAGGCGAGGACGGACTTCGGCGGAAGGAGTGGCGAGCGGTGGTCAAAATAGCGCTATTAGGGGAGGTCGACGAGGGTCGGAAAAGCCAGTGACGCATTTTAGAACGACGGAGAGTGATGTGATGGCGCAACCAGTAAAAATGAAAAAAATGTTTGTAAAGATATTGGATCCGTCGGACCAGAAAGCGTTAGTGAGGCTGAAGGAGACATGCGGAAGGTTTCCTGGGCTTTCGGAGGTAATTTTGGTTATTGGTGAAGGTGACGAGAAAAAGGCTATGCGGATGCCGTTTAAATGTGAGATTGGCGACGAGTTGGCGGTGGGGTTGGCGGAGATTTTTGGGGAAGAGAACGTAGTAGCAAAATAATCACGGCAAATCTCGAATCGAGAAATGCCGTGATGTGCGAATTGGGTGTGCTCTTGATTAGCGGCGGCGGAGGAAGAAGAACAGAGAGGCGAACATGGCAGAGGTGGCGGGTATGGAGATTGCGAGAATTAAGGGGAGGTTAGATGTGTCTTTGGTTTTTGGGTTTGCGACAGTTAGTTGTTCGGGGGTATAGGTAACGGTGACGTTTTCGGGTTCGTCTTTGATGGAGATGTCAATGCCATCAACATTGTTGATGTCGACGGTGTGACCGGCGATTGTTGGAGATTTGACTGAGTCGAGTTTTGCAACAGTCCAGTCGCTGTATTCGACTTCTTTGGTAACGTAATTAAAGACGGCATCTCTGGTGAGGATAGTTTTTTGGACGACTGGTTCTGAAGCGGTGCGACCATCGTGGTAGACGTAATAGATAGTACGAGTGACTTCTTTGATTAGGTCAGCCTCGTCGACACCGTCTGGATATTTGACTTTGGGGCGATCAGTGGGCGTTCCTCCTTCTTTTGGGTTGTCGTGTGGGATTTCTTCGATATGGGGAGTTAGGTAAACGATATAACTTTGATCAGAGTCGAGATTAGAGTCAAATTTTGGCGTGGTAGGACAGTTAGTGCTGACAAAGTCATAGCCGGTATTGATGTAGTTTGTAACTTTTGTATCGTCTTTGCAAGTAAAAGTGGCGTTTGGATTGCCGGTAGCGGTCGTTGAGGTGAGAGTTTTATTGGTTGTTATGTCGACATAGTTGACGGTGGTTTTCTGAGTGAAGGTGTACTCGGTAACCGAGACGGAAGACGTGGTAAGGTTGGGTAATTGCATATTTAGCATGTCGCCAGCAAAGCCAACGTAGGCCCATGAGTCGACTAAATGATCGTAATCGGCGTCCCATCCAGATGCGGTACGATAGAAAAGTTCATTGTTGGCGACGGCTTGGCGATTGCGCGCAGCCCAAGCGTCGATAGTTGCTTGAGATAGCGGAGTGGCAGGGAGAGTAACGCCGTTGTCGACTAATTGCGAATAATCGGCGTCTCCGAGCTTACTTGAGCGCGTGAGGTCCATGCTGACATCGGAATAGAAAGTGTATTCAAAGGAATTTTTGTTTTTAAGCAGGGACAGGACTTGTCCTTGGACGTGAGGTGGATCAATGTTATATATTTCGCCGCCTTCGGTGAGGAGGGAGCCAGCATAAATAGTGCTACCTTGGTAAGGTATGGCTTTGACGGCAGATTTGGAGGGCGTAAATTGGGCGGTGTTAGGAGATTTGAAAGCTTGGCCGTGGGCACCTGTTACGGCGGGCCAGCTGAAGTCGCCGCCCCAATGTTTGAGTAGGCCCCAGCCGCCGCCGTCGAGGTCGTGGTTGAGCCAGATAAAATTAGCGGTAAAAGGTTGCTGGGTGTCGTGATATAAGAACGAGATATCCCAAGTGACGCTTGAGACGCCGCCGCCAATAGAGAAGCCCATAGTGTCTCGTACCATCATCGGCTGGAGTGCGTCTTCATATACGGTAAAGTTTTTGATAGTGAATTTAATATCGACGGATTTATTATTGTTATCTTTCAGGGCGTTGGGGAAGATATAGTAATCGCCTTGCCGGATATTATAGATGATGGCGCCAGCTTCGAGGCCCCAGTTTAGTAGGTCTTTTTGGCGAGTGCTTGTAATGCGGGTAGCATTGGTAATTGGAGCGACTTTTGTTTCGTAGATATTGGGAAGCTCGATAGGATATAAATCTTTTACATTTGTGATGCCGTTGTCATTGAGGAATTTCCAGAGTATTTCAGGGGTGTAGCCGTCGGCTTTGTTTTGATCGGTAAGTTTATGGAAGATATAATTTGGATCTTTGGAGCGGTTTTCATAGGTTTTATTGTTGGCGGTTTGCGTAGCGATGGCTTGGGTGAGTTTTTGAGTCTCGGCGTCGATTAGCGCTTGAGCCTCGGCGCTGTTTTTGACGGCTTTAGTTTGTTTGGTAGTGGTGACGGTAAGACCGTTGAGCTTTTTAGCGTTAGCAAGAGCAGTGTCAAAATCAGTAGTTTGGGTAGTAGCGGCATTGGTCTGTTGATTGGAGTGAAATTGCATGATGGCAGTAGTGCCGCCGGCTAAAGCGAGGATAGCAAGAACAATGACGATGCCAAGACGGAGCTTGTGGTTTTTGCGGTTTTTTGGGGAAGGGGAGTGCGTGTAGGTCTGTCCGTAGGGTGAGATGTTGATTTGACGGTTAGAGGGGGTATAGTGACCGTTGCGCCATTCTGCGTCAAAAGTAGACATTTGATTTCTCCTTGTTTGTATTGTTTGTTTTTATTTTTGACCTTGTATGGCTGTATTTTAGCACTAGGTGACGATTCCGTCAATGCTTGACATTTTACGTCTTATGTGATATAATGGAAGTATCGCTTGAATGCGGCTTTGATTTTGAGTGTCTGAGCGTCTGAGCGTCTTGTGGGGTGGTAGTTTATTATGTGTGTTTGGTGGTGTCGTTGTATAAATTATCGTAAATGCTGGGGTGGCCGATTTTATTGGCGGCTTTGACAACATCAGTTATATCGTCGGTGATTTTGTAGAGTTTGCGGTCGGCAGGGTTGATGGTGTGGAAGCTTTTCTGGAGTTTTGATTCGAAGAAGCGGTCGAGCGGCTTCCAGAAAGATTTACCGATAAGAAACATGGGCATTTTGGGCATCTTTTTTTCTTGGATTAGGCAGAGGATTTCGGTAAATTCGTCCAAAGTACCAAAGCCGCCAGGGAAGAAAACATAGACTTTGCTAGCGAAGGTGAGCATGACTTTGCGGGCGAAAAAATGATGAAATGTGATAGAATCGGTGACGTAAGGGTTGAGGTGTTGTTCGTGCGGCAAGGTGATATTGAGGCCGATGCTGCGACCGCCAGCCTCATAAGCGCCTTTGTTGGCGGCTTGCATAATGCTGGGCCCGCCACCAGTTATAACGGCATGGCCGTTTTGAGCAAGAAGAAAGCCGAGTTGTTCGGCAAGCAGGATGTATTTGTTGTCGTCTGGAATGCGCGCAGAGCCAAAAACAGAGACGCCTTGCGCAAAAGTACGAATTTTGCGGAGACCCTGCTCGAGGTCGTCAACGTAACGTTTAATACGATCGGTGTCTTCGTGGTTGATGCGTTCTTGGATAATGGAATGGATAATGAGATTGCGTTCGGCAGCTTCGTGGCTAGCGGAGGAGTTTGCATCGATTGGGTGCGAGGCCATATTTAGCGAATCTCCTGTATGTGCATGTCGTGGAGGCGAGGGTTTGGCCCGATGATGCCAGTCTTGCTGCCGATCTTTTGGATGACGGAGGTGGAGTTGGCGGAGCCAAAGATGAGGGCGTCGCGGAAAGATTTGCCGTGTGCAAGGGCGGAGCAGACGCCGGAACCGAAAGCGTCGCCGGCGCCAGTGGAATCTTTGATTTTGACGCTTTCATAGAGTCCAATGCGATAGGTTTCCTCGTCGTTAGCGGCAATAGCGCCTTGGTAGCCGGCGGTGATGATGGCGGCGGGGAGATGGTTTTTTAGGTGGGAAATAAGTTCAGTTAGAACAGTTCCTGGAACGATTTTTTTGGCTTCGGATTTGTTGACGAGCAGAACGTCGACATATTTTAGGAGGCCGAGTAGTTTGCGGGGGTGGGCGAGTTCAAGATTGCCTGGGTTGAACATGATTTTTACACCGAGGGATTTGGCTTTCGTGAAAAAAGCTTCAAGGGTATCAAAATCGCCGCGCAGAGTAGTAACATAAAGCCAGTCGGGGTAAATTGAGTCGAGATCGTCAGGATTTAAAAGATTGAATTTTGCGGAAGCACCGCGACACGTTAGGATAGTGCGTTCGCCGACAGGAGAGAGAAGAAGGACTGAGTAGCCTGTTTGGGTGTTGTCGACGTAGGTAATGTAGCTGGAATCGATGCCTTCTTCGTCGAAAGACGTGAGAATGGCGGAGCCGGCAGGATCGTTGGCAATACAGCCGAGAAAGATGGTTTCATGATTGTTGCGAGCGAAAGTAGTGGCAGCATTGGAAGCACCGCCGCCAGTGCTGAATTTGACACGGTCGATGTCTATTTTCGCACCAAGTTCGATCTGGTTGAGAAATCCGCGGCTATTAGTGCCGAAATCATTGTGGTCAATGAGGTAGACGTCCTGTAGGGCGGCACCTAAAGTGACAATGCGCGCCATTAGAACGGCTCCTCGTTGTCGATTTCGGTGCTGAGTTTTTCGAACACGGCTTGGGGATTGTCGGCTTTGGCAAGGGCACTGCCGACATTGACTACGCTCACGCCGCCTTGCGCAATGTGGCGGATATTATCGACATTGGCGCCGCCGTCCCAGCCAATCTCGATGTCGGGATGACCTTGCTGTATCAGGTCGGCTTTTTCGAGTAAGAGTAAATCGGCCTCGCCGCCATATTGACCGAGGGAACCAGAGAAGATGAGGGCGTGATCGGCTGCGTCTAAGATTGTCTTGATATTGCCTGGATAGATGTTTTTGATGATACATACGCCGACTTTGATGCCGGATTGTTGAAGCTTTTCCATGGTAGGTAGTAAATCTTCTTTGGCTTCGGCGTGGAAGATGACTAAGTTTGGGTGGAGTTTGAGGAGAACTTCGAGGTATTTGGACGGAGTGGCGGTCATCATGTGAACGTCGACAGTCCAGCCTTTTGGCCACCAGATGTGGGCAGGAGTAATAGTGGTTGTAGGCGCGAGAGTGGCATCGGAGATGTCGATATGGACACGCTTGGCGAAAGGATAGTAGCGTTTGATGATTTCTTTGTATTCGGCAGGACTACTAGTTAAGATGGTTGGGGCGACGATTTTGAGTGCCATGAATCTTCTTTGAACCCTTTCTTTTAATTTTGATCGAGTTTTTCGTTGCGACGTTGATATTTTTCTTCGGTTAGAGGGGAGGCGTTGATAAATGCGTCGAGAATGTTGGTGTAATTGTGGTAACTTTTATCGGCAGAAATACAGAGGACGTTAGCGTCGTTGTGGCCGCGGGTCTCTACGGCGTCGGTCGAATCGGCGCAAATAACGGCGCGAATACCTTTGAAGCGGTTTGCTTGCATACACATACCTTGGCCGGAGCCGCACAGAAGAATGCCAAATGAATCGGGGCGATTATCGGAGAGTAGGGCGGTTGCGACTTTTTTGGCGAAATCGTTGTAGTCGTCTTCGGCGTCGAAATGATCGGCGCCAAAATCGGTAAAGGTAATTTGACGACTGGTTAGCCAGTTGATGACGTCGGTTTTGAGCTGGAAGCCACGGTGGTCAGCGCCAAGATAGATATGCATAATTGGTTCCTTGATTAATTTGATGATATTTTGCCGAGGTCGACGGCGAGTTCGACGAGGCGATTAGAATAACCCCATTCGTTGTCGTACCAAGCAACGACCTTAATAAGGTTGCCGCCAATGACATCAGTAAGCTTGAGATCGACGATAGAGGAGTGGGAGTTGCCGCGATAATCGATTGAAACAAGCTCTTCTTCGGTAGCGTCGAGAATGCCTTGGTAGTATGGCTCGGCAATGGCTTTTTTGAAGAGATTGTTAATTTCTTCGATGCTTGTGTCGCGCTTAGTGACGGCGGTAATATCGGCGAGAGAGACGACTGGGGTTGGAACGCGTACGGATAAGCCGTTGAATTTGCCTTGGAGGCTGGGGATAGTTTTAGCGGCGGCTTTGCTGGCGCCAGTGGTAGTCGGTACGATATTTTCGGCGGCGGCACGAGCTTCGCGTATATCTTTTGCGGGAGCATCTTGGAGTTTTTGACTAGCTGTATAGGAGTGAACAGTAGTCATCATGGCTTTTTCGATGCCAATTTCGGTTTCGAGGACCTTCATAACAGGGGCGATACAGTTTGTGGTGCAAGAGGCGTTTGAGACGATTTGATCGTCGGCAGTGACGATATCTTCGTTAACGCCAAGGACGACGGTTTTTGCGCCTTCGCCTTTGGCAGGAGCAGAAATAACGACTTTGCGAGCGCCAGCGGTGAGATGGGCCTTGGCTTTTTCGGGATCGGTGAAGAGACCGGTTGATTCAATGACGACATCGACGCCAAGGTCGCGCCAAGGAAGGGAAGCGGGATCCTTTTCGGCGAGAACACGAATAGACTTTCCGTCGACGATAATATTTTGCTCGTCGCTAGAAACAGGCTTATCGTAAATGCCGTAGTTGGAGTCATACTTAAGAAGGTGGGCGAGAGTTTTTGCGTCGGTTAAATCGTTAATCGCGACGATTTCGACATCACCGCGTCCAAAAGCGATTTTAAAAGCATTGCGACCAATTCTTCCAAAACCGTTGATTGCTATTTTTATCATATTTGTTTCTCCTAATTTACTTATGCTTATTATAGCACATGTAATGTGGTATGATGAAGAAAACTAAGAAAGGAGCGTGATGGCTGATTTTAATATGATTTTAGAGCCTGGTGATTATAGGAACGGAACGATCAATGTAGTGATTGAGATTCCGACAGGAAGTAATCAAAAGATTGAGTGGGACAGAAATAAGGCGTGTTTTATGCTCGATAGAATTGAGCCGATTGCATTTGCAAAGCCATGTAATTATGGTTTTATCCCGCAAACGCTTGACGAAGACGGAGATGAGTTAGACGTCTTGGTAATTACAGATCAACCGCTCACGACAGGTATTTACCTCAAGGCGCGCATACTTGGTGTGATGAAGTTTGTCGATGACGGGGAGGTTGACGATAAGATTATTGCGGTGGTAGATGATGATAGAAATAGCGGGGACGCAATCCAGAGTCTGGACGACTTGCCTAAGCGTACAATTGAGCAGATAGAGTTTCATTTTAACCACTACAAAGATTTGAAAAAAGCGGGTACGACGAAAGTAAAGGGTTTCTTTGGCGTGGAGGAAGCGCAAAAAGTAATCGAAGAAGCAATCAAGAGGTTTTAGGCAAGCGCAAATACGGGATGGTTTGGCGCTAGGAATATTTTGATTTGAAACCCGCCATAGTGGCGGGTTTTTGGGTAGTTTGAAGATGCGGAAAAGTTTGGTATAATTTGTAATAAGAAAAAAGGAGGAAAATATGGGGTTTATTAAGGCATTTGCGGGAGCGTTATCGGGGAGTTTTGCGAATCAATGGTTGGAATATATGGCGCCGCCTGCGACGATGAGAGATCATGTGCTGATGGCTAGAGCGGTTGCGGTAAAAAGTAAGGGTAGCGAGAACAATGACGGTGAAGAGAACGTGGGAGTGATTACAAATGGGAGTAGGTTTTTGGTGCCAGAAGGGGCTTGTTTGATTACGGTAGAGAATGGAGGGATTGTTTCGGTTGTGGCGGAGCCTGGTGGCTATACTTATACAACGGAAAATATTCCTGAAGCAAAAAGTATGTTTTCTGGTGATGGCTTTTTTGCGTCGACATTTGGGCAGAGCTGGAATCAGTTTAAGTTTGGAGGACAACCCGGCAATCAGCAGATGGCGTTTTATGTTAACTTAAAGGACATTGCAGGATTACGATATGGAACGCAAAATCCGATTCGCTACAAAGATGCAAATTATGCAAATACGATGCTAGCCGTAACGAGTAATGGTACATACACGATAAAAGTTGTGGATCCGATTTTGTTGTATAAGAATTTGGTGCCTCTGGATATTACTTCTGGACAGGGAAGAGATGTGTTTGCTCTAGGAGATGGAAATGATGGCGGAGTGGAGGATTCGTTGTTTGCCGGCTTTGTGGGGTCGCTTGCGGCGGCGTTGTCGGCATATACGAAGGGCGGAAAGTCGATCGATGAGATACAAGGAGGAACAGTAGAATTTGCAAAAGCTTTAAACGAGTCAGTAGAGGCAAATTATCAGTGGGGGTCAAAGTATGGTCTAGAGATTGTGAATGTGCAACCAATGGGGCTTGATTGGGATGCGGCGTCGGTTGATTTGATTAATAAGTTTAATACTGGCAATTTGATGCAAGGTACGGTAGGGGCGGCCTATGCGCAAACGCAAATTGCGGAAGGATTCAATGCGGCGGGGCAAAATGGTGCTGGTATGAATGGCATGGCGATGGGTGTAGGAATGATGGGTGGAGTAGCTGGGGTGACTGGCGCGATGGGCGTGAACCCTGTAGCGCCTGCGCAGCCAACGCCTGCTCCTGGGAATGGAGGAGCGACCTCGGCTGGCGGCGTAGCGAATGGTGCTTCAACTGGTGATAGTGTCGCGAGTGGAGAAGCAGAGCAGAGTCCTGAAGCGAATAATGCGGAATAGTGAAAGATGGCTGAGAAGGGACGGCCAAAGAATGGGGCAAAAAGGTGTCCGAATTGTGGGGCGACGGACGTTGTACTAGATGTTATTGAAGGGAAATTGAAGTGTAATTTTTGTCGAACAGTATTTGACAATGTGAGCGCGAATGAGCTTGGAGGGGTGGAGCATTTGGAGGGGGTGAAAGTGGGAAGTGGAGCAGAAGATATTGTACCTGACGAGAGTGTGATTTTGACGTTAAAATGTTCAAGCTGTGGAGCAGAAGTGGTGATTAATACGGATGAGACGGTGAATGCGAGGTGTCATTGGTGTCGTCATAATTTGTCGGTGAACGAGAAGATGCCGAACGGAGCGGTGCCGGACTTGGTGTTGCCGTTTGAGATGGCGAAGACGGCAGCAGAAAGAAAAATACGGGAATTTGTAGAGAAGCGAAAATTTTTTGCACATCCAGTTTTTAAAAAAGAGTTCACGACAGAGAATATTTTAGGAGTGTATTTGCCGTATATGGTGGTGGATGTAAATGCGCATGTAAGATTGCTGGGGGAGGGGGAGATTTTAAAAATGGCATATAATGGGGGATACAAAAATAATACGAGGTATTATGATGCGTATGTGTTTGAGATTGGACGGGAGTTTGACCTATTAGTAGATGACTTAACGATTGAGGCGTCGGCGGAAAGATTAGCGCAGAATGTGACGGTGAATACGAATAATATTATTAACGCGATTATGCCGTTTGATACGGAGAATTGCGTAGCTTGGGATGCGCGGTATTTGAGGGGGTTTGCGAGCGAGAGGCGAGATACGAACGTGGAAGCGTTGAGGTCGCAGCTAAAGCTGCAGGTTGAAGATGTGGCGAGACATGAGGCGCGAGAAACGACGAGCCAATACGATAGGGGGGTCAGATGGATAAAAGAAGATTTACAGATAAAAGGCGAGGGTTGGAAGGCAGCGTATTTACCGATTTGGCTGTATAGTTATATGGAAAAGACCGGCAACAAAAAACTCTTGCATTATGTGGCGGTGAACGCGAGGACAGGTGAGACGATGGGTAGCGTGCCGATAAATAAGAAGAGGCTGCTAGGGGCGGCGATGATGGTGGAATTGATTGGAATATTTTTGGGATGGAAATGGTTTTCGTATTGGATAGGGATTGATGTTGACGATAGTAATCCGGCGTTTTTGGGGGCGCTGGGGTTGACGCCTGGATTTATATATTATTGGGTGATGACGAATCGGTATCGGAATTTGAGCGCGAGGCATAAGCATGAGGCAGAAACGAAAACGACGGTGAAAAACATGAAGGCAAAGGACGTGCAGTGGGAAGTGCGGAAGAGATTGAGAAATAGGCGAATTGAAGGAGAGAACGGGAACTTGGTCAGGGGAAGTCTAGTACAAGGAGCGCATTCGATGATGGGCGAGAAGATGGCGGATATTTTGGGGGTTGGAAAGATGTTCGGAGATGAATCTGGGAATATGGAGAAAAAGTGATGGAGAAGGTGTATGGTACCGACGGGTGAAAATTTAGTGAGAAGATGTCCGTTTTGTGGGGCGAGTGAGGTTGATTTTTTGGCGGATCAGGGGAAGTTAAGATGTAAATCTTGTAAAAGGGTGTTTGAGGGGGAGAAGGCGAATGAACTAGGCGGTGTAGAGGAATTATCGCAGGTTGTGATTGGGGAGGGGGCGCATAAGATTGTGCAGAATGCAGAGACCGTATTGACGCTACAATGCTCATCGTGTGGGGCAAAGGTAATAATAGACACAAATGAGGCCTTAAGCGCTAAATGTCATTGGTGTAGGCATGTGTTGTCCGTAAATGAGCAAGTGCCGAACGGAGCGGTGCCGGACTTGGTGTTACCGTTTCAGATTGGTAGAGATGAGGCGAAGAGGAAAATTGGTGAATTCGTGGGGAAGAGAAAATTTTTTGCAAAAAGATGGTTTAAGAAGGATTTTAATCTTGAAGAAGTGAGAGGGGTGTATTTGCCGTATATGATTATTGACGCGAATATGAGCGTTAGATTGAATGGCGAAGCGGAAAAGATGTCATTTGCGTATTTTGTACCGAGCAAAAAAGGCGATGGTTTTGAGTTAAGATATAGAGCGAAGGTATTTGATGTGGCGAGAGAATTTGATTTGCTGGTAGATGATTTAGTGATAGAGGCATCGCTTGAGAAAATGAATCAAGATATTCAAAAAAATACTAACCATGTTTTGAATGCGGTAATGCCGTTTGATACGGAGAATTGCGTTAAATGGGATGCGAGATATTTGAAAGGATATGCGTGTGAGTATAGGGATATGGATGTTGAGAAGATAATGCCGATTGCAAAAATGCAAATTGGGGATGTTGCGAGATACGCGATGCTGGGTACGTTGAAGAAATATAACAGAGGTGTATGTTGGGAAGCGACGAATATAGAAGCAAAAGGTGAAAGGTGGCGTGCGGCGTATTTGCCGGTGTGGATTTATAGTTATACAGAGAAGACGAAAGGGGGAGGAGAAAAGGTGCATATTATCGCCGTAAATGGAAGAACAGGGGAGATTGCGGGTAGTGTGCCGAGTTCGAGGGTGTGGATTATGACGATAGCTTGGGCGATAACGATTTTGATGATTGTGCTGCTGTTTTGGTCTGTTGCTATGACGGGCAAGCGTGAGCTATTAATGCTTGTGATACCTGTTATGCTTTTGGGGTCAGTTTTGTATGGTGTTGGAATCAATTTAGTGAGAGAAAGGTATAATTTTATTAGCACGAGACATAGACACGAATACGACACGCATATGAAAGTTGATAATCTGAAGAGTTGGGATCATTATCGCGCGAAAAGGGGTGGGCAGTCGAACGCGAGGATTGAAGGAGAGAATGCAGCGATGGTGCGGGGGAACCTTGCAAACGTGATGGATAGCCATGAAGAAAGTGCTTTCGAGGGGGCCTTGGCGTGTCTTGAGTTTTTTGGGTTCGATAAGCTGATATGGGGAAAGAAATAGAGTATGGTAAGATAGGGGCATGAAGCTATACAATACGTTGAGTAGGAAGGTTGAAGAATTTGAACCTATTGATAAGAAGAGGGTAAAAATTTATACGTGCGGACCGACGGTTTATAGCGAAGCGCATGTGGGGAATTTTACGGCGTACGTGTATTGGGACTTGTTGGTTAGGGTTTTGAGGATGAATGGATTTGTTGAGGATAGAGTTTTGAATATTACGGACGTGGGGCATTTGGCGTCAGATGCGGACGACGGAGAAGATAAGATGGAGAAGGGGGCGAAGCGGGAAGGAGTAACGGTTTGGCAAATAGCAGAGAAATATATGGAGGGATTTCTGGCGGACTTTCGAGCGTTGGGCTTGATTGAGCCGACGCAAATTTGTCGAGCGACGGATTTTATCAAAGAGGACCTAGAGTTGGTCGAAGCGCTTGATAAAAAGGGATTGATATACGAAACGAGTGATGGTTTGTATTATGATACGGCAAAATTTCCGGATTACGCGGACTTGGCGAGACTAGATTTAGAAAATTTGCGTGCAGGAGCGCGCGTGGAGTATAACGAAGAAAAACGGAATGTGGCAGATTTTGCGGTGTGGAAATGGGTGCGTGATGGCGAAGATCATGCGATGCAATGGGAATATCGTGGAAAGATGGGGTATCCTGGTTGGCATCTTGAGTGTGCGACGATTATTCATGAGCGATTAGGGGAAACGATAGATATTCATTGTGGGGGAATTGACCATATTCCAGTGCATCATACGAATGAGATTGCAGAGCTAGAAGGGGCGTATGGCACGAAGATGGCAAATTTTTGGGTGCATAATAATTTTATTACGATAGATGGTCAGAAAATATCAAAATCTTTGGGGAATGTTTATAGTTTTAAAGATTTGAAGGAGAAAGGGTTTTCGCCGCTCGATTATAAGATGTGGGTATTGCAAGGACATTATCAGAGCGAGAGAAATTTTTCGTTTCAGGATTTACAAGCGGCGCAAGTGCGGTTAAAAAATTACAAGAACTTTGCGGCTTTGCGTTGGCAAGGTGTTGAGCGGGGAGACTTTCGAGAAGTCCGCGAGAGAATGCTTAAGTATTTGAACAATAATCTCAACTCGGCCGGGGCGTTAGCGGAGCTTGATAGAGTGGCGGGTGGGGAAATTGCGCCGACGGAGGATTTTGTGGAGTTTTTAGATAGAGTGTTTGGGCTAGGGCTAGCGGAGACGACGGGGGATATTAGCGAAGAGATTAAGGCGAAGATTTTGGAGAGGGCGCGAGCGAAGGGGAAAAAAGACTATAAGTTGGCAGATAAGTTGAGAGAGGAGATTTTAGAAGAAGGGGTGGAGCTTCTTGATGGGAAAGACGGGGTGAGATGGAGATATGCGTAGGGGGGTGTAATTATGGTTTGTGAGAGTGAGGACTTTTTGGTGAGGGGAGGCGACTGAGAGTGTAGCTGTTGGTGAGGACTGCGGCAAAGTCAAAAATAGCGGCAGTAAAGGCGAGGACATAGAGGTCGTGGACGAACCAGAGAAGAGACGAGATGATGTTGAGGCGACGGAAAGTGATTTTGTTTTTGGTATCGATGAGCCAGAGATAGGAGAGAGAAGAGAGGATTGGGAGAATACCGATAAGGGCGAGATTGTTAAAGGTGAGGCCGAAGTAGAGGATCATGCAAGAGAGCAGTATTTTGGTGATGGCCGAGATTTGGCCGGTTTTGAGAAAGATGAGGTTGCGGAGAAGAGAGATTGTGTTGATGATGGCACCTGGATAGCTTTGGAGTAGGAGGTTGCTGATGATTGAAAGGATGACGTTGATGCTTTGAATGGCGACGAGTTTTTTGGGGCTTTTGGCGAGACCGGATAGCGCCATGATAATGGCGGCGGCGAGGGCGATAAAATTGGCGAGGAGAAGAGTTTGCATCATTTTTATGGGGTATATTATAAAAAGGTTAACCGAAATTAACCTTTTTATATAAAGTCGATTAGTTTGACCAAAAAATTACTATGGTGCGGGTGGAGAGAGTCGAACTCTCGTCTCTTCCTTGGGAAGGAAATATAATAGCCGTTATACGACACCCGCGTAGGTATAGTATAGCATGGAAGGGCGGAATGGGGAATTTGAGGGTGGTTTTTTGTAAAATAAAAACTCCCATGAGGGAGATAAACAATAAATGGCGGGCCCGACCAGAGTCGAACTGGCGATCTCCTCCGTGACAGGGAGGCGTACTAGACCACTATACCACGAGCCCGTTTTGGATTGTCGGTGAATTTTCGTGCCGTTCAAGAATTTTTTGACAAAATTTAGAGACACAAAAACTTTAGCACAGGGTAATTCGTAAAGAATTACCTCTACTCTATTATAGCAAAAGTTTCTAAAAAATGCAAGATGTTGTATAATAGACGAAAATGCCGTTGTAGCTCAGCTGGCAGAGCAGCTCATTCGTAACGAGCAGGTCGCTGGTTCGATCCCAGTCAACGGCTCCATTTGAAGGCAACTTACGGACTAATTAAAGTTCGTAAGTTTTTATTTTGTCCGTAGTCAGGCTTGGGAAGGTTTGTTTTACCAAATATAAAGATAATGTTCTCTTTCTAGGAAGGAGGACATTTTTTATGCTCGAATTTAAAATTACCCAAGAACTTAAACCTAATCCTAAACTTTTAGAACTAATTAAGGACTTTACTTATAAAACTAAAAAAGGAAAAGTTAAAGTTCAAGAAAAAAGATTGGTAGATTTATATTTAAGTTCTACCTTAGATGTTGAAACTATTAATCATAAAAATGATGTTATTAAAAAAAGAAATTGATAAACTAACTAAATAGAAAAATACACAAAAAGATCAATAGAAATAACAAGAGACGATAACTACAATATTGAGATTAAAAATATTAAATTCACAGAAGAATGTATCTCAAAAAGCACAAAAGATTATACCATTATGTCATTAGTAAAAATGGAAAATAATCAATATTCCGAAGAAGAATTAAATAACTATATTGATTTAATGAAGAACATTTTTATATTTGCTAGAATAACGATTCCAATATTTTATAATCTCTGCTGCATGTACTGTTCTTTTCATAGGAGAATATACAATCAAGTCTATATTAATTGCTTTTAAAAAGTCTCTTACTTTTTTACTTGTTCTATTCCAGTATCATTTATATCTACTATTTCAAGTTCCAAGTTTTAAGACTATACTTTTCAGTATTTTCTAATATTGCAATCTGTTTTTTTATTTCCTTTATATCGTCATCATTAAATGGTTCAAATTCATCATAAAACCCCGTTTCCTCGTTTGGAAACACTAGTGCTTCTCCCCAAACTTGGGTTTTTGAATTTATTGTTCTTCCATATAAATGTATATGAAAAATTGGATTTTTTCCTTTACGATACGCCCAATTACCATTGTCTTGATAATTTATTCTCCCTATATTAATGTTCCTATTTTTCATTCCGTTTATCATTGCTTCACTGATTAACATTGTTAGTCTCATTACTTCTATTGCTTCATTAGAATCTAAATCTAATCTGCTACAAAAATTATTTTTTCTTCCTCTTATCCAAATATGTCCACCATCTTCTCTTGGAATATGTGGTGTTTTTGGAGCGCATACTATAAAATTTTTAGTTTCATGAATAATTCTATCATTTAATATTACATTCATTAAATTTTGCCTCCATTAATATCTTAAGTTTATCAGGAAAATCAAGAGCATTGCCTACGCGTTTGAATATAATGCCGACCTATTCAATTAAACTTGTAACATAATTTTACAGAGCAAAACTTCTATTTACTCTCATTGGGGCTGATTGTTCGGTCGAATTTGTGAATTTTGCGTAACTGAGAGGCGATAAATGGCATAGAGCAGGAGAAGAGGATCATACTGAGATTGAGAATGGTTCGTCCGCCGAAGGAGGCGGCGACAAAAAGAATTAGGTAGCCGAAGACGCGGCCTGCGTCGAGGCTGATTTCGCGAAGGACGAGAAATTCGCATTGGTTATCGCGAGAAACTAGCTTGCTGTCGGCGAGATTGTAGAGGCGAATGTCGCGAGCGAGGAGAATAAGAGAGGCAAAAGTGATGTAACAGATTTGGAAGAAGACAAGGGTGAAGTTGTTGCGTATGACAAAGAGTAAAAGGAGTGCAAAAATAGGAATGAAACTGGTGATGAGGACGAGTTTATGGTCGGAACGTTTTTTGTAATATTTGCCGTAAATGTGGAGAGCGAACATTGAAATAACGGTTGAGAGGGAGGTGAAGAGACCGAGGTTGACGTCGGTGCGGAAGGATTGAAAAATAAGAACCGAAACAAGTGCGTCAAGGGCGCTGTGACCTTCGCAGAGACCAGAAGCGAATTCGACCAGAGCCATGCGTCTAACTTGAGACTTTTTGAGGAGTTGGCGGAGGGTTTGTTTTAGATTAAATCTGGAGAGATGGTGGGTGGGTTCGGGCGTAATGAAAAAGGAAAGAATGATTTGGATGAAAGAGATGATAAGAATGATAATGGCGGTGCGTCGATAATCGGTAGCGGTGATGATAGAACCGAGAAGGAGAGGAACAACGACGCTAATGGTCGAGGTGAGGATTTTTTGGCGAACGGTAAATTTGGTGCGGTGAGAGTTATCGACTTTATTGGCGATGAAAAGATTGAGAGGCATCCAGTAAGAGCTTGAGGCGAAACCATGAATGAGAGCAAAGAAGGCGAGGTAGCGAATCATGGCAGACTTGATGAATACGAGGGCGAGAAAATAGAAAAAGTTCATAATGACGCCGAAGCGAAAGATAGCAATGCGATGGCGAGTTTTGCCGATGCGTGAAATAAAGTAGTGGATGACAGCGATTGCGGCGAATGAGAAAATGTAATATAAGGATAAATCGGGTAGGCTGTCGGCGGAGGTTTTAATAAAGTAGGCGGCAAGAAAAGGGCCGCGAAATAGATTGATGATTTGATGGAAAGCCATGATGGCGATAATGACGTTCGGTTCGGATTTTAAATGTTGTAAAAAAAGACGGGGTCGCATAGAGTGTAGTATAACAGAAAGGCAGTATGGCACGATAGGTAAAAACGTAAGCGTAGTCGAGGTGGTTGTGGTGAAAAAACTGAAGATATTGGAAAGTATGCTAGAATGAGGAGAGAACAATGAAAGAGATAGGCGAAGATTTTAAGACGATTTTTAAGAAAGATCGAGGATTATTGGGGTGGATGATAGTGCAGTTTGGGCTGGGGGCGTGGTTGTTTTTGTTGCCGTTGTTGAATTTGAATCCTTCGAAGGCGAAAACTTGGATTCGGTATTCGGATATCGGGAATGGTTATATGCAAAATGATTGGTGGTATTTGATAGCGTTTAGCGTGGTTGCGCTAGCGTTAGGGATAGGGCATAACTTATTGGGGGCGCGAGTATACACAAAGCGCGGAAGAGATGTGGCGAGGCTGTTTATGGGGATAAGTATTTTGACGACGATTATTGCGATACATTTTTTGGCGAGTATTTTTGGAGAACGTTAGGAAAATGGGGAAGGTAATTGAGCTGCCTGTGGGGAAACGGGGGCGATTATACCGTTTTTTTGAGATACTACCTGGAGCGCTTGGTTATGGGATGGTGGTTGCGTTGTTTGTTCTGTCGGCGATATCGCCTATTTTGGGGGCGGTGTATGTTTTGATTTTGGTAGTAATGAATTTTGTGAAAGCAATTGGTATTATCTTTCGGACGGTGCAAGGGTATGGAGTGTTGCAGAAAGGAGTGCAGGTGGATTGGCGAAAAAGAGTTGAGGAGCTTGAACATGCGCAGGTTGCGTATGAAAGATTGGCGGGGACGACGCGAGGTGAGTATGATTTTGAGCAACATGTAAGAAACTTGCGTATGGTGGCGGCGGCTGAAGAGGGATTCTTCCCGAAGCCAAGCGAAATATATCACGGGATAATTGTAACAATTTACAATGAAACGATAGATGTTTTGGAGCCTACATTAGACTGCTTGATGCGGTCGAGTTTTCCGGTGGAGCAGATGATTGTTGTGTTGGCGTACGAGGAGAGAGGTGGCGTGGAAACAGAGGAGATGGTTAGGGTTTTGGAGAAAAAATATCGAAAGAAGTTTGGAAAGTTGATTTTGTCGAAGCATCCTGATGGCTTGAAGGGTGAAGTGATTGGAAAGGGAGGGAATATCACATATGCGGGGAAAGTACTTAGAGATTATGTGAAAGAGCAAGGGGTGAAATATAGTAACGTAATTGTGACAACGTTGGATTGCGATAATAAGCCGCATGAATGTTATTTTGATCAGGTGGCGTATGAGTATATAGTACACGAGGAAAGAAAGAGGCTGAGCTTTCAGCCGGTTTCGTTATTTACAAATAACATCTGGGATGCGCCAGCGGTGTCGCGCGTGGTGGCGTGCATGAATTCGTTTTGGAATATTATTTGCGCAATGCGTCCTCACTTATTGCGTAATTTTGCGTCACATTCACAGCCGCTTGATGCGTTGGTAGAAATGAAGTTTTGGAGTACGCGAACAATTGTTGAAGACGGTCATCAGTATTGGAGAAGTTTGTTTTATTTTGATGGGAATTACGAGGTTTTGCCAATCCGAGCGCCGATTTATCAGGATGCGGTATTGTCTGATACCTTGTGGGCGACATTGAAAGCACAATGGGTGCAACTAAGGCGCTGGGACTATGGCGCAAGCGACGTGGCGTATGTGGGGAGTTATATGTTTTCAAAGGAGAGGACAATAAAGTGCGCGAGTTTACTTCCGAAATTCGTACGACTATTGGATGGACATGTAACTTTGGCGGCGATGGCGCCAATCGTGGCGTTTGGGGGGTGGGTGCCATTATTGTTTAGCTTAGAGTCGAGAGATTTATTGGCACATAATTTACCGAGAGTGGTGGGGTATATTCAAACGGCGGCGTCGATTGGATTATGTGTGTCGATCTTGTTTTCTTTGAAGCTGTTACCGCCAAGACCAAAAAAATACGCGAAGATTAAAAATGTTTGGATGGTGTTGCAATGGGTAATGTCGCCGATGATTGCGATTGTGTATTCTTCATTTTGCGCTTTTTATTCGCAGACTAGATTGATGGTTGGTAGATATATGGAAAAATTTGATGTGACAAAGAAGGTAGTGAAAAAATAGGGCGACCGACGTAAATGTTGGCGCCAATTCTTTTATTATAGCACAGATTTACATAAAAGTCAATTATTTTATGCTTATGCTTTGTTTTGTAGCGGAGAAGTGGTTAGATAGAGCTACGCGCGCAAAAAATAGAAAGTGAGGTGCTATGGGGAAAATGATTTTGGGTGGGTTTTTGATGGGGGTTGTTATAGGATTAGGGTTGTTGTGTGGCGACAATGGATATGCTGCGACTTTTAGGCTGGGAGATATAGTGGACAAAGAAGCAAAGATTAAGATAACAAAGAAAGTGGCGGGAGTGACGAATCCGCTGAATGAGAGTTTTTTATATGGCGTAGCGGAAAGTGCAGGAAATCCTGAACCGATAGTGGGGCTCATGAATAGTTTTTCGGTTGATTTCGTAAGAGTAGTTCCGGACGTGCGCCACGTTGCGACGGTGACGAAGGAGTTAGATTTGTCGGAATTGAAATTTTCGAGAGCAGGACAATATAGATTCGTAATTCGGGAAAGAAGCTCAAATGCGCCAATTATGATGCCGAAAGACCGCGAAACGTACGAAGTGCTGATTACAGTGAAGAATAAGATAGATGAAAGCGGAAAGATGACTGGGGGATTAGTTGCCGAGATTGCGAGCTTGGCGACAAAAGGGAGTAATGGAGCGAAGGCGGAAATAGTTTTTGAGACTACGCAAAAGATGACATATATTGAAGTTGCAAAAGAGGTTGAGGGGAGTATGGCGGACGCGGGTGAATATTTTAAATTTTTAGTTGAAATACAGGAAGAAAATGTGGGAGATAGGTACGAGATTCACGGACAAGATGAGACGGTAGTATATTTAGGAGAAGTAGTGCGGACGCAGACGGAGTATATTGCTGGACAAAAAAATTACATTTATTTAAAGCATGGACAGGTGGCGACAATAGGGAAAAGAGCAGATGGGCTGCGGCAGGTGCCAATTTTGTTTACGTATGATGTGCGTGAGGAGGGGGCGGATACATATTCGATAGTTGTAGATAAAGGAACGTGGCGAGAATGTGCTTGTAAAATAGTGTCAAAGGTGACGTTTCCGGAGCCGCTAAGCTCAGAAGAGGCAGCAGAAGAGGAGACGTTTTTGTTGGGAAATGTGACGAAATTCGTGAATACGAAAGCAGAGACTGTTGAAACTGGGGTTGCGAATGGGGCGATAGAACTGATTGGTGCGGCAGGATTGGCGAGCGGAGGTCTATTAGTAGTCAGTGGGAAAAGAATGAAGTATGGCTGAATAATACAATCAACAAAAAAACCACGAACGTGGTGAAAATGATTGGTGGAGTGTAGGAGATTCGAACTCCTGACCTACTGATTGCGAACCAGTCGCTCTACCAACTGAGCTAACACCCCAAAGACCGTGGTGGGTCGCGAGGGGCTCGAACCCCCGACCTTCTCGGTGTAAACGAGACGCTCTAGCCAGCTGAGCTAGCGACCCTTGGTGAGCAAATGCTACAGATGGTATTATACCACGAAGAAGAGATGTGGTAAAATAGTGAAAAGAATATGATTGGGAGAAATGATGGCGGAAATGCTTAAACAAGAGGAGGCGCCGTATGTTGAGAAGATGCGGCATAGTTTGAGCCATATTATGGCGGCGGCGGTGCAGGAAATATATGGTGCGGATGCGGTGAAGTTTGGGATAGGGCCAGCAATCGATAATGGCTTTTACTACGATATTGATTTTGGTGATGTGAAGGTTTCGGAGGCGGACTTTAAGCGTATTGAGAAAAAAATGCGAGGCATTGTGGCGCGGAAGTTGCCGATAACGAGAGGTGAAAAAACGCGTGATGAGGCGTTAGCGTGGGCGCGCGCGAATAACCAGAATTACAAGGTCGAAATTATCGAGGATTTGCCGACAGGCGAGACGATTTCGTTTTATACTTTGGGTAATTTTGAAGATTTATGTCGAGGGCCGCATGTAGAGGATACGGGTCAGGTTGGCGCATTTAAGCTTTGGAAGATTGCAGGCGCATATTGGAGGGGTGATGAGAAGCGCGAAATGTTGACAAGGATTTATGGGGTAGCGTTCGAGACGCAGGAAGAGTTGGATGAGTATTTGCGGCGTCAAGAAGAGGCAAAGGCGCGTGATCATAGGAAATTGGGTAAAGAGTTGGATTTGTTTACGTTTTCAGAGTTAGTAGGTTCAGGATTGCCGTTATTTACGCCGAGGGGAACGATTTTGCGCGATTGCTTAAATGATTTCACGCAAAGCTATCGGTTAGCAAAAGGGTATCAAAAGGTTTGTATTCCACATATCGCGAATATAGATTTGTACAAAACATCGGGACATTATGAGAAGTTTCCGGAGATGTTGCAGTTTGTGTCAGAGGAGTCGGGAGATGAGTTGGCGCTTAAACCGGTGAGCTGTCCGCATCATGCGCAGATTTTTGCGAGTATGCCGAGATCGTATAAGGAATTGCCGATGAAGTATTTAGAGACGACGATGGTGTATCGTGACGAGAGAAAAGGAGAGTTGGGAGGCCTGAGTCGAGTTCGCGCGATTACGCAAGACGATTCGCACGTTTTTTGTACGGAAGAGCAGGTTGGGGAGATTTTTGGAGAATTGATAGAGTCGGCGAAAGATCTATATAAGCGAGTTGAGATGGGGCTGAAGCTGAGGTTGTCGTTTAGAGATGACGGTGATGGCTATATTGGTGAGCTAGAAATGTGGAAGAAGGCGGAGGGGGCGATTCGTGAAATGGCGGAAAAGTTTAAGATGGATTATGAAGTAGGGATTGGCGAGGCGGCGATGTATGGACCGAAGATGGATTTTATGGCGGTTGATGCGTTGGGGCGAGAATGGCAGCTAGCGACGGTGCAGCTTGACTATGCGTTGCCGAGACGATTTGGATTGGAATATACGGCGGCGGACGGAACGAAGCAGACGCCAGTTATGGTGCATTGTGCGCTGATAGGATCGATAGAGAGGTTTATGAGTATTTTCTTGGAGCATACGGCGGGGTGGTTGCCGTTTTGGTGTGCGCCGGAGCAGGTGAGGGTTTTAACGGTTAACGATACGGTGAAAGATTACTTGGGGGAGATTACCGAGGCGTTGGAAGGAGTAGAGTATAGTTTGCGAGGGGATAGTGGGGCTGCGGAAAACTTGAATAAAAAATTTGTTCAAGAGGGGGTGAGGTTTACGGTTGACGAGAGAGGAGAGAGCTTGGGGAAGAAGATTCGAGAGGCGACAAAGATGAAAATTCCCGTGGTTTTGATCGTGGGACCGAAGGATGCCGAGGAGAGAGTGGTGAGCGTGCGGACGAGGAGCGGTGAGGAAAAGGTAGAACTTGGTAAATTGGCGGAGTATTTGCGAGGGTTTGGTGGGTAATGGATAGACAAAAAAGCGAGATAGTGGAAAAGGATAGAAAAGGTGGCAAAGGTGGCAAGAAAAAATATGTAATTGTTGCGGTGCTTTTGGCTGTTGCCGCTGCGATGGTAGTAGCTGGTTTTTGTATGAATAAGATGAGTGAGGAGCGTATGCGGGGTATCCGACCATCGCCTTCTGCGCCTCGACATTCTACGCCTGGACAGATAGAAAAACCGATGATTTATCTTTATCCTGAAAAAGAGATGGAAGTTGCGGTGAAGTTGGGGAGTCCGGAAAAGATTACAGTGGACTATCCGGATTATGCGGACGGATGGAAAGTAGTAGCAAAACCGAATGGCGATTTGCGGGAAGTTGGAACAGGGCGAGAGTTGTATGCATTGTATTATGAAGCGCATGGTGAAAGGAAAGAACGAACTAAAGAAGGCTTTGTAGTGGCGAAAGATGAGGTTGAGAGTTTTCTTGAAGAGAAATTAGAGATTTTGGGACTAAATTATAAGGAAAAAGAAGAATTCATGACCTATTGGATTCCGAAGATGGAAGCAGAGCCGTATGTGTATGTGAGATTTTTGAGTCTTGAGGAGATTGAGAAAGAGATGGCGCTGATAGTTTCGCCAGCACCAGAGACGATGATTAGGATTTTAATGGTGTTTGAAGGGCTTTCTGAGAGGGAAGTTGGGCGGGCGAAGAAAGGATTGGTGGAACAGAAGCTTGAGGTGGCGCCAGAGCGTAGAGGGTTTACGGTCGTGGAGTGGGGAGGGAGTGAGCTGTAGGGGGTAGAGGTTTTAGCGGAGGGGGAGTTGGGCGGTTTATTAGGTTGTCGTGGGGGATTTTGGCTTTTTTGGGAGGGGTTGTTGTGGGGGCGTGTGTTGGGATTTTGAGCGTGGGTTGGCGGGTTAGGTTTTTGGTGTGATACAATAAGGGCAGTATAAGCATAAATGTTTAGGAGGTAAAAATGGGGCAAGAACAAGCTAGTCAAGCGCAAGGTATTGGACAGGCGCAAGGTGTTGGTCAAGCGCAGAGCGTTAATCGGGCGCAAGGGACGGGAGCGAAGCAGGGGGGAGTGAATGGGTTGAAAGTGGCTTGTGCGGTGTTGGCGTTTTGTTTGGCGGGGTTGGGCGGATATGTGGCGTATGATAAGTTGGTGGCGAAAGACGTGAAGACGAGTAGTACGGGGACGACGAGTGTGGAAGCTGAGGAAGAGGTTAATGAGGTTGATGGGGGTGAGACGGCGAAAGTGGCGAGCGGGACGAGAAATGGATTTGCGAAAGATACGGATTTAGGGGAGTTTTATGTTACGAAAGATGGCGAAGTTTATTTTAAGGCAGTTGAGGGTAGTTTTAGTGCTGGCGAACATATTAAAAATTTGAATATGAACTTTGGAGCGACGGAATTGATAGGGGAAAAAGGAAAGTATGAAATAAGGGTGGAAAATATTGGCGATTATTTTGCCTGGGATGCAAAGACGGTAGAGGCGGATTATAAGTTAGACGTTGAGGATATTGTGGCGATTTATGATGCTGGGTATGGTCAGAATAGGGTATATTGGAATTATCAGTTGGTGGATTCGCAGGGGAGAGTGCATTGGCTAATTGTTGCGCCCGGTAATTATGGGAGTGCGAATGTGGCGAGAGCAAAGTTGTTTAAGAATTTTGGCGATTATACGGATGTAAAAGCGGTGATTGAAACGAATGGTGGTGATGGATTTGATGCGATGTTGGTGTTTGGAGATGGAACAAATAAAGCGCTCAGTTCGGATGAGTTAGAGAAGTTGAAAGTAGATAGCGAGTATTAATTTTTTGGTAGTGTTGCGAATAAATGGTCGCTTGGGGGGGCGACTTTTTTTGATGGCGTGTTTTATGTAGCAGTCGACGAAGGAGAGTTTGGGGGGTTGGTATGATATGAAATCAGGGATATGTCAAGCATTGACGAAATGGGGGAGCCGTGGTAGAGTCGGAGACAGAAAAGGTCAAAAGAAACAGGAAAAATTGAGAATGAGAAATAGAATTCGGGGGGGGGGTATAAGAGAAAATTCTTAGCGTCAGCGTTGCTGCTTTTGGCGGGATTTGTGGTTGGCGGGGGAAATATGGCGACGGTGCAGGCGGCAACAAATAGCGGTGCGACGACGCGCAGGATTACGGTGACGAAGAAGTGGGCGGGGGATAGTGAAGCGGTGCGATCGGAAGATACGGAGATACACTTAAAGAAGGTGTCGGCGACACTGAAAACCGGGCTAGAAGTAGCGATTGCGATGAAGACGTTGGCGGGAAATAGTGGAGCATCGGATTACGCAAGCCCTAATACGACCATCTATGCATTTAAGAAAGCAGAAAAAGCGAAATACGACGAAGCGGTAGCGAGAGGGGCGACGATGGAGAACGTGGCGGAAAGCGGTTTAGCTGTCTATATGTGGTTTGATAACGGTACGATTTATTATTATAGCGAGGCGGACAATATCTATATGAATAGCAACTCTGCGCATATGTTTAGGGGGATGCGTAATCTTGCAGATATTGATGGGGTAAGTGCACTAAATACGACATACGTAGAGGTAATGGGCGGAATGTTCGCAAATGACACGAGCCTTGTCAATCTTTCGCCTTTGGCGAATTGGGATACAGGGAACGTGAAGGGTATGCGTTATATGTTTGGGACTGTGCGCAGCGGATCGGATTTGGATGACGAGAAAAACTATATGAGCTACACAGACCTTTCGCCTTTAGCGAATTGGAATACGCAAAGCGTGGTTGATATGTTTTGTATATTTAAAAATGCGCGCAGGATCACGACTTTAGCGCCGATTGGGGGTTGGAATGTCTCAAATCTCGTTATGGCTGAGCAAATGTTCAATAGAACAACGTCGTTAGAAGATGCATCGGCAATTGAAGGGTGGGATTTGAGGAGAGTCGGGAACGAGTATCAGAAGATGGGCTCATCACCGACTATGGATGGCGAGATTGAGGTAGGGAGATTTCTGGGTATGTTTAGGCTTTCGGGCGTGCTAGAAAATGGGAATTTGCCGAATTTTACGAGTCGGTCCGGTACTTGGGATAGCGATGGCGCATTAACACCCGATGATGCGCCTCTGGCGGGGAGCGTGCCGGTAGTGACGAAGACGAAAGATGCGGTCGAGGAGTTTACGATTGGCGGAAGTGGGGTGAAGTGGGCGAAGAATGGCGATACGTGGATGGCGAGCGTGGAAGTTTCGAATGACGGGAGTATATGGCGCGCGTGGGAGAAGACGGAGAACGGTTTAGTGAGCGCGAAAGGCGGCAAAGGGGCGTATGTTGAGAGCAGTGCAGGGCGAGAGGGCTATGGTAAGGACGAGGCAAATGCGGTGAAAGTTTCTAGCGGTGCGGTGGAATTTGTGAATACTTATAGCGCAAAAGCGGCGACTGTAGTAAAAAATCCTAAGACGGCAGGCGAGAATTATGCGACTGTCTTTATGGTGATTGGGGGAGCGGTTGCGGGGCTGGGGGCGATGATTGGGGTGAGAAGGAGAGTTTAGGCTCGGGGGATTATTTAAGATGATTGGGGTTGTCGGTGATATTGGTTTGAGATGATGGCGAAGTAGTGTTGGGAATGAAAAACCCCTCAAAGTGAGGGGTTGGATAGGGGTGGTGGTGCTTTAGGTGATTTTTAGAGAGAGGGTGTTAGTTGTCAAAGAATGAACAGTTTTTCCATTGCGAGATGAGGCGCTTCGTGAGAGTGAGGCAGGAGTTTGGGTCCGCCTCTTGGCGGGCGTAATCCTCGAGGTTTAGGGCCTGGCGAGCGTTGTCGCGGGAGCGTGGACGTAGGCGGGCGAGGGCGGATTTGGGGTGTTCGCCTTTTTGAAGAGCCTTTTCGTACTGGAGAATTGTTTGGCGATCGTTGAAAGCGCTGATTTTTAGGGGGAGTTTGGGATTTTTGAGACCGAGCTCTTGGCCCTGATAAAGGCAAATCGCTTGGACGTCGGCATTGAACATAAATTTTAAGATGCTTTTGCCGGAGCGACGGGCGCGCGATGTGAAGCGGGGCGTGTCGTGTGACTCGAGGGCGAGGACGTAATCGGCCATGGTTTCGAAATGACTAAAAAGGCGGCTGAAGCGTTTGCGATCGATCTTAGTAGCTTTGAATGATGCGATGGTGTCAATTGATTCGGGAATGGCGGTGTTGAAGATTTTCGTTAGGGGGCCGCCGTGGGACTGAGTAAATTTTTTGAGGTCGCGTCGCAAGAGCGAACCGGCTTCGCCGATGGTGAAGAGGTTGCGGTGGTCGAAAAGTTGGTGGAGAACTTGGACTGCGCCTGGTTTTGCGAAATAGTTGAGGAAGCCAGCAGGTCCGATAGTAATCGGTTTTTTCAGAATCGCGGGGCGGAGATTTTTTGAGAGAAACTGGCAGACGTCGAGGCGGAAGCCGTCGACGGCGTGTTCTTCTGTCCAGAAATCGATGATTTCTTGGAACTCCGCGATAACGGCGGGATTTTCCCAGTTTAAGTCGGCCTGAGTCGTGTCGAAGAGGTGAAGGTAATACTCCTCGCGTTCTTCGCAATATTCGAAAGCGCGGCCGCCGTTGAAAAGATTGTCCCAATGGAGATCGTAGCGAGACCAAAGGTAGTAATCTTTATATTCGGAGTCGTTTTGGCGCGACTTTTTGAACCATTCGTGCTCAGTTGAGGTATGATTGAGGACGAGGTCAAGCAAGACCTTGAGGCCGAGCTTGTGAGCCTGCGCGACGAAAGCGTCGAAATCTTGCATTGTGCCGAAGCGGGGATTAATCGCCCTATAATCACTGACGTCGTAGCCGCCGTCGACCCAAGGGCTGGGGAAGATAGGGCTGAGCCAGACGTAATCGACGTCGAGCGCTTTAATTTTCGGCAAAAAATCCTGCATTGCCTTTAAGCTGCCCCAAGAGGCGGGGTAGAGCTGGTAGATGAGGGTTTTTTGGAGTTTGGGTTTTTTGGGTTTCTGAGTTGTTGGGGTTTTGGGGTTTTTGGGTTCGGTTCCTGTCTTGATTGTGGTTTTGGTTTTTATTGTAGTTTGCACGCATATCACCTCCTTTTAAGATGCGTAGCTTGTAAAACTTGTAAAAAAGAATGTCAAAAAGCGGAGCCTTTTGACGGGGTTTCAAGGCTATCTTTTTATTATAGCACAGAGAGGGGTGTTTTGTCAAGTTTTGACAGGGGTGGGGCTTTTTGGGGGAGGCGGATTTTTGGGTTGATTTCGTGGCGTTGGTTGTGGACGAGATGGTTTTTTGGGCTGGGGTTATGGCCTTAGCTTTGAGAGAGATGGTTTTTTGGGGCTGGGGTGAAGTTAATTTACTTGCGAAATTTCTAATGCTTATAGTAAAATGTGGGCAGTAGAAGATATGCTTATGGCTTTGGCGTGGGTAATTGAGAGTGCTGGCGTCTAGGGCGTAGGCGATAAGAATAAGGAGAGGAAAATGGACGACAGAAATCTTGATCCGCAAGGATGGGATGTTTTGCATAAGCACGAAACTGTGCAACAGGCGCGGGAAAGCGTGGGTAGGGCGGCGCAAGCTGGAGTTCAGGTCCAGGGGGGTAATGTGGCTGCGGGGAACGGGGGTGTTGCTGGGAATGGGGGCGGATATGGGGGCGGAGTTACCTATAATAATCAGGAGGCGAATGCGGCGGGGCAAGCGAGCAGCGTCGAGACGAAAGGGGGAGCGTTTAAGGTGATGGCGATTGCGTTTGGAATTTTGGCTTTGGGATTGGGGGGTGCGTTGGCAGTTTTGGCGATGACGGGGTCGATTAAGATGAATAATGCAGGCTCGGGGAGCGGAGTGGCGACGGAAAAGGAAGTTGCGACGATTAGTGAGGCGGAGCAAAAGAAAATCGTTGATGCAGATGCAGGGGCGGAAGTGAGGGCGCTCGTGAAAGAGGTTTCGGAAGAGTTGAGTGGGTTTTTAGAGAAGAAGGGTTTGAATTATTGGATACCGAAGACCTTTGATGAGACGGTGCCGGTTTATAAGTTTGACGACGTGGCGGTGAGGACTTCGCTTGAGAGGTCGTATGGGTTAATGGCGGATAATGCGAGATTGGAGCAAATTGCGATGGCGGAAGATGGAATTGGGGCGTTCGTGAAGAAGAGTTTGAAAGAAAAAGGTTTTACGGAGTATGCGAAAGAGGAAGATGGATTTATAAGTCCGGACGAGTTTTTCAATAAAGAGAGTGAGATTTTGTGTAGCGTTGATGGACAATCGTTTAGTTGGAATATGAGTTGTGGGCATATTTCGTGGATTTCGGAAGAGAGGAAAGAGCTAGTGAACGCTTTGGCGGAAGCGTTGAAGAAAGATGAAGATTACGGAAAGATGGAAGAAAGCCAGTTTAGCGAGGTTTATATTGGTGCGGATGCGGAAGATATCGAGAATGGTGCAGGGGAGTATCAGAGATTAGTTGGTGCGGTAGACAATGCGGCGGGGGTGTTCTGGAGGAAAGATAAGGATAGTGAGTGGAATTTGTTTACGGTAACGCAGAATGGGGCGTCATGCGACGAATATAAGACGGCGGATTTGAAGAAGGCGTTTAAGGGGGAGAGTTGTCGTGATGCTGCGAGTGGCGCTGAGAAGAAAGTAGAAGAGTAATCGAGCGCTCTTCCTCTTATTATATGAAAAATATAGCATAGAATATATTATAATATAGATATCGAAGTTCTTGCAGGGCGCAGTATGTGCCGAGCACAAGAGCTTCTTTTATGTTATAAGAATATCTACAATAACAGATATCACAGGTTGGTTATGAATTTAAAAATAGGAATCTCGAGTCTCTAAACCAACCTGCAATCCAAAATGATTATGAAAGAATCGGATGAAGAGTGCGAAAAAACCAAATAACAACGAAGAAATCGAAATTGCTAGTAGCGAAACCCCAGAAGGAGTCTCTTGGCAAAATCCTGGTGAGTTTCCAGAATTTGCGGGAAAACAGCAAAAAACCAATGTAGACAGATTGCAAGCACTTTTAAATAGAGTAGGGTTTAGTGAATTAAAAAAGGATGATAAAGAATTCAAAAGTTTTATAGAAACAACCGACAAACAAGATATGCATAGATATTTAAGCCATATCAACCAAAAGCTGAGAGAAGTCTCTTCTAAAGAACGTGGGTTTCACGATGGACGGATGGTAGTTGCCGAACTAATATCGCCAAACCGAGAAACCCAAACCAGAGTATTAGACTACGAAATTGACGCATTGGCGCAAATGGACAACCCAAGATATCGAGCCACATCTGCGTATTACATAATAAATGACCTTCACATGTTCCCAGATGGAAACGGTCGTACTGCGAGAGCGGTTTTTGAATTGCTGGACAGCCCTGAGGCAAATATATCAGAGCAACAACAATTCTTCTCTCATGAAAATAATAGAGACCAACTTGGTGCCGCCGAACACGGTGCGTACGAGTTTCAGGAAACTAAGAATATAATTAGAACACAAGATTTTAATCAATTTGCTATGCTTGGCTATCTAGAAAAAATAAGCTCCGATAATGAAGGTAATGATATTATTTCTGAACTAAGAGGTAGTCTAGAAGCCAGAATAAAAGAAAATGGTGGTAATATTTTCAGGGTCTATGGTGGATTACAAAATTATTCTCCAGGAGATACCGCTATCCCGGCATTAAAAAACAACGAGGGATTTAGTTCCCTTAACGAAGAAGATAAAGACCGGGTTTGTTGTGCGCTAAGAGATGGTCTCAGTCGGGTTTCCGTATCTGGACTAGCAATGCTAAAATTTTATCAAGAAAAAGGTCAGCAAAAAGAGTTTCTCGAAAGGACGAAAAAGAAAAATAGTGATTTCGATTATGATACATGGACGATAAATATAGACCCAGATCCTGAAGAAAAAGAGTTTTTCGGTCATTGTGAATGCGAAGATTGGAGTAAAGAAGATTTCTTGCACTACGCAGAGTTAGCAGAGTCTATAAAAGAACAAGTACTAAAAACCAGTATAGACATTTTTGTTAACCCAGACGACTACAAATTTTCTGATAAAAATATCGCAGAAGTAGCAACAAACGCTCAAGAATTTTATAAAGAAAAGGAATCTAACAAAAGATAATCGCCCAAAATATGTTATAATTATACCAGTAATAACAGATATCACAGGTTGGTTATGAATTTAAAAATAGGAATAGTAGGATTGGCGAATGTGGGGAAGAGCACGCTGTTTAATGCGTTGACGAATGCGGGGGCGCTGGCGGCAAATTATCCGTTTGCGACGATAGAGCCGAATACGGGGATTGTTGGAGTGCCGGATGGAAGGCTGGAGGTTTTGGGGGAGATGTATGAGTCGGAAAAAGTAGTGCCAGCGACGGTAGAATTTGTAGATATTGCGGGATTGATTTCGGGGGCGTCGCAGGGGGAAGGTCTGGGTAATAAGTTTTTGGCGAATATTAGAGAATGCAAGGTGATTTGTCATGTGGTTAGAGTATTTAAAGATGCGAATGTGACGCACGTATCTGGAGGGCCGGATGCGCAACGTGATATCGAAACAGTAGAGACGGAGCTGGCGTTGGCAGATATTGAGAGTCTAGAGAAAGCTTTGGCGAAGTTGAAGAGAGAAGCGAAAGGAGGAACGAAGGAGGCAGGAGAGCGCGTTGTGCAGGCGGAGAAGGCGCTTGACGAATTGAAAAGCGGGAAAACGCAAATCGATAGCGTTGAAGGTTTGGATTTATTGTCGGCGAAGCCGATGTTTTACATGTTTAATCTCGACGAGGAAGAGCTTGGGGATGCTGAATATCGGGAGGAGTTAGCGAAAATGGTAGCGCCGAGAAAGGCGGTGTTTGTAAATGCGAAGCTTGAGGCGGAGATGGCGGGAATGTCGACAGAAGAGAAGAAGGAGTTTCTAGATAGTTACGGGGTTGCTGAAGATGGATTGAGCCAGTTAGTAAAAGTGGCTTATGAGACTTTGGGCTTGCAGAGTTTTCTGACGGCTGGAAAGAAAGAGACGAGGGCGTGGACGATTCGACGAGGAGCAACGGCGCCAGAGGCGGCTGGGGAAATTCATACAGATTTTCAGAGAGGTTTTATAGCGGCGACGGTTTGTAAATATGATGATTTGGTGCGGCTGGGAAGCGAAAAAGCAGTGCGCGAGGCGGGTTTGATGCGGACGGAAGGGAAAGATTATGTGATGCAAGACGGCGATGTGGTGGAATTTAAGTTTAATGTCTAGATAAGTCAAAAAAGATTTGCAAGTTTCTAAACGCTTATGATAAAATGGTGCTATGAAATTAGGATATGGTGTGGGCGACTTCTTTGCGCTGGACATAGGGACGGATGCTTTGAGGATGGTGCAACTTTCTGGCGACGCGAAGCGTGGCTGGAGTTTGAATAAGTTTGCATACGTACCTGTAAGCAGAAAGGTCTTGCAAGACAGTAGCGAAGCGGGGAAACGCCGCTTGGGCGAGACAATCGCAAGTGCAGCCGAACAGGCTGGAATAAAGACGAAAAATATCGTGCTAGGTTTGCCGTCGGAAAAGACGTTTACGACAGTAATCGAGGTGCCGACGCAAGACCAAAAATCGATGGAGAAGATCGTAAAATATCATACGGATCAGTATATTCCGATGCCGATTGATGATGCGAAAGTTGATTATGTATTCTTAGGCCCGTCGCCCAACGATCCGAAGATTACGGAAGTCTTGTTGTCATCGACAGCAATTCAATATGCGGAAGAGCGCATGGAGAGTGTTGAGTCGATAGGTTTTAATCTGGTAGCAATGGAGCCAGAGCCGATTGCGATGTCGAGAGCGCTAGCGACGCCTGGGTCGACGGACGCGCAGATGATCGTAGATTTCGGTGAAGATGCGGCGGATTTGTCGGTTGTGTATGGAGCGCCGAGATTGGTGCGCACCTTGCCTGGAGGATTGACGGTGCTGACGCGTACGGTAGCGAGTTCGCTAAATGTAAAAGAGGATCAGGCTAGACAGTTTATTCTGAAGTTTGGACTTGCGCAGGATAAGCTTGAGGGGCAAGTATTTAAGGCGCTTGATAGAGTGTTGGAAAATTTTGCGAATGAAATCTCAAAATCTGTGAAGTTTTTCCAGACAAAGTATCCGAATATTTATATTACGCAGATTGTATTGTCGGGTTTTGCGGGTGCGATTCCGCATATGGCTGAATATGTGCAAACAAAGACTGGCGTGCCGGCAGTGCAGGGAAATCCGTGGCAGATGGTACAAGTGACGCAGCAGCAGCAGCAAGCGTTGGCGCAAGTTGCGGCGGAGTTTTCGGTAGCGATTGGTTTAGCGGAAAGGTCGAATAGTAGGTAGTATTATGTTTGAAATTAGTTTAGTTCCTGATGTAAAAAGCGAGTTGCTGAAAAAGCAAAAGCTACGAAACTTAATTATATTTATCTGCGTAGTGGTTGCGGCGGCTTGCGGTGGGCTTTTGGCGACGCTAGGACTGATAGTTGGTGCGCAGAAGCTGACAATAGCGAATAATAAAACCGAAATCACCTGTCGCTCGGAAGGGGCAAGTGGTGACGTGAAATGTGATAGTAATAAGTTCGGGATTGCTATTGCGAAGTATGATAGCGTTGAGGATTTGTTGACAATCCAAGATCAGATGTCGAAATTAAATTCGATTAATGAAAAACGAAAGGCTATATGGAGAGTTTTTGGGTTGCTTGACGTGATGTTGCCAGACGGACCTGATGATACGGTAAAAATTACAGAATTAACAACAGATTTGACGGGAGAATCGACGATTTCTTTTGAGGCAAATGCGTCGTCATCGAACAATATTGGGTTTAGAGCGGTTGATGCGTTTATTAAGAATGCGGGTAAGTCGTACTATGATCACGGAGCCTATAAAAGAGTAGATGGTGAATCTTTTGTAGATATACCGTCAATGTGCATTGTTAGGGAGGTCGTTATCGACGACAAGATATACGGTCTTTACGCAAAAGGTGCGCCTGGGTGCGAAGCACCGTATTTCAAAGAGGAGAAGAGCTCGACCGAGAAGGAAGAAGGGGAAGAGGAAGAGGTTACTTTTGGAGAAGACGAAAATGAATTAGAAAATGTTGAATGGATCGCTATAAAGAGAACCTATGTAAATGAAAAGGATCGTGAATGTACGATGCGTGAGGGCGGTAAAGAATGTGAGGTTTTCAATAGCGAGGGAGTAGACTTTGGTAGTGACGAGATAACACTCAAAAAAGGATATTATTTTGAGAGTGAGTGTTTGAAATATGATGAAAACGGGGAATTGGATGAGGAAGAGACGAAGAATGCTTGTCCAATGTTGAGACCTGAATCGGAGATTGAAACGGGTGAGGCGACCTATGGAAAAGACGAAGATACTGGTGCGAGAGTGGTAAACTTTAGTGCGACGGTGCCGGTTAATCCTGAGATATTTCTGGCGTCAAACAAGCATTTGCAGATTAAAGGTCCGACAAGACAGAATGCAACGGATAGCTATGTTCAGATTAGGGATATGTTTACGCAAAAAGCTGAAAAAATTGAAGGGGAGGTAGAAAATGGCAAATAAGAAGAAAGAAGGCGCGGCGATTGAAAAACGTGCAAAAATCGATAGGGCGCAGAAGAATATGTTCATCGCAGTGTGTCTGGCTTCGATGGCGATTGGGATAAGTATTGTGGCGACGATTTATCTAGTTAAATTGATTGCTTTTAATGGGAACGTGCTCGAAGAGCAGAAGACTGCAATTGAAGGATTTAAGGAATCCCAAGAAAATTTGAGTAGCCTTGATCAGTCAGTAAGAACGATGGCGGATAATGATAATTTGGAAGTGGTTGCAAGAGAGCGCGATGATCGTAAATGTATTGGTAAGACAAATAAGGGTAAAGAGGAAGAGGGGTCGGATAATAAGAATGCTGGAATTGATGCGATTGCGATGTGTACTTCGCTTAGGGTGATTCCGGACGCCTTGCCTTCAACGTTGAATAAGAATGCGACGCTGGCTAGTATGAACTGGCTATTGAATGTGAGTGAGGTAAATATTGAGTCGTTGAGCGGAGGTGAAGCTTCTGAAGATAGTGATAGTGAGGATTTTAGCGAAGATGAAGGCGAAGGAGGTGGTAGCAGCAGTAGCGCGACTCATGTAACAGGTGTAGGAATTTCTTTAACTGATAAGGCTGATAGGATTGCATTGGCGTTGACGGCGATAGAGCACTCAATCAGGAATTTCGACGTAGAATCGTTTTCGTTAAGCTGGAGTGGTGAAAGTATGGGGACTGACGAAATAGAATATACGGGGACTTATAAGGCATATTATTCGGATAGAGTAGCGCTAGATTTTAAGTCTAAGCAAGTATGTGCTGATAAGACAAGCGAAAAATGTAGCGGCGAGAGTAGCAGTGATGATGAAGGGAGTGAAGAATAATGAAAAATAACGATATAGCGTTAGTGATAGTAATCGCGGCGGCTTCGATTGTAGGGTCTTTCTTCCTTGGTAATCTTATCTTTGGGGATCCGAAAGATAAAACCGAAGAAGTAAAGTATATGGATGCGATTAGCTCGGAGCTCGCAGAGCCGGATGAAGATGCGTTTAATCCATACATGCTTAATCCGACGGTTGAGGTTTATGTTGGTCAGTGTAGAAGTGGTTATACGTGGGACGAAGACTTGAATAGTTGTGTGGACCCGAATAGAGAGACGGAAGAGGCGCAAAAATCGACAGAGAACGAGGAGTAGTTAATTAAGGGTGGCCGGAGTTAAGGAATGTTACTAAGTAAGGGATTGCAGGATAAGGTCGTAAGCCTACTTGTTGAAGATGGGCTTGTTGATGCGGCCTTGGTGCAGAGCGCGTATGCGGAAGCCGAGCAAAGTGGCCAGCCGATTTTGACTTTTTTAAAGAGTAAGAATTTAGTGACGGATGACGCGATTCAGCATGCATCTGCAATAGCAACAAACACTCCTTACGTAGATTTGCGAAATGTGAGGCTTGATAGGGCGATTTTGTTGAAGATACCTCAAGATGTGGCGCAGAGATCCAAAGTAATCCCGTTGGCCGAGAAAGACGGAAGTTTGATCGTGGCGATGTTGGATACGACAAATATCCAGCGTACGGATTATGTTGCGACGTTAGTAAAAATGCCGTTGATACCGATGATGACGTCGGAGGCTGGTATTCAGAGTGCTTTGATGCAGTATGTTGCTGACCTGAGGAGCGTTGATAAGGCTGCGCAGCAGGAAGAAGCGCGTAGTAGTCATGGCGATGGGGAAGTTTTGACGATTACGCAGGATTCGCCAATTTCGAAAGCTTTGACTTCGATTCTTGAGTATGCCGCAAAATCAAAAGCGAGCGATATCCATATTGAGCCGCTTGAGCATGCTTTGGTGATTAGAATGAGAATTGATGGTGTTTTGCGTAAAACTATGGAATTGTCAAAATCGATTGAGGCTGCGTTAGTATCGCGTATTAAGATTATGGCTAAGTTGAAGATTGATGAGCATAGGGTCCCGCAAGATGGTCAGTTTGCAGTGCAGGTTGGTGATAATGTAATCGACTTGCGTATCGCGACGTCGCCGGTGGTTTGGGGTGAACAAGTGGTGATTAGGCTTTTGGACAAGAGTGGAACGTCGATGGAGGTTGAGAAGATGGGCATGACGGGGCGTGCGCTGAGAGATGTACTGGAGGGAATCTCGCGGCCGAATGGAATGATTTTGACGTCTGGACCGACTGGGTCTGGAAAATCTACTACTCTTTATGCATTGATAAAGAAAATTAAAAATGACTCGATAAATATTGTGACGCTCGAGGATCCGGTTGAGTATAAGATGGATGGCGTAAATCAGATTCAGATTAATACGGATGCTGGGCTGACCTTTGCCTCAGGATTGCGTTCGATTTTGCGTCAAGATCCAGATGTAGTGATGGTGGGAGAGATTCGTGATGAAGAAACTGCGAATTTGGCGGTGCAGGCGGCGTTAACTGGGCACCTGGTGTTCTCGACTTTGCACACCAACTCAGCGGCGGGGATTTTGCCGCGTCTTTTAGATATGGGGATTGAGCCATTTTTGATTGCTTCGACGTTGAACACCGTGATTGGGCAGAGGTTGGTGCGACGAGTGGCGGAGAGACGAGAGAGTTTTCAGACTTCTGAACTTGAGACGAACGCAATAAAGCAAATTGTGGGTGGTATTTTACCGCAAACGGCAGAAGACGTAGTGCAGGTAAGTGAGTCTTTGGGTTACCCGAGCTTGCCTTTGGCGACTGCGGAGAGCTATACGCTAGTAAAGGGAATAGAAACGGAAGATGCGCCTGGTGGTTATGCGGGGCGTGCGGGGCTTTACGAAACGATTGCGGTTGATGAAGACATACAGAAGTTGATTGTGGCGCATGCGACATCTGGTGATATTATGAGAGTTGCAAAAATGAAAGGTACGGTTACGATGCGTCAAGATGGGATTTTGAAAGTTTTGTCTGGGATGACGACGATGGAGGAAGTAAACAGGGTGGCGAGCGACTTGGCGTAGGGTTTTTGGGTCAACATTCGCAAGGAAATTAAGAGTGTAGAGAAGTTGGAGGGTGGGGCTGGACATTGGCTATCTATAATCTTGGGTTTGTTTATTTTTTGGGTAATACTTATTTCGATAAGTGCGGTGAGTACTTTGATGGCGAACATGAAATAAGAGGGAGAGTTGGGCAAGTAACGGCGGTTTTTAGAGCGAGTACTGAAAGAGGGGATTTTTGAGGAAGCGATAGGTCGTTAGAATGAAGCTAGAGATGTTTTTGAAGGAGCGATGACTATGAGAGTGAAGTTAGCGGCGCTTCCTCAAGAAATGGTAGCCGGTAGCGGTGAGGCCGAGGAGGATGGTTGGAGTGGCGATGATGGCGGGGAGGTGCTCGGCGGCGGTTTTAGGATTGTCGATGGCCTTAGGATTGGCTGGAGTTTCGGTTGGTTCGGGATTGGCTGGGTTGGTTGGTTCTTCGGGAGCTGGGTCAACTGGTGCGGGATCATCTGGGATAACTGGATCAGGATTCTTCTCCCAGATGGCGTAGAGCGTGATGGTTTGGTTGGCAGAGGCGAGGTTGTTAATCTCTTGGCGATCGCCGTAACTAATGCCGGAGCCGTCTGGTATGGTGTTCCAGTTTTTGAAACTGTAACCGTCTTTGGTGAAGCCGTTTGCAGGGAGAGCGGTGGATTGATCGAGGTTATAGGTCTGATTGGACATATTGCCGGTGCCAGTGTTGGCGTCGAAGTGGATGGTATAGCTTGGCGTGGGAGCGGCATTGGCTTGCCACTGAGCGTAGAGAGTGATGGTGTGGTTATTAATTGCGGAGACGCTCTTAAGGGTTTGTGCGTCCGTGTAACTAATGCCGGAGCCGTCTGGCATAGTATTCCAATTCTTGAAACTGTAACCGTCTTTGGTGAAAGTGTTTTTGGTAAGGGCTTTTTGTTCGGAGTAGGTAAAGCTCTGGTTTGGCATGTTGCCGGTGCCAGTGTTGGCGTCGAATTTTATAGTATAGCTATATTCATCCCACGTAGCATTAACGGTAGTATTAGCAGTAATATTGTTGAAGGCTTTATCCCAACCCTTAAACTCGTAACCAGTGCGAGAAGGATTAGCAGGAGCAGTAGCCGCCCCACCTTCGGTAACCGTCTCAGTCTTTAGGA
>JAFWIF010000031.1 GCA_017514975.1 Candidatus Saccharimonadota bacterium | reverse complement strand
TGAAAGGAGTATCTATGCTTAAAGGAATTGACATTTCGCATTGGCAAGCGAATCTTGATATCGCCTCAACTGGCGCAGAATTTGTAATTTGTAAGGCCACTCAGGGAACGACTTTCGTCGATCCAAGTTGTGACCGGCACTACCAAATCGCTAAACGGCTTGGCTTGAAGCTCGGCGTCTATCACTACGCTTCGGGTGGCGATCCAATCGCTGAGGCGGACTTCTTCGTCCGTAATATCCAAGGCTATATTGGCGAAGCTATTCTTATTCTCGACTGGGAAAAAACCCAGAACTCTCGCTTCCACGAGCACGCTTCGTGGTGTATTAAATGGTTGAACCGCGTCAAAGAACTGACAGGTGTTAAGCCTCTTATCTACACTAGCGCCAGCGTTATCCATGAGGCAAACTGGTCGTCTGTCGTTGCCGGTGATTACGGTCTTTGGGTTGCCGGTTGGCCTGATAATCGCGATAGCTGGGACATTCCAAAGTTCCTCTGGGATGTTTCGCCGTGGCCGTTCTATGCGCTCTGGCAGTATACTAGCTCGGGTGGTCGGCTTGACCGCGATGTCTTTATGGGCGATCGCACGGCTTGGGATAAGTATGCGGCGCGTAATGGCTCTACGCCAGGACCAAGCCCATCTCCATCTCCGGCTCCAGCCAGAAAATCCAATGAGGACTTGGCTACCGAGGTTATCCGTGGAGATTGGGGAAATGGACAGGATCGTAAGAACCGTTTAACTGCGGCCGGGTATGATTATGGCGCCGTCCAGAGTATTGTTAACCAACGGCTTGCCGGTTCTTCGGGAGCCTCAACTGCCAATAATTGTTCCGCAGTTTATTACACCGTGAAGAAAGGTGATACTCTTTGGGCTATTGCTCAACGTTACGGAACTACCTATCAGGAAATTGCAAGGCTATCCGGCATCGCCAACCCTAACCTGATTTATCCGGGCCAGAGAGTGAGGGTAAAATAATGCTTCCCGATAAGGTTTATGAGGTCTTAAGGTGGCTTGTTGCGGTCTTTCTGCCGGCTCTCGGTGTGTTTTTCTCAACGCTCGCCGAGGCTTGGCATTGGAATCTCCCGACCGAAGCCATCTTAACTACCTTGTCGGCAGTAGAACTGTTTCTGGGTGCCATTTTCGGTATTTCTAAGGTTATATACGATTCCAAAGAAAACTCCGAAAAGGACTTGTAAAAATCTCAAAATAAGGTTAAATACAAACACCTTGCGAGGATCCGGCCGTGATAAGTTGGAACCGGTCGAGCAGGCCGCTCCTCTCGATACGGTATCGCGGCCTCGCAGGGTGTTTTAACTAAGGAGATTTATGGAGATTAAAGTTAAACAATTAGATAATCCGCTTCCCGATCCACTCGATATTCGGGCTTGCAATGAGTTCTTCGAGGCTTTAGAGAACGAGGAAGTGGAGTTTTAGGAGGATTATGAAGAATAAAGAGAAATCTGCCATTCAAGAAATGGACGAAACCATTAAGCGCCGTAATGACGAGAAGCTCGCTGAGGCGGTTAAACTTGTTAATGACGCCATTATGGCTGAATATAAACGACTAGAGAAAATCGCAAAGACCGAGGAAGATGATCCCATCTTGATTGAGGGAGAAACCACTGCCGGTTATTTTTGCCATTTAATGGTCGATCCAAAAGAAGTTGCGAAGATTGCTTTGGAATATAACTATCCGGTCTGGCATATTTTACGGCAAGATTATCCCGATGGTATGTGGGGGGACTTAGGTCGAAAGTTCGGTCTGGCGACGGTATGTTCAATTGATTTATAGGAGTACTCATGAGCTATATTGGGATTTTAGAGTATGTTATCGGAGTGATCCACGATAAGGATATCTGGTATTATGTTGGCGAAAAAGATACAAACGGAAAGCGCCTGCGCACGGACGAGCGTTATTCGTCGTTTCTGGTCGACGCTAAACGCTATGATGATGAGGTTGAATTAAGGTGGGAGCTAGAGAATTTGCCTAGAACTCTAACTTACAAGATTCTCGAAATTCAGCGTTGTCCGAAATGTAATAAAGAGTTTACGGAGCATCCGGCGCTCTCTCGCGAGGATAACGAAACCGAAATTTGTCCAGAGTGTGGGGTTCGGGAGGCGGTGGAAGCGTATACAAAAGCACGCTCTACGGCTTAAATTCAATTGCTCGCTTTAGTAATTCTTTTCGTAGTATAAAGTTGTCGAGCACCACGAGATTATCGTGGTCGCTCTTTTTGTCAAATAGTTTTTCTAGACCAGCTTTCGTTTCTTTACCGTCACAATAAAGATAGCTCCGCCCATCTTCAAGGGAGATAATGTTTATCATCCACCGATCGTAATCCGTAAAGATATCGTTAAGTAAGTCATGCGTTATTTTATCCCGATTGAACAGGATAATTTGTCCAATCGCATTCGGTAGAGGGCTTGGGCTTTTGTATTTTGTCTTTATATCGCCTAAAATTGCGGATTTTAGATTTTTCATCTGTTCTCGCTCGCAAGCTTCAAAATATCTTCTCCCGAAATCATCTGAAAGCATTCCGAGTTTCATTAAATCTTGATAGGCTTTTCGATCGCGCTCATTAGTGATTTTAATATAAATAAAATATCAAACTGGTCTAGTATATTGTTAATTGCCTTTATTATAATGATTTTATACGAAATATATTGGATAAGATATTTTAAAAGTAATAAAACAATGAAAGATATGTATAGTAGCTTG
>JAFWIF010000030.1 GCA_017514975.1 Candidatus Saccharimonadota bacterium | reverse complement strand
TGACAGAATTAAAAGATTATCAAATTGCTACTTGTGAACCAGTTATTCAATCACGTAGACCAAATAATCGAATAGATAAAGTACGCCATATGTTTAATAAAAAAGAAAATTAAGTTACTATTCGCTAAATTACAATTTATAGAGTAGATGTAATAAGAGCCGAAAGGCTCTTATTTTTATGCCTTTAAATCCTATTCACTTACAAAACTTTTCTTATTATGTAAGTTAAATCCTGTTCACTTACAAAGGTTTGTTGTATTAAGAATGGTGTCGTGATAGACTTAAGGCAAAGCGATACACCAAAGATTAGTTTATGCTAATTCTATAGAAACATTACACTATTGTAATGTTTTAACAAAAGCGGTATACTTACTTTAATAAAAGGAGGTAAGATGCCGGAACTTAACAGCATCAAAATCTGTAAGCTATCTAAAGAAGCGCAAGCTAAAATCGATAGCAAAGCTGAATATCGGGAGAAGATTCTTCATTTCCTGCATAATGACGATTTATTTCGCATTGGCAATACGAATGTTTCGGCTAGAAACGCCGTTTATCTTGAAAAAGTCGGCCTTCTAAAAGAGAAGAAAGCCAAGACTGGATGGCGCAAGCTAAACTTTATCGATGCTATCTATTTTGATTTATTAGTCGAGCTACGCAAGTTCGGAATGACCGCCAAGAAACTCATATATGTCAAAGAAGCTTTCTATAAAAGCGACGATGTGATGGACGCAATGTTTCTGGCGGCTTTTTATGGCTACGAAATAACGCTCATTATCTTCAATGATGGGAGTGGCTATATTTTTGATCCATACACATTAGCAGACTATTCCGAGAAAGTCCCTAACGACAAGGCAAGAATCATTCTAGAATTAAATCCTTATATCAATAAAGCCCTATCGTTGCTTAATATTCCGACCGTAAAGATATCCTATACTGCGAGAAATATCGAGAAAGGAGGTGGCGCCGACAAATAGACTCAACTACACGCCTTAGAGCGTCTTTTGCAATGCGCCCGTTCTACGGGGGAGTACATCATGGAGCCAACCGAGGTTCTGAACATTAAGAAAATCGCTAGAAAGGTCAAAAAAGGCGATAAAAATACTAAATTACAAATCGCAAAGGAACTAAACGAAATTGCGAAAATAATTATCGAATTACACCATAACGAAAAGCAAGGTAAAACACCATGAATCAAAGAGCCATAGCATATACAAGAGTTTCATCTCAACGCCAGGTCGACGAGGGGAATAGTCTTTCTGTTCAGAAGAAACACATTCTTGAATATGCCGAGAAAAATGGCTTTGAGATTATGAAATTCTTTGTCGAGCAGGGCGAAAGCGCCAAGAACGCAAACCGCACGCAACTAAAAGCCATGCTCGAATATCTTTACAAGAATCATTCAAAAATTGATGCACTTATTATTTACAAGGTGGACCGTCTGGCTCGCAACAATGTCGACTATTACGATATTAAGCAAATCTTAGCTAAGCTCGGCATTCGCTTGTATTCCGTTATGGAGCAATTCGACGACGATATTACTGGCCATGCTATGGAAGGCATGCTTTCTATCTTTGCCCAGTTCGACAACGAGAATAGGGCAAAAGTATGCAAGAATGGCATGATAGAAGCCGCCAAGAGTGGTAGATACACTAGACCGGCACCAAGAGGCTACAAGAACGGCCGAGACGCCAATAACAAGCCAAACATACTGCTCTCGGACAATACTGAGCTTGTAAATGCCCTAGCGGCATCATGGAAGCTAATCGACCATGGGCTATCATGCGCCGATGCTCGTAAGCAAGTCAATGACCGACTAAAAGAAATTGGCGAAAGACCAATTACAAAACAAACATTCTCGAATATGATCCATAACGAGATTTATATTGGGATTATTCACGCTTTCGGTTTAACTATAGATAGTCCAACTATTCCGCATCTTATCGACCGAGATACTTTCTATCGAGTACAAACTATTCTTTCGAAAGAAAAGAAACGAGGCAATCGCTATTCAAAGTATAACCCTCTATATCCATTGCGAGGTATTCTATTTTGTAAGCATGGCCATAGGATGACCGCAAGCTCGCCAAAGGGACGAAACGGTCATTATCCGAAGTATTGTTGCCAGAAATGCCGAGGCAAAGATGCCGCTAATTACGATGTAGACACGACGCATATTAAATTTGATGAATATATCGAGAATATTACACTCGACCAAGATATCAAAGATGCACTTATGGAGGCGTTTAAGGTCAATATAGACACCGTAGAACGCAATACTAAGACAACCATGGATAAGTTAAAGAAACAACTAGAGAAGATCCAAACGAATCGGGAAATACTGACTGAGAAGCTTATAAATGGCACTATTCCGGACGCATCTGCTCGCAAGATGTTCGATAAATACGACAAAGATGAGCTCGACATTAAGAGTGAGTTATTGGAGCTTAGAACACACAATGATGATGCCGAAGAATTACTAGAACTAGGATTCGACAAACTTACAAACCTCAAACAAACGCTCGAAGATATCAAAGAGCCAGAAGTTCGATTCAGGTTCCAGAAATGGCTATTTCCAGTCGGGTTGACATATGATGGCAAAAAATTTGGAACCGCCCAAATGCCACTCATTTACAGATTAAAAAAGAACACCCTTGCGGGTATTCTGACTCAAAAGTCTAGCTTGGTGGCTCCGACTGGACTTGAACCAGTGACACAAGGCTCTTCAGGCCTCTGCTCTACCAACTGAGCTACAGAGCCACATACTCAATTATATTACCACAAAGCTCCCTCGCATGCAAAGCTCAACTACGCTACCCAGAGTGCCACCCTCTTGCTGTGTTATAATTAGCCTATATGAAATTCAACACCTCTCCTATCTCTGGGACTCAAGAGCTTCTCCCCGCCGAGCAGTCCGTCTTCGATCGCCTGAAAACTCAAATCGCCAACACCTACAAAAGATATGGTTTTCTCAACATCGAGACTCCAATCATTGAGCGCACTGAAATTCTTCTCGCCAAAGCCGGCGGCGACACCGAGAAACAAATTTACTTCCTCACCAAAACCGCCGAGACGAGCAAAACCGCCGAAACGAACAAAACCGCCGAAACAAAAGACCTTCCCGACCAAGCCCTTCGCTTCGATCACACCGTCCCCCTCGCCCGCTACGTCGTCGAACACAATCAATCCCTCAGCTTCCCCTTTCATGCTTCCCAAATTAATCGCAACTACCGCGGCGAACGCCCCCAGCGTGGACGCTTCCGCGAACTCTATCAATGCGATATCGACGTCATCGGACGCGACCATCTTCCACTCGCCTACGACGCAAAAGTCATCGCCTGCATCCATGACGCCCTTCAAACTTTCAATCTCCCCCCTCTCACTATTCGTATCAGCAATCGCAAAATCCTCGCCAGCTTTCTCGAGACCTTAAATCTCAGCGAAAAACTCCCCGAAATCTCCAGCATCATCGATCATGCCGAAAAAGTCTCCCCCGAAAAAACCCAACACGCCCTCGAATCTCTCACCTTGAGTCCCGCCCAAGTCGAACAGATCACCACCTTCATGCACATCAAAGGCGCCTACGAAACAGTCGAGCAAAATCTTAAAAATCTCCTCAACGACCAGTTTGAAAACCTCAAGACAGGTCTCTCCGAACTAAAAACCGTCTTCGATCTTCTCAATAAAAAGCCAAACATATCAAATATCGAGATCGATTTTATGATTATTCGCGGCCTCGACTACTACACCGGCACCGTCTTTGAGACTTTCCTGAACGACCATCGCGCCATCGGCAGCATCGCTAGCGGCGGTCGCTACGACAATCTTGCTAGCAACTTCTCGAGTCAAAAATTCCCAGGCGTCGGCGGCAGCATCGGCCTCACTCGCCTTTTCTTCGTTTTAAATGATGAAAAACTCCTGAACACCGAAGCCACTTTTCCTATCGACTATGTCCTTCTTCCACTCTCCGAAAACGAATACGCGACCGCTCTCCTCCTCGCCGACAAACTTCGCGCCAGCAACCACTCCGTCGACATTGATTTTACCACCAAAAAACTCGGCGACCGCTTCAATCGCGCCGCCAAAATTTCCCAAAACGCCATCGTTATTGGCGAATCTGAAGCCTCAAGTCATTCCTTTGAAATTAAAAATCTCCAAACCGGCACAACAACTCCCCTAATTCTCGACTAATATGCAAAACAATTCGCCTATTTCGCATTCACCTTACCACCCTTCTTGGCGCCCCTTTCTTGAAGCCGAATTTCAGCAAGCTTATTTCAAATCCCTCGCCACCTTCCTCAAGCAAGCCTACACCGAAAAAACTATTTACCCGCCCAAGTCTCAAGTTTTTTCCGCCTTTAAGACTGACCTCGAAACAGTCAAAGTCATCATCATCGGTCAAGACCCTTACCACGGTCCAGGCCAAGCCAACGGCCTCGCTTTCTCGGTCAATAAAAACATCCAATCCCCACCTAGCCTCCAAAACATCTTCAAAGAAATCCACGCCGACCTTGGCACTGCGATTCCCGCCAACGGCGATCTCACGCGCTGGGCAGAGCAGGGCGTCCTCCTCCTTAACAATACTCTTACCGTCGAGGCCCACCGCGCCGGCAGCCATCGCGACCATGGCTGGGAAACTTTCACCGAACACGTTATCGACTATCTTAACGAAACCAAACCCCATCTCGTCTTCATCCTCTGGGGCAACGACGCTCGCAAAAAAGCCTCAAAAATCAATCGCGAAAAACACTATATTCTCGAATCCGCCCACCCTTCACCTCTCTCCGCCCACCGCGGCTTTTTTGGTTCAAAACCTTTTTCAAAAACTAACGCCAAGCTCAAATCTTGGCACTACCCCGAAATCATCTGGTAATTTAGCAATTTTGCATCCCACATTAAAAACCGCCCCCAATCTCTATAGCTCAAACTCTCTCACCTCACAATTCCGCGCCCCTCTCAATAAAAACTTCCCATCGCCAATCCCTTCAAAATACGCGCTAAATCCTTTACATATTCCACTATGCGCCACAACCACCACCGCATCATAATCTCGCCCCTTAAGCTCCTCGATAAACTCCGCCACTCTCTGGAACAACTCCGCCACTGATTCACATTCGTCGTCATACCGCCCAGAATAATAATCCCAAATCTGCACCCGATTCGTCGTCATCATTTTCCTCCCCGCCAACTTTCGCATATCTCGTTCCCGCAGCCGTTCGTCAAAAACAATTTCCGCTCGCCCACCATTCACAATCTCCGCTGTTCGTTTGGCCCGTAGCAGCGGGGAACTGATTACAACGTCAAATGCCTTCCCGGTCAACTTCCTTCTCGCCCTCCGCGCCTGCAATCGCCCCACCAAATTTAAATCATAATCCTCGTCATAATAAATCCCCCTCCGATTCGCCTCGGTTTGCCCGTGCCGTATCAGATAAACTTTCATTTTCTCTATTTTACCACGTCACCCCTAAAAATCACTAAAAACAACAAAAACCTATTGACTTTTTGTCAAATCTGTGCTACAATACAATTAAGGTTAACCAATCGCAGATGCACCGCTACCAAGCGGTGCATTTCCGATTTCTATATAAACGACCCTACGCTAAAATAATCTAATAATCAAAATATGCTTGATCTAGCCCGTCTCCAGACACATGACGCTTAAGAGAAACATCTCCGCTGGAAGTCTCAGTATTAACGCCAAATTCTCCCAACGTATACCGCTCCCACTCTCCGCTCATTTCTTGCAAGTCAGCCATTGTCTTCCTAGACACTATCCGGGTCGCCCTTCCATCACTATATCCTCCACCAAGCTTTATTTTACTCTTCAAATAACTAATATTGTTATTATTGTATTCACCTACCTTGTGCTTATAGTGTCTAACCAGTCGCGACGTTTTGCTCCCCTCCGCATCAAATTTGGCCTCCTCGACACCTCCCGAAAAACTACTCGTACCAGTCTCTTCGCCATTGTCGCTTGTAATATTGATCCGCTCCATCATCCTCTCGCACTCTACCGACATTCCACCCTCGGCATCAGGGTTTACCGTTACGCTATCGTACGAAAAGAAACAACCTTCGTCTCGACGCCCAGCCATCTCTTCTCCTACATGATACCCAGATACATATCGCCGCGTCTGTGCAATCCCGCCATCCTTAGTAGCGTGAAACCGCACAACATCGAGATCTTTGCCTTTGGACACCCCCGTTAAATCCCTGAGATCAAAACCAAACTCATCCTGTTCTTGTACTACCTTATCGACTTTTATCTTTTCCCCCTCTTTCCACGCATCGTCATCCATGTCGTCATACTTCGGAAGGCTCGGCAATATGTATTGCTTAAACGCTTTGCTTTCAAGCACATCCCTTCGCACGCCGATCGCTTCCAGCTGCTCTTTAATTTTCTCCAACGATGCAATATCTTCTTTTTCAAACTTCGGGGCATCACTCTCCGCGCTCTCTCCCATCTTCCCCTGCATCGCTTCAAGCGCATTAATCTTCGCATCTTCTTCCCGATCTTTTGATTCGTTGCCACCATCCTCATGATGTCCAATCTCGTGATTTATCATTTATCTACCTCGCTTATCTTATTGATACTTTTAAGATACCCCCCCCCCATGACAAAAAGTCAAGACAATTGCATATCGACAATATCAAAACACATATATGCCGCAAAAAACATAAACCCGCTGCGGCACTCTTGACGATATGCCATAAATATGCTATTATAAAAAAGTCGCGTAGCTCTTAGCGACTCAATACATGTACTTTAATATCGACACCCGCATCAAAGAAACATCGTTAAGGAGGTGCTTGTTATGCGTATTTCACATTGTATTTTCGACGAAGCAAAACGCAAAATCGGCGGAAAAAAATTAACAAAAATTCCTACGATACGAGACTGGGCGATTATGACAAGTTTCGATCAAGTGTCGCTCGAAAATCCAAACCTAACATCCTACGAACATATAGAAATCCAGTATAACCGCCACGTTCATCAAGAAATCGCCAGGGTGCTATCTGGCATGCCTATGACGGCTATTCCTATGAGAAATATGTTCATTACTGGTTCATTTTCAGATTACAAACAACGCGAGGAACAAATCAGCAATAAGCCCTACAAAATCTTTCGCATAATTTCTACCGAAAACACATTCTATGTAATATATCTCTATAGAAACTATCCTCAGAAATTCGGAATCGCCAAACTAGACGAGAATCCCCTATGGCCCGACGACTCTTTAATGGATCTTTTTCCAAAAGACACAAAAAACGACACGCCCAAAAGTTCCAACAAAAAGCACCCAATTCGTGCCGCCTACTTACGTCTATTTCGAAAATTCAAGCAATGCCCCGATTATTATATAACTCACAACAACTACGGCATAGATAGGGAAGTATTCGTCTGCAAAGAAACTTCAGAATTCGTAGAATGGGCACGGAATGGTAAGGTACCAGACTCCTATCTAAAATCAATGCAATACAAAGGCTCCCATGACGCAAACTAAGCATCAGGAAACAATATCGCACTAACGCTCAAGCTCACATGTTTTGACCCCGCATCACTAGCGGGGCATTTTCATGCCAAATCCTCAAAAACTCCCCAAAAATGCTACAATATACCAAATGCGCGCACAAAAATCCACAAAAACAGCAAAAACCACAGACACCGCCACCCCCTTCGTCAAAGTCGAAAACTTCGGCATTACTTTTGCTGGCAAAACCATCATCAGAGATCTCTCCTTTGAGGTCCAAAAAGGCGAAATCTTCGGCCTTCTCGGCAGTAACGGTTCAGGCAAAACTACCACCATCCGCGCCCTCCTCGGCCTCTACGAACCCGACCAAGGCAGCCTCACGATCGACGGCGCTCCATTCTCGCCCAACACAAAACGCCCAAGAGCCACAAGCAGCCAAACCGCCAACTCGCCCCAAAAAACTCACATCACTGTCGGTTATCTTCCCGAAGAGCGCGGTCTCTACAAAAAAGAGACCGTCTACGATACTATGCTCTACTTCGCAAAGTTAAAGCGCCTCAAAAAACCAAAGATTTGGATTAAAAACTACCTCTCTCGCGTCGGTCTCGCTGACAATCTAAAGTCAAAGGTCGACCAACTTTCCCAAGGTATGCAACAAAAAGTCCAACTCGGCATCACTATCATGAACAATCCCGACCTCCTTATTCTCGACGAACCAACCAAAGGCTTCGACCCCGTAAATCGCCGCCTCCTCATGCAAATTATCCATGAACTCCACGAAAAGGGAACAACTATTATTCTTATTACCCACTACATGGACGAAGTCGAACGCCTTTGCGATCACATTCTTCTCCTCAAAGACGGCATCGCTCACGCCTACGGAACCGTCAAGGACGTCAAATCCGACTTCGACCTCCCAACTCTCGACGATATTTTCCTGAGAGTCTACGGCGCCAACACCGAACACAATCACAATTTCGAACGAATCACCGACAACCTCGATCAAGCCCCACAAAAACCAAAAGGAGATTACTAGATGCGCAATATCTTCCTCGTTACTCAATTTGAAGTCATTCGCTCCATCAAAAAACTCAGTTTTTGGCTTATGGCGATTATAATTCCTATTTTCCTCATCGCCTACATCTTCGCTGCCGCCCTCGTCGGCTACAATACCGAAGAATCCTTAAGCTCCGGCACCAAAACCGTCGATTTGCGCCTCGGCATCTATGATGCGCCGCAATATCTCGAAATTTATAGCTTTGAAAATGAACGCAAAGAAGTTCAAAATCTCCAGCAGTTCGACTCAGAAGAGCAGGGAATCGAAGCCGTCAAAAATCGCGAACTCGACGTCCTTTATGTCATTCCCGATAACTTCGTCGATTCCCACAAAGTCTCAATCTACACCAAACCCGACCACAACAGTCTTTTTGACGACTACTCTCACCCCATCTCCACTCTCCTTGACGCTACTGCCAAAAGCCATGTCGATCAAACCGATTACAACGTCATCAAAAAAGATCTAAACTATACCCCAGTTGTCCTCGATGCGGACGACGACCACGTCGTCGATCAATCCGAGCGTATCTCAGAAGTTATCGCCCCCGCCATCGGCCTCGGTGTTTTTTACATTCTTATCGTCGTCTTTAGCAACCGCCTCACCGTCTCTATGGTCGAAGAAAAAGAAAATCGCATCAGCGAACTCATTCTAACCAGTGTTACGCCTCGCCAGCTTATCGCTGGCAAAATTCTCTCCCTCCTTATTCTTTGCCTCATTCAGCTCACTGTCCTCGTAGTGCCGTTTCTCGTTATTTATTTCTATGCCATTACCAACGCCGATATTCCCGCCGAATATCGCAATATCTCTCTCGACCCGATTAGCTTACTCCAAAGCCTCACGCTCGTCGTCGCCTCATATTTCTTCGTCGTTGCCTGCTGCGTTCTCATTAGCTCTCTCGTTCCAACCGCAAAAGACGCCAGCTCATTCTCCGCCGTTATCTTTATCCCAGTTCTCGCTCCAATTTTCTTCATCTCACTTTTCGCCTCAAAAACCCCTATCCTCCTCGTCGATATCCTCTGCATCTGTCCTTTTACCGCCCCCGTCTCGCTTTTCTTGCGCCAACTTTTCGGCCACCTCCCCCTTACTACTTACTACATCGGCCTCTCTACCCTCATTATCTCTAGCATCATCATTATCTACTACGCCGCCAAAATCTTCCATCGCAACGCTCTGAATACTTCCCGCAAACTCGATCTAAAAAAACTGCTTTCCGAAAGGCGCGAAACATGGCAATAGTCAAAGCAACTCAACCCAAAGCGCAAAGTAATTCTAACAGGGAACCAGAATCATGACCTTTATCACTATCCTCATCGGCAAACTCGTTCAAACCCTCAGTCGCCTCCGCGGCACCAACGGCTCCGCCGCCCCAGGCCTCGTCGTCGAACGCCTTAACCCAAAATTCCTCAATAAAATCCTCCAAAAACTCCCCCATGGCGTCATCGTCATCTCTGGCACCAACGGCAAAACCACCACAACCAAAATTATCACCGAACTTCTCCGCGCCGAAAATCTCCGCGTCTTTACGAACAATACTGGTAGCAACTTCGTCCGTGGCGTCATCTCCGCCGTCCTTGACAAAATTTCCCTTACCGGAAAGTTTGATTACGATCTCGCCGTCCTCGAGCTTGACGAAGCGCATGCCGTCAAATTCTGCGCAGCCGTACCAATCGACTATGCGCTCCTCCTAAACGTCCAGCGCGATCAACTCGACCGTTTCGGCGAAATCGACCACACTGCCGACTTACTCAACACTGTTGCAGGACAAGCCAAAAAAGCCGTCGTCTTAAATCGCGAAGACCCCCGCATCGCCAAAATTCACGTCAAACACGCCGTTTTCTTTGGCCTCTCCGACACCCTCAAAGAGACCTTTCCTTCTGACGACAATCTCCTCACCGCCCCAGCCCAGACCTCTACGCGCTCCACTCACACAAAACACCCAATAAACAACCCGCAAGCGCCCGCTCTCACCCTCCTCGAATCTCTCTCCGACAAACGCGCCAGCTTCAAAATCAATCAAAAACATTATTCTACTGCCTTAAAACTCACGGGCATCTACAATGCTTTCAACGCAACCGGCGCCCTCGCTCTCTGCCTTACCGTATTCCCCAACCTCGCCCCCGCCAACCTCATCAAAACACTCTCAAACATCGAGGGCGCCTTTGGTCGCGGCGAAACTTTCACTTATAACGGCGCCACGATTGAACTCTTTCTCGTCAAAAACCCTTCCGCCTTTCAGCTCAGCCTCGCCTCATTCGCCGACAATGAACACGATTACATGATCGCCATCAACGACCTCATCGCCGACGGTCGCGACGTCTCATGGCTCTGGAATGTCGATTTTTCCGCCCTTCCTAAAGAAATTGCCGCCACGTCCGGCATCCGCGCAACCGACATCGCCCTGCGCTTAAAATACGACGAAAAAACCGTCAAAACTATCGAGCCAGACCTCACCCTCGCCCTAAAAGCTCTTTGCAAAAACCCCGAAACCCCAAAGCGCATCTTCGCGACCTACACCGCCATGCTCGAGCTTCGTAAAATAATTACAGGAAAAAGTATCTTATGACCACTAAACACCCCGCCACAACTAAGCCTCTGTGCATTCTCCATCTTTACCCTAACGAAATGAATCTCTACGGCGATCACGGCAACATTCTCACCCTTAAAAAACGCTGCGAATGGCGCAATATCCCCGTCGAAATTCTTACCTACGAACTAGGCGAAGCTTTTCCAGACCCCAGCAATATCGATATTATCTTCGGTGGTGGCGGCCAAGATTCCGGCCAATCCAAAATCGCCGCCGATCTCCTCAAGATTGCCCCTATTCTTAAAAACGCCATCAACGCCGGCACGCCCACTCTCGTCATCTGTGGCCTTTACCAACTTTTTGGCAAAGCTTTCCATACCGCTGACGGAAACACTCTTGAAGGCGCCGCCATTCTCGACCTTGAAACCACCGCTGGCGACACTCGCCTCATCGGCAACATCACGCTAAAAACCGCCCATTTCGGCACTGTTGTCGGCTACGAAAACCACTCCGGCCTCACCGCTCTCAATCTCCCCAACGGCAGCCAGCCCTCATCGCTCAACTCATCAAAAAACCGCCCAGCATCACACTCCGACACCCAACCTTTACTCTCACCTACTCTTCAACCTTTCGGAACCGTCGTCAAAGGAGCAGGGAACAACAACACAGACCAAACCGAAGGCGCTATCTATAAAAACTGTATCGCCACCTATCTCCACGGCCCTCTCCTCCCCAAAAACCCCAAAATCGCCGACTTTCTCATCGAAACCGCCCTCGCCCGACGCTCTACCAACGCCACCCCAAGCCTCACCCCTCTCGACGACGCTCTCGAACTCCAAGCCAAAGACACCGCTCTCTCCCGTCCTCGCTAAAAAATCCGGCAATAAAAAATGCCTCCTAGCACAACCAGAAGGCATATTTAACAAATATTTATCACTATTAATTAGTCTTTTTACGCGAACGAATCACCTCAAGAATCCGCTCTCTATCGCTTAATCGTTTATATTTCGTCTCCTTTTCTAAATCCGCATCGCTCCCGCTCAGGTCGATTGCATGATCACGACTTGATTTATTCGCTCTCCCCCTACTCGAATCAGGCACGCCATCAGGGCATAAACCACACCAGCCATCTTCGCTTTCTTCGCTTTCCGAGTCGTCCTCGTGATCACAACGATATGCAACGCTACACGCCCATACGAGAAAAAGCCCAGCAAGTGCCATGAGATACACCCCTAGCGTAAATATTGCTGCATTCTTATAATGGAAAAAAGCAAGAATCATGCCCGCGAGAAAGCTCGACAAACACCCTATACTTGCAAACACGAGCGTGAGGCCCGCTCCTGCTGGAAATCTTCCGAGGCTTAGTAGTATCACAATTCCTAAACAACCAGCCACAGTACTACAAATCGCCAAAACCAACGTCACCGAATTGCCACGCATCCAACCGCCGTTCGGCGAAAGAAACAATACCCAAAAAACTATAGCAGCCGTAATGCCGCCCGCAATAAGCATAAAACCGAATACGCATAATTCCCAAATCTTAACACCTCTCATTTTCTATCACTCCTTTTCAAAACACGGTCCAAGCCCGTAAGCTCCAAAACTTTATCACAATCCCGATCGATGTCTCGACCATAAACCGCCGTACTATCAGGCTGCGGTATCACGATATCGTTAGCTCCAAGCTCGAGGAACGAACGCAACTCGCAAACTTCCATCGGGCGCCCATAACCTAAAGACCAATACGAACGCCTTACGGGCGTAACTTCCAAAAGCCTAAAGAATAAACGCCTTACAAACGCAACGTGACAAAGTGGAAAATACATTCGTTTTATATTTAACCTCTCACTCTCTTTATGTAGTTCAAAAGTCACAATAACTGCCTCATCTAGCTCAACAGCACCCACAAACGTCTTCAAACGCACACCGAGACCGCATTTTTCCAAAGCATCAACTATGCTCAGAATAATCACTCCGCGATTCATTACTGCACTCAAATCCGTCTCGCAATGGAAGCCAAGCTGAACGTAAATCGTTATCGCACGAGGATTGTCGCGCTTTTCAGTATCATTCATATCTAGCGGATTATTATTTAAATAATCTGGCACTGAAGGCGCAAAACCAACAAAATTCGTAGTAAGCCTCGGTCTCGGAATCACACTGTTAAACTTTAAGTCAACTTTTCTCTTCATGCGTACAAATTTTTCATAACCTTCGTTCCATCCATTACGGCACAGCTTTTCCGCCTCTTCATAATTCCTTGTACCATGCCATTCTTTCCTGCCATATTCCTTGCTCGCACACCTACCAAACACCTCTTTGTTAACTGGTAGCGATTCATTGTATCTCAAAAACTCACTAAGCGTCCGAAAGTCATGTTGATAAATTACGTATTTACTATCTTTGTACTGCCTCATTTTTTATCACCGCCTTTATAAAGACTCCGTGCTTCCACCAGATACTTATTATTCTGACGAACTGACGTTATATTGTTCAGCAACATTACGACATCATCTTCTTCCATGCCTGCAAGCAATACATATTGCACTATCTTCGCATATTCAAAGCCAGCTTGGCGCATCTCATATGCATATTTGATCTTACGCATCGAAAAAATATGTCGCAAATCATTTGCTATCGCGGCATCGCGCGCCGCCCAAACAAAACTAAGTAATTCATCGTCAGGAAACAGAGTTCCCTCGAGAGCCTCATCGTATTCAAACAACACCGAAACAAAACGATCAACAGACGCCGCATCGAGCGCATTGCGCCCAACGTATTGAAAACTTCTCCCGTCTCCCCAAGTGTTCGCCGCAGCGACGCAGCGAAAATCTGGATGACGTTCAATTCTCTCATGCGGAAACGTAAAATAGCCATTCGAAATCGCCGAATTCAATATTATCAATGCCGACGGGTCGCTTGCATCAATTTCGTCAAGAAAAAATACGCCACCATTTTTAAACGCTCTATAAAACTCCGTTTCGCGATATACACCTCCAGCGTCAATAAAGCCAGTTATTTTAAACTCATTACTAACGTTATTGGTATAATACATTTCCAAATCAAGTGCTTCGGCAACCTGCTTCACGCAAACATTTTTACCGCTTCCCGCAGGACCAACTAACATCGTCGGAATACCGCTATTAACTAGCTTAACTATATCCTGGAACGATTTGTGAAAAACACCATCAACCCTTCTAACAACCCTCTCGTCGCTCACAATCTCAATTCTCCGAACACACATATTTTGCGTCTCAATATAACGATCGATCACCTCTAAAATATAGGGCTTCACCGCATCGATAATTGTCGCTTCTAACGTTCCGCTGCTCGTCTTCTCTGCGTTATGATTCTCCGACATCAAATACACCTCCATTAAATAAGTTCAACTAACAATTTCATAGTTTATGATAAATATTTTTAAAAACGCAAAAATGCGCAACCATTTGACATAACCGCCAAATCATTTTTTATAATAACATATCTTACCAACTTAATCAAATAAACTTCTCGACAGCAAAAGGCGAACCTCAGCTCGTCTTTTGTTCGAGAATGCGCTATATTAGCGCGCGTGATATAATAACAACTAGAAAACTAAGGAGGAGTAAAGTTATGTTCGACTTACATAATCGCGTCGCCGTCGTTTCTGGCGCATCATCAGGTCTCGGTCGCCAAATGGCGCGCGCGCTTGCCGCCCAAGGCGCCAATCTCGCAATTCTTGCCCGCCGTTTCGAACGCCTCGAAGCGTTAAAATCCGAAATCGAAGAAAAATATAACGTAAAAGTTCTCCCAATCAAATGCGACGTTACAAACTCCGAAGATATCGAAAACGCCGCCCGCGCCGTCGAAAAGGAGTATAAAAAAGTCGATATTCTCCTCAACTGCGCCGGCTCTTCAAAAGACAAGGGCGTAACCGCAATGGCCGACGACGAGTGGGATTTCACAATCTCTACCGACCTAACATCTGTTTTCAAGATGACTCGCGCCTTTGCAAAAATTATGCAAAAAAATCATTACGGACGCATTATCAACATCGCCTCAATGTATGGGCTAGTCGGCAATACGAAAATTCCAACCGTCGCTTACCACGCCTCAAAAGGCGGCGTCGTCAACTTTACCCGCGCCGTTGCCGCCGAACTCGCCACCGATGGCATTACCTGTAACGCAATTTGCCCAGGTTACTTCGAAACCGAGCTGACGAAAGCCGTCCTCGACACCGACGATTTTCAAAACTTCGCCAAGCAGATGGTTCCGATGCAACGCTACGGCAAAGAAGGCGAACTTGACGCTGCTCTCATTTTCCTCGCTTCCGACGAAGCCCGCTACGTTACCGGTGTGATTCTCCCTGTCGACGGCGGCTACACTGCTATCTAGCTATTTTATTCCGCCCCACCCCCGTTATTTGTGGTAAAATCTTGATTTTTTGACGACAATGTGCTATAATGAAAAGATAGGGTCTTTTCGCCAATAACTACGAAAATTCTCTCGATCTAGACATCAAGAATCGTCCTTTCCTACCTTTTATTTATGAACGGGGCCGAAACTAGTGATCCTGATTTTACGTGATTGTCGATGCGCATTTTTGCTACGTCTTGATTCGTAAAACGCCTCAGATACCGGTTTTGGCTCTGCTCATAAGCAGCCGCCGAGTGGGATAACCCTTAATTTTCAAGCTCGACGACCCTTGCGGGGAAAAGGAGGAAGTATGAACGCAGCTAGTCTTAACGCATGCGGTCAAGTTCAAGGCATCACCGCACCGCCCACTATCGATAGCGCTCCCACGCGCATTTTTCAAAAACGTTGGGGAACCGACTACACCGACACGGGCGACCGGTACGAGATTGCTCGCTACGGCGACAATTTACCAGATTGCACAATCATCTTAGACAAAGCGCGCATCATTGAGCATATGGTTTTCAATGCCAATTACCAACCTGCGCCGACTTTGTCAGAGCAACTCAAGATTGAGTTCAACGGCGATACGTCCGTCTTGTATGGTCGTTATCGCGAAGATCAACGCGGACGTTTTTTCCAACCAACCAACAAAAACGACGCAGAAGTCATCTTTGTGCGTTCTGAATGGGGAACTGACCGTACTCGCGGACAAGACTCCGCTTACGCTTTGATGCACGGCGCCACATACTTTAAGCGCGGCGTCAGCAAAAGCGGACGCGGAATTGATTACTGGATTATTCCAATCAATCCCGCGAAGAAGGGCAGCCTCATCAAGCGCTTTGTGCGACGTTTTAGTCGCAACAAAGACACTAAGTAAAGCCGACAACACGCAAGCAATCTTTTTCAGGAGGTGATATATATGCGTAGTCCGCTCGATTCATTACTGCGCGAGCTAAAGCGCCGACGCTACTTTAAGGACAGCAGCTTCGAAACACGTCGAAATATACAAATGCTTCTCAAAGAAACGTCAATAGAAAAAGCCCAAAAGGCTTTAGAAAAGCTTGACGAAGCGAATATTTCAAGAATCCGCAGCGTCTTTCGCGCAAAATTCCAAATCGTCCTCATCGTCACGCCAAATGACGGTACAGACGATTATTCAATCTTTGTCTAGATTAACCCCCGACTCACAGTCGGGGCTTTTTTCTAAAACCTTTACGAAGCTTTCTCGATTATGCTACAATCAATTTGATAATCATTTTCAAATTACAAAATATGCGCAACAACTACAACACAAAACAGAAGGAACTCATCACTACACTTATTGCCTCGACCGCAACTGTTTTTACAGTCAAAGAATTACACGCTTCAGCCCAAGCTATCGACCCTGAAATCGGACTTACGACCGTTTATCGCATTATCGACAAATGCCTCGACGAACGACTTGTGAAAAAAGTTTTTGACGCTACTGGCGCCGTCTGTTATCAATATACACCACCATGCCCTCAGGCCGGCCACTGCCATCTTCAATGTCAACAATGCAATCGCCTCGAACACATCGATTGCCAAATCATCACTCAACTCACCCAACACATCCACTCCAAACATCATTTTACCGCCAATCTCGACCATCTCACTATTTCTGGACTTTGCTCGCGTTGCCAACGCCTTACGCCCGCCACTCCGTCTCCCTCGCGCCAGCTTCATTCTCAACAGGATAAAGCCTATGCCTAAACCTACACTCAAAGCCCTCATTATTCCTTTTGCTCTCGCCATAGCTGCGCTCGCTATTACTTTATTTGCTATCTTGGCGCCTTCCAAATCACCCCAATCCGACCAATTCACAATTACCGCCTCCAACTTTGCACTCCATGATTTTGCTCGCGCTATCACCGCCGACACTCCCGTCGACAATTCGCTACTCGTCAAACCAGGCCGCAGCACACACGATTACGATCCGTCCCCAGAAGACATTCTCCAAATTCAGCGTAGCGATCTTTTTATCTATGTCGGTGGCGAATCTGATGCTTGGATCGAACGCCTTCTCGATGAACAGCAAATTTCCGCCAAAAACACTCTGCGCCTCCTCGACCTGATCACTCCCGAAACCGAAGCGACCGCTCTCGAAGCCGAAACAGAAGACCACGATTCCGCCAGCTCCGACTACCACTCGTCTGACCATGCTACCGACATCGACGAGCACATCTGGACAAGCCCAAGCAACGCCCTCCAAATCACCCAAGCTATCTACGATCGCCTTGCGGTTGCCCAGCACGAACAAATCACCTCCTCCCATCGCACGATATTTGCCAAAAATCTCAAAACCTATCACGCCAAGCTCAACGCTCTCCACCAAGCTTTTCGCGATATCTCCCACGCCGCCACCAATCGCACTCTCGTCTTTGCTGACCCGTTCCCGTTTCGCTATTTCGTTTCCGCTTATAATTTCGATTATCTCGCCGCCTTTCCAGGTTGCTCTGACGAATCCGAAGCTAGTCCACAAACCGTCGCAAAACTCATCGATTTCGTAAACACCAATAAAAGTAATAGCATTTTCAAAATCGAACACACAAGCGGTCAGCTTGCGCAAACTATCGCCGACGCCACCGGCGCAAAAGTCTACACCTTACATTCTGCACATTTCATTACTCCCGAAGAATTCAACCGCGGCCTCACCTACCTTGACCTCATGTACAGCAATGCCGAAACCCTCAATCAAGCACTCTCCTCAAATCTCGACCTACGCTCTCTAAAGGATGCCTTAAAATAAAATGTCTCAAAACGTCCTTCTCCGTGCCACCAACTTATCAATCGGCTATTCCTCGCAAGCCATTATTGCTAAAAGCACCTTCACGATTTATGCTGGCGATTTTATCTGCCTCGTTGGCAACAACGGTTCCGGTAAAAGCACTCTCGCCAAGTCTATTCTCGGCTTTCTACCACCACTATCTGGTACCCTCGCGTGGCATAACAACCACCGTCCACCTATCGGCTACATGCCGCAAACACATACTCAAAATCAACATTTTCCCGCCTCCGTCCTCGAAGTCGTTTCTTCTGGTACGCTTGGCCAAGCCAATCAAGCGCACGCAAACCGTTCATCTCAAGCGATTGCTGACGCTCTTACTCGCCTCGACATATTAGCTCTACAAAACTCGTCTTTTACTCAATTGTCTGGCGGTCAACGTCAAAAAGTCCTGCTCGCCCGCGCCCTTGTCGCATCTCAGTCTTTTCTCATACTCGATGAACCGTCTAATCATCTCGATTATCAAGCTAAGTCCGAATTTTATCACACCCTCCATTCTCTCAATCACGACCAAAACCTAACAATCCTCATGATTACTCACGACCTTGATGCAAAAGATCTTATCGGCAACAAAGTCCTCGCAATCGAGCAGGGCACAACAAAGCTCTATCCTACCCAAAAGTATCTTAGGAGGTTTCAGCGATGATTTTTGAAATGCTCTCACATGCTTTTATCTGGCGCGCTCTTATCGCCGGGGTACTCATCGCTATCTGCTCTGCCCTCATCGGCACGCCACTTGTTCTACGACGCAACGCAACGATTGGCGACGGACTCGCCCATACCGCCTTTGGCATCTTTGCTCTCTTTGCTGCTATTGGCTTTGTGCCTCATTATCTCGCCCTCCCACTCGTCATCATCGCTTCATTTTTAGTCCTACGCCTCAATCAAAACAATCGCATCAATGGCGACTCCGCAATCGCCCTGTTATCCGCGTCAAGTTTCGCTATTGGCACTTTTGCGATTTCGCTCGGCGACGGGATTAATATCGACTTAAATAGTTATCTATTTGGCAGCATCCTCGCAGTCAATGCAACCGACCTCATCTTAAGCGCCACACTAGCCGCAATTACAATCTACCTTTTTGTAAAATATTATCGCCATATCTTCGCAATCACTTTCGATCCAGATTTCGCACGTTCTCTGGGCCTCAAACTCAAACTTTACGACGCCATTTTTGCCATCCTCTGTTCATGTGTTGTCGTACTCGGCATGCGCTTGCTTGGCTCGCTCCTCATCTCTAGCCTCATCATTTTCCCAACTCTCACCGCAATGCAAGTCACCACTACCTTCAAACACACCCTCATTACTGCAATTTTCCTCTCAATTTCCGGCCTCATCCTCGGCATGATCTTGTCTTACATCCTCTCCACTCCGTCCGGCGCCTCAATCGTTATCGTCCATCTCGGCCTCTTCCTCATCACTTTTTTCGCCTCAAAACTCTTTGCGAAATCTTCCTCTTAAACTACGCGCGCTTCCAACCGCTCCTCTACCCAAGCACCAAAAAACACTCGCCCGCAATCGAACAAGTGTTTGTATAATTTCAAAACTGGTGGAGCGTAAGAGACTCGAACTCTTGACCCCCTGCTTGCAAAGCAGGTGCTCTAGCCAACTGAGCTAACGCCCCGACGTATTCTCAAGATACAAGAAAGGGACAAGGTCGGGGGGGCGACCTTGTCCCACATCAATACTATCACACAATATCCTAACGTGCAAGTCTTTTATAAAAAATCCCCGATTTCTTCAATCGAGGATTATCTTTATCCGACAACTATCGTCACGGCGCACCAACAGTGCATTTGTCACCCAACAGGGCAGACAGTTGCTCTATCGCGCGACGCGTGTTGTCATCGATTGGCGCCGCAATATGCGCATTTTCAGCCGCATATACGGCATCGCTCAACATACAGCGCAGATTATCGCGCATACATCCGCGCGAAAAAGTCGCCTCAGCAACATCCAGCGGCACAGCCATGAAATCATCAAACTGATCAATGATTTCGCCTCGCTTATCACGCAATATATACTGCTTCTGACAGTATAATGTACTGTCTTTGAGTAAAAATCGCCAATCTTCCGCAACACTATCGTAGCGTAGCTTAAATTCATGGCCTTGCGCTCGTAAATCCAACGAGGCTTGATGGCTCCGACTTTCTTCCGCATCGTCGCACAGCAATGGATTTTGCGACTCGTCATAGCCGGCGTCTGCAATTTTGAGCCAAAGCTGCATGATTTTGTTCAGAAAATCCGCATACGAACGCCCGATTACATTCAGGAAAAAGCATATTTCGCTTTCCGACAGATTACGACTCCGCCCAAATGCCCCCTTTTCGGACGCGTAGCCTTCACGCCATGCATTTTTATGGCATCCAATATACGTTGTTGCAAATATACTGAACACCTCCTCAATCGCCTCTTGGTCATCTACTGCCGCACGATAAGTGTAGCTAACGGTTTTTTCTTCTCGAACAATGCCAAGATCCGCCAACAGCCACTTATGCGTACGCTTACATACCCATATAAACTTTGTCATATAGTTATGGAAGACAACGCGTTGCGCTAATCCCGCACGGATAACTTTATCCTCACGCAAGTAATCTCGTGTTTTCTTGATAATTTTCTCATCATCAATCCGCGCCTTTTCTACCTCTTCATCTCTAGTTATCACTCTCATGGCTTTTTCTCCTTTCGCCGTCTGTAGCCGTCCATAGTAGTCTGTAGTAGTCTCAAGCTTCCAGCAGGGCATCAAAAACCCAACTCTTTCCTAATTATATCACAGAATAGCAAAATAGTCAAGAGCTACCGCTGTTCTATCAATGCGCTCGCTACTCACACCGACGCGACTATATTCTCGCCATTAATCTATAAAACCTACACAACATACAACATGATCATCAAGCCGTGCAAAATACTGCCAATCACAACCATCACATGAAAGACAGAGTGCATATATCGCCGTTTTGCTCCCAATAAATACAGTACCGCTCCTACCGTATAGGCCACCCCTCCAGCCAACAACAGCGCTATCGCCGCCAACGGCAATCTCGCCATCAAAACCGGAAACGACACCACCACGCACCACCCCAAACCCAAATAGCACGCCATCGAAAACCGTGCATATTTTTTTAAATCGATCGCATTCAGCACAATCCCCAACGCCGACACTCCCCAAACTATTCCAAATAAACTCCACCCCAGCGCCGCCGCTTCTGGCACAATTGCGCATAGCGTAATCGGCGTATAGCTTCCTGCAATTAAAATAAAAATCGCCAAATGGTCAAAAATCTGCATCACTTTCTTCGCCTTCAGCCGCGGCGATAAACCATGATAAATCGCCGACATCGTATAAAGCATAATCAGGCTCGTACCGAAAATCACGGCCGCCACCACTCCTGTCACATTATTTCTCAGCGCCGCCAAAACCACACTAAGCACTAAGCCAACCACGCCAAAACCGCCTCCCACAATATGCGACACCATATTAAACACTTCTTCGCCTTTCGTATAATCCGGCAAATTACGCTCCGCCAATTTCGTTCGCCTTTCACGCTGTTTAACCATAAGACCTATTATATCAAAGCTCCAACCCCACAAACACTCTTCTCGACGACTTGCTCGCTCCCAGACCCTTCAAACACACTCTTCTCGACGACTTGCTCGCCCCACTTTACTCAATTTTATAGAAAATGCTTGCTTTTTTAAGCCAAATATGATATAATAGAAGTATATGCTTAGATACTATAAAACCAACGTCGCACGACAGCGCACCGATGCTCTCAAAAATCCCGCAACCGATTGCTGGATCGACCTCGTGTCTCCTACCGAAGAAGAGCTCAACGCAGTCGCCAAAACCACCGGCGTCAACCGCGACTTGATTTTTAAGCTTTTCAACGACGATGATGAATTGCCACGCATCGAAACCGACACGAATGCTACGCTCGTCGTTATCGATGTTCCGATTATCGACGAAGACCACGAATACCTCACCAACCCTATCGGCATCATTATCACCAACCGTCGCCACATCATCACGATTTCACCAAAAAACACCAACGTCCTGAACGATTTTCGCAAAAACCGCGTCAAGGATTTTTATACCTCCAAAAAGACTCGCTTCCTCATCCAGATCTTAAATCGCGCCGCCGTCGAATATCAACACGTCTTAAACAAAGTTTATCGTGAACTTGAAGCCAAAGAAGAAGTCTTACAAAAATCCACCAAAAACGAAGATCTCGTCGATCTTCTATCTACCGAAAAAACCCTTGTCTACTTCATGTCCTCGCTCAAAGAAAACGACCGCGTACTCGAGCGCCTCAACAAAGGCGCCGTCCTTCCTCTCTACGAAGGCGATCTCGATCTACTCGAAGACGCTATCGTTGAATACCGTCAGGCCGTCGAGATGACGGGTATCTACCGTGAAATTCTCTCCTCGCTTACCGATACCTACGCAGCCATTATCAATAATAATCTCAACAATATCATGAAATTCCTTGCCGGCATTACAATCGTTATTTCTGTTCCGACCATGATTTCATCTTTTCTCGGTATGAATGTGCCTTTTGTCCATCTCGGCAACGACCCAAACGCTGCGCTGCTCATTTTTATCGCCTCAGTTCTTCTTTCCGTCCTGATCGCTTTCGTATTAAAGAAAAAGGATTTATTGTAAAATAATATTATGAGTCATTTATCATCTAATTCACTTCGTCAAAATAAAAAAGTGCAACTTGCGACCGTTTTTATCGACCTTGCGCTTCTCATTCTCGGTATCTGCCTACTTGTCTGGGCCGATAAAGTTACTAGCTTTATCTCAATCGCTTTCGGAACTTTATTTGTCGTCTATAGCCTTTACTTGCTCATCGCCCATCTACGCACAAAACCCGAAGAGCGCAGTAGCGTCATTCTTTTACCCGTTGTCGCACTTCTCATCGCGGGCGGCTTCCTTATCTTAAAACATGATTTTATCAAAGAATTAATCTCTTTTGTGGTTGGAATTTTCCTCATCATCAAAAGCCTCATTGGCATTCAAGATGCTATCAACTCAAAGCCTTATTTCACTAGGTTTATTACGCCGCTCGCTCTATCTTCGATTGGCTTGCTCTGCGGGATTCTCTGTATTGCTGGCAAACTAATTATTCCAAATCTATTATTCCAAATCTTAGGCATCATGCTAGCCGTCTTTGGTGTCGTCGATCTTGTTGCTGGACTCTTTATGCGCCGCGCCCACAAATCCGCCAACCAATCCTCTTCACAAAGCCCCAACACAATCGAAGCCGAAATTATCGACAAGCCAAAGCGCTAAGCCCCATTCTTAACTCGTTCCTCAAAAAACTCTGGCTCAAGCAGCCAGAGTTTTTCGTGTATCTAATTCAATTATTTACCGTTCTTGCCATCAATGCGTCGCGATAGTTTTGCCAACATATGTTGCGCAAACTCGCGCCCACCAATCCCGAACGCAATCGCAAATGCTACGCCAATCGCCCCAAGAATGATAATAAAGGCCGAATTGACCATCGCTGGCGCAATCCCAAGCTGATAAAGCGTGATAAAGACGCCAATTACAATAATCGCAACCTTCGCGACAAATGCACTCGCTTTGCTCTCTTTAAAGTTTTCCGTAATAGCTTTATAAGCGAAGTTGCCAAGCAAAATCGCCGCAATTATAATTGCAATTGCGCTCAAAGCCAACGGCAAATACGCAACAACACTATGTCCTACTTTCGACAAAATGTCGAATTTCAGAATATCAAACGCCTCAACCACGAAAATAGTTAGAGCAATATAACGAATCGTCGCCGCTAAAGTCTTCGATAGTGAAAAGTTTTTACTCGCTTGCGTTCCTGTGGCCTCAAGAACTTTTTGCGCCCCCTTATCGATCCCGACCGCCTCAAAAACTTTGCTAAGGACAAGGTAGATAATCTTTGTCGCCAAGCCCGCCACTACTAGCAACACGATTGCCGCAATCAGGCTCGGCATATATTGCGCAAAGACATGCATCATCTCAGTGATCGGCGAAGCAATACTTGTCAATCCGAGAATCTGGAAAATTCCAGGCATAAACGATACGAACGCAACCAAATAAACCAACTGCGCAACGAAATCGATGGTTTTACGCTTCCCCTCGTCATCCAAACCAGCTCGATTCAACAATTTCGCAAACCCGACAAATTGTAAAAGTTTAATAATTGCTTTTTTCGCAACCCATGCCGCAAAAAAAGCCAGAATGAGTACGAGGAATGCCTGAATCACATTCGGAACTCCCGACCAAAGCTCATTCCACATCTTAGGAATGTCTTGCATGTCCTTTCTCCCTTTTAGTTATTTATACCTAAATTTTAACACAAAAAAAATAAGTCCTTCGGACTTGTTTTTATAGCTTGGCTGGACCGGTAGGACTCGAACCTACGAATGACGGGACCAAAACCCGTTGCCTTACCACTTGGCGACGGTCCAACGATAAAACTAATTATATCACACTTTACTTATAGCTCGCCAACTCCGCGTATTCGCCCAATCGAGCCGTATCCTCTTATTCGTATCTCAGCGCCTCGATCGGATTCTTTTTTGCAGCTTTTCTCGCCGGCAAAGTTCCCGCCAAAAACGCAATCAACATTACAACCAATATAATCATCACCACATTCTGCGGCGGGTATTTGACTAATTGGAAAGTCGGAAAACTCGCCAGAAAACTACTGCCTTGGTGGGCGACATAATTTCCCAATTTCCCAACCAACATCGACGCAATCGTCCCACACACCGACCCCCAAAACCCCAACAAGGCCGCCTCTATGCTAAAGCTCAAGAAAATATGCTTCGACGACATTCCTAAAGCTTTACTAAGCCCAATCTCCCGCGTCCGCTCTTGCACCGACATCAGCAGGGTATTAATAATTCCAATCGACGCCGCAATCAGCGCAATCACCCCAAAAATATCAAACACAATAATGATCGTATCGAAAAACGCCTTAATCCGCCCAACAATATCCGCCACCGTAAACGCCGACAGCTTCAACTCTTCGAGTTTTTCCTTTATCGTTGAAATATCATAATTTTTATAATCGTAAGTGCCTGCGAGCGCATACACGACGGACTTCTGTTTCTCTGGCAAATATTTCGAGTTCTCCTCGTAAATCGCGTCATTTAGTTTTGAGTTGATAATTCCACCTCCGCTCGTAATCACGCTTGGCGCCAAAATACCTGTGATTTTCGCTCGAAACTCTACCGTCTTTTCCGTATAGTCATCAATCACCGCAAAAATTAATTCCTTGCCCACTGCTTCTTCCGCCGTTTCATAACCCAAAGCCTCCGGCCAGCTATCTGGTAAGGCAACTTCATACTCTTCACTATCATTTCTCGGCGCATCGCCCGCCACCAAATCAAGCTCAATGCTATTTCTCGGCAAAATATTTGTTGTAAGCGTATAACGCTCACTATTTACCACACTTTCGACGTATGTCGCTACGCCAAAGTTTGAGACCAAGATACTCTCCGCATCAATCCCTTCTATCTGCTTTACTTTCTCGATTTTGTCCTGCGAAATTGCCGTCAAATTAAAACCAACTTTATCTGGGTCATATTTCTGAGGCTTTCCCGTCATCAAACCTGCGCTATTCTGCAACTCATCAGTATCGGTACTCGCCGACGTTATCTGTATAAAGCCGTCACCCCCAAAACTCGCCACTTGGCTATCAATAAAATCATTTACTCCCGCCTGGATTGCCGTTGTCGTAATAATCGCAAACGACCCCACAAAAATCGCCAATATCGTCAAAAAACTTCGCATCTTGCTCCGCCACAAATTGCGGTTTGCGTCTTTGATAATATCTATCACTCTCATTCTTCCACCTCCACAAATCTTTCAGTTTCGTCCGCAATGCCATCCACGTCGTAATCGTGATACGGCACGTGCTCATGATTTGGCATTAAAACATCTTTCACGATTTTACCATCCGCTATGCGAATCTGGCGATGACATTTATTCGCCAAATCCGCATCATGCGTTACCACGATTAAAGTGATATTTCGATTGCGGTGCAAACTAAATAGAATATTCGTAATCCTCATCCCTGTCGCCGAATCCAAATTTCCCGTCGGTTCATCAGCAAAAATCACTTCCGGCTCATTCACAATCGCCCTCGCGATACAAACTCGCTGTTTTTGTCCTCCAGAAAGATCACTCGCCTTATTGTTTGCTTTGTCAGTCAACTCTACCGCCTTTAAAGCCTCGAGCGCCCTCTCTCGCCTCTCTTTTGGCTTTACTCCAGCTATCTTAAGTGGCAACATGACGTTATTTAGCACCGTATCGTTCGCGTTCATAAAAAAGGACTGAAAAATAAAGCCAAAGCGCTGATTGCGCAAAGCGTTAAGCTCCTTCTGGCGCAACTTTGTCGTATCTTCTTCGCCAAGCAATACCTTGCCTTTCGTTGGCTTATCTAGTAATGCTAATAAATGCATTAGCGTCGATTTTCCCGACCCAGATTTACCAATAATCGCTACCGCTTCACCCCGTTTTATCTCAAAATCAAGTCCCTTTAGCGCCGTAAAAGCCCCTGCGCTTTTTCGCTTTCCGTAAGTTTTTATTAAGCCCTTCGCTCGAAATAAGATTTCGCCCTGTTTTTGCATAACCCTATTTTACCATACTGCTTCGTCGTTCGTCTTCGCTCGCGCCCAACATCATCTTGCCCAAAGCATAAAGCTTCAATATTTCACACCTCACACACCCCATGCTAAAATAACATCTATCATGCCAAAGCGCACCCAAATTCTAAGCGCCCATATCGACCGCCTCGTTCCAGGCGGGCAGGGCATTGCTACGCTCGAAAACGGTAAAAAGGCCTTTATCTGGAACGCTCTACCGGACGAAGACGTCTCCTTTCGCCTTACAAAATCAAAAAGCTCTTACTGCGAAGGCGTCGCCGAGACTATCCTCCACCCTTCAAATAACCGCATTACACCAAAAGATGATTGTTTTCTATCAACAAGTCCTTGGCAAATTATGCACTACGATTTTGAACTGAGCGCAAAACAAGCTCTCGTCAAAGATTCTTTCGCCCAACATCATCTCTACCTCCCACTCCCGCCAATTAAAACCGACCGACGCGACTTCTACTACCGCAACAAGATGGAATACTCTCTCTACTGGGATAACGACACAAACAAAATCCAGCTCGCCTTTCACGCTCGCGGCAGCCATCGCAAAATCCCTATCAAAACCAGCTCGCTCGAACGTCCCGAAATCCTCACCGCCGCTCAAGCAATCATAGACGACCTCAATCACGCCCACGCCTCCGCGCGCGACTATCAATCTCTCCTTGTCCGCTCCGACCAAAAGGGAAAAACTAGCTCTGCGCTTTTCGTAAAAAACCAGCCCCATCCAACTATGCCCACTTTAAGCGACACTCTTCTCGACCACGCCTATCAGTATTCTCCTAATGGCTTTTTTCAAATCAATCTCCCCGTCTACGAACTCGCTCTTCAAGATATCAAAAAACACGTCGACCCAAATCTCCCTTTGCTAGATCTCTATTCTGGCGTCGGCAGCATCGGTCTCAGCGTCGCCTATCCCGACCAAGCTCTCACACTCGTCGAAGTAAACGCTTCCGCCTATCGTGAATTAGAATATAACGTCCAAAACTTCCACGGCAAATCTTCCCCACGCCAACACACTACGCCAATCCTCGAAAAATCCGAAAATATCACCTCACACCTCGCCTCCAACCAAACCGTCATTCTCGACCCACCCCGCGCCGGCTGCGCAATTTCACTCCTCGACGCCATCCTCGACAAAACCCCAAAAACCCTTATCTATCTCTCTTGCAATCCCGCCACTCAGGCTCGCGATCTTAGCCTCCTCTGCGCCGCCCCTAATTCGCCTTACACAATCCAACACTCCATTATCTATAACTTCTTCCCCCGCACACCACACATCGAGCATCTCGTTGTCTTGACGAAAAAGCAATAACGTGACATGATGTGATGGGTGGATCTGGCTTTTTGATACAAAAAAGCCAAAATTTTGTTCTTTTACAGGAGGTTATTATTATGGAAAAAACCGACAAAGCAGCAATCGCAGCATGGAAAAACGAAGCACTCGTAGGACGCAAAGAAGTTACGACAGAGGGGATAACACCCGCAAAGTCAGAACCCCGAAAAATCGTTTTTATGACCGAAAGTCTTAGCGACCTACCCGACTTCATCAAAAACAGGGAAGACATTATTGTTCTCGATAATCCAATTATCTTGGAAAAACCCGGCACAAACATCAGCGGCCAAAGCACTAGCGGAAGCTTCGATGCTGATTCCTTTGCCGTTCTCGCCGAAAAGGTCGAAAATGATGGCTACGTTACCAAAACTAGCCTGCCCACTATTTACGACTCCGGAGACTCAACTCCAAGCGTCGAATGGTACACTCGCGAATCGCTCGAAGAGGGCTACGACGTAATCTACCTCGCAACCAATTCCGCTATTACCGGCAGCTACGAAAATATTATTCAGCTCTACGCAAACGAGTTCAATGATTGCGAAGGGCGCGTTCTCTGTGTCGACACTCAGTGCGCCTCGACCGGTCTCGCTTTCCTTATTATGCTCATCTTAGATGAGTACGACAATGGCAAGCTTAAGACTATCCATGACGTAGAGAAATTTGTCCTCGATACCCGCGCTAGCATTGGCCAAATTTTTACCTGGGACAACTTCACTTACATCAGAAACAGTGGCAAAGTATCAGGCATTACTGCAAGTCTTGGTCACATTTTGAAAATATTCGGAGTCGGCTCCGTAGAGTACACCATTAACGGCCAACGCCCTTTGACTACTCTCGGCAAAGTCAAGGGTCGACTGCGCCGCAATAGACGTATTGCACGCTTCGTCGCCGAGACTATCGCCGACGAAAACGGTACAATCATCATCGCACACGGCAACAATCGCGAAACTGCGCTTTCGATTCAGTCTTTCCTTATGGAACTTCTGCCAAACGCGCATTTTCTGATTAGCGCCGATGCGGATACGACAAAAAACCGCGGCGGCTGGCGTTGTGGCGCCGCTATTCAGGCCCACGGCGGCCCTACTTCGATACACGTCAACTATCTTCGTAGAGTCCCAAACACCTACGCAGAAAGCCGTAAGCTATTTCAGTCCTTACAATAACCATAAATAACCCCAAAACCTCTAAATCACCCCTTGCGGGTGATTTTTTCATTTGCCGATAATATGTTATAATATAGATGTAGCTTTATAAAACTATGCATGATTCACGGAGGTGAGGAACGTGAACTATTACAATTTTACTGAGACAGAGAAGCGATGCATCGTTCGGGATTTCACCGAACAGGAAAAGGCTATCTTAAAGCGTATCTTCGCAAAAAAGAAATACGTTATCATTACCGACCTATGTTGCGAACTTAGCGCGACCGAACGGCGCGAACTCGGAATTTGGCCTGAGTTTCTCTCCGCAAGCGCAACCAACGACAGTGTCGATATCGATATCTTAGGCAACGACACCGTCGACGAACGTGTTATGGATAATATTTATGCGCGTATGCTAATAAAGAAACGTGACACTACTCACCCTCTCTATACTCAGCGCCTCGTTCCAGGGCACGTTATGACTCACAGTCACAACACTTTTATCGCTCGCCAAATCTTCGAACGCGCCGTCGAGCTGACCGACGAGTCTACGACTATTGTTTACGCCGCTGTTTCGCCTGGCATTACTAGCGGTACCGTCAATGCAGGCTGGAGCGCTCTTCAGGAACTCAAAGAAGATTATCCAAATCGCAAATTCGCTTTTATCGATACGACCTGTATATCTGGCGGTCTTGCTATGGCTGTGAAATATCTCGCCAATTATGACGGCGACGATATCACCGCTTATGGGCACGAAATCGGCACTCATATTCGCCATCTCTTCTGTATTAGCGATTTTAAATGGGCAAAATATAGCGGTCGCTATGACGAAGACGCTAGCTCACCATACAGCTATATCAAAGGCGAAGAAACCTTAGAGCGCGATATTGTCTGGGCAAACCTTAACGCAAGAAAACGCGCCGAAAAAAACATGACTACCTGGGACCAAATCAAGCAGAGCGCAAAACGCATCGGCATTGCTGTTGCCGAAAAAACGCTCCGCACTATCGATTATCGTGCTTATATGGAGTATCCCAGCGAAAAATTCGACGACAACGCACGCGGCGGACAAATCCGCACGCTCGGCATCAAGCCTACAAAAGCTATTTGCCACAGCTTCGTCGAGGAATACTTAAAAAACCGCCTCGACCCCGAAGCTTGCACTTGCGACCTCGATCGTACTGTTTATCTCGGCTACGCCTCAAAAACGCTACTCGAACATGTCGACTATGTCAAAAGCTTACTCGTAAAAAACGGTATCGATGAACGTCTTATTGAATACCGTCGCATAAACGCTTTTCACGGAGTTCACGCTGGCCCGAATTGCTTTTGCATCATCTTTCGCCAGCGTCGACCTCGCTAATCGACGTTAAAGCTACTTGGTAACGTCAACTACTAAGCGGTGCGAATTTTCTCGAACACGAAACTCGCTAATCTCTCTCAGAAAATAGTGAAATCCGCCGAATGAACTTGGCGGATTTTTCATGTTAAAATATCACCATGACTATAACGATTCTCGGTGCTGGCGCCTTCGGCAAAGCCCTCGGCCATCTTCTCAAAAAAAATCACCATCAAGTCAAATATTACGACCCTGAGCTTTTTCCCGATCTCACCCTTTCTGCCGCAACCGCCAGTGCTGAAGCTATCGTAATTGCTATCCCGTCCGCCTCTCTCTCGACTTTTCTCGCAACCTATCCAGAAACGCTCAAATCTCTTCCAACTATCCTCGCAACTAAAGGCCTCCTCGATTTAACGCTTTTTGAAGATTTCGCAAAGCTAGACCTTATTTCTGGCCCCATGCTTGCCAAAGAGATTATCGACAATCAATTATCCGCCTTTACTGCTTCTTCTGATTTTGCCGCCAATCTATTTAGCTCATCTCTCGTCCGCATCGACCGCAGCGACGACAAACTCGGCATCTTGCTTTGCGGCAGCCTAAAAAACATCTATGCTATCGGCGCCGGCTATTACGCCGAAAATCATAACAATCAAGCTATCTTTATCGCCGACGCCCATCACGAACTCGCCTCTTATCTATATCATCACGGCGCTCTCCCCGCCACTTCCGAATCTTATTGCGGACTCGCCGACCTCATCTTGACCTGTACGAGCCAAAATTCCCGCAACTTCCGCTGCGGCTCACTATTACGAGAAGGTCATTCTCTCCCCGCCGTTCTTGGCCAACTCACTACCGTCGAAGGCCTATCCGCCCTAGAATCTCTAGACGCCACCGATTATCCACTCCTGTCCGCCATCAAAACAATTGTCGATGCCCGTAGCCATGCCTAAATCAAATTCACAACCCTCTGCCTTTGACCGTGCCTACACCTCGCTCAACTCCGACCAGCGTGCCGCCGTCGACTACATCGACGGCCCTCTCCTCGTCATCGCTGGCCCAGGCACTGGCAAGACCCAGCTCCTTTCCGTCCGCGTCGCCAATATCCTTAAACAAACCGACGCTAGCCCAGAAAACATTCTCTGCCTCACCTTCACCGAAACCGGCGCCACCAATATGCGTAATCGTCTCGCCGACTTTATCGGCCCCGAAGCCTATAAAGTCCAGATTCAAACTTACCACGCTTTTGGCTCATACGTTCTTCAGGAGCACCGACCCGATCTAAGTACCGCTATCGACGACCTCGACCGCTTCACCATCATTCGCCACATCCAGTCCACCCTTGAGCCGACCGATATCTTAAAAAAGGACCGCCACACAAAACCTATCATCTCCGCCATCGCCGACCTCAAAGCGTCCGCCCTCAACCCTGACGATATTCAAAAAATCGCCCACCGCAACCAAACCGATAACGCCCTCATCCTTTCCGCTATCGAGGCCTCCCTCGAAAAAATCAACGCACGCTATCCTGCTAACCTTCCTGCTTACCGCGAAATTCTCGCTACCCTCGAAACCTTCCTCAAACCTTCAGAAAAGATCGAAAAGATTGAACCGCTCGCCCACATCTACTATCGTAGTCTTGCCACTATTCTCGCCACACTCGACAACAATACCGCTTCTTCCGAAAAAACTCCCTCTATCGCTACCCCTCTTCGCAAATGGCGCGATAAATATTTCCGGAAAGATGCCAACGATCGCTATATTTTTAACGACACTGTTGCTAACAAAAAACTCCTCAGTCTCGCTAACATCATGAGGCTCTACACAAAACATATCCAAAACGCCAATCTCTTCGACTACAACGATATGATTCTCGAGGCTATCAAACTCCTCGAAACCAATCTCGAAGCCCGCTACAATCTCCAAGAACGCTTCCAGTACATCCTTCTTGACGAATATCAAGATACCAACGACGCCCAGCTAAAACTCGTCAACCTCCTCGCCGACAACCCTACCAATAACGGCAAGCCAAACCTTATGGCTGTTGGCGACGACGACCAAGCCATCTACGGCTTCCAAGGCGCCAACACCTCAAATTTCTTTGACTTCAACAACACCTATCACCCTCATCACATCTTCCTAACCAAAAACTATCGCTCCAGCGCCCCTATTCTCTCTTTTGCTCATAACATTATCGAACAATCCGAAGATCGCTTTTGCAAATCTCCCTCCGTCAACATCGATAAACGTATCACCTCCGAAAATCCACCAAATAACACCCTCATCGAACTGCGCGAATATCCAGCCTACCAAGCCGAATATTCCCACATCGCAACAAAAATCGCCGAGCTTATCGCCTCTGGCACTTCCGCCAACCAAATCGCTATTATTGCGCCGAAGCATAAATATCTCATCTCCATCCTTCCTTATCTTCATGCCAAAAAAATTCCCGTCTCTTACCAACATCGTGAAAATATCCTCGACACCCCCCAAATTCGCACTCTCCAAACCGTCAATCACCTCCTGCTCGCCCTCGCAAACAGTCCTGCTTCCGCCGATCCTTACTGGTTCGAGATTCTCTCGCTCCCTTGCTGGCAACTCCAGCCAAAAACTATCGTTCTCCTTATTCAATCCGCCCACAAAAACCGCCAATCTATCCTCGAACAGATTTACGCCGACGACAATCCTGCCATCACCACCATTGCCGACTTTTTCGTCTCGCTTTCCGCCAAAACTACCACTTTCTCCGCCGACTACATCATTAACGCCCTTATTGTAAAATTATTTTCTCCAAACTTCCCAGATACAAATCAACCAAACTCAGATTCCAAAAACCCAGACCAAGACATCGAAATACCCAATATCACTCTCTATAGCAATCTCAATACTCTCCGCGACCTCATTCGCTCCAAAAGTTCCCAAACCGCCAATCTTTCCAAACCCACCTCACCTACTCCTAATAATTCTTCTGACTTGCCAAAAAAATATACTCTCGCCGACTTCCAAGCCACTCTTGACGCCTACGTCGCCGCAGACTATCCTATTTTAGACCAATCTCCTTACCACGAATCCGACGACGCCGTCAAGCTCCAGACTGTCCACTCCGCAAAAGGCCTTGAATACGATCACGTCTTCCTCATTTCTGCCGACAATAAAAATTGGAGCGACGCAAAAGGGAATAACGACCAAATCACTCTTCCGCGCAATCTTGAATTCGTCCGCCATACCGGCGACTCAATCGATGAAAAACTGCGCGTCCTCTTCGTCGCCATCACTCGCGCCCGCTCCCATCTCTACCTCAGTTATAGCTTGTCTGATTTCGCCGGCCACCATTCCGACCGCCTCAAATTCCTCGACCTCCGCGACCACTCCGAATCCAACGAAACAACCAGCTCAATTCTCCCCGAACCCTACCATAAGCTAATCAAATCCAATCACGCCTCAATCGAACCGTCCGCCCTTTCTACCGATAAATGGCTCGCTCTCTATATGCCCGACAATGCCACCCGCAAAAACCTTTTACGCCCATCCGTCGAGCGCTACAAGATTTCCCCCACTCACCTCAACACTTTCCTCGACCTCACCTATGGCGACGGCCCTATCAGTTTTCTCCAACGTTATCTAATTGGCGTCCCCTCACCAGAAAGCTTCTCTCTCTATTACGGCAAATTTATTCACGAAGTTATGGACGAATTCAATCGCGAAAATCTCAAAAACACCGAAGTCCTTCCTCGTTATCTCGAAAAAGTCCGCTCCGCCGACCTCGACGACGCCAATAGGGAAGACCTCATTAAACGCGGCACCGCCGAATTGCCAAAATTCATCGCAGCCAAAGGCGACTTTCTAAGAAGCGTCAAGGCCGAATCCGAGTACAACTTTAACCACGAAACTATCACAATGGACGACGTCGTCCTAACCGGAAAAATCGATCGCATCGAAATCGACGACGCAGCAAAAACCATCGTCGTTTCCGACTTCAAAACCGGCAGTCCAAAAACAAAATGGGAAGACAGTATCCTCTCTTACAAGATTCAGCTTTATTTCTATAAATTTCTCGTCGAAAACTCACACAAATTCCGCAACTACCGCGTTATATCTGGTCGCCTCGATTACATTCCGGCCGACGACTACGATCAAATAGTCTCTCTCCCGCTAAAATTTACCGATAAAGACGCCAACGATATTAAACACCTCATCAAGACCGTTTTTCATCACATCAAAACCCTCGATTTTCCTGACACAAGTTTCGCAAAAACCCACAACAACCCCACCAAAGCATTCTACAACCAACTCATCTCCGAAACTACTTCTCCGAATTCTTCCTCACGAAAGCCATAGCAAGCCCAACTGCCAAACTCAAGGACACCACCAACACTAGACGTCCGTGCAAATATCGCAAATGAGCCGAGTTAGCACGATTCTCTTGACTTTTTTACTATTCTGTGATATAATTAGAAGATAACCCGTTTTTTGGCGTCGCTTATTCGTCTTTCATGCGCTAAGCTACGCCCTTGTTTGTCCTTTAAGAGGAGGTGACCTAACATGTGGACTTGCGAACGATGTGGCGCTTTGTTCCTCACCAAAGAAGAGTACAATGATCATTATTGTAGACATTGGCCAGAACAACCGGCTTCCTATACCAAGGTTTGCCCTTATTGTCGCGGTAGCGGACAAGAAGCTGGCGGCTTTGGCTCCAGCAGTCACAATTGCCCCTATTGTCACGGTAGCGGCGAAATCCCTATCTAACTTGCTGCAGAGAGTGCGGCATGATAAAATAGCATCAACCCCTTTCGTGCATAAGGGGTCGTAACTTGAAACTCGGTTGTTTATCTAAAAGGAGGATAACACGGATGGAAGAACTGAAACAGATTTTTGACGCAGAATTAACCGACGATTCCGTTGCTCACGCCTTTGGACGTCTTGTCGCAGAACGGCTGCCCGATGACGAATCCGTTAGCGGCGATCGCCTCGCGGACGAGGCGTTTAGGGCCGTCTTCGACTTGACTCATTGTCGCTTAGACAATGCAGAGATCGAGCCGTGTATTGTCGAGTTTCTGTACTCGGACGGGAAGTTAACCGACGCCTTGGCGCCTCGCCGTCTTGGTCGCAGTCTCGGTCCGATAGTCAAAAGCCTGATAGATAATCAGACTTTTATCAAAAGTTATCTTGCTCAAAGTCGCCGATATTTCGGTCAGTAAGCAAGGGTAACATCCTCATCAACTTACGCGCGTCCTGAATGGATACAAAAAAAAACGAGAGCTGCGAGCGTAAGAGATAGTAACCAATCCTTATTCGCATTTGTTGTAGTAGTCATACTACTTCATATGCGAAGGGCCGGCAGCTTTATTGCCGGTCCATTTTTTATGTCGCAAAATTGCCAAAATCCCGCATCTCCGACCAAAATCTCTGTTCACAAAAAAATCGCCAGCCATAGCCAGCGATTTCTCTCAAAGTTTAGCTTTTTACCAAAACAGCTCATGCCTCGGCGTCACATCTTTCCCCGCGCAAGGTTTCCAAAAAACGTCCTCCTCTGCACGATCTTTTTCTAAAACGCCCTTACCAGACTCTTTGACGGGCTTTCCCGACACAATCGACGCCTGTCCAACCGACGCCGCCTCGTTGCTAATAAACGGCTCCGTCGTCGACCGCTGGTTCTGGTAAACCCCTCGATACGCCCGACTCGTCGGACGATCAAGCTGCTCAAACCGAATCTGCGCCACCGAATCGCCCGCCCGTAAAATAATCGGGTAATTCTCAACGTTTTTCAACTCAAGCGTAATCGTTCCGACAAAACCCGCATTAATCATGCCTGCCGTCTCGACCACTAAGCCCAGTCTCCCCGTCGTACTCCGACCATCAACTAACGCACACATGTCCGCCGGCAAATTCAAAACTTCCGTCGTCGTCGCTAACGCAAAACCATTCGCCGGCAAGATAAACTGCTCATTCTCATTTTCCAATATCGTCGTCTCGTATTCCTGCTTTTTCCTCAGGTCAATCACGCCATCTTTTGGCGGCAATATTCTCATAAACCGCTGCCCGAGGTGCACGTCAAGGCTATTTGGTCCAACGCTCGCCAAAACCCCCTCAAGCGTCATCGAATCAGTTTCCACCAAACCATCTTTCACAATCATATTCCGTATCGTATCACCCGATAAAATCATCTCTCTACCTCCTTGTCGCAAAACCCAACCAACGCAATATTTTAAAATCCAACCGACGCGATATTTCTCAGTAAATTTCGCTAAACTCTAAGTTACCAACAATAATCCTATTGTTCTTTTTTATTCTATCGCAAGCTCACTCAAGCTCAAAACATAAACAATTTTACCCCACTAAACACCGCTCTAGAACTTCCTTCTCGTCGCCACAATCGCCCCCAACCCCGCTACAGCCCCACCGAACAGAACAAATGCTACCGCCAAATTCTCGTCGCTAGTCTTTGGATTAACGACCTTGCCAGCATTATTCGTCCTACTACTGATATCTCCCTTATCTACAAAATCAGCCACTCTTACCCAGCCAGCTTTAAGCGGAATCAACCGATTAGACTTACTCGCCCTCGTCACACTATGTGCCTTCCCGGAATTATCCTGATATGAAAATTTTACAGTACTAGGGCGACCCACTATTTCATGCACTACGTCATATTTCTCCTCCACAGTTACTTGTATTCCAACTACTCGCCCCTGCACGGCATTTCCTCTGCCGAGCGCTCTATCGACGTAATTCGCCGTCTCCTGCGACAAAAACTCTGAATTACTCCTCATGTGTTCGCCAAGACTCGTCGTAATCCCATTCAAATTTAAGGCCTGCTGATAAGTTATCTGATTTGGGATATCCCCATAATTTATCACAAACGTCGTCCTCCCTGTCTCAACATCTCTATAAAATCCATACTCAAGTTCGCCTAATGACGACTTAAATTCTTCGTAGCTTTGATCGTCCGTCTGCTTTACTTCCCGCGCCAACGACATAATCGATAATGTAAGCTTATTGCTACTCGCTTTCATAACGCCATCATTGTCCCTAAACGGCACATAACAATACGCAGATATATTGGTAACTTCCGCACCGATAATGTCCTCGTTTAGTTGACTCTCGGCTATGAGATTTTTATACTGCACCCCATCACTCAGCGCCTCTTCGCCGCCACTTGCATATAACTCTTTTATCGGCTTACTAGATGTCATAAAGGCCCAACTAACCATGTCGTTTGTCCTATCAGCATCTGTAACAAGAAAATCATTCTTTGTCTCGGTCGTAGTCCTCTTTGCCGAGATAACCCCAATTTTTTTCTCGTAGTCGCCGACTGTCATCTTAAAATTCTGCTCGCCCAAGACCACTATCCTCGTTTGCACATTCAGCCTTCTACCCGTAATTAGCTCGCCCTCAACTACTCCCTTTCCAGCCGCCCCCTCCCCAAAAGTAATCACAATCTTATAATCTTCAATCTTCCAATCAAATACCTTCTTCCCATCTTCGCCCACCACATCCGTCGCTGCCATGTCTTTCACTGTCCAAATATGTGTCCCATTATCTAACCTATCATCCAAAAAATCCACACTCACCGTATCTCCAGCCCGAATCGCCCTATCCGCCTCATATTTATATGTAATCTTTGTCAAAAAAGACTGATCTGCCGCCATCGGACTACTCAAATCAATCTCCTGCGTCCCCTCGTAGTCAGAAAACAACCTCACATCGCTAATTGTCATTTTCGCGACCGCATAAACTCCCCCTCCATTACTAAACATCACGCTAAACAACAGCGCTACGACAATCGCCCCGAAAATCACCAATTTACTTCTAAAATACCCCCCCCCAGAACTCTCTCTTTCATTTTAATTTTCCTTTTTATTTTTGACCCTTTTCTAACCATAAGCATATCACGCAAGGCCCAAAATGTCAAAAAATGTTACTATTAATCCATGACCAAGCTCACTACCCAAAACTCTGCCGACCCTGACGCTGCTCCTTCCGTGTCAAACCCAAAAAACTTCGCTATCGTTGACGGCAAAAGCGTCTTCTATCGTGGCTACTACGCTATGGGCCACCTTTCACTTCCTGACGGCACTCCAACCGGCGGCGTCTTTGGTTTTGCGACGATGCTCCTCGAAATTATCGAAAAACTCCAACCCGAATATCTCGCCGTCGCTTGGGACAAGTCAAAAACCAACATCCGCCGCCGCCGCAAACTTTATCCAGACTACAAGGCCAATCGCAAACCCGCTCCGCCCGACTTCTACGCCCAGATCCCATATCTGATGCAACTCCTCGACGCCTTTGACATCCCGCTTTACGAATTCGACGATTACGAGGCTGATGACATTATCGGCACCCTTGCTCGTTCCGCCAAGGAGCAGGGAATTGAGACTAATATCATTTCTGGCGACTTCGATATGCTCCAAATTGTCGATGAACATATTAAGATGTTCAAACTCGAACGCGGTTTTTCTGATGTCGAGATTTTCGACGTTTCCGCCCTCGAAGAAAAATATGGCCTAAAAAAGGAGCAATTTCTCGATCTAAAAAGTCTGAAAGGCGATAGTTCCGACAACATTCCAGGCGTCCCAGGTATCGGCGAAAAGACCGCTATAAAACTGCTTCAAGATTATCAAACTCTCGACAAGCTCTACGCCAGCCTCGACCAACTCAAAGGCACTCTTCGACAAAAACTTGAGTCCGGACGCGACTCCGCCTATCTCAGCAAACAACTTGCCTCTATCCAATTCGACGCCCCTATCGCTTTTGACTCCACCGCTACCAAACTTGCCGATTTCACATCCAGCTCCAACAAGCCAACTCAAACCCCAACCAAACATTCCCCAATCACCACCTCAACCAGCTTCGATCCTTCCGCCGTTCTCAATGTCCTCGAACAACTCCAGTTCCGCTCACTTATTAAGAAATTCGTCAAACTTTTTCCCTCGGCGAAATCCGCAATTACCACAAAATCCGCCCAACCAAACCAACCCCTCACCTCTACAATATCCGCTAATTCGTCAAATCCCGCCCAATCTCTCATTCCAACCCAACCTCCAAAAAACGTTGTAAAAAATACAACACAACCCCAACAAAACGTTGTAGAAAATACAACACCACACATCTCGCTCCCAAAAAACCTTTATCTAAGCCATAACGTCAAGTCCGACATGCACGACGATAAGAAACTCGCCGCAGCCATTCTTCAAGGGAAAACACCTTTTTGGGATCTTGGTCAAGTCGCCTTTCTCCTCGACCCACTCGCCCATAAACGCGCCCAACTCGATCTAAGCTCCCTCGAAGATCCAAAAACCACCTACCAAAACCAGCAGGCGGCCCTCAGCGCACTCCCCAAACTCAAACATATCGCTACCGACCTTGATTTTCCTCTAATTCCCGTTCTCTATAAAATGGAGCGACAAGGAGTTCAAATCGATCCAGCCCGCTTTAAAGCTCTTGAAGTCGAATTTTCTACTGAAACCACCTCACTCGAACAAGAAATCCACGCTCTCGCAGGCCAATCTTTCAATCTAAACTCCCCCTTCCAGCTTTCTGACATTCTCTTCGACACTCTCAAACTTCCTACGAAAGGCATCAAAAAGAACCGACGCGCCTATTCAACCGGCTCAAAAGAACTCGCCAAACTCCACGGCGCTCACCCGATAATTGCAAAAATCGAACGCTACCGCGAAGCTAGCAAACTCCTCAGCACCTACATCCAACCTCTCCCCGCCCTCGCCGACCAAAATCATCGCATCCATACCACTTTCACCCAAGACGTTACCGCCACTGGCCGCCTTTCCAGCATCAATCCAAACCTCCAAAATATCCCCGTACGCAGCGAAGACGGCAAGCGTATTCGCTCCTGTTTCATTGCGCCAAAAAATCGCATCTTTATTTCAGCCGATTACGCCCAATTCGAACTTCGCCTCGCCGCTGCTCTCGCTGGCGACCAAGCCCTCATCGACGATTTCAATGCCGGTCTCGACATCCACACCAAAACCGCCGCCGATGCCTTCCATGTCACCTTTGACGAAGTCACCAAAGATCAACGCCGCGCTGCCAAAGTTATCAACTTTGGCGTCCTCTACGGCATGAGCGCCCGCGGTCTCGCCGAGGCCGCCAATATGAGCTTTAGTGAAGCTAAATCATTTATCGAACGCTATTTTGAGCTTCGCGCCCCAATTCGCAACTATATCGACCAGACTCTCGACAATGGTCGCAAAAACGGCTATGTTGAAACTCTCTTTGGTCGCCGTCGTCCAACACCCGACCTCTCTGCTCCAAACTATCTTGTTCGCAGCGCCGCCGAACGCGCCGCCGCCAATATGCCTATCCAAGGCACTGAAGCCGACCTCATCAAAAAAGCTATGCTCGCCGTCGATCGCACTCTACCCGAGAATGTTCACCTGATTCTCCAGATCCACGATTCACTCATCGTCGAATGCGACGAAAGCGACGAAGACAAAGTCGCCAAAATCCTCCGCGAGAATATGGAATCCGTTGCCCCCGATCTCCCCGTCAAACTCGCCGTCGATATCCATTCCGGCCCCGATTGGAGTTATCTCTAGCCTTCGCCGCGACAACAAAAACTCTGCGCACATTTAGACGACAATTAGCCCACAACGCTAGAACCGCCAACTAATTTTTCATGCTATAATAAGCATATGCAAAATATTTTTATCGTCGGCAGTATCTCGAAAGACGTCTTTCTTCATCTCGACACAAAGCAAAACCATTTCGAAACCGACCAAAATCAAGTCAAGTGGCTCGATCTCGCTTTCGACGGCAGTTCTCATCATTATCGCTCACGCGCCTCCGTCTATGGTTGTGCTAGCATCGCCCTCGAAGTTCTCACTCGCTTCGGTCTTGATGCGCATATTTCCGGTACAAACGCCGCTTTTATTGACGGCATCTTTATGCCAAACAATGCGACGCCTCTATACCGCTACATTTTTTGCGCCGACACAAAGATCTCTTACTTCGCGCCTCACGATCGCCCACCTTCAAACTGGGACACCCCTTCAATTATTCCCGACTGGGTCTATATTGATCGGAGCGCAAACCTTTCGCCTAGCCTCACCGAAACAATTATCGACTACCTCTCCAAACATCAAAACACCAAACTCGCCCTCTTCCTTTCCAATCGTCTCAATCCTCATGCCGCTCACGTCGACCACTTGATTCAAGCCGCAGATTTGATTCTTGCCGAGTCAAAGGTTAGCCAAAAACTCACCAACGAACGCCTCAATCTTGTCACTATCGACGATCACTATATTCAGTACAAAGACCAACGCGTCTTCTGGACGCTCGGCGAGAAACAAGATCTCACGACTCGCATGAGCACCTATACAACTATCGCCGCAACCATGCTCGGCGCTATCGCAATCGAAAAAAACTCGACCGACGCTCTCTTGCTAGCCCGCGCCAACGTCGAACGCGCCAAACTAGGTAGCACATCAAACCTCAACACCCTCGAATCCGCCATCCCTGACGACTATTACCGTATCGAAAAAAATAACATTAAGGATAAACATATGCTCGAACTCGAACGCAACGCTATTAAACTTGTCACCCCAGGGCGCGGTATTCTTGCCGCTGACGAATCTGGCGGCTCAATCCACAAAAAATTCGAATCAATGCACATCCCCGACGACGAACAACATCGCCGCGACTATCGCAATATTTTCTTTACCACTCCAGACCTCGAAAAATACGTCAACGGCGTTATTCTTTTCGACGAAACCGCCCGCCAAAAAGCCGACAATGGCCAAGATTTCGTCGCTTTTCTTGCCGAAAAGGGCATTCTGCCAGGCATCAAAGTCGACCAAGGTCTTGTCAATTTTGAAAATTCCGACGAAAAATACACCAAAGGGCTCGACGGTCTCCCAGAGCGCTTAGCCGAATATTACAGGATGGGCGCCCGCTTTGCGAAATGGCGTGCCGCCTTCGAGGTTACCGACCATTCTCCAAGCCCCAAAGCAATTCAAAAAAATGCCGAAATCCTCACCGATTACGCCGTCGCTTGCCAAAATGCCGGCATTGTACCTATTGTCGAACCAGAACTCGTTTACGATGGCGATTATCCAATCGAAAAGAATATAGAATATACCGGCAAAATTCTTGACCAATTATTTGACTCTCTAAAAGCTAAACAAGTCAATCTCCCAGCCTGCATCCTCAAAGTCAATATGGTCCTCGCAGGAAAACGCTACCACACTCAGTCCACCCCAGAAGAAGTTGGACGCGCAACCGCCGAAGTTCTCCGCGAACACGTACCAAGCGAACTTGCCGGCGTCGTCTTTCTAAGTGGCGGCCAAAGCGTCGAACAAGCTACCGCCAATCTTCAAGCCGTCACTAATAACGGTCCTTTCCCGTGGCCCGTTACCTTCTCCTTCGCGCGCGCGCTTCAAGATCCCGCATTGCACGCTTGGAAGGGCAACAACGCCAACGCCGACCTCGCACGCCATGCTTTTCAAAAACGTCTAATCGCTAATGCTAACGCCTTAATTCGCAAATAGCCTCAAGCCCTATGGACGAAAATCTCGAGCCTGTCGACCTAGAAGCTCTCTATGCCAAAAATCCTTATCTCAAACGCCCGATTCAGCCTCAATCTGCCCCTCCTACACCATCATTACCCACTGCCACGCAGTCTCGCTTTACCACTAACGCCGCCTTTAATAATTCTTCTACTGATCAAAACGTAGGCGCAAATTACACTCATATAAAGAGTTATCATAAACGTCAAAATAACCCCCTCCTCTTCTTTATTGTCTTCATGATAATCATCCTGCCCGTCTTACAAGTCGTCATAATCTTTTCTCAAGCCATCTTAAACTTTCACGATTTCTCTGAAACCATCATATCCGATTCTCGCAACACCTCTACGCGCCAAGTAGACGTTCATTCTTGGTGCGAAATCGACGCTTCTCTTAACGAAGAAAACTGCGAAAAAATCAAAGAACTTTACCTCAATCGTCTTACTCACGCTTTCGGCCAAGACGGCAACTTTAATATTTATAAAATCTCACGCGACAAAGATTCTTCCGTTAATAGCTCATTCGATTTCCTCAACGACGGTACAGCCCAAGATGCCGACGTCTTTGAAGTATTAGACGATCAACTTGCCGTGCTTGCCACGAGTAGCTATCTCGAAATTCCTTTCCTTGCCAATCCGCAATCTTTCCTGGACGGCCTCACTTCCACTTATAGCAGATCTCTCACCAACAGCATCCAACACATCAACTCCAATATGAATGTCGTTATCTCCATGACGCCAGACGCAAAAACCGATTATGGCCACATTCCTACGCTATCCGAAATTCCCCAAACCGATTACTCAATTAACATCAACTACCGCAGCGACAACGCAACTGGCGATACTGGAAAAACTCTCGCTAATATTCTCAAAACCGACATCAAAGCAGCTCTCGCTGTTCTTCAGTCCGAAGTTCCAACATATCGTCACCGCCCTTACGTCGTCCGTTATCGCACTCACGATCCCAACCACGACAATCTATCGATCGACATCTTTATCGACCCAAGCCAGCAATCCATCCGCGTCATCAGCGGCGGTATTGGGCTAGTCGATAAAAGGCTCACTTGGCAAGCCATTTTCGACTCAAGTTCATCAATCTAGCCAAATCTAAGTCTATTTATTTCCTATCCCGCACTATTCTTCTCGCAGTCAATCCCCCCACAAGCGCAAACATTCCCGCAATCGCCCCACCCAGCGCCACAAAGGCGACCGCATAACTTTCGCCTGCCGTCTTCGGATTCTTCACGACATTCGTCGCCTTTGCGTTATAAACATTCGTAAACTCAACCGCCTTTGTAATCCCTCTCACCGCATTCGCCTCATCTTTACCGTAGCCCTCACGCCCCTCACTACTCTCAACATAAGCCCCAGCTCCCTTTGCTTTTACCGAGCCATTTTCCGTCTCTTCCCAAGCTTTCCATACGCTTCCGTCATTTGACACATCTACGCTTGCTACCCATATATTTCCGTCCTTAGCCCACCTTACTCCGTCTCCGCCAATCACACGCTCATTCGTTATGTCTTTAATTTTCGTTACGACCGGCACACTATCCATCAAAGGCTCATTGTCTGGCACAAAAGTCCCATTATTCCAAGACCCAGCTCTAAGTGCGAAGTTTGGCAAACTATCGCTCGCTAATACCCCCGACTTCTGAAACATCGTCATGAAGCTCCCTTTTTGCACCGTACCGTCTCCAGGGGCGTATTCGCCGCCAACCCTCCTCACATCCCAGCCGCGAATCGCGGACGCGTCTTCTAAAGCCTCTGTTCTGTTAAACATTGATGCGGCACTGATTAGGTTAGCAACATTCCAACTACCAATCGGCTCCAAGGTCTTAATGCTACGAGCATTTCTAAACATACAATTCATATCAATTACGCCTTGCGTGTTCCAATTCGCTAGCGGCGCAAGATCATTGTAGCTCATAAAACTCTCCTCGCTATCTGTGTCATAGGTATTAAACTCCGAAAATCCAAACATAAAACGCATCGTTGTTACATTGCCCGTATCCCATGCTGCCAAGGGAGACAAATCAACAAGACTCGTGCAATTCACAAACATATGACGCATACTCGTTACATAAGCCGTATTCAACGTACTAACACCACTTATATCGGTAAGATTGCGCATACTAGCAAAGAACCACGCAGAATCACTGTTCATGTAGATATTATCCGACTTACTATAGTAGAAAATCACGCCGTTATCAAACCAAAAATATACCGCCTCACCGCTCTCCGAAACGTTCTCAATCGTCGCACCAGCGGCCAAAGCTTGGCTGTACTGCGCCTCGGTTGCGCGCCTAAATGCAGCAATTGTCATATTATCACTCGGGGGATTATCATTCGGGCCATTATGGCTCGGGCCAGTAACTTGTTCATCTCCAGACAAAACCTTCATTATTACCGACAATTCTTGTCCTTTTTTCAATACTGCCTCGCTCTTCTTCAAATGAATCTTAATATCTTCTGGTCGTACAGATTCGTTGTCGCCCACCCACTTTTTCGTCACTGTAATTCTCCGCGTAGCCGCCACTGAACCCTCGGCACCACCCGTTGCCTCACTATCTGTCGCTGCCTGCACTGACTCCACAGCACTACCGGCTGCAGACAAAACTAACCCTAACAACAACGCGAATGCTAGAAATTTTCTTTTACCCCCCCCCAATACTCCTTTTCAAGTTCCCGAATCTCCCCAAAATCCGAGACATAATCCTCTTAGAAGTCATACTCATTTTCTCCTTTTTATTTTTGACCAGAAATTATACCCAAACTCTACCACACCAATATTATTCCGTCAATGCTTGACTTTTAAATAAAAGTATGATATAATAAAAATATGTATCATTTCAAAATAGCTAAAAACCACTAAAACCTCAAAACACCCGCATGCCCCCTCTAATCAAGTTACACTAATTTGTTTACTCTATCATCTATCCAAACCCTCAGCAATCTCCTCTTTTCGCTCTCGCCCACCAAGCTCCACTTTCTTCTAGTATAGCAACTCCAGATCGTCCACAAAACAACCAACCAAATTCATGACAAACAGTCTTCGACGCTAGCTAAAAGCAGCTCTGCAGTCCGTTGTTCTCTTTATGTTATAGCCAACGCTTCTGAGTATTTGCTCTTAAAACTTCCGCAGACCGCTCTGCATATTGTTCGACCGCTTGATTTAAAACTTTATCAAACGCCTGATATTCCTCTTCTTCATGTTCTAAACTATGTGCATAATAACGGTTTCGCGCCATCCTATCTTGATACTTTTCGTCTCGTTTCGCCGAGCGGTTACACTCAATAAAAGCGTCTATTGCTGTTTCCGGATATCCTAACAGTCCGCCGATTTCCCGATGTATTTCTTCAATTTTAGCAGGCTCAACGAAACACTTCCCAAAATCATCAGAAGATGCCTGAAGCTCACTAAAGGCGCTGTGCAGTTTTTTTGCCGTCTCGCAATCTTGCGCGCAAAAACAATCAATATACCAGCTCCACTCCTTCTCCTGGTAATCGAAAGATTTATTCTTAAACATTAATAATTCAAGTGAATTTTCTTCAAACAATCTCCGCATCTTATCAATATCTGCATTTTTCAACTCATTTTCTTTAATGATAAAAACCGTAGCAGACTTCAAGCCAATTTTTACCCCCACTATACCAGCTACTACCTGCGCCACTACAATTGATTTCTCATAAAACTCGAATAAATAGTCCTCGAGTTCTTTAAAAATCTTTTTTTCCATAATAATACTATTATACATCATTACTGCCATTATTTCGCAATATATGCAAAAATATGTTAAAATATCTCCATGTTATTGCCTATCATCCTTCTCTTCATCCAAGCCCTCACCAGTCTCCTCTTTTTATTTTCGCTTGCCAAGTTAAACCTTCTCCAAACCTGGCAATTTATTCTCGTTGTATTAATCATACTCGGCCTCTTCGTTCTCTGTGTCTTAAAAGTCTCCAAACCATTCGGTCGAGCCTCAAAATCCGCCGCCAAGAAAACCACCCCAAAAATCAAAAAATCCAAAAAAACCGCAACCACCAAAAAGTCTCTCCGCCCTATTTTCGTTATCATCTCTATCCTCACTATCGTCACTACTTCTTTCGGCTTGCTCTATGCTCGCCAAGCTATCGACTTCATCAACCAAATGACCAACCAAAAAACCGAAACCCAGATTTATAAAGTTCTCACTTTAAAGTCGAGTCGCTACGAAAAAATCGAACAACTCGATCGCCAGCACGTCGGCTTTCTCGGAACCAACCCAAACCTTGAAAAAACCCAAGAAACCCTCAAATCCGCCGTCAACTACAAGCCCACCCTAAAAGACGATCTCGGCTCTCTTTTAACCAGCCTTGACGATTTCGAAGTCGGTGCCATCGTTCTCGGCGACAGCTATCTCGAATTTCTCGAAGAAAGCGACTCTGATTTTCTCGAAAGAAGTCGTGTCATTTACGAATTTGAAGTCCTCGTCACAAAAACCGACAACCCTTCTGCTGTCGATGTAACCAAAGAAAGTTTCATTCTCTACATTTCTGGCTCCGATGCCCGCGGCCCAATTTCCCAAACTGCCCGTAGCGACGTCAATATTCTCGCTGTCGTCAACCCCAAACAATCAAAGATTCTCCTCGTTTCAATCCCCCGCGACTACTACGTCCAACTCCACGGCACTACCGGCACCAAAGATAAACTCACTCACGCCGGCATCTACGGTATCGATATGAGCAAAACAACCCTAGAAGACCTCCTCGGTGTCAAGGTAAACTACACTTTGAAGGTCGGCTTCAGCACCGTCATCCGCGTCGTCGACGCTCTTGGCGGCATCGAAATCGATTCCGACCAGGCTTTCACTACGTATGCCGACAAATCTTGCAAATTCACCGTCGGCAAACAATTCGTCAACAGCAACTGCGCTCTCGCCTTTGCCCGCGAACGCTACGCCTATACCTCCGGCGACCGCCACCGTGGCCAAAACCAGCAACAAGTCTTAACCAAAATCATCGAAAAAATGACCGACCCTCATTACCTCGTCCGCTACCCAAAAATCCTCGAAGCAACCGAAGGCTCCTTCGAAACTAACCTAAGCTACGAAGAAATTACCGACTTCGCTCGCACTCAGCTCGCCAGTCTCAAATCCCCAAACATCGAATCCATTAGCCTCGACGGCACCGGCGCAATGCTCCCCACCTACAGTATGGGCGCTCAAAGGCTTTACGTCATGCTTCCCGACACATCCACTATCGAATCTGCCAAGACCAAAATCCAAACCTACTTAAAAGACTAATTGCGATTATATAAATCCATCAACCGCTATTAACGCTCAAAAAATCTGTTATAGCTATTGCATTTTTAAACAAAATGGTGTATAATATAGAGAGATTTATATTTAATCATTAAAGGGAAGGGAACAGAGGTAGCTTCGATGGAAACTATCGACCTCAAAGATTTTTTTAAATATTTCAAAAAATTTATTATACCAACTATTATCATTGCCGCAATAGCAATCGCTGCGACGGCTTTTTACGAAACCCAGTTCAAGACACCACTTTATCGTGCCTCAACTACCGTTGTCCTCGCGCAGACCAATAACGACAACAAAAACACCGCTACGCTCAACGACATCACCGTCAACCAAAAGCTCGTTTCGACTTATAGCGAAATCGCAAAAAGCACTCTCGTCCTACAAAACGTTATCGACGATTTGAAGCTAAACTATACAACCGACGAATTATCCAAACGTGTTACCGTAACCGCCATCGAAGACACCGAAATTATTAAGATTTCCGTCGAACACCCCGACCGCACACAATCCGCAACAATCGCCGATCGTATCGCTAGCGTATTTATCGAAGAAGTTTCGCGCATCTACCAGCTCAACAACGTCAATATTCTCGACGTCGCCAAAACCCCAGAAAGCCCCTCAAATAACACCTTAAAACGCGATCTCGCCCTTGCCGCCGCAATCTCCGTATTCGGCGTCGTTGCGATTGCCTTTCTACTGTTTTACTTCGACGACACCGTTAAATACAGCGAGGATCTCGAAAGCGAAATCAACCTTCCGATTGCCGGCAAAATCGTTCGCAGCGGATCCAAATCAAAAAAGAACCAAAAAACCGAAATCTTCGTCGAAGCTTACCCGAAATCTGCCGTCAGCGAAAGCATCAAAACCCTTCGCACAAATCTTCAATTTTCATCTGTCGACCACGGCTTCAAGACCGTCCTCATTACAAGCGCTCTCGCCGGAGAAGGGAAGAGTTTTGTTTCAGTCAATCTCGCCGCTTCTTTTGCTCAAACCAATAAAAAAGTACTACTAGTCGACTGCGACTTGCGTAAAGGTCGTCTCCACCATATCCTCGGCGTCACCAACGTCCTCGGCTTTTCCAATCTCTTAACGGACGATGTCGCTCTCTTCAAGAAATACATCCAAAAAACTCACATCAAAAACCTCAGCGTCATTACGCGCGGCGCTTATCCGCCCAATCCTAGTGAGCTACTCTCCTCAAATAAAAACAAGGAGCTACTAGAGCTTCTAAAAGAGCATTACGACATTATCATTTTCGACGGAACCCCTTGTAGCGGTATCACCGACTCCGTCATCATGGCAACACTTGTCGACGAAGTTCTTATCGTCACTCGCGACAGTAAAACACCCAAAGCCACCCTCGATGCTACCCGCGAATCCCTACAAAAAGTTAAGGCGCCAATTGCTGGTGTTGTCATGAACGCCGTTACTAGCAAAGCTGCCAATTATTACAGTTACTACGGCGACAAAAAAGGAGCTTAGGCGCGTGATCGACCTCCATTCCCATCTTTTACCAGGCATCGACGACGGTTCACGCTCGTTTGAAGAAAGCCTCGAAATCGCGCGCGGACTCGCTGAACACAATATCTCCGACTTATTTCTGACGCCGCACTACATTGCCGATTCATCTTATGTTAATTCTCGCGCAAACAACAAAAAACTATTGACCGCCTTTCAAAAGCAACTCGACGACGCACAAATTGATATCAAACTATACCTCGGCAACGAAATTTACATCACGCCAAATATCAAGAGCCTTCTTCGCCGTCGCCAAATCAGCCCACTTGGTGGACCCAATAGCCGCTATTTACTTATCGAATTGCCAATGAGCGGCAGATTTCCATCCTATCGTGACATTTTTCGTGATTTGATCGACGAAGGTTACCATGTCGTTCTCGCCCACCCCGAGCGCTATCGAGCAATGCAAGAAAATCCTCAGTTATTGCTCGACCTTTATGACGACGGCGTCCTATTTCAATGCAATCTCGGCAGTATCCTCGGACAATACGGACGTCATGCAAAAAAAACCATGAAGTTTCTCCTCAAGCGCGACCTTGTTTTTGCGTTTGGCACCGATATTCATCATCCTCGCGATTACCGTGAGATAACCAAGGCGCAAATTCGCCTCCGCCGCTACCTCTCTATTGAGCGTATCCTTGAACTCATCAACGACAATCCGCGCATCATTATCGACCACTCTTAGTAATCAAACCCGTGCGCCGTTCAAATCTTTGCAAAATTTTCACACATAGAGTACACTAATTTTATGAATGGGAAGTCAAAGCCTTATGCAATTCTAGTTTTTGGCGCACCTATGAGCGGCAAGACTACCTTCGCAGAGCAATTCAGCGCACGCTTTAACGCGCCTTTTATCAATCTCGCCACGCTTCAGGCAGAACACCATCTCAGCCACAAAATCGCACTTCTTATCGTCGAACAGATGACAAAGTGTCGCCAAAATCTAATTATAGAAGGTTTCATCGACACCGAAAAACAACGCGAAAAGCTCCGTAGTACGCTTATCTCAGCCGGCTACACGCCGATTCTGGTCTGGGTCCAGACCGACCTCTCCGCTATCAAACAGCGTATGCGCAAAAAATACACCAAACTTGAAGAAGCCAAAAACGCTCTCTCCGAGGCCTATAAACATATTGAAGCCCCCGCCATCAACGAAGACGCTATCGTGATATCTGGCAAACACACATTCCACGCTCAATGCCGTAACGTCTTATCCGGCATCGCCACTCTAAATCGCAAAAAACGTCGCTAACAATATGACCTTTACTGATGCCGAGTTCGGCGAAGTCGTTGTGCGCAAAAACGCATGGGTCGTCAACCCAAAATTCTCAGTCGCCACTAACGGAAAGCTCACCATCTCCGTACCAAAACACACCACTCTTTTCCTTGCGAAACGTTGGCTTAACGCAAGTCGCAAGGCGATTCGCGAACAACTCCCAGTCAACGACCCTTCTACGCAACGTGCGCGCGACGCGCAAAAAAAGATTCTCGCCAAAAAAGCTCGCGATTATCTCCCTTATCGCCTTGATTTTTGGGCTAAAAAATACGGCTACGAATACAAAAACCTACGCCTATCCCACGCCAACACTCGCTGGGGTAGCCGTAGCAGTTCTGGTACGATATCGCTCAACATTGGACTCATGAAGCTTCCAGAGCCACTCCGCGACTACGTCATTATCCACGAACTTGCCCATATTAACCACATGGATCACTCTCAGGCCTTCTGGGACGAAGTGGCACTACACGATCCAAGCTACAAGCGCCACCGCAAAGCCCTTAAGATGTTTACGCCGGGCGTATAATTCGTTCGCGATTTGGCAACACGAAAAAAATATTGTAATATATAACACAATGAGTAAAAACTTAGTTATCGTCGAGTCTCCTGCCAAGGCCCACACTATCGAGAAATATCTCGGCAGCGATTATCAGGTCTTAGCCTCGATTGGCCATATTCGCAAGGATACCAAAGTCGATAAAACTACTTTTGACGTCACCTACGAAATCGACCCCGACCACAAAAAAATTATCAATGAGCTAAAAAAAGCAGCGAAAAACTCCGATAAAGTTTGGCTCGCAACGGACGAAGACCGCGAAGGTGAAGCGATCTCGTGGCACCTCTGTCAGGTGCTCAATCTTCCCGACGACACCGCACGTATCACTTTTCACGAAATCACCAAATCTGCGCTCGAAGCCGCTATCAAAACCCCTCGCACAGTCGATATGGATATGGTTGCTAGCCAGCAAGCCCGCCAAACTTTGGATATGCTCGTCGGCTTCGACTTGTCTGGCATCGTTCGCAAAAAAGTTCCTGGCGCCATTTCTGCTGGACGCGTACAAAGCCCCGCGCTACGCCTTATCGTTGAGCGCGAACAGGCCATCGAAAAATTCGCCAGCAAATCAACCTTCAAGATCTCCGGCAATTTCGGCTTCGACGCAAAACTCAACCACGATTTCGACACCGAAGACGACGCGCGCGCTTTCCTCGAACAGCTCCAAAATGCCGACCATCTTGTCAAAGACGTCTCAAAAACCCCCGGCACACGCAAGCCAGCTCCTCCTTTCACGACCGCCTCACTCCAGATCGAGGCAAACAGTCGCCTCGGTTTTTCCGCACGCACAACAATGACCGCCGCGCAATCTCTCTACCAGGCCGGTCTAATTACCTACCACCGCACCGACAGCCTCAATCTTAGCAAACAGGCTCTCGCAAACATAGCCAACCACATCGACCAAAATTTCGGCAAGAATTACCTAAAAGTTCGCAATTTCAAAACAAAATCCGCTGGCGCCCAAGAAGCCCACGAAGCTATCCGCCCAACCAATATCGCAACCGAATCTGCCGGTAAAAACGATTACGAGCGCCGCCTTTACAATCTTATTCGCACGCGCACGCTTGCTACGCAGATGGCCGACGCCAAACTCGAAAAAACCACCATTACTATCTCCACGCCCACCGATTACGTTTTCGAAGGCAGCGGGGAAGTCATCACTTTCGACGGCTTTCTCAAAGTCTATGGCCGCGTCAACGAAAATTTTTTGCCCGACCTTAACGTCGGCGATCACCTCGTAGCTAATTCAATCATCGCCAAACAAAGCTTCGCCAAACCGCCCGCCCGCTACACCGAAGGCTCTCTAGTCAAGAAACTCGAAGAACTCGGCATCGGTCGCCCTAGCACTTACGCAACTATTATGGACGCCATTCAACGCCGCGGTTATGTTATCAAGGGCGAATCCGAAGGAGAACCACGCGATATTATTACTCTCGAATTACGCGACAACGCTATCCAAAAACAAATCATCCAAGAGAAACACGGCGCCAACAAAGGCAAACTTATTCCGACTCCGATTGGCGAACTTATCTCTGGCTTCTTGACCGACAATTTCAAAAACATTGTCGACTACAAATTCACCGCAACAATCGAAAAAGACCTCGATCTTATTGCCGACCACAAACTTGACCGCGTCGTCATGCTCCGTGATTTTTATAAAGGCTTCAATAGCGATGTTCTTGCCTCCGAAGGAGTCGAGCGCTACAACAACGCCCGTCTCCTCGGTCACGACCCAAAAACCGGCAAAGCAATTTATGCCAAAATTGGCAAAAACGGCGGCTTTATTCAACTCGGCGAAAACGAAAAAGATAGTGGCGAAAAACCCCGTTTTGCGCCACTCCCCAAACGCAAAAGTGTCAAAACCGTCACCCTCGAACAAGCCCTCACGCAACTTGCGCTCCCTAGCCTTCCTCGCATCCTCGGCAAAGCCAAAGACGACACCGAGATTATCGCTTCAAGCGGCCCCTTTGGACCATACCTCAAAGCTGGTAAATACAACATCCCAATCAAAGATTACGATCCTTACACAATCACTCTCGAAGAAGCCGAACCGCTCTATGAGCAAAAACGCGATTCGTATATTGCCGACTGGGGCGAAATCCAAATCATCAATGGCGCCTACGGACCCTACGTCAAAGGCCCAGGACGTCGCAACTTTGTCCGCATCCCCAAAGAAACCGATCCAAAATCACTCACCAAAGAGCAGGCCGAGGCGCTTCTAGCTAATAAACCCAAGAAGAAAACTCGTCGCCCCGCCAAACGCAGCACCAAAACCGCCACCAAACGCAAATCTAAAACCACAAAAAGCTAATGTTTAAAACTTTCATATATTTTATTATGTAAACTGTCAAAATTATGATAAAATACTCTATAAGTGAGTCGCCCAGAGCGTCAATAAGCGAACAATAATCCAACAAATTCAATTCATATTTCTTATTGACAATGCGATATAATCATGTTAATATATTAAAAATAAACTAATCAATCAGAAGAAAAGGTAAGGAATAACGTCAGCATGGACAATGCGGAAACAATTACTAATGCTATTAAGAGCAGTCTCGCTATTATCGACCAAGATCGTGAGCGTGAAATTATTTCACGCCGCTTCGGCTTAGACGGACACCGCGAAACGCTCGAACAAATTGGCGAAATGCTCTCAATCACCCGCGAACGCGTGCGTCAGCTCGAAAAGGCTATCTTAATTCGCCTTCGTATCGCTGCCGAAGACAACAAAATCGACCACCTCGCGCCCGCCGAAAAGATCATTATTCGCAACCTCACCGAGATGGGGCGCGTCGCTCGCATCTCCGAGCTCGCAAAAAAACTTTTTGGACACAAAGCTACCGCAGTTGAAATTGCCAACCTAAGCTTCCTTGGCGAGATTTCTTCTCTCCTCACTCTTGTCTCCGAAAACGACAAATGCTACGCCGCGATCGGAATCGCCGAATATGGCGACGAAAAAACCATTCGAACCAAAATCGACGAAATCGTCGGCATCGTTAAAGCCGCCAAAGCGCCAATCAGTCTCGACGCAATTGATGCGCAAGTCAACTACGAACACCCCGCGCACATCGAAGCAGTCGCTCGCGTCAGCAAACAACTATCCACCCTTAATCATCAATGGGGTCTCGCCAAATGGCCAACCGTTAACCCAAAAAACATTCGCGACAAAATATACGTCATTCTCGAAGAACATAAAGAACCGATGCATTTTTCTGATATCGCGAAGGCTATCAGCAACTCCGATTTTCGACGCAAAAACGTTACCGTCCAAGCTATCCACAACGAACTTATTAAAGATAATCGCTTCGTCCTCATCGGCCGCGGCATCTACGCTCTTGATAGTTGGGGCTTCGAAAAGGGAACTGTCTCCGATATTATTCAAAAAATCCTCAAAAAAGCTGGTAGCGACGGCCTCTCGCGCAAAGAAATCGTCAAACAAGTTCTCAAAGAGCGCAAAGTCAAAGAAACCACCGTCCTCCTCAACCTTCAAAACAAAAAACTCTTTACGCGCGTCGGCAAAGACCACTATCGCCTCACCGCTTAAGCTCGCCAAATTCGACAATTTATGCTAAAATATTAGCATGCTTGGTGCTATTCTTCATTTTTTGACGACCCCTATCGTCTGGATTACGATTGTCGTTATTTTGATTATCTTAACTATCCAAAATTACCGAAAACTCAACCGTCACAAAGTCCTCAATGTCGATAGCGTCCTCTTGATGCTCGAGATACCAAAGGATAACGATAAAAAAGAACTCAGCGCCGAACAGCTTTTCGCCTCGCTCCACGGCATCTTACGCGATGCCCGTGAACTCAAAAACTCCGGCGGCGTCCAAGAACATCTCTCCTTTGAAATCGCCTCGACCGGCAACCAAATCCGTTTTTTCGTCTGGACGCCAAAAATCTACCAATCTTTCGTCGAAGGACAAATTTATTCCCAATATCCTAGCGTTCAGATCTACCGCCTCAAAGAAGATTATGTCGATCGCCGCTCGCAGTATCCAGTCGCCTATAGCGCCGAGATTACGCTGACCGACGACGAAAATCTCCCAATTAAAACTTTCGAGTCTTTCGAAGTCGACCCTCTCGCTGGTATTACTGGTACTCTTGCCAAGCTCAGCCCAAACGGCGGCGAAGAGCTCTGGATTCAAATCCTCACGCGCCCGATTGCCGACGATTGGCACCTCAAGACCGAGAAATGGGTCAACCGCATTCGCACTGGTCGCACTTTTAGCTTCGGCAACATCGATTTTGCATGGTTCGCCGAAGTTCTCGCCGCACTATGGCGCCCACCAGAGGGCGGCACCACTTCCGACACGACCGTCGAGCTCTCCGAGCGCGACAAAACCCGCATCGCAAAAGCCGAAGAAAAAGCCACCAAGCTCGGCTACGAAGTCAAAATTCGCCTTGCCTATGTCGGCCAAAACGAAACCAACGCCAAGCTCAACATGCAGGCTCTAGTCGGCACCTTCAAGCAATTCAACTCAACCAACCTCAATGGCTTCAAGATGGTCGGAAGTAGCTTTAACGCCGCCAACCTCGACGCCTACAAGATTCGCCAATTCACCGACCACGGTTTTATCCTCAATATCTCCGAGCTTGCCTCAGTCTATCATCTCCCGCACACCAACGTCGAAACCCCAAATATCGTCTGGGCGTCCAACAAGACCGCCGAACCGCCCGCCAAGCTCCCCATGCTTACCGGTAACGCCGCCGAAGACGAAAACATCTCCGCGTTCGGCTTAACCGATTTCCGCGGCATCAAACACCAATTTGGCATGTATCGTCGCGACCGTTCACGCCACGTCTATATTATCGGCCAAACCGGCTCAGGTAAATCCGGCCTGCTCGAACTCTTTACCTTGTCCGACATCTATCACAACCAAGGCTACTGCATTATTGATCCGCACGGCGATTTCGCAATCGACAACCTAAAATTCATCCCCGAATCGCGCATCAAAGACGTTGTCTACTTCAACCCTGCCGACACGCAATACCCAATGGCCTTTAATCCTCTCGAAGTCTACGACGAATCGCGCAAACCAAACATTTCTTCCGAAGTTATCGGCGTTTTAAAGCGTATGTTCGGCGACTCATGGGGCCCACGCCTCGAACACATCTTACGCTATACTTTGCTCGCCTTACTCGACCGCCCCGAAGCCACTCTTCTCGATATTTCCCGCATGCTCACCGACAAAGATTTCCGCAAAGAAACGCTAAATTATTGCAAAGACGTCACCGTCCTCCAATTCTGGAAGCAAGAATTCGGCAGCTGGAGCGACAAACAAGTCACCGAATCAGTTGCCCCAGTCCTCAATAAGGTCGGAGCTTTTACTGCCAACCCTATCATCCGCAACATTATCGGCCAACCAAAATCTAGTTTCGACATCCGCAAAATCATGGACGAAGGCAAGATTCTTGTCGTCAATCTCAGCAAAGGACTCATCGGCGAAGACAATGCCGGCATTCTCGGCTCTTTCCTTGTAACCAAGGTCCAGCTCGCCGCCATGTCTCGCTCCGACATCCCCAATATCGAAGATCGTCGCCCATTCTATCTCTACGTCGACGAGTTCCAAAACTTCGCAACCGATTCGTTCTCAGTTATCCTTTCCGAAGCCCGCAAGTATGGTCTCAATCTCACCGTTGCCAACCAGTACATCGCTCAGATGACCGACACCGTCCGCGACGCCGTCTTTGGCAACGTTGGCACCAGTATTTCTTTTCGCGTTTCCGCCGACGATGCGCCAATTCTCGCCAAACAGTTCGAACCCATCTTCGAAGATCAAGATCTACTCAACCTGCACAACCGCCATTTCGTCGTTTCGATGATTATTAACGGTGAAAAAGCCCCCGCTTTTTCCGCCACTACCCTCAGCATTCCGAAACCGCCCAACGACCTCACCCCACAAATCATCCGCCATTCTCGCCTAACTTACGCACGCAATCGCGCCGAAGTCGAAGCCGAAATTCGCGACAATATCGAAGCTGCCGAAAAGTGGAAAAAAGCTCTCTCCGATTCCGGCCGCGCCGCTGGCGAACGTGGCGCAACAGCCCAAGCTTCCGCCTCGCCCAAAAACCTCGCAACCGGTCAATGGTCAAACGCCCCCAAAGAAAAGCCCAGCTTTAAATATCAACCCACCCCTAAGTCCGATTTCAAAAAGCAAAAACTTTCACCCAACCAAGCCGAAGGCGAAAACGCTAGCCCCGGACTCAAAGACCTCGGCAAACTCGTCGCCCAACAAACTACACCACCCACACCACAGCCTCTTCCAAACAAGCCCACCAGTCGACCCATTATTAGCTCCGGCAACCTCGGCGATGAAAGCCAAAACAATCCCAACAAGCACACCCCCGCAAGCCCAAAAGAACGCCAAAAACGCAATTTTCGCCGCAAGCAACAGAAACACTAACGCCTCGCTCTCGTATCCGTCTCATCATTAGCGAGCACGCTCAAGACAAGACTTATTCCGTCAACGCTTGACTTTTTAAGCTAAGTGTGATATAATTAACAATTGAGGCATCGAACCTCGGTCCGAAGCCTAGCATCTTAATTGCTTATTTTCGGACTCGATCAAGATCGCCTCGATACAGCAGAAAAACGGTGGTTATCGAGCTGAAAAGCTCGGAAAGGAGTGGCCCATGACAACGACAACAAGAGAAGCCGAAGTACAGAAACTAATCGACCGCAGCGTCGCGATTTATCCAGGCGACCTGCTATACTATCCTCAATGGCGATTAAGCCAAGAGGTAACCGCAGACCAATTGCCGGACGCCGAAAGCTTTGCTGACTGCTACGCCGTAAACAACTCGACGATAGCCTACATCTACGAAGGGCAGTACTATGTGACCAAGGTCACTAGCAGCAACCTCAAACTCCTCAACGAGTGTGGCTTCATCGAGCAGCATTTCTTTGTTGCTTTATCGATCGGAGAAATCATCATCTCCGACCCCGACCGTGCGTGTCGCTGGGATCAGATCGAAGAGGCCGCACGCCTCGCTCATCAACAAGAACTCAAACGGGTTTTTGCAGAATGGAGCGACGAACACGGAATTAGGCCGCTCGACGAGGCAGTATTGCGACGTTGTTTCGTCATCCCCGACGGCGGCATTCAAGTGAAACACTTTTGGCACGACTACGAAAAGTGGGAAATGCCAAAAACCGTGCACCTCGATTGCACGCTTGGAAGCACAATCGGGAAGTTCGACGCCAATAACGGCGTCGTGGTCTTCGTTAACCGCGACGGCAGAACCTACGTCGCGCACGGTTACTGGATCATAAAAGTCCTCGAAGACCACGGTTTCGAAAAAGGGTCGTGGTATGTTCCGTTTTCAAACGGCGAAGTTATCCAAGATCCAGTATTAGCTCAACGCTGGGAAGCGTTAGCCAATTAAGTATCCGAAAATAAACGATACCCCCAGCACATCGTTCGTCTCAACGATCGATTCCTGCTGGGGATTTTTCATGCTCGGCTTTACGTAACGCTTTTTGGCATGCTATACTAGATATATCACGTCATGCTTCGGCCCCTGACCTGATTCATAAAATTCCACGACGCCAACATTGCGTCAAACCCAATATCTTATCAACCACAATACTCTCAAAGGATTTTTATGAATCAATCTTCTTGTCAAACCCCCATCCACGAGCCAATCGAAGTCGACGCAACCTTCTCGCGCCAGTTTATCGGCCACTGCAAGCCGCTTGCTTTTCGTCGCAAAGCCCAGCGACCACCGTGCGGCCACGCTACGCAGTCGTCACCTCGAGCTCCAGACTCCTCGCTACAAACTCTCGACAGGGAAGTGCAGATTACCGAAATCGGCCTCGTCCATCCTAAATATACTGGCCTCAAAACGCTTTTCGCCTTCGACGTTACTGACGGCACTAACGATTATCGGCTAACTTTTGACAGCGAGACTTTAACTTGGTTTCTTGATTTCGAAGGCGACTCTCTCGAAAAGGGAAGCGATGTATAGCCATCTCCCTCTCGATACATTGTATATCGACCTCAATTCCTGCTTCGCCACAGTCGAGCAACAAGCTCGACCAATGCTACGCGGGCGCCCTATCGCCGTTACAAATCGCCTTGCTGGCAATGCCTGCATTGTTGCCGCCAGCTACGAAGCCAAGGCGCACGGCGTCAAAGTCGGAATGCGCCGCTACGAGGCCGAGGCACTTTGTCCAAGTCTCATTTTTACCGAAACTGACCCCGATAAATATACCTTTGTTTATCGTCAACTACGCAAGATTTTGTCTTCCTACTCTCCCGATATCGCCATGAAGTCGATCGACGAAGGCACTATCAATCTCGCCGCTAGCCCACCGCATCTACGCCAGCTAGACCATGCTGAACTTGTCAGTGAACTAAAAACGCGCCTCAAGACCGAGATTGGCTGCTATATGCGTTGCAATGTCGGCATTTCCAGTAATTGCTTTCTCGCCAAACTCGCCGCCGAGCTCCACAAACCCGACGGTTATGACGAGATCACGCCCGACAACCAACGCCAAATTTTTCAAACACTCTCGCTACGCGATTTACCAGGCATCAATTATCGCCTCGAAGCTCGCCTTAACGCCGTCAATATCTTTACGCCACTCGAATTTCTCGACGCCGATGAAGCTACTCTTACAAAGCTCGTCTTTAAAAGCATTGATGGAAAAAAATGGTTTCAGCGCCTACGCGGCCTCGAGGTCGACGCGATCAGCAACCAAATCCATTCTATTGGCCGCCAATACGTTCTCGAATCGCGCAACTTGCCGCGCGACAAAATCGAAGCGCACATCATCCATCTCGCCGAGGACGTCGGCCAACGCCTCCGTCGCAAACATCTTTATGCGCGCGGCGTCTATTTATGGCTTGGCGACCTAGACGGAACCCCAGTCCATCGCTCCATTCTCCTCAAATCCCCAATTCACACCGACGCAGATATTATTCATGTCGCTCGTCAGCTCTATAGCCGTCTTCCTAGCACCGCACGTATCGTCGGTATCACTCTCTATAAGCTTCAACCCACTCCCGAACGCCAACTTCATCTCAATCAACCCCAAATTAATCGCTCTCACCGCCTCTGCCAGGCTACCGACGCTATCAACCGGCGTTTCGGCTACCGCACCATCTTCAACGCCGACTCTTTCGGCACTTCCCAGGTCAAAGTCAAAATCCCTTTCGGCTCAACGCGATTTTTGTAAATACATTTAAAGCTTCAGTCCAATAGTCGTTTATGCGCCCTCTATTTTTTTGTCAGCTCAGCATAAACCAAAAATCATTGCAATAAGCTATACAATGAGCTATCATACGTACATAAACCCTTAAGTAAGGTTTATACACTATTCTAAAATGTGTAGGTCTCTATAATAAGTAAGTTCTTATATAGGATTTACGCACGGTAAAAGGCGCTCCTCGGAGCGCCAATATCCGTTTCCGAATTTTATATATTCGTCAACACTACCAATAACTGGTATAATGAAGCGGTAATTGGGAGTATTTATGAAATATTCATTAGGCCTTGATCTCGGCACTACCAGTGTAGGTTGGGCAATAATTAATGAAGATAAAAAACGCATCGAAGATTTAGGGGTGCGTATTTTTGAACGTCCAGAAAATCCTAAAAATGGCGAGTCGCTCGCCAAGCCTCGCCGCGATGCCCGGTCTACGCGTCGTCGTTTAAAACGCCGTCGCCAGAGGCTTAACTATCTAAAGAGTTTCTTTATCGAACATAAACTATTAAAACTTGAAGAAATCAATGACGAACTTTTTCATAGATATGACCCATATCAATTACGAGAACAAGCAATCTCTAAAAAGCTTCCAAATAACCAGTTATTCGTCGCGCTTTATCATATTGCCAAACGACGCGGCTATAAAAGCAATCGCAGAAAGGTGGAGGAAGCATCTACTGATAGCCGTAAAGTTCTGGGTGCAATTAAAGAAAATCAGAAGCTCCTAGAACAATACAAATCTGTCGCTCAGGCATTGCTGGAAGACGATAAATTCAAGAGCCACAAGCGCAACAGGCTAGACGATTATACCAACTCTTTCATACGAGAAGATTTTCAGAAGGAAATTATCCTTATTTTAAAAACTCAAGGTTGGTCGGATGATGATATTTTTGAACTATTAGATAAAAAGCCTCACGGTTTATTTTACCAGCGTCCTTTTATGACCGAAGAGTTAATCAATAAAATGCGCGGCAAATGTCCATATGAAAAAGGCGAGCAGCGTGCCTGGAAGGCTAGCTATACTTTTGAAATTTTTCGTCTCGCACAAGATTTAGCTAATCTTACTTATAATGACGGGCAAAGGCTCACGCCAGAGCAAATTAGGCTATGCATAGAAAAGGCGCAAAATACCCAAAAAGTTACCTATAAGGCAATTAGAGAAACTATCGGCCACAAAAATAGTTCGGATTTTAGGTTCGATTATATTCGGGGCAAAAAAGAGGCTTCCTATGAAGATGAGGAAAAACACGAGTTTTGCAATCTTAAGTTTTATCATGATATCAGGAAGGCCACCAAGGACTCCTCAGAAGATTTGCAAAGAATTACTGCTAACCAAGATCTTTTTGATAAAATTGGCTACATCCTGACCGCCAATAAGGATGACGAGAAAGTAAAGGGTGCCTTATCAGAGCTAGAGTTATCACCAACTACAACCGATTATTTGATGGGCTTATCATATTCAAAATTCGCACACCTATCAATTAAGGCCCTGCGCAAACTTACTCCACACTTACTTATAGGTATGACCTACGATCAGGCTGTAGAGGCTGAGTATCCAGGAGAATTCTCAGAAAAACTTTCTGGTGACAAAAACGAACTTCCAGTTCTAAGCGAAGAAGAACAAAGCCAAATTACTAATCCAGTAGTTAAACGAGCCATCAATCAAACACGCAAGGTAGTTAATGCTATTATTAAAAAATACGGAGCACCCACTCAAATTAAAATTGAATGCGCTAATGAATTGTCCAAAAATTATAACGAGCGAAAGAAGATTAAGGATCGACAAGACGAAAACGCAGCCAACAATAAGCGCATCATAAGTCTCTTGCAAGAGAATTTTAATATCACTAATCCGTCAGGTAAGCAAATTACCAAATATAAACTCTGGGAAGAGCAGCTTAATAAATGTCAATATTGCGGTAAGCCACTTAGTTTAGATATTTTTATAGACGATAAGCTAGCAGAGATTGACCACATCATACCGTTTAGTCGTTGCGGCAACGACAGCAACGCCAACAAAGCGCTTGTTTGTAGCAGCTGCAACCAGCCAGACGCCGTTTGAAAAATGGGGGCAAGATGAAAAGCGTTGGCAGACCATTAAAGAACTAGCGCAAAATCCCAATATAAAATTCGCCAAACGCGACCGGATCTTGTCCGAAAAGTTGCCCAAAGAAGAGTGGAGTACGCGTGCACTTAACGACACGCGTTACATCATGAAATTCATGAGCCAGTATTTTAAAAAGAATCTGCAGTTCGCTGATGGAACTAAAGGTAAGCAAAAAGTTCTGATGCCGACTGGTTTTATCACGGCGTCTCTTCGCAAGATGTATGGCCTCGGCGCTAAAGACCGTGACATAAATAATTGTCATCATGCAGCCGATGCCTGTATTATCGCTACCGTCTCTCAGGAACAAATTAAAAAATTCGCACTTTGGCACAAATATCGTGAGTTAGGCGCTAGGTATAAAACGGTAATAAATGTTAACGACGACGGTACTACTTCTCAAGTGACTACCAGAGAATATGAAGAAATACGCGAACAGCTTCCGCCGTGGGATAATTTTGCGAAAGAAGTTATTTTGCGTAGTGGTCTTAGCCATGATTCATCGGAAATTGAAAACGAGAAAGATTTTAGAGATAAATTTCGCGATTTTTCATCTTATGATGAGCAATTCTTGCGACACATCCACCCCATGTTCATATCACGCATGCCCAAACGTACTGCTAAAGGGCAGGCTCATAAAGAAACTATTCGTAGCCCAAAGAAGACTGCTGATGCTCGTCGACTCACGCGCAAACGATTAACAGATTGTGATATTAAAGATATAGAAAATTCGGTTCTGCCAGTTAGCGATAAGGTGCTCTATGAACAACTCAAGGGACTCTGGAAGGAAAAGGGGAAGAATGCCTTTAAGGAGCCCATTTATAAAAATAATAAAAAAGTAGACAAAAACGGTTGCCAACTCTCACCAATCTCTACTATTAAGGTTTATTCTACTGAACCATCTGGTATTTTAATTAATCACGGGACACAGTTTGTAAACAATGGGTATACAGTTTGTCTTAATATTTATCGTCGTAAAGACCAGTCTGGAAAATACAAATTATTCTGTGCGCCAGTTTATGCACATTCGCTTCACGCTAAGGCTTATGAAATTTTACCCACTCCAAAAGGCCGCTCCGCTGAAGAAAAAGCAGAGTATGATAAGTTACGCAATGAAGAAAGAAAGATCTTTGCTACAGAAGAAAGCGGCTTTGAGAAGGTATTTTCAGTGTATCCGAATGATTACATTAGATTAACCTATTCAGATCATATTGCAGAAGGGTATTATGTAAAGTATGCAATATCTAGTGGCGCACTCAGCTTGATTGGTCATAATAGCACCTCTAAAAACGATTCGGATATGATACATTGTTCAGTTGGACCAGCGATCAGTATCGAAAAGTTAGATATTTCCGTCCTAGGCGATAATTATCGCCCATCAAAGAGACAGGAATAATTATGGCCTGGCGTTCAGTCGTAATTGAAAATCCCGCACATCTCAAGCTGCGTGATAATAAGATGATTATTAGGCAAGAAGAAGATGTGGCCATTCCACTAGAAGATATCAGCACGCTGGTACTAGATAGCTACGGAATTACTATATCGCAGAATCTTTTGGCGGAATTAAGCAGCGCTGGCGTCAGTACTGTAATCTGCGACAGCAAGCATTTACCCAGTGCTACGCTTATGCCATATTCGCAGGCATCACGAGGAGCTAAAGTTGCCAAAGTCCAACTCAGCTTATCAGCGCCTACCAAAAAACAACTTTGGCGTAAAAATATCATCCAAAAAATTGCCAATCAAGCTGCTATTCTTGCTAAAAATAATTATCCATCAGAAGATCTGGTAGAACTGTCCCGCACCGTGCGCTCCGGTGATATTTCTAATAATGAATCTACTGCCGCACGCATTTATTTTGATCGATTATTGCAGGATTCCACCAGGCGCAAACCTACTTGGTTCAATTCAGCCTTAAATTATGGCTATGCTATTGTTCGTAGCAATATTGCGCGCTCGATAGCAGCACATGGCCTAATAGCATCAGTAGGAATTAACCATCATTCTGAGCTAAATCAATATAATCTAGTAGATGACTTGATAGAGTCTTTTAGGCCACTTGTTGATGATTTTATTGTATCCACAGCAGCATCACGGCATATTAGCACAGACGATTTTGAAGTACTCAGTAAAACTGATAGACATCTTATAGTTGACATTTTAAACCAAAATGTTATAATACAAAGTAGGAAGTATCCAATCCGATTAGCTACTGATATTATGGTAGACAGTTTTGTCAAGGCCATATCCGAAGACGACGTGGATGAATTGCTTCTTCCAATAGTTATTTCATAAAATGTTTTCAACTTATAGATTTATGCGAGCAATGGTATTTTTTGACCTGCCGGTCACTACCAAAAGAGAGCGACGCTTGGCTACACAATTCCGTAAGGCGTTACTAGATGACGGCTTTGAGATGTTGCAATATTCAGTCTACACCAGGCTCTGTCCTAATCGCGACAATGCAAATACCCATCTTAGCCGCGTTAAACGTTTTGCTCCCAATAATGGCTCAATTCGCATGATAGTGTTGACAGAAAATCAATACTGCAACATGCATATTGTTAGTGGCGAAAAAACTATTCAAGAACGATTAGATACAGCCTTTCAATTATCATTTTTCTAAGAATAAACGCAAATAAAATTACCCCTGTTTACAGGGGTAATTTTATAAGTTAAGTTGATTAAATATTATACACTATTCTAAAATGTTAGGGGACTATAACTTGCAATTATGTAAAACGGAAATTTTCCTTATTATACACTATTCTAAAATGTTAGGGGACTATAACACTTCCCCGTTAATCCCCTTTGGGATTCCCATTATACACTATTCTAAAATGTTAGGGGACTATAACCCGCGGTATCTTCGTTGTCGAATGACAACTATTGCCGGATTTGTCATTATTGTTCTCCTTGTTATTTTTACGTTTGAGCCATAAATAGTCGGCAGTTTCAGCGACCATCATGTGTATGTGGACGGTCTACAGCCCCGACAGTTTATGTAACAATCTACGGTGTTCTTCGTATCGCCTAGTATGCGCCCACATTCGGGGCAGGTAAGTTTAATTGGCATCGTCGTTCCCCATAGGCAAAATAGCAACCTCGATTGTCCCGTTGTCCATTACGCATGGTTGGCATGGGATGTTTTTCGCTATAACATTTTCATTGTCGTCAATATAATCGCAGAAATAAGCGTTTTGCCCGATTGCGCCTTTGACTTTGAGGTGATATTTTTCTCCAGTTTCCTCATCTACTCCACTGAATTCTTCCAGTAGTCTTCTTGCTTCGTCGTTGCTCATTTTTCGCCTCCTTTCTTTACGGCCGCTTTGATTATTTTTTCGTCAGACGTATTATACACTAATTGAAATTGTTAAGGGACTATAACGTGTCGCCTAGTATGCGCCCACATTCGGGGCAGATAAGTTTAATTGGCATAAACCATACTTCCTTTTGTGCTCAAGTTGCGGTATAATGGTAGGTAGCAGCTTAGCCGAGCGTGAGCGTTGAAATAAAACGCCGTCAGAAAATGCGAGGAGAGGCTGCTTTTTTGATTAATCATGAAACTAGCCCCTCTAGCCCATTTTTCAGTTAGGGCGTAAATTTATTTAATTGGCATCGTAGCTCCCTTCGCCGTATGTCAACTCGAAAAACTCTTTTCCCCATGCTTTGCGACGCTTCTCTTTAAGTCGTGCCTTATGCTCTCTAAGCTCCTCTTCGCTGTCGAATATTCTTCCGCCGTCGCAAAACCTATTCGCCTGTTGCTCGAATACTTCATCGGACACCTCGACTCCGTTTATTCTCTTAGTCATAATAAAGCTCTCCTATTATATTTTTGCCGTCGTTTTCTATGATTCGTATTGTAGCATCTTCGGGAAACAACACCTCAAGTACGTTGAAGTTGCTGTTAGAATGTGGTCCGACAAATAAGGCTCTCGTGCCAGAGTTGACCCTGAGTGTTAGAGTGTCGCCGCCTTTGTGTTCTGAAAACTCATCGGCAATCTCTTTTGAAATAGATGTTGGTAGAAATTGGCTTATCGGGTTAGTTAGAGGCTGCTGTTTTTTGGCGTACGTCTTTACGTTATTCTGATAGGTGTTTTTCGTATCGCCTAATATGCGCGCCGGTAAGTTTAATTGGCATAAATTATTCTTCCTTTTGTGTTCAAGCTGCGATATAATTACAGGTAGCGGTGTGACCGAGCGTGAGCGTTGAAATAAAACGCCGTCAGAAAATGCGAGGGTAAAGCCGCTATTTTTGTTGTCATGATATTAGCTCCTCTAACCCTCAAGTTGCAATGCTTTGCTGTTGTATGGTATAGTATAGGTAAATAACGGCGAAAGCCTGCGCGAGCGCTGAAATAAGGCGATGTTAAAAAGTGCAGGGGAGTAGCCGTTATTTTACCGCCTCATATAATTAACTCCTTTCGACTATAAAGTTTCTTTGACCTTACCCGACGGCTTTGCGTATATAGCTCGGTCGGCTCGTTTGGCCATTGGCGCTTACGACAATAGGCGCAGCCTAGCGACTGGCAGGGAATTACGCGACAAGGATTTGAGCAGTGCTATCAGAGACGATGCGATCGATCAGTCCACCACAAAGCAAATGGTTTAAGTATATCTTATTTCACGCACGACGGGCAAGGAATTAGACAAAAAGCCAACAAAAAAAACACACATAACTCCCCTTCTCCTTTTTCGCCCTTTTTTCTCTATTGATGTTACGATTTCCCTGTTGCTCCCCTGGCGCGCAGCAATGATTCACCCCTGTTCGACCCCTGTTATTTTTCAAGATCTACCCATTTTTATCCCTAAAGCACCGTTAATATACAAATATGCAAAAAACGCGCAAAATCGCTTAAAATCGCCAAAATTAGCCATAACCATATAAAATACCGTCTTTGCGCCCAAAAGGGCCTTAAAACGCAAAATAGGGCACAAAAACGACAAAAATTCACCAGCAGGCTATCAGAACCGCGGCCAAGTCATGAGTATAATATCAACTTTTCCATAAATATTTAATGTCGCACAATGTATATTTTACGACATTAACCAAGTAGCCTCACCGCGATTCAACATATTCGTCTACAAACCTAAAACATATCCACGCCCCAACATGTTACGCCCATTTCTCTCTTAAACTCGCTCATCAAACCACTCAGCAACACCGTAAAACCCACTCCATAAAACCCCATAAACACCCCTCATGCGCGATTGATTATTTTTCGGGGGACTCCGGGGAAGCACCCAGAAGTACACGCCCTTGACACGCTAAAAAATGTCACCAAAATCTACCCCTATAAATCATATATTAGACCATATTTAGCCAAATTCCCGCCATCAAAAATCCAAAAAATCGCCAATTTTTCCCAGTTTCCGCCCTACCCGTCAAAATCTCAATTTCTCCACCAACCGCCCCCGCCAAACGTCTCTGCCTCAAAAAATCCCCCCGCTACCAAAAAATTCCAAAAGAACAAAAACCGAACATAAAGGGAACTCACAGGGAAATTTTCCATCCGCTAAGCCCAACCGCTTAACCGCCGTCCCTATCTACTCCCAACCTCTACCACGATCTTCGCCAACTCTTCCGCCGCATTCGCCTTTGCAAACTTTCGCAAATTCTTCCCTAGCTCCTCCCTTTTCTCGACTTTTTCTCTGCTCTTGCCAAGCACCTTCTCGAGCGCTTCAAGCAATAACTTTGGCTCTTTATTCATCTTATCGTCAAACACCACTATCGCTGCCCCTCCCGCCTCATACGCCTCTGCATTCTTAACTTGGTGAAATCCAGGTAATTTTTCATACGGCACCATCACTACCGCCTTCCCCATCTTCGCCAGCTCTGTCATTGTTGATGCCCCTGCTCGACTCACCACCACGTCCGCCGCGCCAAACAACTTATACATTTCGCTCGAAAACTCAATCATCCGAAAATTCGATTTCAACTCCCCATTTTCCCATGTCTCATATTTCTTTAAGTCCAACATCTCGTCATATCTCGCTCTCCCCGCTACCAGCAAGACACTCGCTTTTTCTAGTAGTGCAGGCAAAATTTCCCTCATCGCTAAGTTAATATGCTCTGCCCCCTGGCTTCCACCCGTTACCACCACCAGCAACTTCTCCTCTCGGAACCCTAATTCCTTCTTTAACGCCTTCTGGCGACTCTCCGACACTGCTCGAAATTCCTCCCCGATAGGAATCCCCGTCCATACCGCTCTCTCTGTCGGATAATTGTAATATTCAAGCGGCATCCCTGTCGCGATTCTCCTCGCGCATCCCGCCAGCACTCGATTCGTCAGCCCAGGAACCGCGTCACTGTCGTGAATCACATACGGTATCCGTAAAAGCCTTGCCGCCAACCCCACCGGCAAACACGTATAGCCTCCCTTTAAAAATATTACATTCGGTTTCAAGAATAATAATCTCACCAAGCTTTGCAAAAAGCCAAAAATCAATCTAAATCCATCCCAAACATTCAAAAGCACCACATCAAAATGCTCCAAATAATCCATCAATTTAAAGTTTGTATATCTCCTTAACTTCCCTGCTGCCACCTTCTTAATCTTCAATTTCATGCCATTTTCAATTGTTATCTTTCGCGCATTCCTAAAGTATTTCCTATCCGTCCAAAACTCAACCTTCGCACGTGGCCGTATTTTCCAAATCTCACTAACTACGGCGACTACTGGCGTAACGTGTCCGCCGCTGCCGCCCCCCACTACTAGTATCTTCATTTATTTCCTCTCTTTGCGTCATTCTTGATAGCTGCAAAACATCACCCACCGCAAAACCTAGCACCAACATGCTAGATCCTCCGTAACTCAGAAACGGCAACGTTATGCCCTTCATCGGAAGCAACCCTGTCATACCCCCTACGTTCAGTATAACATGCGCCAAAATCCACGCAAAAACCCCAATCGTAAACAAACTCCTCTCTTCTTCTTGTGTCTTGTGCGCAACTTTAATCATGCGCAAAAACAACATCAAATACAACGCCAAAATCAATATCGCGCCCGCAAACCCCCACATCTCTCCAATAACCGAAAAAATCGAATCACTCAACGCTTCCGGCAAATATCCCGTCGATTGCACACTGTTACCTAAACCTACTCCAAACAACCCTCCTGCACCCATGCCCAACAACGAATTATCAATATGATACGTATCACCATCTCCGCTAAAACTCGCCAAACGCCTCGCACGATGCTCAGAACTCATCACCAAAATCACCGCCGCCGCCGCCATCACTAATAGCACCGCCGCCAAATATCGCCCTCTGACACCCGCCATAAACAACATCGCCGTCAACATTGCAAAAATCACCACCGTACTACCTAAATCTTTTTGCCACCAACCAATCAATACTCCCGTCATCACAAACATCGTCGCAATCGGTATCCAAAATTCTTGCCCTTCCAGCTTTTTCTGCTTTTTTCTCTCTGTAATTAGGCCAGCCGTATAAAACAAAATCCCCAACTTTAACAACTCCGCCGGCTGAAACCCCACGCTAAACGCGCGGCAAGCTCCCAAGTTACAATACACCAAACTACTCCCCATCTTCCCCAAAATCGTCACCGCAACACACAAAATCACCCCCAGCCACAAAATTGCTCGCGCCCACTTTTGCTGTTGCTCAAACGGCAAAAAATAGCCCGCTACCAAAGCCGCAAACGCCAAACCAACAAATATCGCATAATGCCAGAAATACGACATGTCTCCCGCACTACCACTTTCCGCTTGCGCCACTCTCGGTCCAATCGCATAAATTATCACCAACCCAGCCGTCATCAATCCCGCCACAATCAGCCCAATAAACACATCGGCCTTATGCATCCGCATCGCTTTTTTCATCCTACAATACCACCTCCCATCGCCAAAAAGACGCCCAACATCGCCGTAATCCCGCCAATCACCCAAAACCGCATCACGACCTTACTCTCCTCCCAACCTTTCGCTTGCAAATGATGATGTAGTGGCGCCGATAAGAAAATTTTTCGCTTCAATATTTTTTTCGACAAAATCTGAATCAGCGAGCTGCCCGCCTCTACTACAAATAAACATCCGATAATTGGCAACAGGAAAAAGGCATTCGTCATCATCGCCACCACGCCCAAGCCTGCCCCGAGCGCAAACGACCCCGTATCTCCCATCATAAATCGCGCCGGATAAACGTTAAACCAAATATACGACAGGAGCGCACCAATCACCACAAAACAAAAACCCGCTAGATACCATTGTTCCTGCATCAACGCAATCACCCCAAACGCTCCATACGCCAACATCGCTAATCCCCCCGCCAAGCCGTCCATCCCATCCGTAATATTCACCGCATTCCCCGTCGCAACAACCGCAAACGCGAACAGTATAATCATCCCCACCACGCCCAGCGAAATTGGACCCAAAAACGGCACTGTAATACTCGTCCACCCCAATTTAACCGCAAAAAACCATCCCAAAAATACACCCAACGCCGTTATCATTGCAAATTTCACTGGCGCCCTTAATCCTGCCGCCGCATTTTTACCAAATAAGTTAATCGCATCATCAATCAAGCCAATCACGCCACCACCCACAAACGCCGCTAGCGGCAACCAAGTCTGCCCTCGATTTAGCGCGTGACACGCAAACACCACTGTAGGCACCGCTACCAACATAATCATGCCAGCCATCGTCGGAAAATGTCGTCCAATTTTCTTCTGATGCAACTTATTCATCACTTTTAGTTCCTCGCCTGTCACCGCTACGCTCTTTTGTCGCTTCCATAACTTATGCTTATACGCAAAATTAGTATAAAATGGCGTCAAAAACATCGCCAACAAGAAAGCCGCCAAAGCCAATACTAGCTCATAGCCCATATTTTCATTAATATCACTCAGCAACATCTTATTATCTCCTTGGCGCAAGCCTTAAATATTCCAACATATAGTTACTAATCTGCGTAAACACCGGCACCGCATTCTGTGAGCCCCACAGTAACGTATCGCCATCTAGTCTCACTATCACCACATATTGCGGCATCGCATTCTCATCCGCCACGCCCCCAAATCCAATTGCCCCCGCCACGGTTCTGTCCGAGGTATAATTCCCTTTCGCATCATAAGTTTCCGCCGTACCAGTCTTGATTCCTACGTAGTACCCTTCTTTATCATACTCCCCGCCATTCTTACTACGCACTTCGCGCAACATTTCTCGCATCGTCGCACTCGTTTCTGCACTTATCGTCTGCCGCTTCGTCTCAGGCGCTCCCGCCGGTATCATTTTTCCGTCCTCAAGTTTCCCTGCGACGATTGTCGGCTGATAGTATTGTCCGCCGTTTACGATCGACGCAAAACCCGCCGCAACCTGCACCATCGTCAAATTCATACCTTGCCCAAACGTCATATTCGCGTATCGCACCGCATTCCCCTCTGTCTCTTCCGGGCTAATAATTTTACCTGTCGCTTCATACAATTCAACGCCCGTCTCCCTTCCTAGACCAAACCGATTATATAGGTAGTCATACATCGTCCTACGCGCATCTTTTGAAATCGCTCCATCGCCCATTCTCCTTAGCACCTCAACGCTACCCGTATTAAACGAATAGTCCAGCGCTGTCCGAAAGTTAATTTTGCCCAAATGCATATTCATACTCGTACTCGCATTACGAATCACCCTGTCCGCTACCGTTGTTTTGCCTTCATTCTTATACGTATCATCAGGCGAAAGCTTCCCTTCATTCAGCGCCATCGCATACGTAAACGGCTTACATACACTCGCCGGCTCATAAGCATTCTCTGTCGTTCGATTAACATAAACGTTTGCATCCGTTTCCTTATAATACAGCTCTGGATTAAATGTCGGATAATTCGCCATTGCATAAATTTGACCATTATTTGGATTCATTACAATTGCGCTCGCGCTCCGTATTCCGCTATTGTTATACATCGTTGTTGCTAAAACTTTTTCAACCTTTCGCTGCACATTTTCATCAATCGACAAAACTACGTTTTCACCGTTTTTCGCTGGAATCTCTATATTCTCGTCCCCGATTGACAACGGTATATCGTTCACGTCCGTCACCGTCTTCAATAGCCCGTCAGAACCCTCAAGGCGCTTATTCATCGCCCCTTCTATCCCCGTACCAACTCCCTCTGCGTTCACAAAGCCCAACACCTGACTCGCCAGATTTTTTGCCGGATATATGCGCCGCGACGTCTCTTTTCGCCCTACGCCCCTCAAATCCGCCTCTTTTACCGCCATCATCGTCTTATAATCCACACCTTTTGCCACCTCAACATACCCTCTCGTCATATCTTTCCATATTTCTTTCCATTCCAATTCCATCTTTTTCCCCAAAATATCCGTTAATTTTTCTTCAACTTTCTCTTTATCTTTTACGTAACTCGGATCTACAAAAATCGTCCACGTCCGCTCATTCAAAATCGCCGGCGACGTCTCGCCATCTCGATTCGAGAAATACACTTCACCACGCTTCGCCGTTAGCGTAAACTGTTTCATATGCGTCTCACTCGCCTCCGCCGCATATCGTCCATGCTGAATAATCTGCACGTAAAATAATCTCGCTACCGCCACCAAAAACAGCCCAACGACTATCATTTTTAAACAAGAAAACCGCACTTTCTTCGTTGACATACTTATATTATATATTTAAACAACTCTTTTTCCGTCGCAAAATTTCGCTATTGCGACTATCCTTCACACCAAATCACTCTTATTGTTCAACAAAATCCGCACTTACCGCATCCGGCATCGCTGCCGCCACTTCATTGCTTCCTTCTGTCGCCGCTTCCGCCGTCAATTTCGCATTTTCAACGACCAAAGCGTCCCTTTGCGCTTCAAGACTAGCAATTTCACCGTTCGCATCGGCAATCGCCAAATCATAATTCGCCGCTTTCGTACTCTGCGTCAAGAAAATCAAGCCTGCAACTAACACTAATGCAATTACCGCCAAAGTATGCCAAACCGGCCCCAACACCGCCTTTGGCTCGTGGCGCACCGCATTACGATTGCGCGCCCAACTTCCTCCTGTACTCATCCCGCTCGCACTACTACTTCGCCTATTCGCACCTGTCCTGCCGCCTATCCCACGTCGCATCGTCGTCGCGCCCGCCACGTTCATTCTTCGCGTCGCCGCATAATAAGCTGACATCAAGCTTTACGTCCTTTCTTTTTATTTTTTATGTTTGTTTTCGCCCCACTCGCTCCCCCAATTCCCCATTTTCTCCCCATCCCGAAACCGCCAAAGCCTCAAAAAATCCACTTTCGCAATTTCGCGATAGTAACAAAATCATCTTAGTCCTTGGATGTAAATCTAACGACAAGAGAGAAAACGCTAAATTTACATCTCAAGGTAGGTCAAAATATTTTTTTACACTCCCAAATGTAACTTCACCTTTTTGCGGTACCCCCGAGTTGGGGGCATGTCGCCCCTAGGTCAAAATATTCTCTACCGCAAAGTTAGCGGAAATGTACTTTTACTTGCTGTGCGCGTGATCGATTGGTCACGACGATTTTTGCCATACTCGTTTGCTCCTTTTTGTTTTTATTTTTACGATACGCGCCTTCACTGCTCTTCTCGTATCAACGCTCCAATCGCCAAAGTCAAAACCTTTCCAATTCTATCATTCCTAAAAAAGCAAAAAAATCAGAATCATAGAATTTTCCAATTCCCACCTTCGCTATCTTCGCCTTGCTACTCGAAGCTTTGCACTTCTAGCACGCGGATTGTTAGCTAATTCAGTTTTTTCCGCAACTATCGCCTTCTTTGTCACTACTTCCAGCCTCGATTCTAGACCCAACGAGCTTTCTTCACGAAAAAAATCTTTGACTATTCTATCTTCTAGGCTATGAAACGAAATTATTCCCACTCTCCCCCCAGGCTTCAATAATTTCACTATCAAAGGCAAGCTACGCTCCAAAAGCCCTAACTCATCATTTACTACTATTCGAATCGCTTGGAATACTTTTGTAGCCGGATGCGTTCTTTCGTAATGTCCTGTCGTTCTTCGTATTACCTCAGCAAGCTCCGCTGTCGTCTCAACTGGTCGCGCCGATACAATCGCTCGCGCCCATACAGCCGCCCGTCCTTCGCTTGCTTCCGCATATTGCACAAAAATCTCTCTCAATCGTCTTTCGCTCCATGAGTTCACGATCGACCACGCATCAAGATTCTGCCTCTGATCCATGCGCATATCCAATCGCGCATCTTTCGAGAACGCAAAACCCCTTTCGCCCCTGTCTAGTTGCGGCGAAGAAACTCCTAAATCCGCCAGTATTAGGTCAAACTTTTTTTCATTCTCCACTAGCTGTAGCGCCGTATTATAAAAATCATCATGCCTGATTTCCAGCTTCACCTTTTGGTACTTCGCTTTAAGGAACTCAATTGCATTCTGATCACGGTCATTCAAGACCGCCTCATTATAATTCTGCGTTACTTCCAAAATTTTATCCGCGTGTCCACCATATCCTGCCGTCAAATCTAAATAGCTTTCGCCCGATTTTGGCGCAAGATACTGCAACACTTCCGACCACAAAACTGGTATATGGATTTCATTCATTTCTTCAATTATATATCGTTCAAGTCCAGACATCTAGAAATTCCAGGTGTTTGTTTTTGTTTGTTGTTTGTTTTTCGCCTTATAACATCTTAAGACAACCACAATCTCGCCGGCGTATAGCCAACCGTAATTGATTATGGCGTTGAGAGACTTAATCTGTTTAGGTGGAGTTATTATGTTTGGGAGGTGTGTATTTTAGAAAGTACCCACGGTTTCCTTAACGCGTATCCTAAACGCGCCTGGTAACTCCTAGATGACCGGACTCGAACATATTGTCAATGTACAGATAAAAACTTTTCCAAACAATCAAAAGCTTCGCTGCTTCACAATTAATGTTTAGCTAGTTCTACTATCTGATAGTCTTCCGACTGGTGTACGACTTGGATTTTTGTTTTCATTGTTTATCTTTCGTTTTCCACCAATCTGGTGAGTTTTTATTTTTATTTCGTGGTTTTTGTGTTTTTGTTTCCACTTAGCCCTATATTAAATAACTTTTTTCCCAAAATCAAGACCCTTTTTATTCCCTTTTTCCACAATTACGTGTAAAAATTTTTCAAACAACAGATAAAACCCCGAACAAAAAAATCCTTTTTTCGTCTTTTTCCACCATTGCCAAACTCCGCGTATTATTGTCTTACAAAACTTCTCGCGTCTCCTTTTTTACTCTTGTTTTTTAGCAAAAATATTTTATAACCACATCATTACCCACCTTGCATTTTTTCATAAATAGTTTATAGCTATACTTCCCTACCCTCTTGACAAAAACAAGTTTTCGTGCTAATATAAAGATACTCGAGTGCGAGACCCCGAGAATAATTTTGCAGTTCCCTCGCACACACCGCTCTTCCGACCCCCTCGCACGCCGCTCTTCCAATCCTTCGCACCAGGACCTTACAACGGCGACGCCCCACATTATCCCCAATCACTCTCCGCAAACCTTAGCACCTATCGTGTCGGCCACTTTGCCCCTACCCTCAATCCAACACGCATCGACCATCCCACTCTCCATTAGCAACCCAATACCAATCGACCGCCTCACCCCAATTAACAACCAAATCCACTCAATCATCTCACCTTGAATTATATTGACAACAAAAAAATACCGCACAACTTTTTCTTCTGTTGTGCGGTATTTCAACTTATATTTTTACTGCGGATACTGCGAAAGGCGACAAATACCCAAACTCTCTTGCCGCCCCATCGCTACAATCTTAAATTAATCCCGCCCCAGACTGCACCAAGTCACTCACGTCAAACTGCTCCTCATTCAAATCTTTCACCGACTCATCTATCATCCCATTTACTTGCGCTTCACAGCTCGCCATCTCTTCATTTGTGCTAATATTGCCAGCCTTCTTCTGCTCGGCACACACTTGCTTTGCGTATGTTTTCCCGTATTCCTGATACCCCTCTTTAATCGAAGTAACCAAATCTTTGCTAAATTCTTTAATACTCTTCGCCTCTACCGGCTCTTCTACTTCTTTCGTGCTATAATCAAACACCACGCTCGCCGTCTGCGACGCTCCACCATCCCCCTCAAGCGACGTTGTAATCTCCTTAAGTTCGTGCGACCACGGAGTCACCCCTATTTTAACTACTGCTTCCTGCTTCGTGCTGTCCGCTTCTTCGCTCACTTCTTCATCATCGTCTTTGTCACCCACCAATTTTTTCGCAAATTCCTCTGCGGTCGTTCCCGTGCAATCAAGATAAGCCTTTATCTCGCTAATTTCGCCCGCCGCCTTGCCAAAGTTCTCCAACTCTGTATCATTCTTTTGTATCGTGAAGTACTCAAGCGTTCCATTACTTTCACGTTCACCTTCCTTAAACCCGATAAATGGATGTGCTTCGTATACCTTTGCGAGACTCTGACGCACCGCTTTACTCGACACTTTATTCGCCTCTTCGCTACACTGCGCCGCCACTTCCTCTGGATCATCGTCCGCTATCGTCGAGTCACTCCCAGTCGCCGTTCCCGACGTAGCGACTTCATTTAGATCTATCTCGTACCATGTTTCGCCGACTTTATTGACAAAAGTATCAAAAATGCGCGCATAAAGCTCTTGTATTTGCGAAGATGCATCGACGCATTTCGTCGTCTCTTCGCTCGCCGCCCCGTCTTCGCAATCATCGTCGCTTCCCTCTGTCGCCTGTTGCTCTTCGGCGCCATTATTCGTACTTGTCTCTTCTGTATCGCCACTCCCAAAGAGGCTTGATAGATTCTTCACCTCCCCCAACTTAAAGTAAAACCGCCCATTACCGTCTTTTAGATATGCGGCGTCTAGATTCACCTCGACATCTTCGCCCTCTTCGCGCTTAATCGTAATCGTACCATTTCCGCCTGAACCATTGTCACTATCGTTCATCTTAAAGCGAGCCTCTAGGCCTAGACTATTCGTCGAGTCGTCATCATTAGCCGGCACATATTTCATTGTGCTTTCGTAGCTCACGTCTTCTGCCTGCAGGTATTTTACAACCGCATCTTTCAGCATTCTTTCTGGCTTTTCGTGATTATTCATCAGCAAAATCGCCGCTACCGTTCCACCAACCAACAGCACAAATGCAACAATCAACGCGATTGCCAATCCTTTTTTACTCTTCTTTTCCTTTGGCACATTTGCGGCTGTCGCTACCGAGGCTTGGTTCGGCACCCCTTGCACACCATTCGCTATCCCTGTCGTTACGTCAGCCTGATTCGCCTGTTCTATCGCACTTTCCGCTACCCCCTCATTAACGTTGCTATCTGTTGCTTCCGTAACCTGACCGTAACCAGCCCTTACGACATTTTCTGTACTCCTGCTTTGAAAAATTTGTTCATTACTGACTGGCGCTTCCGCTGTTGCCGCACCATCCCCTTGTGTCGCACTGTTGTTCCCAAAACTCGCCACCCCCGATACATCTTGTTCACCACTCGCACTCTCAAGCATCGCCTCGGCTGAGACCGCCTGCGGCTCGTCAAGCGTCGGCGCACTATTCGGCACAAGCGGATTGTCCACCTCGTCCTCTCTATCGTTAATAAAGGCTTCTTCGGCTCGCGCCTCTTCCTCTTGCAACCTTTTGTCTTCTTCCGAAGGCGTCATATTTTTTCTCTCCTCCACTTAATTTATTTGCGCAAAAACGCTATTGTATAAATCATAACACACTATTCGATTTCTTTACAAAACGTCATCGGATTCTGTGCCAATCTCGCCCGCACTCTACTCTACCTCCTCGCCAGTCTTACTCTCTTCATCTTCATCTTCCTCTTCTCTCGCCTCTTTCTTTTCGACCGCCCTCATCAAAGACTGCTTGCTTCTTTCTAAGGCTTCTGCGGTCTCGTCCAAACCATCGTTAACATGTTTCACGTACAGTCCAAGTCCCGCTCCAATCCCCGCCCCCGCCAAAATAATCAAAATGCTCGCCAATATAACTCCCCCATTCCCCTTCTTTTTAACCCCATTATTCATTTCCACCCTAAACTTCTCCTTTATGTAATTTTATTACTTTCCGCTACCTTTGACACCCCATATTAAAAATATATTATCATATCGCACTCCAAATGAATCACTTTATGCTAAAATAATAACCATAATCATTGCCCGCAGACGGCAAGGCAAAAGCGCAAAAGGAAAAACACAACCAAACAGCGCCCGAGCCAAAAAACCAGCATATTTAGGGAGCAAAGGAGGCATCAAAACTATGCAACACACCAATTACAATATTAAATTCATCAAAGCTCGCCAGATTCTCGACTCGCGCGGCAACCCCACCGTCGAGACCGACGTCGTTCTCGAAAGCGGTCACGCTGGGCGCGCTGCTGTTCCGTCGGGCGCCTCAACCGGTGCTGGCGAAGCCCTCGAACTCCGCGACGGCGACCCCGAACGCTTTGGCGGAAAAGGTGTTAGCAAAGCCGTTTGGAACGTCAATAACAAAATCAGCGATGTCCTGACTGGCAACAGCGCCGAAGACCAATCCCAAGTCGACCAACTCATGCTCGACCTTGACGGTACCGAAAATAAGTCAAATCTTGGCGCCAACGCCATCCTCTCTGTGTCTCTCGCTACCGCCAAGGCCGTCGCCCACGCAAAAGGTCGCCGCTTTTACGAATACGTCGCCGACCTCGCCAACACAAACGACGAGATGAAGCTTCCTATGCCAATGATGAACGTCATGAACGGCGGCGCACACGCCGATTGGTCAACCGATTTTCAAGAATACATGATTGTTCCAGTTAGCGCCGGTACCATCCCCGAAGCTATCCGCATGGGCTCCGAAATCTTCCATGCTCTAAAAAAGGTTCTCAAAGACCGCGGCTACGCCACCACCGTCGGCGACGAGGGCGGCTACGCGCCAAAAGTCAAAGATGGCAACAACGAACCTCTCGAACTTATTAAGCTCGCTGTCGAAGCCGCCAACTACCGTCTCGGCGACGATGTCGCTATCGCTATGGATATTGCCGCTTCCGAGTTTGCCAAAGACGATCATTATGAGCTCAAAACCAACGGCGACTGGAAGTCGAGCGATGACCTTTCCAACTGGTATCAGTGGATCATCGACAACTATCCCGTCGTCTCCATCGAAGACGGCCTTAGCGAAAACGATTGGCATGGCTGGCAAAATCTTACCCAACGCTTCGGCAACCGCATCCAACTTGTCGGCGACGACCTCTTCGTGACTAACACCAAGCTCCTCAAGCGCGGCATCGACGAAAAAGCCGGCAACGCCATCCTTATCAAGCCCAACCAAATCGGCTCCCTCACCGAGACTATCAAAGCCGTCAAACTCGCCAAACAAAACGGCTTCCGTTGCGTCATGTCTCACCGCTCTGGCGAAACCGAAGACACTTCTATCGCCCATCTCGCCGTCGGCCTCGGTACTGGCCAGATCAAAACCGGCTCTCTCTCCCGCACCGACCGTCTCTGCAAATACAACGAACTTATTCGCATCGCCGAAGCTAATCGTCGCCTCACCCTCACCAATCCTTTTAAATAATCAACCCCCGAGCGTCGCCCTATTTCGAGCGTCGGTCGCCCTATTTCCGGCAAATTTCCTCCGACTCAATCTACGTCACCACGCCCCCACAGCCCCCTCCATTCCGTCAATGCTTGACTTTTTAAGCTAAGTGTGATATAATAGAAGAGCAACCTCGGAAAGTTATGTTCCGAGGAATTCTTCTGAATTTCTCGCTCTTTGGCTTGGCGCTTTACTGTGGGCTTCGACCATACGCGGCCACCCTAAACCCACGAACTTGCAATCGCCATGATTGCGCCTGCCATCAACACGCCTATCGAGACCGCCAAAAACGCCCTTTTCCATCCCATCTCCAAAAAGCTTGCCGCCAAAATTCCCGTCCATGCCCCCGTTCCAGGTATCGGTATCCCCACAAAAAACACCAAAGCCCAAAAAAGCCCTTCTCTTCCGGCTTTTTTCTTTGTTAGTTTCTTGCTTGCCTTGTGCCCCTTTTCTATACACCACGTACAAAACTTCCCAATCCCCCTCTTATCTCTTCCCCATTCCAAGATTCCTCGCGCAAATTTATAAATAAACGGCATTGGTAGTAGATTTCCTGCAATACAAATCAAAAATGACGGTATCAATGGCAAATCCATCAATCGTGAAACCGGTATCGCCCCTCGCAATTCAATCAGCGGCAACATCGAAATGAAAAAAATCTTCAAAAAACCACCAATCATCTACTCTACTCCACGCTCCTGTCTTCTGGTTTGGATTTTTCGCCATAGCCAGGCTTCCCCAGCCGTTCAAACATTTTCGTTTTGTACTCTTCCACTCCAGGCTGATTAAACGGATTTACACCCAACATCAGACCGCTCAACGCGCAGCTCATCTCAAAGAAATAGATTAACGCACCTATCGCCTCTTCGTCGATGCGCAGCATAATCACTCTTCCAACCGATACGCCACCCACAAAATGCGCCTCTCGCGTCGCTAGATTAGCTAATTTATTTATTTCGTCAATCTCTCGTCCTTCCAGATAAGCCAGCCCGTCAATATCACCCTCCATTTCCGGAACTAAGACACCAGTCAACTTCTCTTCAGTCTCTACAAAAGTCTCAAACAGCGAGCGCCTTCCATCTTGAATATATTGCCCAAGCGAATGTAAATCCGTCGAGTCAATCACGCTCGCCGGAAAAATCCCCTTTCCGTCCTTTCCTTCACTTTCGCCAAACAACTGCTTCCACCATTCGTTAAATTGCCCAAAACTCGGCTCAAAATTCGCCAAAATCTCGATATCGTACCCTTTTTCGAGCAATACATTGCGTGTCGCCGCATATTCTGCCGCCGCTCCGCCGTCTACCCTTAACGCTTCCATTTCTTTTTTTGCGCCCGCCATCAGCTTATCGATATCAATGCCCGCCACCGCAATCGCTAAAAGCCCTACCGCCGTCAAAACCGAATACCTTCCCCCAATATTATCCGGCACCACAAACATTTCATATCCCTTATCAACCGCTTCATCATGCAAGGCGCCTTTTGATTTATCAGTTGTCGCATAAATCCGCTTTGCCGCCTCATCTTCGCCGTACTTTTCAATCAACAATTTCTTGAACACCCGAAACGCAATTGCCGGCTCAGTCGTCGTTCCTGATTTCGATATCACATTTATTGCAAAATCCTTTCCTTGAACTTCCGCAATCACTTTCCGCAACTCTCTTGCGCTTAACGAATTGCCAGCGAACAATATTTTTGTTCTGCCTCTCTCACCCCCTAATGCTTCTATCAACGCCCTATGTCCAAGATAGCTCCCTCCAATTCCAATACACACCAAAATCTCCGCTTGCTCACGAATTCTCTCCGCCGCCGCCTTTATCTTCGCAAACTCCTCTTTATCGTAATTCTCCGGTAAATCTACCCATCCCCCAAATTCATCGCCACGCATCTTCTCAATCAACGCCGCCGCGCCTGACCTTTTTTCTTCAATCTCTTTTCTCTCTATCCCCTCAAGCAACTTGACCTCATATTTAATCATCAAAAATTCTCCTTTCCCTCATTATATCACTCTATCAACAGCCTCTACAGACTCACCGCAATGTCGTGTAAGTCGTTCGCGCTCAAACTTTTCCCATCATCAACAATTTCATAAAATACACCCGCATTCACCCATGCCGCTCGCGATTCTGATATATAAATCGTCAATCCTTGCCCTTTCGCGGTCGTATAATTGTCTTTCCATTCTTTCTTTACGTAATTTTCTAATACCGCCGTTGAATCCCAGCTCGATTTTTGCTCTTTCAGTACAAAAGTTTCCCCTATATCGTTTTTAAACTTCATCGTCACTCTGCCATTTTCCTCTTTCACCATGCCGTCTAATCGGTAATTCGCCGGCACATAACTCGGATAAATCTTTTCAATCCCAGTCTGCATCGCCGTCACTCTCACTGATATATCTGGTAAATTGAGCTTCACTAAGTACCCCAACACCAAAACCGACACTACCACCACTGCGCACGCTACCGCAAAGCCTCTTCGCTTCCAGAAACTTTGTTTTGGCTGCATCATCTTTTCAAATTGCGCACTTTCTTCATCTTTCACGTACATCTTTCTCAGAGCTTGCTTAATCGCCTTATCCTTCAGCTCCTGCGCACTTAGCTGCCTCTTAGCAGCCGCCATCTTTGTCGCATTATCATCTTTATGCGCCGCTTCACCTCTCAGCTGCGCCACCCGCACCGCCTGCGCCTTCGTTGCCTGCGCCACCCGCGCCACGCGCGACATCTTCCTTGACGCTTTCGCATCCTGCGCCGCCTGCTTTCCTGCCTTACGCGCCTGCATTCTTGCCTGCGCAACCTTGATAGTGTCATTTACGCGTTGTTGCTTTTCACTATTGTGACTATAGTCAGCCATAAATGCCTGGCTTGGCTGCAACTTTACCCCCTTCTTTTTTAGTAGCCTTTTCTCGCTACCACTCGTCGCTCTCGTCGCGCCAGAACGCACCTGCCGCACTTTTGCCGCCTCTTTCACGATTACGCTCTTCTTTGTCGTCGCCGTAGACGCCGCCTCCGCATGTTTCGCGACGACCTTCGTTGTCTTTTGAGGATTTTTTCGCACATCAACTGTTCTCGCCGCCATTACATCATTCACTTGTGCCACAGTCGTTCTACTGCCCTGCGGACGCTTTACAAATCGTCTATTCAAAGTCTGCGACTGCTGGACGCGCCTCTTCGCCGTCACACCTACATGACGACGATTGATGAGTTTTTCTGTTTTTTGTCTAGCTTCGTCCATTCTTCCCTCGCTTTATACTGCTAAAGCTATCTTAAAACAATCAACCTAAAAAATCAACATCCCCACACGCCAAATTAAACGCAAAATCTAACCATAATCATTATTTCGTTGTATAATAACCTTAAATTAGCAATCAATCCTGTGGTGGGTTTTTATTCTAATTTAATAAACATTTATGGAACGTCGCAAACGTAATAAAAAAATCCGTAACGCACGCGTCATGACCGCGAATATTTTTATGGCTATTTCCGTCATCGTTATCACGGCCGCCCTCCTATTATTCGCCATGGGTTTTTCTTTCAACGATTCCGGCAAGCTCGAACAATCGGGTCTTCTCCAAGTCTCCTCATACCCCCGTAGTACCACCGTAGAAATTGACGATGAAAATCAGTTCACTCTTACCAACGTCAACAAAATGCTTCCAACCGGCAACCACACCTTAAAAGTAACAAAGCCAGGTTATGATACTTGGCAACGCAACGTCAAAATCGACGCTGGACTTCTCACGCGCATTGATTGGATTCGCCTCTTTCCTCTACATCCTACTATCGACAACAGCGATAGTTTTCAGGATTTGCACTTCGTCGCTTTTACTCCCGACCGCAAACATCTCCTAGCAATCGAAAAGTCTTCACCCAACCTCTTGTATATCGACCTTCAAGGCGACCGGCTCACTCGCCGCACTCTTCCGTTATCCGACCTTCTCTCGCCACTCACCAAGACCACTACCCAAACCGAAACTTCCGCCGCTTCAGATTCGTCTTTCAATGTCGATTCACTTGGCAAGATTGACATCATTGCATGGAACAACGACAATACAAAGCTCATCGCAACGCACAAGCAAGGCGAATCCGTCTCATGGCACCTTTTCGACCTTGAGACTCCCGCCAATAGCCACGACCTCAGTACACAATTTGGTCTCAACTTCTCTAATATCTTAATTGCCAACGATTCCGCCTCAAAGCTTTGGGCTCTCGAAAACAACAAACTCCATCTTATCGATATCGCCAACCTCACCGTCGGCAGCGCCATCGCCGACAATGTCGAACAAATCACCTGCAACAAGGGCGTCGTTTCATATATCGCAACCAATCCCACAACCAAAGCTCGCACGCTCAATATCTACCGCGACGGCGAAAATGCCTCCACTAAAATCCTCGACCTCGAATCAGACGCTCGCGTCCAGCTGGCCATGGGAACTTTCTGGAGAGATTATTGGCTCGCCGTTTCTCTCAATAATGTCGTCGAAATCTATAGCGACTCAGCTTATCCATCTTCAAAGAAAGATTCCGCCTCTTTTAAGCGTGTTTTTCAGCATTCCCTAGAATACACACCTTCTATCGTTTCCGTCAACCAAGAATCACGCATTCTCGCCTACGCCTCCGAGAAACATCTCACGACAATCGATTTTGAAACCAAAGATTACTACGATTCAACCCCTACTATTTCCCTACAATCGCTTTCTTGGCTCGACGATTATCTTTTTTACGAACGCGACACTACACATCATAAAGTCACTGTACGCGATTTTGACGGCTCCAATCAACGCGAACTCCTGAGCGCAACCGACGCCGATTTCCCAATCAATCTCACCGCCAACAATAAATATCTTTATTACTTCAAATTCGCACCAAACACCGCCGATACAGGCGCATCTGAATCTGAAACGCCACAAGATTCATCAGCCACTCCCTCAGCGACCTACATTCTCAAACGACTCCACCTCAACATCTAAACAAGCTAAATCCAAACTTTTTAGTTTGCCCCCGTTAGCCACTTCCAAAACTGCTCAAGCGGCGACGGGTCATTAGCCGGCATCTCCAAATCACCTTTTTCGTCATTTCCAGGCGCCGCCGATGCTGCACCCTCATAACTAGGATATATTTGCTCACCATACACCAACAATCGGTAACGTGACGTTCCTAGCGGCGTACAAGTAATCAGCGTTATCATCGGCTTATCTGGGCTATCTTGCGCAATTTTTACCAACGACGCCACGTCTGTTGGGTTAACCGTCTCCGTACCGGTCACCTTATAACTATACCGTTTCCCCTCATAGTCCATGTACATCAAATCACCCTCCACCATCCGCGTCAAACCCGAAAAGATAAACTTATAATCCGAATTTTGGTATACGTTGCCAGCCGAATGGCCCGAAATCGCAAAATTACCAATCTGACCAGGCAACGCCGACGCACCAGGCACCGCAAAGTGAGCAACTCCGTTATTCATTGCCACCGCCATCGAATTCACATCATTATTAGCACCAAATTTCACTGGCACTTCCACGTTTAGCTTCGGAATCATCAAAGTCGGCTCTTCATGCGTTTTTGCCGATACCGTCGGATCCAGTGCCTGTATTTGATTTACTTCCGTTCCGCCAGGGGAAATATACGCCACCGCGTTCGCCAAAATCACCTGATTATACTGAAACAGCAACCCCACCACCAAAATCGACAAACCAATCACCAGCGGTACGAAATGTTTTGATTTTCGTACCTTTTTCGCCCTTTTCGCTGCTGTATCGCGAATTTTTGAGCGAATATTTTTTTGTACATCCTCCCCCGCCATCTCGTCCGTCGCTACCGACACAATTGCGCCTTGCTGCTGGCGCAATGCCGCTTCGTGCTTTGCTTGCGTTTCCGCCCGTTCTCTCTCGTAGCGCATTTTTTCTCTCGCAATGTATTCTTGCGCCGCCCGACCATAGTATTCGCCATAATACTTCTGGTAATAATCTTGCCACGCCGAATGATATCTCTGCCACTCCGCCGCTTTTGCCTGTGGCATCGGCGAGCCAACCGTTCCTTCTCTATAACTTTGCGCACTCTGTCTCGTCGTCGCATAATGCGGCTGATTTTCAGCCTTCTTATCAGTCGCGCCGCCGCTCGTCCGCACCACGCTCTCGCCGCCCTGCCGCAAACTCGCCTGTTCTCGGTATGCGTCAAGCACTTTTTGGCGCGCCAAATCCGCCGCCGTCATTTTCTGACTTCCGCTTCCCAAACTATTCGCGCTTCCGCTACTCTGCCCACCGTGCGTATTATCCATTGTCCTTATTCTAGCACAAATGCCAATTATATGGTAGAATAAGCACATTGCGCGCCGTTTGCCCACGCCGTGGTCTTTGCCGCGCGTAAGAAGTATTTTCAGTCATAAATTCTTTGGGCGAGTGGTGGAATTGGTAGACACGCTAGACTCAAAATCTTGTGACAGTAATGTCGTGAGGGTTCAAGTCCCTCCTCGCCCACCAGAAGATTCACAAATCGGCATTTTAGCCGATTTTTTAGTAGTAAATATCTATAACTGCCCTAAACAATCAAGCATAAAAAATACCGCTTCCGCGGCTTTCTTAAAAAATACCCCCGGACCTAAGCCCGAGGGTCATAATGTGCGATCCAGTTTATAAGTGATGGTGCACTCTTTTGAAGCTAGACTGCCTGTTCCTGTTTGTCATGGGCATGGATTTTGATTGCCTTTAGCTGGCAGCCTAGCTCGTTCAGCTGCTCGGTGACTTCTTTTATATGACGACCTTTCGGGCCTATCACATATCCGGCATCACCTTCTAGTACATCAAAGTGAAACACGCCATTACGGAGTTTCTTGACGCGCTCTACGTTGACGAGGCAGCAATACCTATTACCCTCGACTACTAATATGCGGTCTTCATTGGGCTGTAGGTTGCCTACCCGCTCGCCATCCGGACGGCAAACATTACATCCATCTGCCGAACTGTAGTAGTGGTCAAGCGACACGCGGACGGCCAGTTTTCCGCTATCCTTAACGAAGGTTACAACTTTTTCATTGCTGTCTGCTCGTTCTTTAGCGATACGCTGCTTTTCCGCTTCGCGACGATCCTCTTCGGCTTTAACCCAGGCAAGCCCAGGCGCAAAATTAAACTTTTCGTAGATCTCTTTAAGCGACCAACTATAGAGCGCGATGCGTACACTGGTCTCTTTATCGAGAAGCATTTCGACAAGTTCTCTTTCACTTACGCCAACAAGGAGACCAATCCTCAGTACGAAGGCAATCATCTCAGTTGAATTACACCCATCGGCCATTGCCAAACAGCCATTATAGTCCTTTCTTTCCAGACCCGTGTACTCTAACCTAAAAACGCAAGAGATATCGGAAAGCTTGACGCAACCCGGATTCTCTTTGTCGTATTTCATGATAGAACGAAGCAGGTCGGTTGTAGTGCATTTATGGAGGTTGTTAGCGATCTTTGAAAGATCGCAGCGACCAATCGCGTATGCGTTTTCGACAACTTTCTTCTCAAGCTCCGGCTCCTCCATGCAGCGCTCGATAAAATCCCACTGCTGACGCTCATACGCGTACTCTTTCCTTTGAATCATGAGATCCAAATCAGAGTCAACGTAATCTTCCAATTTGACACTACGCCAACTGATATACTCTGGGCAGTAGTCTCGGAATATCTGAAGATTGCCGGAAGTTTGGTAACAGTGTCTTAAAATGTCCTTTCTCAGCTCACCGGGAAGCTCGATAATGAATCTTTCGATTCCCTCCGTGCTGATTGGATAGTAGCTATCAGCCTCTTCGACTCTTGCTGCGAAATCTGTCAAGGCCTGCTCAATATCAGCATCATCGGCGATTCCTGCCTCAATGAGGCCATTTGCGGTTACTTCCTTCAACCGGATAAGCTTCGTGCTTCCATACAGCTCATCTGGTATAGAATCGAGCGTTACACAATAAGTCTTATTGAGCAAGCTCTTATCGCCAAGCGCCCGGGCAATCATCATCCACTTCTTTTCTTCATCATCTTCGCTTACGCGGGCGATTAGATCGGATGCGGTGATAATGTCATCAGTGTCTTCTTTAACCGGATAGAATCTGCCGTTGAAGCTTAATTCTACTGCATTTTCATCCGGCTCTGTCGCTACTAAGCCTTCATTGATGCTCCAACGATGGATGAACTCGCGGAATTCGCACCTCACACTCATGTACGCGGGGATATTCAGCATAAAAACACCTCTATTCCTCAGTACAGTAGCGATATAGTCGAAGTTTTCCTCGAATTCCTTCGCCGTTTCCGTCATGTCGTAGTTACGGACATAGTCGTCCGTATTCTTTACTACGCGGAGATCGTACGAATAGCCTTCATTTTCTTTCTTTTCATTCTCGAAAGAAAATGTGTGAGTCACATGAACGGTGTAAGAGTAACCGCTACGCATTCCATCATTAGACTCGCCAGTCGAATCCCGATACTCACTATAGAGAACGAACTCTTTCATCTGTTTGTTGACTAAAATCCTGATACTCATAATTTTTTCCTCCTTTTAGAAAACAGGCCGCTGTTCTTGAAGAATTAAGGGGATTTTCCCCGCATCGACCACCGCCACACCACCCTTTTAGGTAGCGTGCAACAGATAATCGCGTTATCTGCTCTACGCTACCTAAAAAGTAAGAAGGAAATTTCGGAACTTAGCAATCGTTTAGCTTCAAATTGTTTTTCTACTTTCATTCCATGATAGTGGAGTTCCAGTTAAATTGTTAAAATGAAATATCATTTAGCGTTACCTTTCGACGCTTGTTTTAGATTTTTCATTTACTATAAGCTTTCAAGCAATTAAAAGCTTATTCTCATATAATAACACGTATGCTTTATTTTGTCAATATTACGGCGACAAAAAAATTTTAACAGAGGTAAAATGCAACAATTTTTGTCGAAATAAGGTCGGCAAAATTAAACACACATAGCTCCGTCAATTACATTTAACAATTTATTCTTACATTTTATAAACTAACTGTTCACGTCCGTACATTTTTTAAACAATCGCCTTACACCCTCTATAAAACCGCCCGAGACCATATCTTCTCTGCCCCGACCCCCCGATTCCATATTCTCAGCGTCGCCCCACGCGCCAAAAACTGTCCACCCCATAACGTAATCGGCGTCCACGCCGTCTCTGCTATCGTCGTCGAAATCACCTCGCCGTTCCTTGCCACTAAAATTTGCCCGCCGCTCAACGTCACCACCGTCATTCCAAGCGACAACGTCATCTTATGCAACGTTTCAACTAACTGGTTTACCGGCGTTGTCAATGTTACCATTCGCGGATAATATAACGCTTGCGTCATTTTTTGCAGTTGCCTCATCGTCAAACATATCGTCAAATTCTCGCGCGACGCCCAATCCGCCACATCATCCATCATCCTATCAATCGCATCTCTCGCCAACACTACTTCGCCCTCATATTCTCGCAAAAATTCTCGTAAAAATTCTGCCGTTTCTGTGTTTTTTCCCAAATCTCCCACTATTAAAGCCAAATCCGCCGTCTTCGCCATCTCTGTCAGCCCTCGCCACGCCCCACGCGCAAACCCACCCGACGCTTCCGCTTCCAAAAAACACACTCCGTCACCTTCCGGTACCTTCCCCCGCAAGCTTTCAGGCAACACCGTTACAACTTCGCCTACACCAAGCCTCATCGCCTCCTCTGCCGCCGCCGCTACCGCAAAAAACGCCCCTTCATGCCCTCCCACAATCACTAATTTCCCCGCCAATCGCTTCTGTTCAGGTTTTTCCGCATCAATTTCACTCTCAAACAACCTTTTCCTCTTTTCTTGCCTATGCCAATATTCCAACATCCTATTCTTCTCCTTGCAACTCCACCATAATCGGGCAATGATCGCTCCCCATCACTTCGTCCAAAATTTCCGCCCCCACCACACGCATTGTCCTTTCGCCAGTCATCAAGCTCTCACTCGCCAAAAAATAATCAATCCGCCATCCAACCCCTCTCTGCCTCGCTCCACCCCGATACGACCACCAAGTATACTTCCGCACGCCAGGATTCGTCTCTCTCCACACATCTCTGAATCCATTCCGTAAATAATTCGTCATCCCTTGTCGCCCTTCATCCGTAAATCCCGCATGCCCACGATTTTGCTCGGGTCGCGCCAGATCAATTTCCTCATGCGCCACATTAAAATCGCCACAAACAATCACCGGCTTTTGCTCATCCAACTTCTTCAAATGCGCCAACAATGCTCTATCCCACACCTTCTCACGATATTTCAATCGTCCTAAATCATCTTTTTCATTTGGCACATATACATTCACGAGAAAAAACTCGTCAAATTCCGCCGTCAAAATCCTCCCCTCTTTGCGCGCATCGCCAAACTTATCCTCCCAACCATACCCCTCAAACTCTCCCCCCTCAGGAAAACCAAAAAACACCGCCTCCGGCTCTTTTTTCGTAAAAATCGCCGTCCCCGAATAACCTGCTCGCTCTGCCGAATTCCAAATCTCCTCATACTCCTCAAAATCCACTTCCGCCTGCCCCTGCTTCGCCTTCGTCTCTTGTAAACACAAAATATCCGGCTGATACTGCGCCACAAACTCTTGCAACGCCCCCTTCTTCAAAATCGCCCTCACCCCATTCACGTTCCACGAGACAATCTTCATCCCTCTATTTTACCACGCCAAAGCCCCTCAGCATCTATCTTGTCATCCATATCGCCCCCTTATCTTGTCATCTTCGCCCCCGTAATACTGCGCACCCAACTCTTGCACAAAATATGCTATTTTGCAGCACAAACGCCAAAACAAGATAACCCAAAACCGCTAAAAATATAAGTTTTGGGTTATTTATGCATTCTCTCTAGCTCAAAAACAAGACCCCCATCACGCGCCATCCGCACCCCAGCCCCTCCCACGACAACTCTTAAATCCTCGAATAATTCTCCGGATTTGTCACAATCTGCCTAATCAATTCTACAGAACGCATTTCCCATTCTTGCTCAGCCTTGTCCGTCGACATCACCTGTTGCGGATGCGCATAGTAATAATCGTACCCGTCAAGCGTAAACACCTTCTCGTCGCAACTCGCTACACAGTCAAACTCTTCCCCTTCTGCATATCTCGATATCCAACCGAGATAACTCGAATTCTCTGTTGGCTCTGCAAACTTCGGCGCATAATGACACTCGCTGCTACAATCCGCCCCCATCAACGCCAAACTCTGACGCCCAGCTTCTTGATCAAATCTATAGCTTACCCCAGATAATCCCTCTGCCTTAATCTTCAGCCCCCATTGCGCAATATAGATATAACTCGACAAATCTTCCGCCGACGGCTCCGCCGAATCACTAATCGTCGCCGTCGACCCATCCGCCTTCTTTACCGTAATTTCTTCCGCCTCCATCTCCGACTCCGTCCCGTCTGCGTCTGAAACCTTGACTTTCAGCTCCGACACTTCCTTGTCCGCATTTTGCCGCTCAATCATCTCATAAATCCCAAACCCCACTCCCCCAATCGCCAACACCGCGCACAAAGCCGCCACTATCCCCATTTTACCGCCCTGCTTCTTCTGTCCAAAGTTCGCCGCTCCAGCACTCCTCGCCCCCTGTGCCCCCATCGCTCCCCCAAGATTTACATTTGTCTGACTATTTTGCGCTTCTTCGCTCATAAAAAATCCTTATGTTAATATTGTCCCCATTATACCACTAAAGCACAATCAATACTAATAGCCTCAACAAGTCTCTTCGCCTACGACCTTCTTACATCAATCCACCTCTCCTCAACAAACAAAAAAGGATGTCCGAGCTAAGCATACTGCTCCGCCCTGACATCCCTATATCGCCTATTCTACCAGATTCAGTTTTTCTTCGTCAAGCACCCCCAAAAAACCTCATCAAATAATTTCCTTCCACCTTTTTCTTCCTCCTCTACTTCGCTTGATTATAATAATGCGCTTTATGCTTTTTTGCTCTTTAAGTTTTTTACCCAAAAACTTCTCCACATCCGCCTCGTCAAGATATTTATTATATAACATCGAAATAATCACATAGCTAGATTGTTTCGACGCACGCTTCAGAGCCTGCTCAACCCCAGACATCTTCTTCGTCCGCAACGTCTTCATCTCCCACGCCACCCCGCCTATCACCACATCTGGCGTCTTTACTTTGTCCTGATTGACCGGCTTCAAAAACCTCAATTCGAAACCATCTTCTATAAAAACCCTCGCTATTTCCAGCTCATACCTATCAGGCATCGCTCCATTCTCGATTTTAATTTTTCCTCTGCGCATACATATTAACCCTATCAAAACACCCTTAAACCATAAAACACAATTACAATACTTTTATACAATCTCATCGTCCACATACGACGACCCTAACATACGACGACCCTACGCGCATCACTCCCAAAATATCGTATAATATCCCTATGACCACCAAATCTTCACCCAAATCCCCCGCCCAAAAAGCCCAAAAAGCCCCAAAAGCCTCCAAAGCAACCAAAACTTCCAACACGACCAAAACAAACCCCGCCAAACCTAAAACCACCAAAACCCAACAACCCCCAAAACCCAACAACCCCCAGAAACCCCAACCGCCAAAGCCTTCCAAACTCCAACAAGCCATCGCTCTCGCCACCAAAGCCCATGAAGGCCAATCAAGAAAAACTGGCGAACCCTACATCATCCACCCCCTTGCCGTTCAAAAAATCCTTGAAGAATGGCATATGGACGAAGATACCGTTATCGCCGGCATTCTTCACGACACTGTCGAAGACACCGATTTAACCCTCAAAGAAATCGAGCAACAATTCGGCAAAGACGTCGCCTTTCTCGTCAACGGCGTCACCAAACTAAGCAAAACTCGCTCTGGCATGAAAGATCTCGACGAATATCTTCCCCAAACTTCCGACAACCTCCTCAAGCTCCTCATCGCCACCGGCCAAGACATCCGTGTCCTGATCATCAAACTCGCCGACCGCCTCCATAACTTAAGAACTCTCAGCGCTCTCCCACCCGCCAAACAGCAAAAAATCGCCCGCGAATCCCTCGAAGTCTTCGCCCCACTCGCCGACCGCCTCCAGATGGGTCATGTTCGCGTCGAAATCGAAGAAACCAGCTTTCGCTACCTCAACCCAAAACGCTACGAAGAACTAAAAACCTTGACCAAAGATCGCCTCAAACAAGCCGACAAAAAACTCAAAAAAGCCCAACACGCCGTCGAAACCGCCCTCAAGAAAGAACGTATCAAATACCAATGCGACGGCCGCACCAAATCTATCTATAGCCTCCACAAAAAGCTCGCCAAATACAACCAAGACATCGAGCGCATCTACGACCTCATCGCCCTCCGCTTCATCGTCGCCGATGTCACGACCTGCTACCTCGTCCTCGGCATCATCCATTCCCTCTTCAAACCCATGCCAGGCCGCGTCAAAGATTACATCGCCATGCCCAAGCAAAACGGATACCAATCCCTCCATACCACCGTTATCACCCCCGACGGCCAAATCGTCGAGTTCCAAATCCGCACCCACGAAATGCACGATTACGCCGAACGCGGTCTCGCCGCCACCTTCTTTTACAACGAGCAAAAACTCACCTCTGCCTACGCCGAAGGCCGCGTCAGCTCCCTTCCGAGCAACCTCCTCTGGATCAAAGATCTCCAAGAATCCGCCACCAAACTCAGCCAAGGCGAAAAAGTCGACACCAAAAAGCTCAAACTCGACCTCTTCTCCGATAAAATCTTCGTCTATACCCCAACTGGCGACATTATCGATCTCCCCAAAGGCTCCATGCCTCTCGATTTCGCCTACCGCCTCCACAGCGAAATCGGCGCCAGTTGCACCGGCGCCAAAGTTAACGGCAAAATGGTCAGCCTCAACACAAAACTCAACCAAGGCGACATCGTCGAAATTATTACCGCCAAAAACGCCAAACCCAACCCCGGCTGGCTCGAAAAAGTCTTTAGTCGCCATGCCCGCCAAAAACTCACCTCCCAACTCCACAACCTCTTCCCCAAAAACAATCACCCCTAAAATCGACTACAAATCAAAACACTCAACATTAAACCAACACCCCCATCACACCAACCTCCCCGTCAATCTCAATCACGATAAAAAAAGACCCCAAACGGGGCCAAAACCACTCGCAATCTCTTGCTAAAAATCCCGGTGGTTTTTTAAAAGCTAACGCCTACTTCGCTTCCGCGCCGCAACACCACTCTTAAACATTACGGTCGACACTAACACCATAGCGCCAAATGCGTTCAATAATGCTATCGTCGCCAGCGTCCTCATTACAAACTTCATCTTTCTTTTCACCTCCAATCATTCATCCCATGCCTCGTAGCCTTTAACTGCTGCCAAGCCTAACAACGTTAGGCATGCAAAGCCTATACTTAACCCTATGACAACATACTTCAAACCAACCACCTCCTTAAGGTTCAAAAACAATAAACTGTTCCTCTCCTTATTGTATCACACTTTGCGAAAAAAGTCAAGCAAATAGCGAAAATCGCGCCGCCCAAAAAACTCTCGCCAGCCCAATATCTTACAATTTCTCTACCGCCACGCGCTCTTGCGCCATCGTATCTCTGTCTCTCACCGTTACTGTTCCGTCTTCTAGACTATCAAAATCAATCACAACACATTTCGGCGTACCAATCTCATCTTGCTTACGATAACGTTTGCCGATATTCCCCGAATCGTCCCACGTTACACGTCCATATTTCGCTCGCAACGTCGCATATACCTCGCGCGCTTTTTCCACCAACTCCGGCTTGTTCTTCAATAACGGCGAAACACAATATCGATACGGTGCCAAATTTTCCGGCAAAGCCAATACCACTCGCGTCTCCCCGCCCTCAACTGCCTCTTCGCGATACGCCGCACACAACACCGCCATCAACAAACGCTCCACTCCAAATGACGGCTCAATCACGTGCGGCACAAAACGCTCCGTCGAACCCTTTACGATATACTCCATCGATTTCCCCGCTTCTCGCTGGATATTCATCAAATCAAAATCCGTCCGGTACGCTATCCCCATCAATTCCTCACGCCCAATCGGATAATCAAACTCAATATCAACCGTCCGCTTCGAATAGTGTGCTCGGTCATTTTCTGGAACTTCGAGTTCATGTATCGCCTCGGCCGGCAAGCCCATCTTCTCGCGCAAAAATTCTCGACAACTTGCCAATAACTTCTCAAACTGCTCTTCCCAAGTCGTCGGGTTCACAAAGTATTCAATCTCCATCTGCGAAAATTCTCGCGACCGAAACACAAAATCTCTCGGCGAAATTTCGTTCCGAAACGCCTTCCCTTGCTGCGCTAACCCAAACGGCAAATCTGGATACACCGTATCTACCACGTTCTTATAATTCGTAAAAATCCCTTGCGCCGTTTCTGGTCGCAAATACGCCTCGTCCTCTCCAGTCGCCCCGACTAGCGTCTCAAACATCATATTAAACTGCCTCACCTCCGACCAATTCATCTTTCCGCAACTCGGACATTTCACTTTCGCCGCAACCAACGCTTTTGTCTCGACGTCCGCCCCAAACTCGCCAAGCTTATCTGCGCGAAACCTCTGATGGCATTCTTTACACTCTACTAACGGATCCGAAAACGTCTTCGTATGCCCCGAAGCCTCCCATGTCCGCGGGTTCATAATAATCGCCGCGTCTACCCCATACATATCTTCACGTTCTTCAACAAAAAACTTCCACCATTCATCCATAATGCGCTTCTTTAATGTTACGCCCAACGGCCCAAAATCCCATGTACCCGCCATCCCCCCGTACACATCTGACCCTTGCCAAATAAACCCGCGCCTCTTACATAAATTCACAATTTTTTCCATCTAGCAGCTTTCTCCTCTTTTCTTTCCGAAATTATATCATACCCCCTAATTTATCAAAAAGTTACACAATACTAAAAACACCGCACCACCTCTTCACAGTCTCTCACTAAGCTCTCGACCCCCTTTACTCGCAAAATCATTTCCAATGGCATTTTTTGCATCAATCGCAATAGCTTAATATGCTCCGCCCCCACCTTACCGTCTTCGCATACACATAACGCCATCTGTTCGTCATCCCACCTATACCGCGCCTCAGCCAACAACTTCTCGCCCGCTCCGTCAAACCACAAATTCACCTCGTCACCAGATACTCGTCCTAAATTCAGTCCCCACCACGCCCATACCACCTCTTTCCAACTTCCCTCCTGCCCAACACGTCTCTGCATTACCCGCAACGCCTCTCTCAGCAACTCAAAGTATTCTGCCGATTCAACCTGCTCCGCACGCGCTGAGACTTTTTTCATCATCACTCCCCCCATCTCCAACAATTCTAAATCCTTCGTCAATGCATCAAAGTACTCTACCAACTTTACGCTCGCCAAAATCCCTAAGTCTCCCTTTCCACGATGTATTACAACATCCGAAACCGAAAACAGCTCAATTCCTCCTGCCAGCCGCGACTTCTCGCGCCTCACTCCTCGCGCCAAAACGCCCATCTTCCCCTCTGGCGTCAAAATCTGCAATATCCTATCCGCTTCCCCATAATTCGTTCTCCTCAATACTATCGCTTTCGTGCGCAAGCTCTCTCTATTCGCCATCTTTGCTCCTCACCTCTCTAATTGCGCCGAGCAACTCTTGCGGCGTCATCAGGCTTTTATCTAAAGCTTTCACTACCCCATATTCCGCCGCTATATCCTCTCCAACCTCAACGCTACTCACGATTATTACAGGCACTTTCATCAACTCCTCATAACTACGCATCTCATTCAGTACCGCAAACCCTGTTGGGCCAGTCAATAAAACATCCAGGATCACCACGTCAGGCACCCACTCATCCATCGCCTGCACCGCAACTACTCCATCGCGAAAAAATCGCAGCTCTTTTATGCCATCATCATACCCCAACACGTCTCGATAATATTCCTCCCAACCCCTATCATCTTCGATCACTGCCAATCTCACTCCACGCTCCTAAACCATGCTCAGCTGACCGCTTGTTGCTAAGTCTACATAAAAACTCGTTCCATCTCGATGACGAATTAAGCCAAATTTACTATTCATATAATTCGCAAACTTCGCCGCTATATACAAGCCCATCCCACTCGATCCAGGACGCATCGCAATCTCTACCGGCCGTTTTACATACCCATCTTTTATCTCGCGCCACACCCTTGTTGGTACCGTTGGCCCATAATCTCGCACTTCTATACGTATTTTATCGCTTTTGTCTCGCACGATTACTTTGCTCGGCAACTCCTCTCCGCCATAATTCATCGCGTTTAGGCAAAAATTATACACTACCGAATACAGCAATTGCCTATTCGCTACCGCCAACCGTTTTTTATTGCGATAATCTATCTCGATCTCTCGCCGATTAAATTTAAACAAAGTCCACAGTTCGCTCACCACTTCATCGCACACTGCGCGCGGGTTCACTGGCTCCATTTCAAACATCGCTTCTTCCAACCTCGCTACACGCAGTAAATCCTGCACTTGTCTCAAAGCCCTCTCGCTTGTCGCCACAATCCTCTCGCTTGTCCGTCTGGTCGTCTCCAAGTCCAATCCTTGCCCCATCTCCAAAGTCAGCGCCAGTTGCCTAACCAAACTAAGCGGCGCCTTTAATTCATGAGCTACCACCACCGCGCTCGCATCCACACCCGATACCTCGCTTTCCATATTTCTATTCTACACCAACTCTTCGCCTACCGCAAAACCCTCAACCGTCTCGCCGAGTCATCGCCGTACGACCGCCAAGCATAGAGAATCTCACCAAAACGTTCTTCGAAAGCCCAAGCAACTCTCGTTAAGAATTTCGCCGCAAAGTCTGCAATAATTTTTCGTAATCGGCCTTATACGTCGCCGCGTCGGTCTGCAATACTACCGTTTTATCATTAACCTTTACTAAAGTGACTACCCCTTCGATACCCTCTTCGATTTTTCCAGTATATTTCGTACCAGATATATTATTGTCGTCCGCATTAAACGTATCTGCACTCATATCGCCATTTTGCACCTTCGACTGATACGTCTTCTGCACATCTGTAATCTGACGATTCAAAATCGAAAACCTCAATGAATAGCGCGACGCCCTATCGCTTACCGGATCAACATGATCTGGACGAAAATACGCCTGATAGTCGCTATTATTTGTTCCGTCTTTCTCAACATACATACTCCAAGTTTTTGGATAATAGAAACTAATCGAACCATAATCACTCGGCCCCAAAAACTCTTTATTTGGCTCTTTGTCCGCTTCTTCGCGCGCCTTCTCGTCAATCTCTTTCTGTTGCGCCGCCGCCTCAATTGCCGCCTGCTGCTCTCTAATTTCCTGTTCTCCATTTAATTCGTTAAACTTCATAAAGAAATATACCGCCGCCACAATCGCTGCCGCCGCTATCAAACACACCACAACTAAAATAATCGTTTCCAGCAATGAGCCTTTTTGTTTTTCCGCTCGCAACGGCGCCACGACACTCGCGCTCTGCTGTTGCGGCATCAATGGTGGCACTCCTGCGCTACCTGTCGCCTGCATGCCGACTCCACCATTCTGCATCGGCACCCCATTCGTCGCCGGCATCCCGCCAGCTGGCGCTCCACCCCCATACGCATTATTCCCGCTATTCATCCACGAAGCCGTCGGCGCGCCATTATTCGGAACGTTTCCGTTGCTCGGCACCGCATTCATGCCATTCGGCATCCCGTTTCCTGCCCCAAAGTTATTATTCTGATCCATACCCAATATTATATTTTACCGCTAGCTTTTTTGCAACCAAAAATCTCCTCCTTAACGCATCATTCGACATTAACTCTGGCTAAAATCTTTCCCTATCACCTCTATCTCATTCTTTAGTTTTTCCAAATCCCCTTCAACCTCATTCGCCAATTTTACTAATTTTTTATAACGCCCACTCGCTTCTTCCAGCTTAAACTCATCACCATAAAACCACTCTGCCCCCTCTTGTAGCTCTTCAATTTTCTCGTTTATATGTTTCGTCATACTCTTCCTTTCTTTTTAACCTTGACTAAGCTTTTCTCGGCGAGACTTTCTCTATTTTCGCCTTCGCAACTTTCTTTAATCCAATCACCTCAATTTCTTCGCCAACCACCCACTCCCCTCTAACTAACACATATCCTCTCTCTAGCACCCGCTCTGGATCAACCTGTTCTAAATTTCTTTTCAGCTGTACAATTTCGTTCATTTTCTGCTCAATACGCTCCACTACCTTTGCTTCCACTTCCGCTACCCTACCTCTGTTCTGCTCCAACATTTCACGAATTTTCACGCTGAACAAATTTTTTGTTCGATTCACCGTATCTCGTACCATTCTTACAACCTCTCGCCTGTCTCTCGTCAAAACCTGCGCCACATTACTCGGCGTCGACGCCGCAAAATCTGCCGCCAAATCCGCCAACGATTCATCAACCTCATGCCCAATTCCTGTCACAACCCTTATCTTTGAGCCCGCAATCGCTCTCACTAGCTCCTCATCATTAAACGCCGCCAAATCATCTGCGCTACCGCCGCCACGCATTATTGCGATCACATCAACCTCGCCCTTCTCGTTAAAATATTTCAGCGCTCGCACAATCTGCTCCGCCGCTACCATTCCTTGCACTTGGCAATGCGCCGTCAAAACCTTTAAGCCACCCCACCTCTCGTTTAATATTTTGCAAAAATCCGCATATCCTGCCGCTTGCGTACTTGAGATTACGCCAATCGTCCGAATCGACTCTGGCGCAGGTAGCCCACGCTTCCGCCGCACATCAAATAACCCTTCTTTTTCAAGCTTTTTCTTCAACAACTCAAAACTCTTTTTCAAACTTCCTTCTCCAACCGGCATAATCGCTTGCACCGTCAACGAAAACTTCCCCCACGCCGTCACTTTCGGCACCGCCCTCACTCGCACTCTCATCCCATCTTCTAACGGATATTTCAACGCAAACAACATTATAAAACACCCCACGCTCGCCTCTTCATCTTTCAAATCAAAAAATACATACTTGCCTTGATTGACCTTAAAGCTCGCCACCTCACCCTCTATAACCACTCCCGCAAATGCCGTATCTAAAATCTGGTTACAAACCGCCTGAAATTCGCCAACGCTATATACCTGCTCCACTTTTTGCATCTCCATATAAGCTTATCATAACACTAACCATCCTATCTCATTCAAAGAATCTTTCCGCGTCCAATCATGATACAATACTCTTAATATGCAATATCTCTTCGTCCTCGGTCGCGAGCCACTTTTGTCTTTTGCCGAACTTGAATCTGTCTTTGGCGCTACCAAGCTCCGACCATTCCCTGCCCAGCCCGCCGCTACACCTTGCGCACCCGCGCCTATTTTCGCCATTCTCGATACTACGTCTCCCCTCGAACCCGCTATCATCAATCGCCTCGGCGGCACTATCAAAATCGCTCAGATTCTCGACCAACCCCTTGCTTCTTTCCTCAGTACTCTCCCCAAGGATCACAAACTCACGCTTGGTTTTTCTGATTACTCCAAATCCGCCTCAAAGGCCTCTACTTGGCAATTCGCCCTCAAGCAAAAACATCTTCTCCGTCGCCAAGGCCGCTCGGTTCGCCTCGTCCCAAACACTTCCGCCACACTCTCCGCCGCCACTATCATCTACAACCGCCTCACCCCTAATAGCTCCTCGCACACCCAATCTATACGCACCCGCTACGAAATTATTCGCTATAACGACCTTTACGCCGTCACGCTTGCCGTTCAAGATATTTCCGCCTATGCTAAACGCGATCACGCTCGCCCTGCGCGCGACGCTTTCGTCGGCATGCTCCCGCCAAAACTTGCCCAAATCCTCATCAATCTTTCCACCCCAACATCCCCCTCCACTACTATCCTCGACCCCTTTTGCGGTACAGGCGTTATTTTGCAAGAAGCCTTATTGATGGGCTATTCCACATACGGCTCCGACCTCTCCCAAAAAATGCTCGATTATACCCAGCAAAACCTCCTCTGGCTCGCCGAACGCTATCCCGACCTAAACCTTGAGACAAAACCCGTTCCTCTCGAACTTGGCGACGCCACCACACACCACTGGCAAATCACCCCTCCACTCGCCATTGCTTCCGAAATTTACCTCGGTCAACCCTTATCCTCTCCTCCCAATCAATCGACTCTCAACCACCTCAAGACCGAAGCCGCCACTCTTGTTATCGCTTTCCTAAAAAACCTTTCACCGCAAATTCCGCAAGGAACCTCTCTTGCTCTCGCAATACCAGCTTGGCTCCGCCCCGACGGCTCCTATGAAATGCCCGACATCCTTGACGAAATCGCAAAACTCAACTATAATGTCAAGAGATATCGTTATGTGCGAGCCGAAGACTTTATTTATCATCGCAAAAGTCAGGTTGTCGCACGCAAAATAATAGTGTTAAGGAAAAAATAGTATGTCCCATGTCAAAGCTGGCGGTACCAGCAAAAACAACCATAATAACGCCGGCCAACGCCTTGGCGTCAAGCGCTTTGGCGGCCAAACCGTCAAGACTGGCGAAGTCCTCGTCCGTCAAACTGGCGCGACAAAAATCGCCGGCCCAGGCACCTTTATGAGTCGCAATTTCACTATCCATGCCGCGATTGATGGCAAAGTTGCTTTCGTAAAGACCAAAAAGACCCACTTCTCTGGCCACAACGTTCCACGCACTCGCGTCGAAGTTCACGCTGCCTAAGCCCCACATTTTTACGTGTCGGATTCTTACAAAAAATCTCCCCTCGTTGCGACGGGAGATTTTTGTCTGATTCACGTTTTTAGCTCAATCTCTCAACTCATCTTCAGACTTCACACCCCCCGACTTTCTACCATCCTCGCGCTTTTTTCAGCGCACGCTCCACCAACACCCCACCACAAATCAACACCACGCTTTGTACATAATATACGCCCAATATCCACCCAAACTTTCCCACGCCACCAAACGCTAGCGTTGTCATTATCGCTATCCCAATCCCTAGCATCACTAATAGTCCAACTACTTGATTTCTGCAAGCTTCTACTCGCTCGCTCTCTAAAGCTTCGCCTTTATAGTTACTTACCGGCTGCACAATTTCTCGTTGCAAAATATACCCCAAATAAAACCCGATACCCGCCCCATACAATCCACACACTGTCGCACCGTAGCCCGTCACATGTTCCGGCAAAAGCGAAATATTTTTTTGCATCAACATCATCACTAGCGCCACTATCATCACGCCACCACTTATCGCCCCCACACCTCGCGCAATCCTACCCACATTTCGCGCCAATCTCGCTAAGCTTTTTTCATTCTTTTTAACGCTCATTTCTCTATTATATCAAAACGCCCTTTCGCCACCGCCACGCTGCGCGTATTGCTACAATTGCCCAATCCGCAACAACGCCATCTTCACTAAATTCCATGCCTCAATCGCCGTCGATTTCATCGCTATATCCGCTTCTGCCAAAATCTTCAACGCCGCCACCGCCTTTTGTTGCGTCTTCGACAATCTAGCGCCACTCCCCCTTTCTAGTTCCCTCATTGCTTGCGCCGTCAATAACCCCAACATCATATACGGATCATTCTGTTTCGCCAGTTCATCACACAACGCAACCGCCTTCGCCCCCTGACCTCGAAACGCCAGCTTAAATACCTCAAAGTTGCGACTCCGCGCCGCCTTCGCATCCATCGGGTCAACCAATAAAAATTCTTTCACCTCAAGGCTTTTATTCTTTGCCAATTCTTTATACGTCGTCGTCCGCTTGTCTAGCGACGCCTCAAGAATCACAATATCATGCGGCGTATCGATAAAGTTCGGTAATTTCTCCCAACAATCCTTGTTTTCGCTCAAGGCCTTTAACAAAATCTTACGTTTTTCTCCGAAGATCGACGTTCCCAAAAACACCGACGCCATATCGCTCGTCGTCAAATTATCTGCTTCAACCACTTCATAATCTTTCCCAAGCAAACGCTCAACAGCATCAAGCGCTTTCTTCCGGTCATCGCCATAAAAAATCTTTAACATTCCGCCCCTCTTTGGCATCGCGGACAATAATGCGTCCCCCTTCCTGCCACTCGAGTCTTTAAAATTTCCGCTCCACATTCACGACAACTCTTGCCGTTGCGCCTAAACACTTGTGCAAATTTTTCCAAATAATCCCCCCTCGTTCCGTCCGCCTTTACATAATCCTTCATTGTCGAGCCGCCACTATCGATCGACGCCTGCATTACCTCGCGCAATCCTTCCAGCAATTTATCCGCCTCTTCACGTGTCAATTCTCCACATCTTACGCCAGGATATATTCTCGCAACAAAGCACCCCTCATCCGCATAAATATTACCAACTCCTGCAATCACTTCCTGATTTAAAATCACCGCTTTTACGGGCGCCGTTCGGTGTCGCTGTAAGCGCTCCCAAAAATCATCCTCAGTCATCTCCCACGGCTCAGGTCCCAACTTTCGCAAAAACCTCTCTTCTTGTACTCCCAGCTCGTCTAACACTTTCATAAAGCCAAACTTTCGCAAATCATTAAAATACAGCCTTACGCCATCTTCAAACTCTATCACCACTCTCGTATGTCGCCCAGGCATCTTCTCTCGAAAACTCTCGTCTGGATGTCCCGCCGCAAACCGCGCAGCTTCCTCGCCACTCTCCCCCTCATCTACAATAATCTGCCCAGTCATTCGCAGGTGCACCATTACATAAAGACCATTCGACATTCTCAATAATAAAGCCTTGCCTCTGCGCTCTATCGCTACAATACTCTCACCGACAATCCGTTCACTCGGCAACCCCCTCCAGCTTTTTTCGTTCAATACCACAATACGCATGATCCTCTTATTGAGAATTCGCGTCAACAATCCCCGTTTAATCGTTTCTACTTCTGGCAACTCCGGCATAGTTACCCTTCATTATATCATCGCTCAACAACTCAGCACAAAATCACGCCAAACTACCCATCACGGCTCTATAGTAGCCAACCAGCCGCCTCACCGCCTAATCCCCCATAAGCCGCAGAAAATAGTAGGTAAAACGCAATCCCATTACGAATCATGTGTACCAAAATTCCCGACCATATTGTTCCCGTCAACTCTCTTATCAAACACATCGCCACACTCATTATCGCAACCAATATCCCGACATTCCACTGTCCATGCACTACGCCAAATAATATCGAAACAATTAAAATCGCCGGCAACGCCGACATTCTTGCACGCAACTTGCCATATAACCAGCCGCGAAATATGACTTCCTCCGCAATTGGCGCGATCACAACTAGCGCTACAAACGCCAACCATTTTTCCCCTACCGTTGACGCTAGTTCAAAACCACCCAAATCTTGACTCTGATTCCAATCAATATTCAACCCAGAGAATACTATCGAACAAAGCGCCAACAACAACGCACCAACAATGCTCGAAACAATATATCCAATCGGCGCCAGTCCAATATCCGTCCAGGTCGGCAATCCCCGTAAACCTAATTCATCTCTCGATGTTCCTCCGCGGCCTTTCAAGATCAACTTCGGCACCAATATGATTATAAGACAACTAATCAGATAGATAATTGCCGACACGAGCGTACTTGTCGCCACGCCAACTTCCGCAGTTCCACCACTCGCATTTATAATCAGCCCCAAGATTATCCCGACTAACCATTGCACACCATAAAATACCGCTACCACCCATAGCACCAACGCTAACGCCTCCAAAATTAATCGCTTTGTTATTTTTGACTGCGAGCGTATTTTCTTTGTCGTCGCACCTTTCGCCTTGCTGCCCATTTATCTAGCCAGCCTCATAACGTCTAGGATAGTTACTACTACTGCTAAAATCAAAATCGCTAAAAACGCTCGACCAACAATTTTCTCTTCAGTCTCCTTTTTTAGCTTTTTGCCCCTCAATCGCCAAATCGCAATCAGCAGCCATCGCCCACCATCAAGCGCCGGAATCGGCAAAACATTCATACACGCCAACGAAATCGAAATCAAGGCCACCAAGAACATCAAATTTCTCGGCCCACTTTGCGTAAACGCAGGGAATAAAATCCCCACAATTCCCACTGGACCACTCACCGAATCACCCGCCTCTTTTAATTCCTTTGCGCCATCCTTACGTACTTCCTCGTTAGGATTCACCTGTTTCGCAACCCCGCCTACAAAATTCACAACCAATTCACCAATCCCTTTAAACGTTTCTCCAGTTACCTGAAACATCGTACCTAAGCCTACGATTGGAGCACTCCACGAGCTCATATACACCGCATCGCCCGTCAATCCAGCCCCCAAAATATACTCACTATCCCTATCATTCAATTTCACCGCCCTCGTCACAGTGTCTCCGCCCCGCTCGTAGCTAATATAAATCTCCTGACCTGCAAATTCCTTCGTAAACGCCGTTACGTCATCAACCAAGAGGATGTTTGCTATTTTCAAGCCCTCGCCGTTTTCATCTTGCGCCTGTCGCATCGACACAATCACGTCACCGTTCTGCATCCCCGCCTGCGCCGCCGGACCACCCTCAACTATATCCGATATCGTTACTGGCTTTGTCGCTACAACCTTTGCGTCGCTCTCTATCATAAACTGATTTTCAAGAAAATGCGGCATCCCAACAAACGCCAACGCCGACAAAATCACCCACGCAACCAACCAGTTCGCCAACACCCCACCGAATAATATCTTCGTTTTTTGCCAAAACGTCGCCTGTCCAAAACTTCCTTTTTCCTTTGCCGCGTCGCTCTCTCCTTTCATCTGACAAAAACCACCAATCGGCAACCAGTTCAGCGATATAATCAAACCCTTTCCAGGCGGTTTTTTCCATTCGGCCCGCGTCAATTTTCTCCACTTGCCGTCGACTTTACGCCAAGCTATCGCTCGCGGCATAAACCCAATGCCGAATTCTTCAACTTCCACCCCATTGCGTCGCGCCATCAAAAAATGCCCAAATTCGTGCGCCGTCACTAACAGCATCAACGCAATCAACCCCACAATTACACCTATAACTATCATCATATAAAAAATATGATATCATGCAATTGCCAAAATACGCAAACCATAAGCATTCGTTTTTCTACAATTTAATCACGTCATCAAAAAAAGCGCCCCCACGCGACGCTTTTCGATTTTTGTTTATTTTCCGATACTGGAAATTTCAATTTCGGAGTACTTTTGGCGATGCCCCGTCTCTTTATGCACACGCTTCTTCGACTTATAGCGAATTACGCGCACTTTCTCTCCCGCCACTTTTTCGTTTACGACCTTCGCCTTAACCTTTACTCCGCTAACCGTCGGCGTTCCGACTGTTGTCTTGTCGCCGTCAATTACCAGCAAAGCATCCAAAGCGAGCTCTTTTGTTCCTTCCGGGAGGAGGTCCACCCGTAGGGTCTCTTTTTCGGCGACAATATACTGCTTGCCACCGACCTTTATGACTGCTTTCTTCATAATTATCCTTTATATTACCCTAGAAATTCTACCAGATTTCTCTAAAAAATGCAACAAGCACACTTCTGGCTGCCCCATCATAAAAGGCGACCCACTTTACCTTGTCGCCTTTTATTTATCACTTACCTAACTCAAAGTGCTGCCCAAATCGCACCTCTAGATTAAGCAACTGTTATTTTTCGTCTTTTTTACCCGTGATTTTTTCAGCAATCTTTTCACTTGCCTTTATTTCCGCAATCTTTGCTCCATCATCTTTTGTCGCAGCAGTGCCACTATTTTTCTTCGTCGCACCTTTGATTGCGCTTGTTACACGATTCAGATCTTGCTGACTCTTATACCAGTACCACACTACCGCTACAAGTGCCGCTACTCCAACAATTACTAACGCCACTTCTCCAGGACCAGTCTTCGGCAACTCTTTAGGAGTATTCACGATCTTCTTTTCTTGTTTTTCCTCAATCTTCTTTTCTTCTTCCGTACACACGCGCTCAATATTTATCGTAGCCGTATCTTCTACATCTCCACCATTATCCCCCGTCGCCACGTTGTGGTCATAATTCACTATAACCGTATTATTGAGCGAATTCATTCCACATGAGCCACTCTCCGCAGCATCTTCGTCAACTTTTACCTGATAATAGATTGTTGCTTTCGCCCCAGGCGCAAACGTACCAACATTGAAGCCATTTTCCGTAATCGTATCTGGCATAATCGTACCGTCAGGATAATTCTTATTAATCATCTTCGTCGTCCCAGGGATCAATGTCGTATGTTCTGGCAATTTATCCCGAAAAACGATATTTGCCAAATCCACATTTCCTGTATTAGCAAATTCTATTTTATACGTAATTGTATCCCCAGGTTGCGGCGAGACGCTCTTGAAGAAGTTCTTTCCGTCTAGCGAAGCGCTTTTACTCACGTCTGCCGTACGTTTTACAGCGCGCACTCTATATACGATATTTCCCGAAAATTCATCACAACCAGGAAGCATCCCGTTCAATTCATCTACGCCCAAATACGCCCCTTCGCTCGTAAACATTTTGTCGCTCATCACTCGACCATTCGCTTTATATCCATTGCTGAGAATTGCCGACCCAGGAACGTATTGCAAAAGGATATCTTCCTTAGAATCAGTCGTAAAGTAAGCTTGATCCCAAACCGACTCTGGCGTTGCGTTGGTCGACGAAATCGTTCCATTAACTTCCCATTTTTTTGACGAGTTGATAGATGACGGGAATTTTGAGTATACACGCGTTCCGGTCGCTATTCCTTTACCACTCGGATTCAAATTTGACGCCGCATTATTGTGATACCAAATATATACCTCATATTCTTTTCCAGCCTCGACTTTCACTTCATCCTTAAATACACCTTTTACTCCAGCTTCCGCGACACGCACAAAGTTACGCTCATCGCCCAGTGACGGATGGTCCGTAATCGAATTAAACGTCACATGATCGGCAGGATTCTTAACGGTATATGTAGGCCGCTCAGGCCCCCACGCCGATGCTGACGCCGACGCCATTATCGCCAAGCTCAAGGTCGACAATCCCAAGCCAATTATTTTTTGTTTTTTATTTTTCATTTTTTCTCCTTTATTCGAACACATTCTATCATCTATTGTCCGTTTTGCCCCGTTTCGACAGTACCCCCGCCGTTATAGCTCGAAAACCCTTGGCTCTGGAACCAGTTCGCCGCTTCATCCTGAGTGTACGTATCGTAACCTGCCTCTTGCGCCGCCGCCTCTTCTGCTGCAGCCTGTTCATTTGCCGCGGCCTGCTCCTGCCTTCCCTGTGCGTCATTCGGCGCGCTACTATCTTCAGCGGTTAGATAATCGCCCGCATAGGACACATCCGCATCTGGTGCCTTCTCATTCGACATAGACCCATCCACATTCACCACTGCCCCATTTATCACAACACCATTAGGCAAACTACCAGTTTCCTCGTCCGTGTTCGGTTTGGTTGCTTGGTACATAGACGCAGACGCATCTAGTTCAATATTCGTGGTTTCTGATGCGTGTGAATATGCCCGCTCCTCAAGATTCTCTACATCTTTTTCTTCTAGAACTACCGGAGGCGTTTCTGGAGGCGTTTCTGGAGGCGTTTCTGGAGGTGTTTCCGGAGGCGTTTCTGGAGGTGTTTCCGGAGGCGTTTCTGGAGGCGTTTCTGGAGGCGTTTCTGGAGGCGTTTCTGGAGGTGTTTCCGGAGGCGTTTCTGGAGGTGTTTCCGGAGGCGTTTCTGGAGGTGTTTCCGGAGGCGTTTCTGGAGGTGTTTCCGGAGGCGTTTCTTTCTTTTCGACTTCCGTTACTATCACTACATTATCTGGCGCCTTCACGACCGTCTCCTTAGTAGTATGTGTCACTATGACTTTCTGCGCTTCCGTCACATATTGTCCGGTATTTTCCGTAACATCCGACTTGTTAACGATATCAACACTACTGTACGCTTCACTCGCCTTTATAGCTTTGGCCCCCTGGAATCCGCATATCCCAATATAATCTCTCTCCTGGCCTTCAAAGCTAACTCGGAATCCCTTCGACTCTGGATCGCCTGCACGCACCTCATCCTCGTATGCTACAACCTTAAATCCTCCCTTGCCATCCGGAACTTGACGATGATTCATTATTTGTCCTTCAATAGTCGTAGGGGTAATTTGTAGGTTTTCATCATGCGCAAAATCATAAACTGCCGCCCTACACTTCGCCTTCAATGCCGCATCGCTCTCAATTAACGCCTGCACCTCACTCGCATTCGTCTTACCATTAAACTCATTAAGCCCAACCTTCTCCCCCCAATCCAACACCCAAACCGCCATCGTTGACGTATCCATATATACCTGAGCAAACATATCTCGCGCTTCGTCTTCGCTCATCTCACGACAATCTATCGAATAGTTCGTTGGAAGCTTTTTCCCCTCCATCATATACGCCGCGTGTTCATCTGCCAGCTTCGACATCTCAGCAATTTTCTGCTCTCGCGTCATCTCTGCATTCTTTTCCGTCTCAGTGCCGCTCTCAACATCATTAATGCCCCTTACGTCATCTGAGTTTTCCAACTCTTGTAAGCTACCGGCGGTGCCCTCCTCTGTATATGTTTCTACCGTCTCAACGGCGGGATTATTCGCGCCAGCGCCAGCGCCGCCAGCACCGATAATAGCAGCAGCAGCAACACCACCAGCAGCGGCACCAGCAGCAAAACCAGCAAGAGCGCCTAAGCCAATCTTCTTCTTACGTTTTAAGCCATTCTGCGTTTCACTATCATCATTTAACGGCTCTTCATCTGTCTCCTCGTCTGTCTCGACCTCGGGTTCTTCATCTGGCTCCTCGTCTGTCTCGCCATCATCTTTTTCTTCTTCCGATAGATACATTTCAAATCCACCAGGATACTTTTCATTTAAGTACTTAAAGTAAGCAACCTGAGCTTCCTTCGGAGTATTACATCCTCGAAACTCTTCAGTATTCATGAATTCTGCCTTGTCTGTTTCCGCGATTCCTCGATGCATTAGCGTCAATTTGCCGCCATCGGAACTATCGCCTCCCTTCGTCGCCTCCTCGTATGCCTTGATGAGGTCTTTAGCTATTTTCTCATTTGTCTCTTTTTCCGATGAACCCTCCCCCGTGCCTTCACCATTCCGAGCAGAAGGATTTGTAATTTTTTCTGTCATCTCTTTTTTCCTTTTCTTGTTTATGTTTGACCAATATATACTGGCATACTAGCAAAGAAGCTTACGCTTGTCAAGTGAGAAATCATACACCACTCGCACTACCACCCTCCTCGTTCTGGCGCCCTATCTATCGCCTCGCGCAATTCTCTATACTTCGCGCCATTCGCGAATGCAATTGCTTGTTCACTATCTTTTTTAAAATCGGGATTTTTTGCCGCATAGCGATTGATGCGCCTCGAATATCTCCAGACATTATATAGAGACCTTTTTATCACGGCATCTCTCGGGCCTTTATCTTCTACTATTGGATAACGAATCTGTCCATAGTCACCAGTAATCGAGCCAGTTAAGTTATTATCTATTATCGTTTCACACTCTTTAAGTAACGCCTTTATTCTTTCACGCTCCTGTTTTTTCACGGCTTTACCTATAATCTCTGTAAAATCTCGCACTTCCTCTCTTTCGTCGTCACTCAATGTCGCACTCTTGTACCTGTCGATATGCACCTCATCTTTTTCCCTGTACACAGCATCAAGCTCTTCTTGGCGCTCTGCAAGCTCCTCGCGCATCGCTCGCTTTCGTCGCGCCTTACGCGTAAACGGGAACGCGAACCCCAATGAGCGAATTTCATCCTGCATATCCGTCACTTCTTCTTTTAGAGATGCTATCTGCGTATCGTATTTTACAGCATTTACGCGCGCTCTAACCGCAGGCGACGCTTGCTCTAACTTCTGCGCTACATAATCTACCATTGCGTCGCCCTTCCACTTCTCGACATCCTGCAGACTAGCGTTTTTGTACGCATTTAACTTTTGCTCCTCCTTCACCTTAAACCTTAGCGCATCCATCCAATCCGTTTTATTTTCCATCCCTTTCTCTTGCGACCCCTGTTTGTTTTCTTGTATCTGCGCTCTTAGCTTTATCGCCTCCGGCATCTCCAGCCCCTCAACCTTTACGAAGGGACTGATAATCTCGTTTAGCTTATGCTTTGCTAGCTCCGCTTCGTCTGGATCTGGGTTTTCCGTATCCGCAATCAAATCGTCTAGCTTAATCTTTCTCTGGCTTATTCTTCCATACGTCGGCACATGCACCCACTTTGTTTTTGTAATCGGATTGCCATTGCGATCTTTCTTAATTGGCCCCAACCCAAAGAACCTGCGCACCGGCACTTCTTTTTCGTTCACGTAATTACTATCTTCTTCTGCCCTATAATTCTGTATAAACACTATCTGCCCGTCCTCTACCAGCAATTTATCACGCAACACCTTGCCCTTCTGATCGCCCCACTCGCCTACTCCTACTTTTACACTCTCGTTAACGATGTCTGACCCCAAAAGCTTACCTTGCTTCGTCATATACGTTTCAGGCGTTCCCTTATCCGCCCAATACCGCAAAGCCTCTATCTTTCTCCGTAGTTCCTTATCAAGCCAGGTTTCATCTGTTTTTTTCTCCTGACCTGCCTCGGTTCTTTCTTTTTTGTCTACCTCTACCTTTTTACCTATGCCGAGTAGGTTTATGTCTTTGCGCGCATTCACATATTCACCACTTGCCAAGTTGCTGCCATGCGTCTCGCTTCCTGCGTCCGCCTCACTTACCGGTCGCACTTCACCCATATCGCCCCCTACAAACCCTTGCCCACTTTGTTCTCCATTAATCTGCGCAATTATCTCTCCGTCAGCACTGTGATTCAATGCTTCATCAACAACATTCTCTCCACCTTTCACGCTGCGGCCCAATGCCTCATCAACAACTTCCTCTCCATCTTCCGTACTAGATACTGTTTCGGCGCCTGCCGTGTCACCGTTTCCCGTTTCGCCACTCTTCTCGTCACCGTTTCTTGTTTCGTCACTCTTCTCGTCGTCATTTCTTGTTTCGTCACTCTTCTCGTCGTCATTTTTTGTTTCGTCGCCCTTCTCGCCGCCGCCTCCTGCTTCTTGCTCCGTCTTCACCGGAAACTGCAATAAATTATCCTTAGGTTTATCGCCTGTCGCATCTTCTCCAGCAACACTCTTACTGTTATTCTCATGACCCACGTTGACTGTGGTTAACTTTTGCCAGCCACCATAGTAACCATCGCCATCCACGAATTCTTGTTTGCGCGCGTTTTCGCCCATGCTAGTATTATCTCCTTTTGACCGATTATACCATAAACGCTACGCCACAAGCACCTTTCTCTACATCAAAAAATCCCCCCCTTTTTTTACATTCTCATCACATTACCGCCTCGCTCCCTTCAAAACCGGCCCATTCTGTCGCCTTTTCTGCAAAAACATCGCAATCCTCAACATCACCTCACCATCACGCCCCATCACGCCGCCCCCACCTTTTATCTCTTCGTATTCAGATTCAGATTCACCCCCACGCTCTTTCAGTCCACGCTCCTTCAGTTCGCTCTCTTTCAAGTCACGCTCTTTCGTCTTCTTCTCACCAATCTTTTTATTTTTCGCAACCCTCACCAATCTACTCAAAAATCCTTGCGTCGCCTTGCGCGGTGGCTTCTCTGCCAATTCTAACGACTCGTCATTCGCAAGCACCTCATCGCTCTCTTTCCCCGCGTACATGTAGTACTCCTTTGTATCATTCTCGTCATACCGACCCGTCTCCTTCGGCGGTATCATATACATCTTGCTACCCAAAACACCGCCGCCTTTTGCATCCAACATCGCCTTTCCGTACTTCTTGCTCGGTTGCGGCAACTCCGCTGCACTACTAGACTCCGCTGCACCACTAACGCGCCCTTTCCTAAAGGCTTGCCCCACGTTCCACCACATTGCATTTGACGCCATCTTGTTATTTTCGGTATTTTTCATGTTTATGTTTCATCCTTCCGACTCCGTAGAGCCAATTTTGCAGCGTTTCGCCCAATCTTGCGCCTTTTTGTTTTGTTTATTTGCTAGATGTTTATTTTTGTTATCTAACTATCTACCATACTAGCACACTTTGCGCTTTTTGTCAATACTACTTATGCTTTATTTTGCAATTTTGTCAAATCGACCCCTGTTAATCCGCCAAAAATCTTATGCTTTTTCTAACGATATCGTAACTTGCTGATTCTCTACCTTCACGATTTCGTCGTACGCATAATTCCCCTTTAGCGCCAATTCTTTCGCCAACACTTCGTCACTAATCATTTTTCGATACTCCTCAACAATCTGATCCGCCCCCGTTATCACCAAACGAATCCTATCATCAACATTTAACCCCGCCTTCTTTCGCGCCGCCTGCACAAACCGTATCAATTCTCGCGCAAAGCCTTCGCGCCTCAATTCATCCGTCAACTTCTTATCGAGCACAATTTTTTCTTGCGCCGTATCATCATGTTCTACTGCGCGCACATTTACTTCTTCCGCCACAATCTTCTCATAAAACTCCTCTAGGCGCTCACCACCATATCTCAACGACGCCAACGGCTGCCTTACCTTTATTTGGCCATATTCGTCGTCTCTAGCCATCCTTTGCGCCAAGCCTTCCGTGATGATTGCTCTACAGTTCGTCATTTTATTCAACACCGATTCGTCGATTGTTCGCGCTTGTGGCCAACGCATCAAATGTACACTATCCGTTACAAACGCCGCTTTTGTAACCCCACGACCATCATCCTCGGCCTCCAATTCGCCACCGGTCATCTTCTGCCACAGCTCTTCCGCCAAAAACGGCGTAAATGGTGCCATCAATATCGCTAAATTACACAGCACAAAGCACAGAGTCCAATACGCCTCCTCTTTATCAGCCCCCGCGCCATTTTTCCAAAAACGGCGCCGGCTACGCCTGACAAACCAATTCGACAAGTCGTCCACGAATGGCAATACCGTTTCTAACGCCGCCGGCAAATTGTACTTCATCATGCCGTCCGTTATCTCGTCTCTTAGCTGATATAGCCTCATCACAATCCATTCGTCCAACGGATTCTCAAATCTCCTCTTCTCCGCACCGGCGCGCGGCTTTCCGTTTCCCCCCTCAACCCAGCCGTCTCGCATCACTTTTCCATTCAACCCCCATCCATCTACCTCTGCGTACATCGTAAAGAAATCGTAAACGTTCCAAATCATCGCCAACTTCCGCGCCGTATCGGACACGTCCTTATCGATTAGTGCAAAATCTTCCCCAGACAACACTGGCGACGACAGCATGAGAAACCTTAGCGCATCTGCCGAGTACTTATCCATTAACTCGTTAGGATCCGTATAATTTCCGAGTGATTTCGACATCTTCCGCCCATCATTGCCAGCAAGCGTTCCCGTCGTTATCACGTTCTTAAACGCATTCAGTTCGCCCTTTTCGCCATTTTTCTCTCCAAATGCTCCCGCCTCTGCCAAAGCCGTATTCACCGCATGAACATAATAAAACCACGCCCGCACTTGCCCAACGTATTCCACTATAAAATCTGCCGGATAATTCGCCTCAAACTTCTCACGATTTTCAAACGGATAATGTAGCTGCGCAAACGGCATCGATCCCGACTCAAACCAACAATCCAACACCTTATCGACCCGTTCAAATTTCTCCCCATCAATCTCAAACTTCACCTCATCCACCCACGGCCTGTGATAATCCTCAAGCCTCACGCCCGACAACTCATACAACTCATCATACGACCCCACCACGCGCACCGTGCCCCTATCGCCTTTCCATACCGGCATCGCCGTCGCCCAAAACCTATCTCGCGACAAATTCCAGTCCGGCGCCTGCTCAATGTTTTTCTCGAATCGACCGTGCTTTAGGTAATCTGGGAACCAATTAATATGCTCATTTTGCTCAATCATTAGACTCTTTGAGCTTTGAATATCGAAAAACCAACTCGGAAACGCTCGATACATAATTCTCTGACCAGAACGTGGATTAAACGGATATTCGTGTTTAATATATGCAATCTCCCAAATCACCCCCTTTTCCGCTAAACATTTCGCGATAAACTTATTCGCGCTCCACACCTCAATCCCGCTTTCATCCGTATCTCGCACTCCTACCTCTCGCAATTTTTTCGCCCATTCTTCCAGGTAATACCCGTTCTCGTCAATCACGTGAAGCGGCTTTAAGCCATACTTTTTTCCTAACTCGAAATCATCTTCACCATACGCCGGCGCAATATGCACAATGCCAGTTCCTTCTTCGGCGCTCACAAACTTCGCGCTATACACGCAATGCCCCGCGCCTTCCTTGCTTCCCTCCGAAAGCTGCGCTCCAAACAGCCCTTCGTATTTCCATCCAACAATATCCTTACCGTGATATTTTCGCAACAATTCATATTCACCTTCTACAAGTTTTTTATTGTTAAATACCTTCTCAGCCAATTCAGTCGCCATCACTAAATTTACACCATCAACCGCATAAACCCCATACTCAAGCTCCTCGCTCACCGCTAATGCTAGGTTGCCAGGCAAAGTCCAAGGCGTTGTCGTCCATGCTAATAGATAAGTATCGCCTTCGACATCTTTCAGTATACCGCCGTCCGTAACCCTAAACTTCACATACGCACTCGGGTCTGTTACCTCCCGATACGCATCATTATCCATCGTCACTTCAGCCTTAGAAACTGGCGTCGCAAACTTCGTATCATACATCAAGACTTTCTCGCCTTCGTAAATCTTACCAGCCTCGTACAACTGTTTAAACGCCCACCACACCGACTCCATGAAGTCCTTATCCATCGTGCGATACGCACCATCAAAATCCACCCATCGCCCCACGCGATCAATTGTTTCCTTCCACGTTGCAGAATTCGCCACCATTGATTCTCGCGCCTTCGTAATATACGCCTCAAGCGACACTTTTCCGCCAATCTCTCTTCTGTCGGTAATCCCCAACTGCTTTTCTACAAAATTTTCCGCCGGCAAACCATGACAATCCCATCCCCATCGTCGCTCAACCCGCCTCCCTTGCATTGTCCAAAATCTCGGCACAACATCTTTCACTACGCTAGACAACAAAGTTCCATGATGCGGTTTACCCGTAATAAATGGTGGCCCATCATAAAACACGTAACTATCATGCTTTGGTCGCTGTTCAACCGAACGCTCAAATGTCTTTTCCTTTTTCCAAAACTCAACCAGCGCCTTTTCATACTCGCTCGCTTTTCGTCGCTCGCCGTATTTATATCTCATGAATAACTCTCCTTTTTAAATTGAACAAAAAAATTCCAACTTTCATTGGAACTCTTTCGCTGCCACTTCAATCGTGACAAACTTTTTGAGCGGTACCATCCAATTTCCTCGTCAATGCTTCCCCTCCGAAACACAACTCGGCGCTTTATTCTATCTTTTACGCAGATTCACGAGTGATTCTACTCAGCCTTCGCATGCCTTCGTCTCTTTTGAAACGCCTTCGCGCTTCCGACCAAGGCCTCGCAGTTGCAAAAGCTTTTCTTTCACCAGCTCACAGTTGATCGCTGTTCAAACGCTTTATGCTTTTATCTTAGCACACTTGTTCAAAAAAACAAAATTATTTTTGCATCGCGCATTTATTTATACACCATCAAAGCCCGGCATCAATTATCCATCAAATAGTACGATACTTCGCTCATGCGCGGCAATTCGCGACCACGCCACATTTGCAGCAGTTCGCCATTGTCTCGAAACGCCAAAATTGTCGGGTACTCCACCACGTCATAGGTTTTTCCTATGCTAATCCCCTCTGGCTCATCCGGATTAACACTCTCTATCTCCTTGCCCGTCTGCCGCTCAAAATCATGCAACCATTCTCTCACCTCTCGCCCATAATCTGATTCTTCCCGCCATATTATTACCACCCTCATATTTTACTCCTTTGCTGTTTTAATTATTCTCCGCTTGCGCGCCCGTTCACTTTGCTCATTCTCCGCTTTCCGTCGCATGCGCTCGCGCTGTTCTGCGATAGAACGCTCCAATTCGTCAAGCGTCTTAAATCCCCTAAACACGCTCGCAAATCGCACATAAGCCATCTCGTTCACTTCCGACAATACTTCAAGTATCATCTCACCTATCTCATTAGAAAGTATTTCGTCCTTTCCTAGCTCGTAAATTCCTTCCTCGACCTTCTCGATTATTTCTTGCACATCAAGGTCACTCTCGAAATATTTCCCTACACTATTACGCACCGCTCGCGCCAACTTTTCCCTATCAAACGCTTCTTTTGCGCCGCTTGTTTTTCGCACCATTAACCCAGGACGCTCAATACGTTCATACGTCGTAAAGCGATGCTTTCCGTCAAGAGACACCCGCCGCCGTCGAATCATCGTGCCATCTTGCGACTCGCGGCTCTCTATCACTTTACTCTCACCTATTCTCCAGTTGCTCACGCAAGCTCCTCTTTACGCTAGTTATTTGTATTGCTTATTCCGCCAAACACGCAGCATCGCGCAATACTATCGCTCGCTTATTATTTATTCTTCTTTCGTCTTCGCAAAATCGCCGGAATATCGTCTTCGTCCTCCTCAGTTCTGACCACATCCCACATATTTACGTTGCTCGTTTGCGTAAAATCCGCTCCCGCTTCCTGAGGTATCGCATCTGCAATCTCTGCCGCATGCGCATCTACTGCCTCTTCTGCCTTCTGCTCTTCGGACTTCTCTTCCGTCTTCTCGGCCGTATCTTCTTTCTTTTCCTCAAAGCTCGTCGCAAAATCACCTCGTGCGCGCGGGTCGTCTTTGTAATATTCCGAATCAAAACCAGTCGCCACAACCGTAACAATCACTTCGTCTTCCAATTCTGGTCGTATCGAAGCACCCCAAATAATATTCGCATCTGGGCTTACGCTCGCCGTAATCAACTCTGCAGCCTCCTGCATTTCCGCCATCGTAACATCATAACCACCCGCAACCGCAAAGAGTACACCACGTGCGCCGTCAATCGACACCTCAATAAGCGGCGACTCGATCGCCTGTTGCGCCGCAATCGTTGCACGATTCTCGCCAGACGCACGGCCAATTCCCATCAGTGCCGAGCCGGCATCTTTCATGATCGCCTGTACATCCGCAAAGTCCAGATTGATCAACGAGTGCTCTGTAATTAGCTCCGATATTCCCTGTACGCCCTGACGCAACACTTCGTCTGCAATCTTAAACGTCTCGACCATCGGCGTCCTCTGGTCAATCGTCTGCAACAATCTATCGTTCGGTATCGTAATCAAAGCGTCAACATTTCGCGCCAAGTGGTCAATCGCCCAGTCCGAATTCGCTTTGCGCTTTGCCCCTTCAAAAGAAAACGGCTTCGTCACAACACCTACCGCGAGGATCCCCTGCTTTCGTGCTTCTTCTGCGACAATATATCCCGCACCAGAACCAGTTCCACCACCCGCACCAAAGGTTATAAAGGCCATATCTGCGCCCGACAGGGCGTTCTTAATCTCTTCGCGGCTTTCTTCCGCTGCTTTCTCGCCAACTGTCGGATCTGCGCCAGCTCCAAGGCCATTCGTCGCATCATGCCCAAGATGCACTTTTACGTCCGCCTTTGAATTATGCAATGCTTGCGCATCTGTATTCATCGCGATAAACTCCACGCCAGACAATCCCGCCTCACGCATTCGATTTATCGCTGAGCCGCCAGCGCCTCCAACGCCTACGACTTTAATGCTAGCTATGCTTTCAACCTCGCTGGGTTTTACTTCGGGCATACACAAAACTCCTATCTTCTATATTCTGATTATATAATACCACTTGCATAAATTTTTTGACAAGTCCAAATTCCTTGTCTTTTTCCAACTCAATACCTTTATTCAAACCAAAAAGTTTTTCCCAACAAGGGAAAAACTTTTTACGCAATCTATTTTCTATCTACCTAAACGACTTAAAAATTTTAGACAAGAAGCCGCCATCCTTTGCTTTCGCCTTACCCGCTACAATGCTTGGTTTTTCAAATGTCACCATTTTATCTCTATCCGCAAACATCAACCCAACAACCGCCGCATATTCGGGCTTCATTACCGCTTCGCTCACCCCCATCACTTCAATTGGCTTACCGATGCGCGCCGCTAGCTCCATACGATCTTTGACATACTCGTCAAGTCCTTTGAGTTTTGCGCCTCCACCAACCAAGACAATCCCTTCCGGCAAGCGCTTATCATAGCCCGCGTGCTTTAAATGCTTTCTCAAAGCTTCAAAAATCTCATCTAGCCGCGCCTCTACCGCTTCATCTACCTTTGCACGCTCAAATCTCAGTTCATCGCGCCCCCGCTTTATCACTACATCTTTGTCGCTCTCGCTCGGCCTCGCCGTCGCAAAGCGCGTCTTTATCTCTTCCGCGACTTCTGGCACTGTCATCAAATACGTTGCAAGATCGCGTGTAATATCATTACTCCCCTTTGGCACCACGCCGACGTATTGTAATTCCCCCTCGTCATATACCGCGATTCCCGTCGTTGCGCTACCCATATCAACCACCGCTACACCGTTTTCTTTTTGCTGATTCGTCAATACCGCCCTTGCGGCCGCCATCACCGAAGGCTCAACGATATGCGCCTGGAAATGCGCCCCCTCACACACTCTCTGTACATTTTCAAAATCTGGCAGCAACGCTGTAATCGCCGTCGCTTTCACTTCAAGTCGCGCACCCTGCATTCCTAGTGGTTCTCGTATCCCTCCCTGACCATCTAAAACATATTCTTGCGCCAAAAAATCAATCAGCGCTCGGTTTCCAGGCACTTTTCCAACCGTCGCCACATCTTCAAGTCGCACGATATCGTCTTCGTTAATCTCGTGATCCGCCACCCCAATCATCCCGTCCAGCTTCGTACTCACGATATTCGCACCATTAATATTCACCGCCGCCGCATCGATCGTCACGCCGCTCATCTGCTCAACCGCCGCCAAACACTTATCTAGCGCCTGAATCGGCAGACTCAATTCCTTGACCGCTCCCCTCCGCAATCCCGCCGACTCTACTTCGCCATACCCAACTACCGATACTACTCCGTCGTTAGGTCTTGCACTACCAAGCACCGCACGAACAGTACTCGTACCAATATCAATCCCCACCACAAAGCGCACTTTTTCTTCCATAATTCTTATTGTACCACAACTCAACCCGCTTGCGTTAAAATCTCATAGCCATCCTCTGTCACTAATATCGTGTGCTCAAAATGCGCCCCAATCGACCCATCCTTCAAGCACACCGTCCACCCGTCATCTTCACCTTCTACGACCACCGTATCAGGCTTACCCAAACTAGACATCGGCTCAATACAGATCGTATCGCCAACTCGCAACATCTGGCCACTTCCTCGCCGGCCAAAATTAGGCACTTCTGGCGGCATATGCATTTCTACACCAATCCCATGCCCCACATAATTACGAATCACTCCCAGTTTCCCCGCCTCAAGACATTTTTGCACTGCATATCCCACATCCCCCAATCTCGCACCAGGCCTCACCTCTTCGATACCCTTATAAAGCGCCATCTCAGTATACTTTAGCAATCGCTTTTGCATCGCCGTCGGCTCACCAAGTACCATCGTAAACGCCGCATCCGTATAATATCCACGATATTTGATCACCAAGTCAAAACTCACCTTGTCACCCTCTTCCAGCACTACGTTTTTTGGCGTCCCGTGGATCAATTCATTATTGACCGATATACAAATTGCTCCAGGAAAATTAACCTCTGGCTCGTAATACGCTATCCCCGCACCAAGCTCAACAATTTTTTTAGCCACCCATGCGTCTATTTCTTTTCCCGTCATGCCTACCTCGACATACTCTCGTAGCTCATCAAAAATTTGCGCCATAATTTTACCCCCCGCGCGCATCGCCTCGATCTTCTCGGACAATTTTTTATCAGAATCCTTAATCACTGCAGTCTCCACGCTCATCCCATCTTTCGATGTCACTAGAATCTACATCATTTATCAGTCCCCACTCTTCCAAAACTTGGTCAATTCTATCCGTCACTACTTCAACCGCCGCATCGCCCGACACCTGCGCAATTTTCGCGCCATGCTCTCTCAACTTTTCAACAATTGAATAATTTTCTTGTTCAAAGATTTTCCATCGCTTCTCCACAACTGCTCGATCAGCATCATCTTCACGTCGTCTCTCCTGTAGCCTCCTCCACAATTCATCTTTTGGTACATCCAAGACTATTACACCTTCGACCTTCTCAACATCCCCCTTTTCTATCATCCAACCCAATTGCTCCATACTGCGCGGATAACCATCATAGATTGCCTTCTTTCCTTCCGCTCCTGCCTCTTCTGCAGCATCATGGATCATCTGCGAAGCAACTCGGTAATCCACCAACTCGCCCGCCGACATCGCTTTCTCCAATTCCGGATCTTTGCGCTCTCGAAGCAGTTGCCCCATCGACATCCATTTCCACCCATGTCTCTCTGCAAGCGCCTGTCCTTGTACGCTTTTACCGCTCCCCGCCGCACCCAAAATTACTATCATGCCCTTATATTTCTCCTTTTTCCTCAGTATATCATATCACCCCACTTGAAACGTCCCTTGAAAAACTAGCTTTCTTGTGCTAAAATCAACCCAATATGTCAATCAAAGTAACAAGAAAAGACCAGAGCGAGGCTAACGAAAATATTATTCGTCGCTTCAATCGCAAGGTCTTACAGAGTGGCGTAATGGCAACCGCAAAAGAGAGCCTTCGTTTTTCGAAGCCTATCTCTAAGCGAGAACGTCGCCTAAAGGCGATTCTTCGCGAACAGCGCAAAGCCGAAAAGACCGAACGTATCAAGCTCGGACTTCGCTAGTCAAGCCGCTCAGCGCATTTATTCACCCTAAACCCTTCACCTCCAGTGAAGGGTTTAGATTTTGTAAGCTCCCCTAGCCTCTACTCAATATCGTCCTCAATACTTATCTCAGCTATGCGTCCTTCTATCCTCACTTGTCCTCGCCATTCATTGCGCATCAAGTAAAATTTCACCCGTACTCGCCCCCCTTCTTTAACCATCATCCATTCTCTTGACGCATAAAACGCCATCATCTTTAAATATTGCCCCTTCACGTCGCGCAGTATGAGGCTCAAATGTTTTTCCTTTAGAATCTTCAATCCTGTCACCAAGCCAACCACCTCAAATACCGGTTCGAGATTTCCTTCACCAAACGGCTCTAGTTGCGCCAACTCCTCTACTAGCTCCTCGTTCACTTCCTTAAAATCATCCAAAACAATATCGCTTTTTACCTGTAAATACCGCTCCTGATTTCGAAGTCCCAATTTCCCATAATAGCTATTCGCAAATTCTCGAAACTCTGCTATCTTTTCCTTTTCCAGCGACAACCCACATGCCCCTGCATGTCCTCCCCCTGTCAATAACAGCTCCTGCGTAAACGCCCCCTGCAGCATCTGCGCTAACGAAAAATCCCCAAAACTCCGCCCGCTCCCCTTCAATCGTCCATCCGCAAGCTCCGCCAACGCAAAACTTGGTCTTTTGTACAGCTCTGTCAATCGCCCCGCCACAATTCCCACTACTCCTTCATGCCATTTCCCCGCCACAACAATTACCGCCTCATCTCCTATACCGTTCACCACCTCATTTACCGCCGCCTCCTGCAATCTTCTCCGCTCTTTATTTAACTCCTCTAATCTATCCGCCAACTTTACCGCCTCCGCTCTCGATTTCGCCCTGAGCAGATTCAGCGCAATTCTCGCGCTCGCTAGTCTCCCTGCCGCATTTATTCTCGGTCCAACCTGAAAACCAATCGTTTCCGTCGTCGCCGCCTCCAATACCACCCCTGCCCGTTTCGCCAATTCACGCAAGCCCACTCGTCGCGTTTTTCTCAGTACTTTTAGTCCAAAAGCCACCATAATCCTATTTTCTTCTTGCAAAACCATCGAATCACAAACCGTCCCTATCGCTACCAAATCCAACAGCCACTTTTCCTGCCCATCACACCCCCCCTCTCTCTCGCACCTATCGCATCGCCCAAACCCCTCGCTCAAGCACTTCTCGCAAGCCACCCCTCTTTTTCTCATATTCAACGCTCTCACCACCGTAAACGCCACCCCTACGCCAGCCATCCTCAACCCTACTTGCTCACCAGGCAATTTTGGATTAATCACCGTAACCGCCGACTGTGGCATCTGAGGTATTTCATGATGATCGGTGACAATCGTTTCGACCCCTTCCGCACGCAATACCGCAATCGCCTCTTCTGAACCACTACCACAGTCTACTGTTATTACCAAAGTAGCCCCAGTCGCCACTATCTCTGGCACCACTGGCACGTTCATTCCGTAGCCATCTTTAAACCTATCTGGCAACATTATCGTAATCTGCTCCCGCCCAAAGCCAAAATATTCTAGCCCTTCCGCCATCACCGTACTCGCCGTCACCCCATCAGCATCATAATCTCCATAAATCACTATTCGCTCACGCCTCTCGCGCGCCACCTCTATTCGCTTAACCGCCTCTTTTACTCCTAGCATCAAAAACGGATCAAACAGGTCTTCATATTGCGGACGCAAAAAACTAACATCAAGCCCCCTTTTCTTCAATAGCTCCCTAAAAATCCGCGTCATTTCTCTCGCTCTTATTTAATCATCCAGAAATCTTAACCAATGATTTTGCTCGGCGTCTTCTTGGCGTCTTCTTGCTGTTGACTCTTGATCACTATACTCTGCAACTCTTTCAAAATCGGAAACTGCTTATTGGTTTGATAAATGCTCGTATTGCCTTTTTTGCTCACCATCAAAAATCCACCCTTGACCAACCGCCTCAATTCACGCTGAATATTCCCAGGATCTTCCTTGATCAGCTTCGATAAGCCTCTTACGTGCGTTTTGAAATCCGGGTATTTAGCAAAAACCACAATAATCTTTCGGCGCACGCGACTCGTCACAAATACGTCTAGCATTAACCTCCTCTTTTATTTCATTTTACGAAACTTCAGTATTTTTCACAACACTAAAGCTCGACAAAACCCTCAAAACATACTACTATAAGCTTAAACATTTTTTAATCAAAGGATAACCCTATGAACGAATCGGCTCCAACGCCCCCTATCATTAGCAGCGGCAATGATACAGCAAACGCCGCAGCCCCAACGCCCCCTCGACCAATCATTAGTAGCGACAACACCTCAACTCCCTCAACTCCCATAGCCCCAACAACTCCTCAACCTATCATTAGTACCCCAGAAACTTCCCAAGAAAATCAATCCGCCCCTAGCGGCGCAATCAAAGAACCAAGCGCCTTCCAGGTTCTCATCGGTATCGTCCTCGCCCACGGCATCGTCCTCGTCCTCTCCGCAATTCTTTCTGCCCCAATTATCGTCCTCGTAGCTACATTATTTTGGGGTGAACGGGACCCCTCCAACTGGCAAGAAGTGCTCGTGCTCTATCTATTAGTTAGCATCCCTGTTGCTATCTTAAGTCTCGTCGCAGTTAAAATCGCAACCCGAATGTCCCTAAAACGCAAAACCGGCGCAATCATCTCCCAAAACACTGCGAAAAAAGTCGCCCTCTACTTTGGCATTTGGCTTATCGTTGGCATAATATACTCCCTAGGCTCAAGCGCCGTAAGCGCCATAGACGAAATCGCCACGCTAGAAAAACGCGCAGAACAACTCCATAGCATCACTACCGAGGCTCGCGTCAAGCAAGCACTCGGCGTCGAAGACGATTTCTCCGCATCCGACGTCATCGATGGAGATACGCGCGCAATGGTTTGGACTAAAAACCTCACCTCCGCAGCCGTCTCTACACTCATCGCGCCCTTACTATGGCTCATTGTCAAAAAAGACTCCAAAAAATACGCCGAATCCACATCTCAATAGCCCTTCGCGACTTATCGGCGACGACCAAAGAGACAGCAACCCGTCACAATAAAACCAAGCAAAGCTGCTGGAACAACAAGAATAATCGGAAGAGAATCGGTCGCAGTTCTTGGGTTTTCGATAGTCTTTACGTACTGAGCTTCGACTCCTTTTGCGGACTTCGCATTCTCAGGCACCCGATTAGTCTCAAAATCATTGGTCTCATGGTCGACTTCCGAACCGTCATTCAAACTCGAATTATCGCCATTATCACCGCCATCACTCAATGCCTGCTCATCCGTCTCTGTTTCGGTAGCGCCAAATAATTCCATAATGCGCCGAATCGCCGCCTCGTCCGTAATACGATTAACGCTACCGTGACGCAAACTTTCGTTATCTACATTAATATTCCCCTCAAACGTCCAGTTTTCTAAATCCGTACTTGTCGCGTAATATATCTCGCCATCGTATGTCCGCTGTCCATATACCCTGTCTATGTAATGATCGACGTATAGATAATATTTCCCGTTAATATACTGAATATTTGGCGCTTCATACGCACTGTAATCCTCGCTCCACGCAGGAAAACAATCAACCGTACCCTGATAACGCCACACTTCATCTAGATTATCCGTTTTGTAAATCAATATACTATCTTTCTCACTCGATATCGCCGCCGCATCGTTTTTAACTACCATCACGTATTCTGACCCGTGCTTAATCACCTGCGCATCAATCAAATTGCCATATCCAGGCAAACCATCATCTCCAGGTTTTTTATCAAACTGTGCCAACTTCGCTTCCCCAAAGGTCATATCGCTAACCGAATCAAGCTTTGCATACGCGATACCAAATACACGCTTATCCGCAAGTTCCCGATTAATCGTCTCGTTCAATTGCGTAGTCGTCGCAATTTGCGTCGAGTAAAAGGCATACACGTCGCCATTATCGTCCTCAAACCATTCTGGCGCCCATATTGGCGTATAGCTCGATAAGGCATTAAGTTTTGGATTCAATCTCTGATAGTTATCAAAATCATTCGTTCTCGATACCCAAAATGTTCCGTTGGCCGTTCCTCCGTAATGTATGTAGTTAAATGTCCCATTACGCGCAAACAGACTCGAATCCCTAATCGCACTCGACCATGTATTCGGAATGTCGTAAAAATCCGTTCCGTTCAACGTCAATAATCGATGCTGACTCGCGTCCGCATCGCTACCAAAAAACGTCCCTATATAAACACCGTCGCCAGACGAAACGACCTCATTCGTATCTTTTGTAATCAACTGATACTTGTTGCCGACTTTAACCAAAGAATAATCGTCACTATTGCGCTCGCCAGCCGTCTTGCGTTTTGCCGAATCGTGCGTATAAGCACTCGTATCTGCAGCGTTGCCATTTGCACTCGTTTCGCTCAAGAAATATCTCTGATTTGCCTGATAAGTAGGCGCCGTCAACGAAAAAGTATCACTTCCCGTCAACACAAAACCGTTACTTTTTGAAACAAAACTAATCGACGAGTCGGAATCGTTTCGTACGATATACCATGTCTGGCTATCATTATCCGCCACTCGCTCAGCCCTCAAATTACTCGAAAAAGCTTTTGTTCGATCCTCCGTATATATCTTGTATTGGTAATGTCCAATTTTTTCGATATAAAATCTTTCACCCTCAATATTAATATTTGTTTGCGCCTTTTCTTGATGCTTTGTATACCAACCAATCTTGTACCATCCCGTCTCAACGTCAATCAAATCTCTATGCGGCCGCACATTCCCCGACCCATCACTATTCCATAGCGTCAATGGCTCCGACAACAATCGCCCCTCATTATCAAACGTATACGGATATCCGTCAATCACTTGAAATCCCGTCAAAGCCTTCCCCGTCTTTTCGTCAAAATAGGCATAGTAGCGCTCCGCCTGCTCAGTCACTCCATATACAGCATTCATCCAATGCCAACCATTCAAAGCGGCCCCGTTATAATCCACGTATGCTTTGCCGCCATCTTTATCAATCCACGCCCTTTTAACAAGCTCTCCGTTCGTATAATATCGCCACGTCCCTAATTCTTCGCGCCATCCCGTCACACCCGCAGCAACCGCCCCAATCTGCCTATACAGCAACAGCCCAGCCAAACAAACTGCGACCGCCACCAACAAAAACGCATACCTGCGCAATATTAAACCCTTTCTCATTGTTTTGTTTTTTGTTTATTTTTGACCTTTCCTCTCTCTATTATACTCCAATTTCCCCAAATAGTCAAGTACCACGTAACCCGTCAATACCTTTGCAACAAAAAAGGCAGTCTTCTAAACTGTAGATAAATAACGCTAATTAATTTCTACGGAAGGAGAAGACTACCTATGGCGTATTGTAACAATAAAGCACAGGAAAAAGCTAGATATCTAGCCGTAACTGA
>JAFWIF010000029.1 GCA_017514975.1 Candidatus Saccharimonadota bacterium | reverse complement strand
TCGGACTTCACCAAGGCAATCGGACGTTATGATTGTATCGGGAACGGTAACGAAGAAGATGGCTCCTATTGTTCGGCGCTTATATGATCAAATGCCTGAACCAAAATGGGTTATTGCAATGGGATCTTGTGCGACAGCAGGGGGCCCGTATGTAAATTCATATGCTGTTGTAAAAGGTGTAGATCAAATTGTACCAGTTGACGTGTATATCCCTGGTTGCCCACCAAATCCCGCTGCTTTAATTTATGGCATTAATAAATTAAAAGAAAAAATTCGTTACGAGGCAAAGACTGGGAAGCAGGTGACGAATAAATGAGTGATCCAAACAAAGATTTAGAGGATTTGAAAAGAGAAGCGGCTAGGCGTGCGAAAGAAGAGGCGAGAAAGCGTCTCGTTGCGAAACATGATGTAGAAATAAGTAAACTTGAAGAAGAAAATCAAGAAAAAGAGAAAGCGCTACCAAAAAATGATGGAATGAATTTGGAAGAAGCGAAACGTCGTGCAGCAGCGGCCGCAAAAGCGAAAGCGGCGGCGTTAGCAAAACAAAAAAGAGAAGGAACAGATGAAGTAATGGAAGAGGAAAAGGCCAAAGCGAAGACGAAGGCAGCAGCGGCTGCAAAAGCGAAAGCGGCGGCGTTAGCGAAACAAAAAAGAGAAGGAACAGAAGAAGGAACAGAAGAAGAAAAGGCCAAAGCAAAGGCGAAGGCAGCAGCAGCCGCAAAAGCGAAAGCAGCGGCGTTAGCGAAGCAAAAAAGAGAAGGAACAGAAGAAGTGACGGAAGAAGAAAAGGCCAAGGCGAAAGCGAAGGCAGTCGCCGCCGCGAAAGCAAAAGCAGCGGCGCTAGCAAAGCAGAAAGCTTCGCAAGGTGATGGGGATTTGGGAGATGAAAAGGCGAAGGCAATTGCAGCAGCGAAGGCGAAAGCGGCAGCGGCTGCGGCTGCAAGGGCGAAGACGAAGGGTGCTGAAGGTAAGAAGGAAGAGGAAGCGAAGCAGGAAGAGCCATCTGTGAATCAACCGTATTTAAATCAGTATGTTGAAGTTATTAAGGGAAAAGTAGGAGAGGGTGCTTTAGTAGATTGCTACATTAATAAACTTTCCAAAGATGTGCCAACTCTTGTAGTGGAGCCCTCGGAATATTATGAAGTAATGGAGTTACTGCGATCCCATGAGGAACTTGCATTTGATTATATGTCAGAGTTACATGCGACGGATTTTGTGACACATATGGAAGTGTATGTTCATTTATTTTCATATGGAAAGAAACAGTCAGTAGCGGTAAAGGTGAAGCTGGATAGGGAAGCGCCGCAAGTAGAATCAGTGACAGCGCTTTGGAAAGGGGCGGACTGGCCAGAGCGGGAAGCGTATGATTTGCTCGGTATTGTATTTAAGGGACATCCGAATTTATCGCGTATTTTAATGCCCGATGATTGGATAGGACATCCGCTTAGGAAAGATTATGAGCCGTATGATGTGGAGGTGTAGCTAATGATCCGTACGGAAGAAATGCTTTTGAATGTAGGTCCTCAGCATCCAAGTACGCACGGTGTGTTCAGGCTTGTTATTAAGATTGACGGGGAAATTATTAAAGAAGCTACACCGGTTATTGGATATTTGCATCGCGGGACCGAAAAGATTGCGGAGAGCTTACAGTATACGCAAATTATCCCTTATACAGATCGGATGGACTATTTATCAGCCATGACGAATAATTACGTCATTTGCCATGCTGTAGAGACGATGATGGGGCTTGAAATCCCGGAGCGAGCCGAATACTTGCGAGTACTTGCAATGGAACTTGGAAGGATTGCAAGTCATCTCGTTTGGTGGGGGACAAATCTTCTAGATATAGGAGCGGTCAGCCCGTTTTTATACGCGTTCCGTGAGCGGGAGATGATTATTAATTTATTAAACGAATTATGCGGTGCCCGGCTTACTTTTAACTATATGAGAGTCGGCGGTGTAAAGTGGGATGCGCCGGACGGTTGGATTGAAAAAGTGGAAGAATTTGTTCCGTATATGAGAGAGCAATTGGCGGGTTACCATGATCTCGTTAGTGGCAATGAGATTT
>JAFWIF010000028.1 GCA_017514975.1 Candidatus Saccharimonadota bacterium | reverse complement strand
TCAATTGATAGCGCAGAGCGAGAAGTCACTTATATGGCCAATAAACTAACCGGCACCGTGGACGACATTTTTTCTGACTACCAAATGGTCGACATCTCCCCGAACCTCGATATTGAATCAAGTATCGGTAGCGATATAGACGCTCGTTTAAGGCAAAGTGAAATGCGCCGAGAGATGCGCGAAAAAGACGACGACGAGCCAATTGCTCTCACGGTCAAGATTGGCGAAGAAACCATTCTAGACCGGATCGTAAACGGCATTAAAGAGAAATCATTTATGGAAAATATGGGAGTAGTTGGAATATGATAGGAACTTTACTACAAATCAACGGACAGACCGTGCCAAACATTAAGTCGTATAAAGTCGGCAACAATAAGCTGTGGGCGGATGCCGACCGTAATATGGATGGCGATGTCAGAGCGACTTTCATCGGGGTATTCCCGAAAATAGAGCTAGAAATAGGCGGCATCCTAACCTCAGAAATCATTTCTCGGCTCTGTAATTTACTAGACCAACCCTACTTCTCCGTCACTTTCTATGATCCAAAGACCAGAGCGAACCGAACCGCGCAGTACTATGCCTCAGATTACACCGTAGAGTTAATCGACAAAAACCGAGAGCTTTACGAGCCATTTACGGTCAACCTAATACCTGTGAGCAAACGATAATGATAGAAGTCACGGAAGCTTTCAAAAATGCGGCCAGAGCGCCTGTAAAGACGGTCAGAGCGACGATAACCGTAGATGGGACGGATTACTCGTCTAGCGACGATCTAGTGAGTTTTACGAAAGAAGATACTGGCTCATACTTTAATGTCACTACTAAAAGCCTCAGCTTCAAGTTAATTGGCACGAATCATAATTTAGTCGGTAAAGATGCTTTACTTACACTAGAAATCCAAACAAGCCAAGAAAATGACACTTGGGAGCCGTGTATGCTTGGGAAGTTCACTATCTACGAGCAGAATACCTCGCTCGAGAAAGGCACGACGGATTTCAAGGCTTATGACGCGATTGGACGGATGGGTAAGACACCTTACGAGAGTGGAACAATTAACTTTCCTTGCTCCGTTTCTGATTTATTCGACCAAATCACAAACCGGTTTGGGCTGACTAAAATTACTACGGAAAACCCGAACCTGAACTACACCATAACCGAAGATTTATACGCGAAAATAACTGGCATAACTTATCGCGATATCCTCGCAGAAATTGCTGGAGCGACCTGCTCGCTTGCCGAAGTGTCTGGTAGTGCCGACCAAATTAGATTAAGGGCGCCGGAAATGACTTCGGCGGAAACGCTGACTTATGCTAACCTCAAAAAGGTAAAATTGGAGCCGAAATACGGCCCAGTTAACTCTGTTGTTCTCGCTAGAACGCCAGCTGAGGATAATATCGCCGTAACCGATAACGCAAGTGTAGAAGAAAATGGCCTAACCGAAATAAAACTCGCTAATAACGAAATCCTAGACGACGACCGCGAAACGCTCGCTCAACCAATCCTAGACGAAATAGACGGTTTTTACTTTTATCCGTTCGAGGCAACGACCGAGGGCCATGGTTGGTATGAAACTGGCGACCGAATCACGATTACAGACGGAACGAATACTTGGGAAGTAATTATTACGGCAATCACACTTTCTGTTGGCCCGGGCGTCAAAGAGGTCATCAAAGGCATAGCGCCGACCGAAACCAAGACT
>JAFWIF010000027.1 GCA_017514975.1 Candidatus Saccharimonadota bacterium | reverse complement strand
CTCTATAAACTGGCAGTGGGGATCGTCGGGGTGCTCTTCCGGGATGATGGCCAGGCGGCCGCCGATGGCCTCGACGATGCGGGCCAGGTTGTGGATGTTGTGGGGCAGCTTCCCGGCTTCGACGGCGGCCAGGATGGTGGGCTCGTATTCGGCGCGTTGTGCAGCCTCTTCGATGGTGAGTTCCTGATGGTGCCGGAGTTCGGCAATTGCGCGGCCGGTGTCGTGGTTCACTTGCCACATATAGTTTTTCTTCTCTTCGTTCATATTGTTTTTTGTTTGAGGGGCTTAATAACTTTTTTGACTGCCGGGCCGATGATGTCCCAGTAGGCCAGGACAGCGGGGGCGATAATACAGATTATTCCAAATATTGTTTTCATTGCTTTTTTGATTGAGGGGGTTAGAATGGTAGCGGGATATATTCTCCAAACTCCAATGATATTTTTTGACTGGTGACAGGGCGCATATTCTCACAGCTTACCTCTACAAAGGTCTGCGGGAGTCCCTTCCACCCGTAGTTATAGGTCGGTGTGTCGAGCTTCACCACAAGGCAGCGGCTTGAATATTGGGCGGGGTGTTCGGTTACTTCACCGAGGCCCCAGATAGTAACAACTTTTTGGCCGGGGGTGTAGTCGGTGATATTTTTTTGCTCTTCGCCTTCGTGCCATAGTGCAAGGTCGAATATTGCCCGGTTGTAGTCAGTCAGGTAATGAATTGCTGCGGCCTTGTTGGTTGCGCTGAAGTAGTAGGCTCGAGTGCGTCCCATTTTCTCCGTCCATTTGCGGCCATTGGCCAGGGGTGAATATTTGGCGTTTATCAACTTGCCTCCCATTATTTCCAAATAATTGGCGTGTACTTCGATATTGCCAAAAACGATAATTGAATTTTTGCCGTAACTGTCCCAAGTAAGATCAGCAGTTATATTGTTGTTGTTTTCCATTGTTTTGGGGTTTTTGATTGGTTGGTTATTTATTTTGTATAGTCTTTTTTGGGTGCGTCGATGGTGTTCATCAGTTGAGTGGCAAGGGCCTTGTCGTAGATGCGAAAACAGAAGGCGGCGGAGTATTCGTTGAGGTTGCCGGAGAAGTCGATATAATCTTTATCAATCGAGAACTCTGTCATATCTTTGCTGAATGTGTAGCCGTTGGCTTTTATCCATTCAAGGAACTCCGGCAAGGTTTTTTCTTTATTGTTGACGCTGTAGAATTTGAAGTATTTGCCGCCGTTGGCGTTGAGTTGGCTAAAGTAGTTTTCAACGTCCTTTCTGGCTTCTTTCAGGTGGGAGTCGTACCAGCCGCCGCGGTCGTGGCGGGTCTTGTATTCTTGTGGCATATTGCAGACAAAAAGTCGGCGGCCATAATTCATAAAGTAAACAGGGACGCGCTCGAGGTCTCCACAGTGAAAATTGTCGTATCTAATAAAAGCCTCTTCGGTGGCAAATATTGGGGTAAAATTATTGTTATTCATTTTGTATTGATTTTTGATTGGTTGTTATTTGGTGTTGTTTGCGGCCCATACCAGGAGCCAGCAGGCTCCGAGGGTGAAGATGTGCCAGTAGGCACCGAGGGCGATGGCGACGGCGGCGATGATGCCGAAGACTTTGAAGATGATGCTAAAAAATTTCATTGTCTGCGGTGTTATGGATTAATAAATAAGGCCGTTGTCGCGGAAAGAATAATAATCAGTCTCGGACAGGATGATATGATCTGCAACGCGAGCGCCGAGAAGCTGAAGGGCGGCGATAACTCGTTTTGTCAGTTCCTTGTCGGGGCCGGAGGGTGTAAGATTGCCGGAAGGGTGATTGTGAACAAGAATAACGTTCTTTGACATTGAATCGACTACAAACTTGGCGAGGATCATAACGTCAACGCCTACTTCTGTGATGCCACCTTGCGCCACCTTTGCCCAGGCAATAGGTTTGTTGTTGGCGTTCATCAGAATCAAAAAGAATGACTCGTAAAGGATGATGTCGTCGCCGTAGAACTGGCGGGCGAATTTTGCAGCGTCTACGCTGCTGGTGATGTTGCCGACAGAGGGAACACTGTTAGCGGTTTTCTTGCATTTGATTTCAACGCTTTTCACGGCGTTAATGGCTTGCTGTTTTTTCATTGTGAGAAGTTTTG
>JAFWIF010000026.1 GCA_017514975.1 Candidatus Saccharimonadota bacterium | reverse complement strand
TAGATATCTAGCTTTTTCCTGTGCTTTATTGTTACAATACGCCATAGGTAGTCTTCTCCTTCCGTAGAAATTAATTAGCGTTATTTATCTACAGTTTAGAAGACTGCCTTTTTTGTTGCAAAGGTATTGATGGGTTACGTTGTGCTTGAAAAAAAAGGAGAGTTGTGGGAAAATTTAGGTAATATTAGCTCAGCAAGAGGCTAGTTTGGCGATTCGGATTGGAGGTCGTATGACACGAAAATCAGGAATGTCAAAAAGATTGTGCTCTTGCTTTAACCAAAGGAGTGTCTATGCGACAATACGAGTTAACCGTGTTGATTCATCCAGACTTAGAGATGAATCTGCAGCCGGCGACCGATAAGGTGAAGGCTTTGATTGAGTCGAATGGCGGAAAAATCGTCAAAGAGACTAATGAGGGGAAAAAGAAGCTTGCTTATCAAATTAGAAAACAAGATTTCGCGGTTTACTACTACTATGAGCTAGATCTTCCAGCGACAGCGCCAGCAAAAATCTCTTCGGTATTGAATATTACCGAAGAGGTAATGCGTTATCTTTTGGTCACGAAAGATCCGCGTCGCGAAAAGATGTTAGCAAAGCGTGCAGAACGTAAAACGCAAGAAGAAGCCAATAAAGAGGAGGAATAAGAAAATGGCGAGAGGTTTTAGCAAAGCAATCATTATGGGGAACTTAACGAGAGATCCAGAGCTGAGGACTACGCCCAACGGGGCGCAAGTATGTAGCTTTTCGGTTGCGGTGAACCGTAGCTTTCGAGATAGCTCGGGTACGCAACAGGAGGCAGTCTCGTTTATTGATTGTTCGGCTTGGGGGCGGGGTGGTGAAATTATCTCTCAATATGCCAAGAAAGGGAGCGGGATAATGGTTTCTGGCAGACTCGATCAGAGGAGCTGGGAAGACAAAGAGGGACAAAAACGTTCACGCGTGGAAATTGTCGTTGAAGACTTTAACTTTATTGGTGATGGTCGACGAGGCGATGGCGGTAATGGTGGGAGTACTGACGTAACGGGTTCGGCGACCGAGGCGGCACAAGCGCAAGATGTGGCTCCAGAGGATATTAGCGACGAGCCGATCGATTTGAGCGAGATTCCATTTTAATTATAATTAAATTAAAGAATTTGTATGGCTTTGGGTGATTTCTGGGCTTTTCGATGGAGAAAAGTTTACCAAATTTACGCAGAGCCTATAGGTGGGGTGAAAGGAAAATATGAGACGATATAAAAATGACCCGAATATGTACTTTGATTATCGGGACGTAAAGACTTTACAACGCTATGTAGATGCGTATGGACGCATTGAGCCGGTGGCAAAAACGGGTTTATCGGCAAAGCAACAGCGCCAGTTAGCGGTAGCAGTAAAAAGAGCGCGACATCTTGCCTTGATGCCGTTTGTGGCGAGCGCGTAAGAGGGTGATTCTATATGTACGGTCCAACGGATTTAAAGAAGAACGTATTAATTACGCTTGATGGTCAGCCATACAAGGTCGTAGAATATTCGCAAAAGGTGATGGGGCGTGGCGGTAGTATCGTGAACGTGAAAGTGAAAAACTTGATTACTGGGGCTTTGTTGCCAAAAACCTTTAAAGGTCAGGAGAAGATTGAGGCGGCGGACGTCGCGAATCGCTCAGTACAGTACTTGTATGCGGATGGAGAGAAATTCTACTTTATGGACCCTGAAAGCTTTGAGCAGTTTGAGTTGTCGGCGGAATTGGTAGGTGACGGTAAGGATTTTTTGAAAGAAGGTGAAACGGTAGAAATTCAATTTTACAACGATGCGCCGATTAATATAGTGTTGCCGAAAAACGTGTGGCTGAAAGTTGATTATACGGAGACGGCGGTGAAGGGCGATACGTCTTCGTCGATCGTAAAGGATGCAAAATTAGAGACAGGAGTAACAGTAAAGGTGCCGGCTTTTATTAAGACGGGCGACGTCGTATCGATTGACACGGAAACATATGCATACCGGGAGCGTCAAAAATAATAATAAAATCGTTGTTATAACGGGTGCCACGGGGAGTGGGAAAAGTGATCTGGCGATTTCAGTAGCGAGGTCACTTTTTGAGCGGAAGGGGCAGGGATGCGAGATTATTGCGGCAGATTCGCGAACAGTATATAAGGGCATGGATATCGGCACAGCAAAGCCAAGCATGGATGAGCGCGGCGGGGTGCCGCATTGGGGGTTTGACCTGGTAAGGCCGGATGAACACTTTTCGGTAAAAGATTTTTGCGAATATGCGAAGAAGAAGACAGAGGAAATTCAGCGGCGGGGAAATCAAGTATTGATAGTGGGGGGAACAGGGTTGTATATAGACGCATTAGCGTACGGATATCAGTTTAACGATGATGTTAAAAAAACTTGTTCAGACCGAGCGGAGTTTGCTGGTCCGTATAAAATTTTTGCACTAGATTGGGATAGAACAGAGCTTAGAAAGCGTTTGAAAAAACGAATAAATAAAATGTTCAATGATGAAAGACTAGAAAAGGAGACGATTGGCTTGGTGAACAAGTATGGGTGGGAGAGCAAGGCTATGACAGCTGACGTATATAGGTATGTCTGGGCAGTACATCAAGGAGAAATGTCGAAAGACGAGGCGATGGAAAAATGCGAAATAGATGATTGGCATCTTGCGAAGAGACAGTTGACGTGGTTTAAAAGAACGTCGGAGATAGAGTGGGTGAAGTACGACGAGGCAAAAGAACGAATACTGGCTTGTCTAGGTTGTTAAAAAAGTAGACAGGGTTTAATTTTTTTGTGTTCCCCATGACAGTAAATGTGTTAGAATAAAAGTAAGATGAGTAAAGAAAATGTCATGCCTCTAGAAAAATTATTCGGTTCAAGGACGCGAGCTAAGTTGCTGGCGTTGTTTTTTGAACATCCTGAGAAGTCGTTTTATGTACGAGAAATCACGCGAGTAATTGAGGAGCAGATTCATTCGGTGAGAAGAGAATTGGCAAACTTGAACAGTTTAGGACTAGTGAAGACGGAGAATTACGAAAACAAGGTGTATTATGCGGCAAATACGAAACACCCGTTTGCGAGGCCAATGACGGAGATTTTTTCAAGAAAAATAGATTCGGTGCATGAAATAGAAATGAAGCGTCCGAGTTGGGATGAATATGTACGGCCAGTGAGCAATATTTTGAACGCATTGTTAGTGACAAATCGTTTGCCTGGTCAAGATGGGCTTGATCTGTTGATAATCGGAGACGACAGAAGTAGAAAATTGACGCGATGGGCGGAGTTAGTAGAAAAGCGACAAGGGAAGCCGCTGAATTATGCGATTATGAGTAGGGAAGATTACTTGTATAGGCGGAGTGTGCGAGATAAGTTCGTAACGGATGTATTTTCTTTACAAATTAGCGAAAAATATGATCCAGAAAAGATACTGTAATTTGTTCTGTTAGTAAAAAAATAATACAGGAGTGATAAAATGTTTGAGATAGAATTGAGAAATCCAGAAGAATTGACGATTCGCTTGAAGGATAAGGTCGTGAATGTCAATGTTGCGCAGTCGACGATAGACGCTGGATTGAAGGTTGGGACGATTGGTGGTGCAGGAGAATTTGAGATTGGCGAGATGGCGATTGTGGGGGTGGAATTGGCGGATGGTGGGGTGATGTACCGTATTGACATTAAGGGAGTAAAAATTGGAATTGTGGGGTCGACGGCGAAGATGGAAGATTTGGACGAGCTTGGTCCGGTGGATATTTTGGGTACGAGCAATGCGAAATTTGTGAGTGTTATCGAGCCGAAAATTTTGATACCGATGGGAAATATGGATTTTGCGGAAGTGAAGGCAGAGGTGAAGGTTGAGAAAAAGCTAAAGATTAAAAATGCTTCGTCGTTGCCGGCAGTTTTGGAAATTTGGCGCTTGGACTAGCGAGAACTAGCGACTTGTGCGCAGAGGGGTAGTATGCTACAGTAGAGCTTAGTGGATTGTTGAGTTGTTTGCAAAATAATAAACGCAAGCAACGATATGGTAAGAAATAAAAAAATAACACAAAGATTGAGTTTGTTGGTATTGGCGGTGTTTTTTGTGGCGCAGTTTTTGGCGCTGTTTATGGTGCGTGATACGGCAATGGCAGAAGGCGACATGGAACTTGTGTCGAAATATGGGATTGGAGAAAAAAGACTGGACGAGATAATGGAGCAATTTCGACGCGAACACGGGTTGACGGCGAAAAATTTTTCAATGAGTTATAGGACGGTTGACGGGGCATTGAAATATGATTATATGGAAAATGAATTTCGTGTGGCAGGGAGTACGTATAAGTTGCCATTGAACATGTATTATTACGATTTGGAACGTGCGGGGAAGATTTCGCCCTCGGCGTCGATCGGTGGCACGACGCTAGAAGTGGCGCATAGAAAAAGTATTGTAGATTCGAACAATGAGTTGTCGGAGGCGATGTATAAGAGGTTGGGCAGTTATAAACATTATCGAGAATTGATAGCTGGATATTGTGCGCAGGAATATCCGGCAATTTTTTATCGTAGAAACCGAATTAATACGGGTTATATGGTGTGCGTGCTGGGACGGTTATATAACGAAAGAGCGAATTATGAGGAGTTGATCGAATATATGAATAAAGCAGCGGTTGGGCGGTTTTTCAAGAAAGGAAACGACAAGATAGCGATAGCGCATAAATATGGTGAATATGACGGGGCGCTGAATGATACGGGAATTATTTGGGGTGAGCATCCGTATGTTTTGGCGGTGTTTACGAGCGGCGTGCGCAATGGTGAAAATGTATTGAGCGAAATAGTAAAGATAATGACGGCTTATACGGAGATTGAGATGACGCGAAGGCAGGAGGCGGGGCTAGTTGCGGAGGAGCAGCGAGTAAAAGAGGAGATAATGGCGGAAAAGTTAAATAGTGACGTGAAAGGAGTGGCGGGACAAAATACGACGTGGTCGGCGGAGCTACGCAATGGGTTTATGAAGATGTCGCAGGAGAGAAAGAAGCGCGTAATGATAGTTTTAGGATTGTCGATAGGCGAGGTGATGGCGGCGACGATGATTTGGCGGGTAGGTTTGCGTAAAGAATGGAAATGGCGTAAGTTGCGAGAGAAGCTTGCAAAAAAGAGAAGTTTACGCTATAATTTACGATAGTTTAGAAAAGTAAAAGAGAATAAATAAAATGGCAGTATGTGAAATTACCGGCAAAGGGAAGATGTATGGTCACAATGTGAGCTTCTCGCAGCATAAGACGCAAAAAGTCTTTAAGCCAAATATTCAGAAGCGCACGCTTGTAGTCGATGGGCAGAAGATTAAATTGAACGTTTCGACATCGGCGCTCCGAACTTTGCGCAAAAAAGGTCTAATTAAATAGATGATAAACATTGGCGCGCTTGCGGCAGTGTTCTTGGTGACAGTTTTTTCGATGATGCTTCACGAAGTGGCGCATGGTTTTGTTGCGTATAAATTGGGGGATGAGACGGCGAGACTGAGTGGGCGATTGACGCTAAATCCGCTGAAGCATATTGATCCGTGGATGACGATTGGTTTACCGTTGCTATTAGCGGTTCTCGGTGGGCCGGTATTTGGTGGCGCGAAACCGGTACCAATAAATACGCGAAATTTAAAATTTGGCGAGTGGGGGTTTGCCTTAGTGGCGATTGCGGGGCCGTTGACGAATTTTCTGTTGGCGTTGATTTTCTTTTTGGTTGGACATTATACAGGATGGATGCTTGATAGTGGTTTTTTGGGTGCGTTGATGCGCATGGGCGTGTCGGTAAACCTAGGTTTTATGCTGTTTAATATTATACCGATACCGCCGTTGGATGGCAGCAGAGTATTATATGCGCTTGCGCCAGAAGGCGCGAGGAGGATCATGGAGGGAATGGAGCGTTATGGGGTGATGATTATGTTGGTGTTGGTATGGGTGTTTGGTGGAGTATTTTCGAATTATATGGTAACGGCGCAGGAATGGATTTTGGGGATGTTTCAAAAATTGGTGGGACTTGGTTAGTTTGCTGAGTTTTGATTGTCGTGGCGAGTTGTTCGTCGAGGGGGCTTTTCTCCCGAGTGGGCGCATGTTATACTGAAGGTATCCCGTATCGATGCATGATTTTCCTGAATAATCATGTTTATAGGGAATTCGTGGTCGCAAATCCGTGGATTTGAGGCATAAGAGTTTACCCACCGTGTTCTTATCACGGGAAAACTACACGATGCGGGATTTTTTGCTGCTTACGTTTTGTTTAGAAAGAGATTTTTGTGTAAAATAGAGGAATGAAGCAAAGGGTGCGAGTGGCGGCGATATGTAGAGACGGACGAGAGGTCTTATTATTGAAGCGTGCGAGCGGCCGGATTGCGGGGGAGGCGTGGTTGGAGCTGCCGATGGGAAAAATAGTGTTTGGTGAGCAACCAGAAGAAGCAATGGCGAGGATTTTGTACGAATACTTGGACTTGAAAGTCGAAAAGCTGAATCTGGTAGATGTTATTACGTTTACGAATCTTGGTGGAACGGTGGAGTTGGGAAATTTGTTTATTATTTATGAAGTTGCACTGGAAAAAGAACGGGCAATCAAAGTCAATTCAGAGAGATACGGTGCGTATAAGTGGGAACAGCTTTCAAAAGTGAATGAGGAGGCGACGCTAGGAGAAGAGGCGGCAATGGTGTTGCGGATTACCGAGGCGAAGCTTGGTAAGACAGCGCGTACGATACGAGTGAAATATGACGAGAGTGGCGCGCCCGCTCAAGATCGGGCGGCGTCGGTTTATACGGATGGCGGAAGTCGAGGCAATCCTGGGCCGAGTGGAGTGGGGTATTATATCTTGGATAAAGATGGATGTGAACTGCGGCGTGGGGGAGAATTCTTGGGGTTTTCGTCGAGTCGGTTGGCGGAATATTATGGCTTAAAGGAAGGGATTGAGCAGGCGATAGAGTTGGGACTGAAACGGGTTAACTTTTATAGCGATTCGTTGATGATGGTGAATCAGATGAACGGTGTATACAAGGTGAAAAACAAGGATTTATGGCAAGTGCATAGCGACGTGTTGAGATTGCTGGGAAAATTGGAGAGTTATAGTTTTACGCATGTGCCAAGAGAGAAGAACAGAGAGGCGGACGCGGAAGTAAATAGGGCAATAGACGAAGCGAGGAGAGCAGGGTAATCTCTTATTATAGCACACTTCGTTGAAAAAGTCAAGATTTGCGAGGATAAGGAGTGAGTGATAGAATGGTGGGGAAGCTCGTCGATATAGTCGCTGGCCAGTAATGGCGAGAGGAAAGTCCGGGCAGCATAGGACACGATAGTTGCTAACGGCAACCGCGCGTAAGTGTAGGAAAAGTGCCACAGAAACATATACCGCTTTTGTTTTGACATGGAGAATTTCGGTTTTTTGTGCGGCAGAAGTAAGGGTGAAAAGAGTGAGGTAAGAGCTCACAGGTCTTGATGGTGACATTGAGGCAGGGTAAACTCTATTGGCTGCAAGGAGACCTAGATACCGTGGTCCGCGGATGGTCGCTCACCGCTGGATTTCGCGAGTGATTGCGAAACTAGATAGATGACTATAGGCTTTGGCTTTTGCTAAAGTGACAGAACCCGGCTTATGTGGCGGGCTTTTTTGTTGATGCGATTATGAGTGGGCAGCGAGAGGTGAAAAAGAGTAGGTTGGTGGGCTTGGCTAATTGTCGGCGACAAGGTCGTCTTTGAGTCTGCGAATTTCGGTTAGAGGATGATCTGGGAAGACTTTGTCGTAAAAAGAGCTTTCGGATAGATTCATGAGAAAACCGTGTCGGAAGGAGGGGTCGTAAGGGTCGTTTTCCCAGCCAGTAAGGCCATCGGTGCCGATTTTGCCGTTGCGCTTGGCGATTGTGTAGACGGCTTCTTCGCGGAGACCAAACGAAGCGAGTTCGTTGCCGTAGATTTCGATTTGGATAAGGCGGCCGCCGGCGAACATACCGAGTTGAAAGGTCAGAGCGTATTGGATGCCGGCTTGGTTGCGAGTTTTGGTAATGCTATAGAGGTATTTGCGTTTGAGTGGGGTAGTACCAGCGTTTACTTCGATGAGACCTTGGTTGTCGGCGAGATTGTGATGAAGGCCGGAAATAACGGATGGAACGTCATCGAAAGGAATATGTTTATCGGTGGTGATGACGTAGAGGGAGACGATGCAGGCCATGGTTGGAGTCTGGCGAATGAAAGAGTATGCCCCTGGGGCGTCATTGATGTTTGTTTCGATTTGTCGATAGCGATCAGGTAATTCGATAGCGATATTCTCAATGACAACATTCATAAGCACTATTATAGCAAAAATCGTAAAGGAAGATGGAGCAAAGGGGTGTCAACAAAAAACTCACTCGTAAGATGGGAGTGAGTTTTTGAACGCAGAAAGGTCGAGGATGAAAGCTGACTATTTAGTGCTTTTTTCGACAATTGCTGCGAATGCCTTGGGGTCGTTAACGGCGAGTTCGGCGAGAACTTTGCGGTCGATTTCGATATGGTTTTGCTTCATGCCGTTGATCAGTTGGCTGTAAGAGGTGCCATTGAGGCGAGCGGCATTGTTGATGCGAGTAATCCATAGGGCGCGTAAATCACGCTTTTTATTGCGGCGATCGCGATATTGATAGCGCAAAGCCTTGATAAGTCCTTGCTTGGCAAGGCGGAAACTGCGGGTGCGGTAATGCTGCATTCCCTTGACGGCTTTTAGGACTTTTTTGTGTTTGGCGTGAGCGGTAACTCCTCTTTTAACTCTCATATTAGACTCCTAGGGCTTTCTTAATGTTTTTAGCGATTTTGCCGTCGACGACTGCGGCGGTTTTGATGTTGCGCTTACGAGCTTTGGATTTTTTTGCTAAGATGTGATTTCCGAAAGCGCGTTCGCGAACGATTTTGCCCGTTTTGGTGATTTTGACACGCTTAGCAGTGCCTTTGTGAGTTTTTAGCTTTGGCATATAGATACCTTTCCTACTTTAGTTAATATTGCAAAACGCTTTGGGGTGTAGGGAACCGTGGGGCGTTGATTCGCTATTTGTGGCGAACCATAAAGACAAGATTGCGGCCGCTCATCTGGGACTTGCCGTCGACGATGATGTTGTCGCCGAGTTTGGCAATAATCTTGTTCATGAGTTCGGTGCCGATTTCTTTGTGGGCGAGTTCGCGTCCACGAAAGATAATCATAATCTTGACTCGGTCGCCATCCTCGAGTAGCTCGAGAATTTTGCGAATTTTAATATTGAGGTCGTTGTCCCCAATTTTTAATCCAAGTCGAATTTGTCTGAGTTCGCTACTTTTGGCTTTTTTCTTTGCGCGGCTCTGTTCCTTCATCTTTTGATATTGGAACTTGCCCCAGTCGATAATCTTGACGACTGGCGGATTGGCGTTAGGCGAGATCTCGACAAGATCGAGACCAGCGTCGCGTGCGCGAAGCTGGGCATCGCGGCTCGACATAATACCAAGTTGTTCGCCGTCAGCGCTTAATACGCGCACCTCCGGATATCGAATTTCTCCGTTGATACGAGTATGAGAGTTGTTGTTACTGATGGCGTTAGCTCCTCAAAAATTAGACTTGTTGTAATAATGGATTATACCAGAAGTAATGTGGTAATGCAAGAGAGCCGGCGCATAAAAACTCGCGAAACGAAAATAGTATGTCTAGATTAGAAGGATTGGCGGAATTGGACTGCTTCAGCGATATGAGCCTCGGTGATTTGCGGCGTTTCGTCGAGGTCGGCGAGGGTGCGTGAGATGCGGAGGAGTTTGAAGTAGGAACGTGCGGAAAGGCTTAACTGTGAAACGGTAGCATTGAGGAAAGATTGGGCGTTTGCGGAGAGGTTAATATGTCTTAATAAGGTATGAGACGGAGCGGTGCCGTTGGTGTAGACTTTGGGATAGCGGGCGTGTTGCGTGCAAAGAGCGGTGTGGATTTTGGCGCGTATTGTGCTGAGTGAGGTATTGTCGCGAAGGGCGCGCGAGGCATTAGAGTGGTTAAGGTTAGCATGAGCTGTTTGTGTATTTTTGACAAGATTTGATACGGAAGGTGGGGCGAGTTGTAAGGTGAGGTCGATACGGTCGAGAAATGGACCAGAGAGGCGGCGTCGATAAGTGTTGACTTGATGAGGAGTGCAGGTGCAGGTGTGGTTGGGCGAGCCGTGATAGCCGCAAGGGCATGGGTTCATGGTTGCGATCAGAGTGAAATCGGCGGGGTAGATAATGTTGTGTTCGTGGCGATTGATAGTAATAGAGTGGCTTTCGAGAGGTTGACGTAAGGCCTCAAGGAGAGCGCGCGGAAATTCTGGGATTTCATCGAGGTACAGAATACCGCAATGTGCGAGGGAAATTTCGCCTGGGAGAGCGTTGCGGCCGCCGCCAATAAGGGAAGTAAGTGAGGCGGTGTGGTGTGGGGCGCGAAAAGGGCGGCGCATGATAGGGGTGAAGCTAGGGTTGTTTAGGGAGTAGAGTTTGGTGAGTACGATATGTTCATCGTGGGTAAGGGGCGGAAGAAGGGAAACGGCCGCGGAGGCAAGCTGAGTCTTGCCGGCGCCTGGAGGGCCAAAGAGCAGAAGATTGTGGTGGCCTGCGAGGGCTACGACAAGAGCGCGCTTGGCGCGGGTATGCCCAATAATATTATCAAGAGCAGTAAGTTGAGGTGAATCTGTTTGTGTATTTTTGACAGAATTTGCTTGAGCGGGAAGAGGCGAGATAAGGCGTTGGTGTTTGAGGTGTTGCCAGAGCTCGCGTAAGTTGCGGACGGGAAAGATTTTGATGCGATCGGAGACGAGCGCAGCTTCAGCGGCGTTTGCGTAAGGGATAAAAACCTCGTCTAGGCGATGATGCAGGGCAAGTTCGATTGCTTGAATAATGCCGTGGATTGGTCGAAGATGGCCGTCGAGGGAAAGTTCGCCGACAAAGAGGCGGCGATCAAGATCGCGTTGGAGAAGTTGCTGTGATAAGGTAAGAACAGTGAGAGCGATTGGAAGATCAAAATTGGTGCCGGTCTTTTTAAGTTCGGCGGGGGCGAGATTGACGGTAATCTTGTCGCGAGGGAAACGGAAGCCGGAATTTGTAATAGCGGAGCGGATGCGTTCGCGGCTCTCGTCGACAGAGCGACTCGCCATGCCGACGACGCGGAAACTAGGAAGACCGTGATTGCTATCGGCTTCAACAGTGACGAGTTTGCCAGAGATGCCGAGGGGTAACGCGGATAGTGCCGTAGCAGTAAGATTGTGATTAGTTGCGGTAGTCATGCGGGTAGTATAGGTTGCTCTGACTGGCTTTTAAAGCATGAGTATGATACAATATGGGGAATTGGGGCTGACAAAGCTTAGACGGATTATTAACAATATACAGGCGAGTCGAGTTGTACCGTAAGTACAGAAAGTAAATGCAGAAAAAACTGCTAGTAAGCGCGTGGCATACATGCCAGCTTACGCTTTGGCCTAGATTGAATTGATTAGGTCTGTCTCTTTTGATGAGGCGCCATAGTCGATAAGAGATATCATAGAAGATGACGCAAAGGTTAGTTTTTTGGCAAGAATTAGCACGAAAATTGAGCCATGACGGAGGAAAGTTTTGTTAATTCCAGCAATTCTCGTAAGTCAAGATTTAAAGAATTAACTACGCTCGTAGAATGTATAGTTGGAGATTTTTCGGACCCGGAGGCAGTATCCGGCAGCTCCACCAGACAGTTTATTGACAATAAAAGCACCCGTTTGGGTGCTTTTTGATGGAAGGTGAATAAGAGAGGTGTGGGCGAGTGGTTTTTGAAGCAGGGAACTGTTTATAGATAGAAAAGAAGCCTCAGAACTGCGAGTAACGAGGCTTCTTTGTGTGGAGTGTGGAGTTGTATTTTGGAGTCAAATGTTTGTTTTTGGCTTTTGTATAAGAATTTTATTCAAAAGCTAACCTTATCATAAGACCTGAAAATGCTCATGTCAATAGATTTTTCTAAAAAAATGTTGTATTTTTTACATTTTGGAACACTAAAGTTAACAATAAGCGGATTCGAGGAAGAAGGATAAAAACGAGTTGTCTTTAATGAGTGTTGTAAAAAGTACAATATAGATTTCTGAGCAAATTGTATCTGTTAAATAGAAGAATGTTGTTAAAATTACTTATAAAATGAGCAAAGAATTATTGACTTTTGGCGGGAAATTTGCTATAGTGTGAGTATGCTTCGTTAGCAGAAACAAACAAGCAAAAGAAAAAATGGGGAAGTATTTTAAAAAATGATTTGGCGTAGACAAGCTTATTGCTAGCCATAAATTACAACTAGGAATAAGCTATGCTCCGCCAAAGCTTGCCGAGAGGCAAGGAGCGTTGAGCGCGTAAACGATCGACACGAATAGTACATTAGGCCCAAAAGCAGAGGAGTGCGAAAGTTTGCAAGGAGTGCCTCTCTATACGAGAGGCGGTCAATTCAGCCCGCGGTAGAGAATAAGTTTGCGGCTATAAGTAATATATAATTTGCCGGATAAACTCCTCTACCTGGGCCGAGGAAAATTTTAGTCTTTTTGGTTTGCTCGGTCTAAGGGTTTTGGGCATTGATATTTTTGAAAGTCCGCTTTTTGGAGTTTTTCTTCTCGCAGGGAAAGGCAACAAAGTGCTAGGCTGGGAAAGCTACCCTGGTAGGGTAGGTAAGGAGCAGTCTCGTGATTGTGATATAATCGAATTATGGACATGCTTATCTGGCTAGTTAGTGCAATAGCGGCGTGTTTGGCGATCGTAATGATGTTTTTGACGGTGCCGACAGAAATAGGGCCAGTAGGTGTTTTAGTATTTTTTACACTAATATATATAGCGGGGTTAGCGCTTGCGGTGTTTGGCTGCAGGCTTTTTTTCTGGTTGAGGGGGAAGCTGAATCGTGCGAAAGTTGGCGGTGAAAAAAGAAAGAGCTACTATTACGGGTTAGTGCTGGCGATGGCGCCGGTGTTGTTTTTGGCATGCGGGTCATTTGGCGGAGTAACGTGGATTGATTTGGGGCTAGTAGCGCTTTTGGAGGCGGGTTTGTGCTTTTTAGTGTCAAAAAATGTTATCTAGCGGAAAGATTCGTACGGCAGAAGTTTTGCGAGGCGGAGGATAGATATGCGTAGGCTAAGCGTTGATATTGAGTGGGTGTGATATAATAAAGCTTATGAATAATTCTGGTGGCGGAACGGGTAGCATTGGGCGAGCGAAGGGGGAAGAGGATTTTGAGCGATTTGTGCAGGAAAGAAATGTGCCTGGGATGATGGAAGAGATTAGGCCGCCGCAGGGGGTGAGTCCAGAAGAGATGGAGATTGTAAAGGGGTATGAAGCTAATGGCGCTGGGCGTAAGGAGAGGTACGGAGAGTTTGGCGGAGCGGTGTCGCGCGGATATGAGATGGCGGGCGCAATAGGCGAGGCTGAAAAGGGTTTAGCCGAAAGTGAGCCTGGCGAGAATGGCATGGGGGAGGTGTCAGAAATTGCGAGGAGCGAGCAGGAGGCGGAGCGGCTGATTGATAAAGTGCGAGAGGTGAAGGTGTCTGAGGATGCGGAGCGATTGCCAAAAGAGTATATGTACACAGTGAGCGAAGGGGTGACGAAGTTAAAGGAAGACCCGCATGCGATGGTGCACTTTATGGATGCGGCGCGTTGGGACTTGATAAAAAAAGCGTTTGGGCGCAATAAGGGAGATGGTTTGCAGGGGTCGCATGGTGCTGGTAATGGCGGAGGGGTCGGAGGACTGGGTGGTGCGCAAGGAATACAGGGGGCGGCAGAGCTAGAACGGCTATTTCCAAAAAGCCAAGGAAAGGTGACGTAAGGCGATGATGGCGTTTTTGATAACACTGATTGTGCCGGCGGCGGTTTTGGGGACGATAGGGTTGATTTTCTGGAAAATGTTTGCGGATGCGAAGCGAGACAGGAAAAATTACGAGCGCGCACTGAAGATGGTGCCGATGTTGATTCATTTGCCACCGTCAACAGACGACATTCAGGGAAACGGGCGCGACGGGCGCGACGTAACGGACGAAGCGTTATCGGAAGCGCAGGTGATGTATAGCATTATTTCGTCGACATTAAAAAAAGGCTTAAAGAGCAAGCTGTACGGGCAGAAACATATTAGTTTTGAAATTGTGGCGTGCGATGGATTGATTAATTATTATGCGATAGTGCCGGCGGTTTTGACGGAGACGGTAAAACAGGCGATAACAGCGGCGTATCCAACGGCAAGGTTGGAGGAAGTAGATGATCCGAATATATTTAATGCGGAAGGTAAAATTGAGGCGGTGGTGGGCGGCGAATTGCGGCTCAAGGAGGATTATTGGTATCCGATAGCGACTTACGAGGATACGCGTAGAGATGCGAGCTTGGCGATGATTAATGCGATGTCGGTGGCGAAGAAGGGCGACGGTTTGGGCGTGCAAGTGATGTTTCGGCCGACGGATGGAGGTTGGACAAGAAAAGCACTCCAGCGAGTACAAAATATAAAAGATGGTAAAAAAGGAAAACGGGCGGCGAGCAATTTAGCGGGACGGGCGGCGTACAATGCGGGGAATTTGATGATGGATTTTGCGAAGGCGTTATGGGAGCCGCCGGAAGAACATGATAAGTATAAAGACAACACGCACGAGTTGACGAATTTGCAACAAGAAGAAATACAGAAAATTGAAGAGAAGACGAAGCATCCTGGATTTGAATGTTTGATACGAATTATTGCGAGTTCGGCGACAAAAGAGCGGTCGGAGGCGTTGCTTGGCGGAGTGGTGTCGGTATTTTCGCAATTTGACTTACCGAGTTATAACGGATTTCGTTATGATATTTTAAAAAATAACCAGAGTTTGGCAAAAGAATATATTATGCGGATTTTTCCGCAAACGCAGAGAAGTATGATTTTGAATAGCGTGGAGATGGCGAGTTTGTTTCATCTGCCAGCGCAGAACGCGATTCCGACATCGCAGGTCGAGAGGCAGAAGGTTAAGCAAGTTGACGGGCCGGCGAGGTTGGTTGAGGATGGGGTGATTCTTGGCGTAAACGAGTTCCGCGGTGAACAGAAGGTGATTCGGCTGTCGGATACGGATAGGGGGAGGCATACGTATATTATTGGTTCGACGGGTTCTGGTAAATCGGTTTTGTTGGAAAATATTGCGTATCAAGATATGTGTGACGGGAGAGGGTTTTGTTTTGTGGATCCGCACGGGGATGCGGTGGAATGGTTATTGTCGCGAGTGCCGCCAGAGCGTATGGATGATGTGATTTTGTTTGAGCCGAGCAATATGGACAATCCTGTCGGTATGAACATGCTCGAGTTTACGACGGAAGACCAGAAAGACTTTATTGTTCAGGAAGGGATTAGCATGATGCTTAGCCTCTTTGACCCGAATAATGAAGGGATATTTGGGCCGAGGGCGCAGCATATGTTTAGGAATGCGGCCTTGTTGTTGATGAGCGATCCAAAGGGCGGGACATTTATTGAGATTCCGCGATGTTTTGTGGATGCGGATTTTGTGATTGAAAAGTTAAAATATGTAACTGATAAAACAGTTTATGACTATTGGACAAAAGAATTTCCAGCTACGCAAAGAAGTAGCGAAGCGGGGGATTTGACGAGCTGGTTTGCGTCGAAGTGGGGACCGTTCCTTAGTAATAAGATGATGCGGAATATTCTTGGACAGGTTAAGTCTGGGTTTAACTTGCGTGAGATCATGGACCAGAAGAAGATTCTCCTAGTGAACTTGTCGAAGGGTACGACAGGGGAACAGAACGCGAAGTTGCTCGGTATGATTTTCGTGATGAAGTTTCAGGCGGCGGCGATGAGTCGGGCGGATGTGCCTGAGGACCAGCGGCCAGATTTCTGTCTGTTCGTAGACGAGTTCCAGAATTTTGCGACGGAGAGCTTTGAGTCGATTTTGTCGGAGGCGAGGAAGTATCATTTGAATTTGATTTTGGCAAACCAGTTTATGACGCAGCTAACGGATAAAATTAGGGAAGCGATCTTGGGGAACGTGGGGACGATTATGTCGGGGCGTTTAGGTGTAACAGATGCGGAATTGATGGAGAAAGCGTTTACGCCAGTGTTTAATGCGGAAGATTTGCATAAACAGCCAAACCACAACTGGATTGTGACGGTATTGATGTTTGGGATGCCGTCGTCGCCGTTTACATTGCGATCTTTGCCGCCGATGGGTGAGGCCCCGACGGGTGATTTTATGCAAAGAATGAAAGCGTATGCTTTGTCGCGTCATGGTAGGCCGCGAGCAGAGGTGGAGGCGGAGATTGACGAGAGATTGGCAGTAGGTTCAGAGAGAAGTAAGCCAAAAAAGAGCGAAACGGCTACGGCTACGGCTAGCGAAAGGCGCGCTGAGCCGAGTGAGACAAAGTCGCAAAAAAGCACGGCGAAAACGAGCGCCGCGCAGACTGATGTCGAGACGAAAAAGAAGACGGAGGCCTCGGAGCCAAAGAAGAATTTTCTTGATGCTTGGCTAGAACGTAAGGCGGAAAATGAACAAAAAGCGAAAGAAGAAAAGCGGAAAGAGCTTGCTGCGAGTGCGGCGGCCGAAAAGGCTGGGGTGACGCCGAGTGCTAGAAAAACAGCGCCGATTGCGACGCCAGTGGTGCCGAGTGCGCAGAAGACTGCGCCGATTGAGACGCCGATAGCGCCACATAATGCGACACCGATTGCGACGCCGCAAACAACGATGACTGCGCCGTCAATTGAGTCGCCGAAAGCTACGGCGAAGGTAGCGGGGTCGGAGACGACGCCAGAAGTCGTGGTGATGCATTCAGCTCCGAACGTCGCGCCAGAAGCTACAGCAGCAAACGTAGCGCCACCGACGGCGCAAGGGCAATCAGTGGCGGGTGGCGGAGTGAAAACGGAAGAGGATGGCGCGGTAGTTTTAAGATGGCGATAGATAGGCGTGCTTGAATTATAAGAGTAAGTATAGTAGAATATAGATAGATATAAATACAAAAGTTGAGGTAAGTGTTCATGGTTGCAGCAAAGAGTTCCGGTGGGACTGACGGGGGATATAACGCGTCTGAAATTCAGGTTCTAGAAGGGCTTGAGCCAGTAAGAAAACGTCCCGGTATGTATATCGGCTCGACGGGGTACGAAGGTTTACATCATTTAATTAAAGAGATTGCGGATAACTCGATTGACGAGGCGATTGCTGGTCATGCGACGCGGATTGATGTGACGATTTTGACAGACGGAGGATGTCGAGTAGACGATAATGGACGTGGTATTCCAGTAGACATTCATCCAAAGACGAAATTATCGACGCTCGAGACGGTCTTGACGGTTTTGCATGCGGGAGGAAAATTTGGCGGAGGCGGTTACAAGGTTTCGAGTGGTTTACATGGGGTTGGTTCGTCGGTCGTGAACGCGCTATCGAAAAGGATGATTGCGGAAGTATATCGTGATGGAAAAACGCATCATATTGAGTTTGAGACGGGTAAAACGACGAAGCCGATGGAGGCGACAAAAGGCGGACGCCGTGAACATGGAACAAGTATCACGTTTTATCCAGATGAAACGATTTTTAAAGAGACGGTAACGTTTGATTATGATTGGGTCGTGAACTATTTGCGTCACCAAGCTTATCTGACAAAAGGGGTGCTTACCTGCGTGCATGATGAGCGGACGGGGAAGAGTGCATCGTTTTATTTTGAAGGTGGTATCAAGAGTTACGTGCGAAGATTGAACGAGGGGAAAGAAGTGCTGTCGGATGACGTATTTTATGCAGAGAAGCAGATCGAAGATAGTGTTGTGGAGCTGGCGGTGCAGTATAATGATTCGTTTGCGGAGACGATGAGGCCGTTTGCGAATAATGTGTTGACGCCGGATGGGGGGATGCACGTGGTTGGGTTTAGGACAGCGATGAATCGTACGATTAACGATTATGCGAGAAAGAATGGTTTATTGAAGGAAAAGGAAGATAACCTGACTGGTGACGATATTAAGGAAGGGATGACGGCGGTGATTTTGGTGAAGTTGCCAGATCCGCAGTTTGAAGGCCAGACGAAAAATAAGCTCGGCAATCCAGAAGTGCGCGGTTATGTTGATAAAGTAACGAGCGAATATTTTGCGTATTTTCTTGAAGAGCATCCTGATATAGCGAAAAAGATTGTCAATAAGGCGACTTTGGCGGCGCGTGCGAGGAAAGCGGCGCGAGCGGCGCGAGATAATGTGATTCGGAAAGGGGCGTTTGAGGGGTTGAATTTGCCATCAAAGTTGGCGGATTGTTCGTCTCGCGATAGGACGGAGTGTGAGTTATTTATCGTCGAGGGTAATTCGGCGGCCGGTTCGGCAAAAGAAGGGCGTGATTCGAAGATACAAGCGATTTTGCCGCTACGTGGTAAAGTACTAAATACAGAACGGGCGCGGCTCGATAAGATGTTTGCGAATGCAGAAATTGTCTCCTTGATAAAAGCGATGGGAGTAGGGATTGGTGAGCAGTTTGATATTTCGGGGCTAAGATATTACAAGATTGTGTTTATGACAGATGCGGACGTGGACGGTGCGCATATCTCGACTTTGCTTTTGACTTTCTTCTTCCGATATATGCCAGAGGTGATTAAGGCGGGACATGTGTATCTCGCAAAGCCGCCGCTGTTTGGTTTAATTAAGGGGACAGGGAATACGAGGAAGATTGAATATATTTATAACGAGGAAGCGCTTGAGAAGACCTTGGCGAAGAGGATCGAGGAGCGGAAAGCAAGCGGGGTGAAGATTGACGAAGATGCGGAAAGGTTTAAGCAGGCAGGATATACAGCGCAACAGCGGTTTAAAGGGTTGGGCGAGATGGACGCGGCGCAGTTGTGGGAGACGACGATGAACCCAGCGAATCGAACTCTGATAAGAGTAAATATCGAAGATGCAGAGAAAGCGGATGCGATTTTTACGAAATTGATGGGCGATGAAGCGGACTTGCGCAAGAATTTCATTCAGTCACGCGCAGCGACGGTTAATTTGGATGATTTGGATTTCTAAGGAGGAAATATGGCAGACAAGAAGAAAATAAACCAAGAAGAGCCGGTGGGAGACGAAAAAAATACAAGCAAGGTTGGCGGAGTGCCAGATTCGAGCGACGACAAGGGAGTTGACGAAACGATGGGGGAGTATGTTACGGGCGAAGACGGCAATGAAAACGTAGAGGTGGCGGCGACGGACGGAATTGAAGAGTTGACGGTCGAGAACGTGATGGAAGATTCGTTCTTGAGGTATTCGATGTCGGTCCTGATCGACAGGGCTTTGCCTGATGTGCGAGACGGTCTAAAGCCGGTTAATCGTCGAATTTTGTATGCGATGAATAAGAATGGCTGGAAGGCGCCGCATGCGACAGTAAAGTCGGCGAGAATTGTTGGTGAAGTGATGGGTAAATATCATCCGCACGGCGACTCTTCGATTTATGACTCGATGGTAAATTTGGCGCAGCCGTGGAAGATGCGTTATACGCTCGTTGAGGGGCAGGGTAACTTTGGTTCGATGGATGGTGACGAAGCGGCGGCATCGAGGTATACAGAAGCGAGGATGGATAAAGTCGGAGCGGAATTGTTGTCGGATATCGAGAAAGATACGGTTGATTTTCGGGATAACTTTGACGGGACGGAACAGGAACCGGTCGTATTGCCGTCGGCGGTGCCGAATATTCTCTTGAACGGACAGATGGGGATTGCAGTGGGGATGGCGACGAATATTCCGCCACATAACCTTGGTGAGGTGGTTGATGCGACGATTGCGCAGATTGATAATCCGGAAATTACGCTTGAGGAGTTAATGAAGCACGTGAAGGGTCCGGATTTTCCGACAGGCGCAGAAGTGTACGGTGGCGCGCCGATGAAGCAGGCGTATGCGACGGGACGTGGTTCGGTAACGATTCGGGCGGTAACGGCGATTGAAGAGAGAAAGAATGGGCGCTTTAATATCGTGATTACGGAAGTGCCGTATGGGATGAGCAAGGAAGGTTTTGTCGAGAAAGTGCGAGAATTGGTGTTGGCGAAAAAGTTGGACCATATTGCGGATGCGCGAGATGAATCAGCGAGGGGGAAGATTCGGGTAGTTGTCGAGCTGAAGAAAGATGCATTTCCAAAGAAGATTTTGAACCAGCTCTATAAGATGACAGGGCTGCAGACTTCGTTCCACTATAATATACTCGCTTTGGTTGACGGGATTCAGCCAAAAGTCATGGGCCTGAAGGAGATATTGGCGGAGTTTATCAAGCATAGACAAAAAGTAGTGCGACGACGAACGGAATTTGACCTAAATAAGGCAAAGGAGCGTGCGCATATTCTCGAAGGTTTAAAGATTGCTTTAGATCATATTGACGAGGTGATTAAGACGATTCGAGAATCGTATGATGATGCAGATAAGCGATTGATGTCGAGATTTGGACTGTCGGAAGTGCAAGCGGCGGCGATTTTGGCGATGCAGCTACGACGTTTGCAAGGACTTGAGCGAGATAAGATTGAGGCGGAATTGAAAGAATTGCACGATTTGATCAAGAAGCTTGAGGCGATTTTGGCGGACGAGAAAGAGATTTTGCGCGTGATTAAGGAAGAGCTCTTGGCGATGAAGGAAAAATATGGCGACGAGAGGCGGAGTAAAATCTTTAACCACGAGTTAGGGAAGTTTGTAGAAGAAGATTTGATACCCGACGAAGAGAGCGTGGTGCTTTTGACGGCGCAGGGGTATGTGAAGCGAGTGTTGCAGAATGATTTTAAGAAGCAGAACAGAGGCGGAAAAGGTCGGCGAGGGATGACGACGAAGGAAGAAGACGTGATTGATACGATTATTACGGCGAACTCACATGATTATCTATTATTCTTTACGAATCAGGGGAGAATTTTCAGAATAAAAGCGTACGAGATACCGCAATCGTCGTTGGTAGCAAAAGGAACGGCGTCGGTGAATTTGCTGAACTTGCATCCCGAGGAGAAGATTACAGCTGTCATTAAGCAAGGGACAGATGCGGGCAAAGACGGCTTCCTGTTTATGGCGACGGCGAAGGGGACGATTAAGAAAACATCGGTGAAGGATTATGAAAATATTCGGACGAATGGACTAATTACGATTAAGCTTGATGAGGGCGATGAGCTGCGCTGGGTAAGGGGAACGACGGGAGAGAACGATATTATCATCTCGACGTCGGCTGGACAAGCAGTGCGCTTTAACGAGGGCGACGTGAGGCCGATGGGACGAACAGCGCGAGGAGTGCGCGGGGTGCGATTGAGGCCTAATGATATAGTAGTGGGAATGGATGTCGTAAGCGATCCGAAGAATCAAAAATTGATTGTGATTTCGACGAAGGGGTATGGCAAGATGACAGCGGCAGAGAATTTTCCACCGCACAAGCGCGGAGGAGTGGGGATTAAGGTCGCGGCGGTTACGGCAAAGACAGGACCGATTGCGGCGGTACATACACTTGAGCCAGATGCAAAAGAGATAATTATGATGTCAACAGGTGGACAGGCGATAAGAGTGGCGGTTAAAGATATTCCGACACTAGGGAGAGCGACGCAAGGAGTGAGGGTAATGAGGCTAAACGAGGGGGATACAGTGGCGTCGATTGGGATTATACCGCAGGAAGAGAGCGAGGAATAGACCTGCGGTGCCGAGAAGGGGCGTATAGCTGCTTTCTTGGCACGCTTGAACTCGCCTGTCGTTACAGGGAGTTCTGCGCTATGCTGCAGTCGTAACTGCAGAATGCCAAGAAAGCAGCTATACGCCCCTTCTCGGTCGCCTGCCCGTCTATTTGTTCGCCTTTGGTGCTTGAAGAACTCTTTGGTGATGGAAGTGGGGTTTCTGGACTTTGGGATTTAGTGTATAATAGGAGCATTATGGATACACAGGGAATTGGGGGTGTGATAGCTTTTCTGGTTGGGTGGCTAGTGGCGCAAACTGGAAAATTGATTGGGGAGATGATGGCGCAGAAAAGGCCGTTGTCGAAACAGGAAATTATAGATTGCTATTTTAAGAGCGGTGGTATGCCGAGTGGTCATACGACGAGTTTTGTAGCAGTAACGACCTTTATGGGGATGCAGTATGGGTTTTTGTCGGGAATTTTTGCATTAGCTGTAGCAACGACGATTATTATTGTTTATGATTCAGTAAATGTAAGGCATGCAGTAGGCGAGCAGGGGAAAGTTTTAAACAAGCTAGTAGCTAGCAGTACAACGAACAAGCTTACGAAAAAAGAGCAGAGGGAACTACGTATCGTCGAAGGACATACAGTGCCGCAGGTTGTAGCGGGCTTTGCGCTAGGGATCACAATTGGCGTTATATTGGGGTTAGTATTCTAAGCCTTTTTTGGAAAAACGGATTTTTTAAGAAAAAAATAGAAAAAGTTTAAAAAAGTGCTTGACAGTTTCATACGGGTAATATAAGATAAGAATTAGTTTAACTGCGAGGCACCTTATATTAGTATGCTTTTTAGTTAGGCTCTAGTTTTAGAAAAGTTTTTTAACAATTTAATTGTGCAATTAATTATCATCGTCAGTCTTTTATTTGAGTAATAGTATGCGAACGAAATGTGTACTTTTTAGTCGCGTACGTCTTAGTCGACTACTAAACGTTAGTTTAGGAAGTTCGGCAAAGTTTCAAATTTTTCAACTAGAGAATGATTGACTGCGACTCTTTCGGGAGAGCAGGAAAGTTCGCTAGGTTTTGATGGAGAGTTTGATCCTGGCTCAGGATG
>JAFWIF010000025.1 GCA_017514975.1 Candidatus Saccharimonadota bacterium | reverse complement strand
CCGTTCCTTTACTGGGATAAAGCGGTCAATTATGAATACATTTCGCCGAGCTGGGCCAAACAGTACCCACAAATCGTTTACCCGAAACCAGTCGAGAGAAACGAAGAAGTCGAACAGTGCGACATTAAAAGCAATACCCGCAGGCTAAGAAAAGGCCCGGGCTTAAACTTCGACAGTTACCCGGAATATGCAAAACCGGGGATATATAACGTGTACGGCTGGACACAGGCTGACGGCTACGACTGGGCTTTAATTGATACGATAGAAAATAATAAGTTCTATGCTGCTATTATGGAGGGCGAAGACCTCCCGGTGGCCGATTTTAAAGCCCTGTACAAAGCAGAAAAAAAGCGCAATGAAGAACTCACGAAAGAATTAAAAAGCGCGCAGGACGACCGGAAAAAGGCCACAGAGACGTTAACCGAGAAACTGGCCGAACTGTCAACAGCAAAAAGCAAATTAAAAAGCATTATAGAAATAGCGGAGGCGTAATATGATACGAGGAACGACACCAACATTTCAGTTAAAAATCGACGACCAGACCGTCGACCTTACGGAAGCCCGGAACGTTTACGCGACTTTCGAACAGAGAGGGAAAAAGCTCACCAAGACCGGCGAAGACATAGAAGTCACAGCCAAGCAGGTCGACGTTTACTTTTCACAGGCTGAAAGTTTACAGTTCGAAACGGGCAGCATTGATATTCAATTAAACTGGACATATTCAAACGGCGCGAGAGCGTGCACCGATATTATTCGTGTAACCGTCGGCGAAAACTTAGTACCGGAGGTTTTAGAGTGATCCAGTTACCGCTCACCGTAAATTTAACGGTTAATGAAAGCCGGCAAGTTTACGGTTTAACCGTTGAAAGCAACAGCAACCCCTTAAACATGGAAGTGCTGACTCCGGTCGTATCTTCCACCGTTGAGGACTACGCTGGCCCTTACATAACAACAGCGACCACCGACGGGGACGTTATTTTAAGCACAGAGGGCAAAAGGTGCACGGAAAACATAACAGTCAAACGGATCCCGAGTAATTACGGGCGAATAGAGTGGAACGGGAGTTATATTACGATAATATGAGCAAAAATATTAAATTCATGGGCGCGAATTATAACAACGTGCCCGGCGTAGAATTACCGCTTCAAACTTCCGGGACCGCGATATTTTACGACGTTTCAGACACGACCCGGGCGGCTGCTGACGTTGCGCAGGGTAAATATTTTTATACCTCGCAGGGTGTAAGGACCCAGGGAACCTCTTCCGGAGGGGGAACAAGTAAAAACGTGCAAATCGCCAGCGGGGTCGGTCGAGTTAACGCGAACACTTACACGGCAGTTTCCGGGCAGACGTTAACCGTTGCAAAAACGGGGAAATACGAGGTTTACTGGTGCGGGTATCGTTCCAGCACATCAGGAACAAGTGGCTCGCAGTTATATATTGACGACGCAGCATACGGCTCAGCAAATACAACTTTCAACTCGACATATACAAACTGCCAGAACGTGCATTTATCGAACGTATCACTGACAAAAGACGAAGTAATTGTTGTGAGGGCCAGAAGCAGAAGCTCGTCTTACTATATGTATGTATTTAATTTAACAATTATCGAGGTTTAGGAGGGAATATATGAGCAAATCAGTAGTAATCAACGGCGTAACATATAACAGCGTGCCGTTCGTAAGGGCCACACTTGCAGGAAGCGACGAGCTTGTCTGTTTTTATGAAGTTTCAGACGCAACCGCTGAGACAAGTCACATATTAGCGGGAAAAAGCGCGTACGGATCCAGCGGACCTGTTAACGGCTCCATGGCTAACAACGGAAGCACCAGCGGAACCATTTCAACAAAAGCGGGAACGGTTTCCATTCCGGCGGGATATACTTCCGGGGGAACGGTTTCCATTTCCAGCACCGAACAGCGGAAAATCGTCGCGAGCAATATCAAGTCCGGCGTAACAATACTCGGGCAGGCCGGCTCTTCCATGGTAATTGACACCACACAGGCCAGCAGCGCAGCAGGAGCCTCGCAGATTTTAAGCGGGTATATTGCTTATGTTAACGGGGTTAAAATAACCGGGGAGGCTTCCGTTCCAGTGGTAACACAGGACAGCACAACGCACGTTTTAACAATTTTATAAGGGGGTACATTATGGACTTTAAAGAGTATATAGTCCCAGCAATTAGCGCGGGCGTTTATTTAATCGTTTTAATGATTAAACCGTTAGTAAAGGAAGAACACAGAAAGTATATTCCTTTATTGTCGGGCATTTTAGGGGTTTTATTGAACTTCTGGGCCAGCGCAGCCTTTAACTTCGCGATATTCCTCGAGGGGCTGGCTTCCGGGCTTGGTGCGACGGGTATCGACCAGCTCATAAAGCAGACCTCGGGCTATTACGAAAAACGGGAGGGTTAAATCATGGATAACGCGGTTCTTATTGCATTTATAGGCGCGTCAGTTCCGGCCGTCGCTTCCATTGTTACAAGTATTATGCAGGCCAACAAAACAACCGCACTGCTTGAAGAACGCGACAAGATCATGAAAGAGCAGCTCGCCAAGATAGAAGAAAAAGTCGAGACGCACAACAACTTCGGGCTTCAACTCGCAAGGCTGGAAACGCGCGTCGACATATTAGAAAGAAACAGGGGCTAAAAAAGCCCCTTTTTTTTAGGTTAGAGGGGTAGAAAACCACAGAGGGAAATGTTTAGATAATTATAGAAAGGTTTTTGCTCCTTTTGATCCAGCACCACCAAGACGCATAATACCTCTAAAATCTGGGTCTCCATTCATTCAATTCCTTCAACGTAAAAGCCCGCCCGGTTTTCGCTCCTATATCTTCCATACAGAGGCGGGTTTTTACATACACTTTACATACACTTTTTAACAAAAACCGCGAAATTTCAAAAACACGAAAACGACAAAAACGCAGTAAATAAGCACGTTTTCGACAACAAGCGACAGCAACGAACCGCACCCCGAAAAACCCGTACAGGCTACCAAAAACACAAAAAAGCCCCTTAAATAAAGGGGTTTTTATTTTTTACATACACTTTTACATACACTTTTTATAAAATGCGGTCAATTATACCAGCCACCACGTCTGACTCATTCGGGAAAAAATGGGCGTAAGTGTCGAGCGTTTCCTTTGTGGAAGAGTGGCCGAGATACTTCGATATATAGACGATAGTCGCACCGGAATTAATCAGAGCCGAAGCGCAGGAGTGACGGAACGAATGGACCCTTATTTCCGGAAGCCCCGGGTTTAATTGCCGGGCCTTTACATAGTAGTCGTGCTTTTTCTTTTGCATGGTACTGTTAGGAATAGGCTTGTCGAGGCCGAAAACGAACGCGTGGGCGAGTTTTTCAGCAGGGACGGCTTGTATATCACGCAGAGCCGAAAGCAGCGTTAAAACCTTTTGAGGGGCCTTAATCGTTCGCACGCTTGAGCGAGTCTTCGGAGGCAATAAAACGAACTTGCCGCCGAGCTTCGTGTTCACGGTTTTAGTTATGGAAATATAACCGCTCAGAAGATCCACGTCGGACCACGTAAGGGCCAGAGCTTCACCGGAACGCATTCCCGTTGCATATAACAGGGTGAAAAGGGTTTTATACATTAAATCGTCAACAACCAATATAAACCGGGCGAACTGTTCCGGAGTGTAAAATTCCATTTTATAACCAAGAGGAACGTCCCGGGCTTCGTTGTATTTTTCGAAGCGTTCCGGAACTGGGGTATAAATGCCATACTTTTTCCGGGCGTAATTGCAAACGGCCGTTGTATATTCAATTATTCGGTTTCGCCTATGGTTTTTAATCGGAAGCGAGTCCAAGTGACGCAGCAGCCGCTCCCAGTCCTTATTTTTAAAGCGTGAAATTTTCAGTTTGCCAAGAACGAGGCGGGAGTGGGCGAGGCAGTTTTTAATATTGTTAACAGTGGTCGGCTTTACCGTTTTACTTTTCCGTGAGATATATTCTTCCCGGAGCTCGTCAAACGTATAGGCAGAAGCAACGCTTTTATTAATGCTTAGACGATAGGAAGCCTCCGCACGCTGGCACTCGTCACGGAATTTATATAACTTCGAATTATAGCGTTTTTTATTTCCGAAAGCGTCCGTCCATGATACAGAATAATAATACTTGCGCCCGTCTTTCGTGGGCGTTTTGCTTTTATAAACTGGCATTGAGCATTCCCTCCGCGTAGGCCAGCAGGCGGGCGAACTGCTTGTCGTCCATTTTTTCGACCAGCGACAGCAAACGGAAAAGGTCCGACTGTTCGTCCGGATCAATGGCAGCGTCAAGTGGTTTATACATTAAGTCAGCAGGGGCCAAGCCGAAATGGTCGGCGAACTTTTGAACCACCGCGTCAGACGGTTCATGGATCCCGGACTCCCAGCGACTCACGGCCCGGTAACTCTTACCGGAAATCTTCGCAAGCTGTTCCTGCGTTAAGTTGTAGCACTTTCTTAAATACCTCAAGTTATAGCCAAAATAATTATTCATAATATCGCTCCCTTTTTACACCTAAATTATAAGCGTTACTTACAAAAAACGCAAATTATAGTTGCATTTGCGTAAAACGCAAAGTATAATTAAGACAAAGGAGGAGCAAACATGGAAAACCTAATCAGCAAGACCGAAGTTTCACGTCGCATGAAAATGGCGCGAGTTAAGGCCGGAATGACTCAAACAGACATGGCAAACGAACTCGGCGTATCAATAACGACCGTTCGGAACTGGGAAAAGGATCCGGAAACCGTAAAACTAATACGCTTCAAGCAGTACGCGAGAGCGTGCGGTGTTCCGGTGGCTTATTTTTTTACATAAGGACTTACGAAAAACGCAAACAAGGAGCGAGACATGAACTTACTAATTGATAAACACGAACTCGCGGAGCTTTTGGGAATACCGAAGAGGGCAGCGGCCAAAATCATAAACCGGGTCAACTACGAATTAAAGCAGGAGGGCCGATATGTGATAGAAACCAAGACACCGAAAGCACCACGACAGAGAGTGTTCGAACTGTTAGGACTGGAGGAAGAAAAATGAAAGAACTTTTAAAGAAAATCACATTTAAATTTTTTGTAGCGCTGGGCGTTGCAATTCTCTTATATCCATTTACCACGGCCGTAATTATCATGCTGGCGT
>JAFWIF010000024.1 GCA_017514975.1 Candidatus Saccharimonadota bacterium | reverse complement strand
TACAGCTGTGCCCGATGTCGATATGCTGAAGAAACTCTATGTCATGCGAACATTCGGACATTGGCATGATAAGTGTTGCAACCAATGTAAGTATCGTTTCGTAAAACACGGAGATAAGTATGCTCAATGTGCGTATTCAAGATGTTCAGACCGTGAAGCCTTGAACTTTACAAGCGGTCACGGCTGTCAGGGTGTGCGTGAATATCTCGAAACGGGTGTATTCCCAGAAAGAGGGTGTAAGTTAAACCCATAAATCGGATTAGGAAATGGCAAAAGTAAAGGATTACGCCAAGGAGAATTCCACTATCGGAACTCATTCTTTCTATGCCGTACCCGTGCCCAACGGCACGCTCTCGTTCGACGTAGGGTTGGGGGCTTTTTAATTTTGGGGGCTTTTTAATTTTGGGGCTTTTTAATTTTGGGGCTTTTTAATTTTGGGGGCAAAAAATCAGGCATCAGACTGACCAATGAATTTATTGATAAAGTATATCTGACCTTTGCCCGTGACCTTCGTAGTGTTGCGCGTCCTCATTTCTCCGTTCACGCTGAAAACATTCTGCTTCATCGTGAACAAACCTTGCTCGATATACTGCTGATAAGGCTGATTAAACCTTTCGCCATAAGAGCAAAGATAATGATTTTCGCGCATCCACTGAAACAACCGCTTTTCGCCTATCTGATAGCCGTTTTGTGCTATCATCTTGGCGAGTTCTCCGATTAGGCACGAAGTCGTAGAGCCTTGCACCGCGTCGGCATACACCACTTTTGGCTTGTCCTCGATGGCTTGCTGCTCTAACTTGTGGACTTGTTCCTCTGCTGCCAGTCGTTCTTTCCTCTCCTTCTGAATCTGCTGGAGAATGAGGATGGCATTGTCGGGGTCGTTCAGGATGCTTTCGATAGTTTCGCCCGTTGCATACATGCCGTGCTTTCGGATGGTGGGCAGTACGTCAGACGTTACCCACTTCTTAAATTGCTTGGCACTTTCCAACTTACTTCCAAAGATGAGAGAATAAAGACCCGATTCGGTGACAAACGTCATGTTTTGATCGCCGCTTGAGGTGGGGGTGTAACGTTTCGTTATATCCCCCTCGTCGCAATGGTCTTTTATGGCTTTCGGTCCATTGGTGTAACCCAATGCCCGACAAATGTCGGCAGCGCAGAAGATAGGCTCCTGCGCTGTGCCTGCTGTTCGGATGCTTCCGAACTGCTCATTGTTGAAAACTTGAATGTCGTTCATACTATTGCCGTAATTAAAACGTAAAGTAATGGGGCGATAATACCATATTTTACCCACTCGGCACGACTGAAACCCTCGCTTCGGTAGTCTGCCATCATTAATTCAAAGAACGCTTTCATTTCGCAGCCCTTTCCTCTACGCTATAACCCACACAACGTGAACCCATATCTTGTAGCTTTCTCTCCATGTCTATGGCGATAGGCTTCAAGTCCCAAAGAAGCATTTGCATCTGGAAGAAGAACTGATTGACGTTCTCCATCTCAAAATTGCAAGGGGCAGTGTCTTTTTCTGCGCTACGCAGTGCCCTGTCTTGCATCATACCGATTTCCGTCCGTGCATCGTTCATCAGCTCCAGCAACTTCGTGTATGTCGTGTCGGCATCATCGAAGAATTGGCAAAGCTGATTGATTACTTCGTGGTAGCGGATGTTAGTCTTCTGCATCAGTCGCTCTTTCAGCAGACCGAGGAAGAACCGCGTTTGGTCGCTGGCATGGTCAAGGTTAAGACCTGCCTCCAGGCATTGCAACTCATGGAGTGCTGCATCAAAGCATCCGTCTTTCTCGCAGGTGTCAACAATACGTGTCGGCTTCTGCTCGTCTTTCTTCGTAGCCATTACGCAACCCTCCTTTCTTCGTTACGGGTTTCCAACTTGCGGGCTATCATAGCCCAAGCGTTCTGAACTTCTCGCATTTCCTCAAGCGTGAGGAACTCTTGTCTTTGCTTACTCATGATTGTGAAATGTTTAAGTTGTAGGCAAAGGAAAGCGACTGCCTTTTTGCGCTGCTTACAACATAGCTGCCCGCGGTGGGAGAGATGTTACGCTTAAAGGCGGTCGCTTGATTTCTCAAACATTTCCAAAAAGTGTTATCTCTTAGCCCGCACTTGCAGATGGCTGTAAGACTTGTTGGCCATCTTTAACGTGCGGCCACCACGGGCAGAACATACTGCTATGTTGTAAGCGGTGGCAAAGATAAGCACTTTTTTCATATCACGCAAACTTTTTTTGAATTATTTTTTGTGGGTTTTTGGGATATATCTAAAGATATATAAAATTTCTTAATAAGAGAGAGAGTGACAAAATTTGCCACTCTCTCCATCGTTTTTGGGTCTTTGGTCGGACTATCCCTCAAGTTCTCCGCTTGGTGGGTTGTTGTTGCCGCCGCCGTTGCCGCCCGTGTTCTCGTCGTCGCTGACGGTGTTCTCGTCGGTCTCGGCCTCGGTAGTCCACGAAAGCGATGCACCCTTCACAGCGGCAGCGATGTCGTCACCGGCCTTGTAGTTCACTTTGGGTTTCATGTCGGCCAACTGGAGGTTGTCGGCGTTCTCGTCCCACTTGCCATTCACGGCGGGGTAGAGTTTGCCAAGCACGCCCAGGTCAACGATGTAACCCTGCTTGATGCTGTCGGCAATGCCGTCGATCATCATCTTGCAAGCCAGCTCTGCCTCGCGGTAGTCGAGCGTTGAGCCGTGGGTGCTCTGCTTCACGATGTCCTCAAACGACTTGGTGCCGTTGGTGATTACTCGGCCATAGTAGCCCTCTTTGGTAACTCCCTCCACCTTGCGCTTCAGGAGAGTCTTTTTGATTTTCAGTTTTAATGCCATACGCAATAAAATTTATATGTTAGTACTCTGTAAAATATCCGTCATTAGGTAACAACTTGCAAACTGTTAGGTAACAGTTGCCGAATTGTTAGGTAACGGTTCATATATCGGTTGAAATCGGGTTGTGGGTTTACTCGTTAAAGTCCAGTCATCTTGCCACTATTGACCAATTCTTCAATCTTTGCGTCAATTTTGTTAGCAAGATTCTGCATCACTTGCTCAACGTGAGCATTAGAGGCACGGCTGAAGTAGTTACGTGGTGCAATCGAACCACGATTGCCGTGCAGTTTTCCGTTTCGTGTTCCTGCTGTACGCTGACCCGTACCACCTTCAAGGAAGCGCAAGATAAAACCTCTATCGCGTGGGCCATAGTCAAGCATCTGCTGTGTTCGTGCGCTTCGTGGTACTCGGTTGCCGCCTCGCTGGTGTGGGTTTTGGTCGAGCTTTCGGGGTTGCTTGTAGGTGTTTGTTCGGTTTCCTGCTGTCTTCGGTTGGAAGATTTTAATTTGTCCCCAAATCAAACCCTTCTTGCTCTTTACCTTGTCACGCGATACACCATATCGGGATGCTCTTGGGTCGTTGGGTAGTCCCATCGAGCCGATTGTCAGCAAACGCAATTCGGTTTCAGCCTGCGCCATGTACCTACGAATGGCACTATATAGCGACTTCTGACCTGCCACAAGTGAACGACTGCCGCCCGTTTCCATATCGACAAGCAGCGATTCAAGCACCTTGGAGTGCTGCATCAGGGCTTTGTGGTCGAACTCAATCTCAATCATAACTATTCGCCTTGAATTACTTTTGCAACTTTCTTGGTTAGTGTAGTGAGGAACTCTTCGGCAATGTCGAGGACTGCTTGCAAGTCTTCAAGCGTTTCAGCCTCCTGCGCTTTGTTGTCGAAGATGTTCACAATCATCTTCTCCGTTACGTCCAATCCCTCTGAGAAGTTCAGATGTTGGTCGTTGAATACTTCGTTGCAACCTTGAATGGTACGTTGCACTCGCTTCGTGTCGGTCATGTTCTGACGTTCACGCTTGATAATTTTGTTTCTACGATGTCCCATATTTGTAAACGTTTACTATATATCGGTCGTTAAATGGTCGGGGGTTTACCAATTATACTTTATCAATAAATTCATTGGTCAGTCTGATGCCTGATTTTTTGCCCCCAAAATTAAAAAGCCCCAAAATTAAAAAGCCCCCAAATTAAAAAGCCCCCAAAATTAAAAAGCCCCCCAACCCTACGTCGAACGAGAGCGTGCCGTTGGGCACGGGTACGGCATAGAAGGAATGAGTTCCGATAGTGGAATTCTCCTTGGCGTAATACTTTACTTTTGCCATTTCCTATTCGTTTTAATGGGTTTAACTTTAGAGGTCGAACAATGTCCGCTCGGTATGCTCTTGCTCTTTGCCGATGATGAAGTCGCAGATGAAGTTGCGGGCATAGTCTGACGAAATCATGCTGCGCTCTTCGGAGCATACACCCGCCACGCTGCTGCCCTTGCTCGTCATGTGCGTTTTCTTCTCTTTCAGCTTGTCGAACTGAATGGAGCGTCCGTGTGTCGGCTCGC
>JAFWIF010000023.1 GCA_017514975.1 Candidatus Saccharimonadota bacterium | reverse complement strand
CTACGTATTTTTCTAATCCTTCTATCTGCCATTTTCTCCTCCTCTGTAATAAATACCTATCCCTCTGACAATCTGCGAAACTACTCCTGCCGAGATATTAAGCGCCCGACCGGTTGCTGCATAACTACGGAGGTCTTTGTATACTTCTTTCACCTCTGCGATTTCATATTCAGACAGTTTGGTATTTACTCCAGCCGGCCTCATTTAACCCCTTCCATACTGACTACCAACGGCTCCCCTTGAAAAATAGCCGGATAACTTATCATTAAGTGCCATATCTGATAGGGTAGGAAATCGTCGCGACTATAACTTTTCGTACAATACTCGGTCAAGTTATGTCTCTCATAGAGCGGAGTATCCGGCAAGTGATAGCGCCCTTCCGATTTTGTGAGTATTCTCTCGGCCGCGTCATCCTCAACCATAAATTCCACCATATACTCCAGCGTTGCTATCCCAGATAAAACGTGGTGCGCCGTGATAGGATCCATATCGGTAGCGTCAAAGAAACAAAAGCCAACAGGGCCACCTTTTTTGTGCTCCTTCTCGTTAATCAGAGGCTCGCCTTTGAGATATTTCTCTAGCTCTGCCTCGCTCATAAATCGGATAAATCGCCTCATACACTAGCCTCCAATAGCTCTGGATTTTCGTGGATATTACCGATAATCTCACACTTACGTCGTTCACCTATGAAAAAATGCAAATCGGTATCGTTACCATCATCGCCCGTCGCGTCTTTAAGCGCCCAGCCCAGAAACTTTTCATCCCAACATACGATATAAGTTGGATATCCCCCAGCGAACGGATCGTCTATTAGCTCCTGCGCTATAATGTCCCCCTCGTAAATTTCTGTGCCGTTCTTATCTTTAATGCCGGTGTATTGTTCCAAGTAAAACTCCGCCTTCACCGAAATACTTTCTGGAAACTTTTGCGAGAAGGCCATCTCGACAGACTCACCTCTGCTTACCCACCGCTTTGCGCTCTCGTCCCATAATCTAAACTTGAACTCTCTCATTTCTTTTTCCTCAATTCTCGAATAATTTCCCAAAGTAACGCCTTAATCGCGATTGCATAGAAAAAGTACAGAATTAGCCCGATAATCCCTAAAACCAAGAGCCCTGTCATTTTTCGGCCTCCTTCTTTTTCAGCTCGCGTACTGCTTCCTCAAGGTTATAAAGCCGCACGGCCTCAAACATACCATCCACAAATCTCATCCTCCAAAGCCCCTCGACTCTTATGTCGCAAGAGCATTGGACGGCAAGACAAAGAAACGCCACTCCTGGGATACCAAAATACGGCGCCGAAAGAAGTCCGGAAGCTGCGATAAGTAAAAACGCTATGACGTAAGCGATAATTGTTTCTATCTCCAAAATACGCTTTCGGTTTTGGCTCTCTAAATACATTTCATAATAATTTCTTGCGGCTTCTGTTTTTTCTGATAGTCCTTTGAAAAACGGATCGCCATATTTCTTTTCTAGTTTTTCTAGCCTAGTCATTTTTTAGCTACTCCTCTCCTTGAAATTAGCCCACCTTTTCGGCCACACTCGGCCACTTTCCAGTACGGCATACTGGCGAAACCTCCGGTGTGTCCGTTTCTACCACCTTTCGCACCTATATTTCGATAGAAATTTATACCGTATTTCGCTTTATTAGTTGCTGCTGCTTTTAGCCCACCGACCTTTGTTCCGGCCATAATACCTCCTTTACATTTGAATAATCTGCCGCATAATATCGGCAATCATAGCGACCTCGCTATCTCTGTTGACACACGCTACTTTCTGCGTTCCGTTCTCAAACGTCGCAGTAACGGTTTCCTCGCCTTTGTCGTTTACGTATTCCAAAGAAACCAGATCGCGATAGTCGCGCGTCATCTTTAAAACTTCACCAAACGCCTTGGCTACTTTTGCTTTGTCCTCCATTAGAAACCTAACCTTTCTATCTTTTCCGCTGCTTCGGCAATCAGTTTCATAACTGCCTTCTCGAACTCTCTGGCGTCCTCAATTCTTGGCTCCACGTCTTTGCGGTGGATATCAAAAATCTGCATTTCTAGGCCAGGGATAACGTCGGTGTAGATCACAAAATGTAGCGTTTCGAGGTCTTGGTTTACCACGAAATACTTAATTATCTGCGCGTCATATTCCTTCGGTGGTTTACCGGTAAGGTAAGCCTCAATTACGGCGTCGCTGCCGAGGCACTTAACCTCTACGGCCTCTTTACACTTGCCCTTCTTATCGGTGATCGTGCCGTCCGGAGAAATATAAATGTTCTCGTCATCGTCAGAAATCCATACCACCGAGTCTTTGTCTAGCTTCTTGCCGGTCTTTTCGGCAAACATAGCCAACGCTTCGGGCTCTAGGATATGGCCGCGCGCCATCATACTAAATGGCTCACCGTTTAGGCGGTCCGCGTAATCGTTCGGCGTAATCGGCCGCGCTACGCGCTCGGCGATAATGTCGTAGAAACGTGGGCGTGGATCCTGCTCCAACTTCAGCATAGCCAGCTCGCACGGCTCTAGTAGTGCCGCTACGCTCGCCGACGTTTTCTTGTCCTCTGGGGATAGCTTTTGGCCGTCCTTTTCCAGATACTCAATCATCTTGGCTTTTAAGGGGTAGCCTGGCGTCCATAGTTCCTTGAACTCACTTCCGCCGGACTTACCTTTACGAAACTCAAACCACTCCTCCGAGTTCTGTTCTATCTTTAAGACCTTCATTTCTTGGCCTCCTCTCGTTTCTCGGCAATCTTTTTTATTTCAGAGTCGAGTTCGGCAAGCCAAGTTGACATAGCTTGTAAGTTATCGGCGGTTT
>JAFWIF010000022.1 GCA_017514975.1 Candidatus Saccharimonadota bacterium | reverse complement strand
GCGTTGGGAACGGAGGGAATAGACGCACCCGCAGGGCACTGACATGCAGACATAATTCTTTGTGTTTTAAGTTGTTATGTTTTGGTTTTCTGCTTTGTGGTGGGGCTAACCCTCTGCCTTCACACCGCAAATATACAAAAACTTGCACAAATAAAACAAATTTTTTGCAAATTTTTCACAAAATGTTTGGAAATGTCAAAAATTATTCCGACCTTTGTTGGCGAAAGGATTGCCATGGTGGTACTTGGTTGTCCGACTAAGAGACTGACGATATTCGTATTCGTATTCGAGGATAGGCTCTAAGTACCACCGCCCGAGAGGGTGTAGAGCCGCAAGATTGCTCCGACAGGTTTTCCTTTCGGGGCTTTTTTGTTAGCCCAAAGACATAGATGCTATTTGACAGAGAGAGTTTCCACGGGTAGGCTCTATAATCCCAACCCAACTTCAAACCTTGCAATTTGCATCGGCATCAAAGAAGTGCAGGCACTGTGCCACTCACATCCTGCGACCTCAAACTAACCGATGGGGCAACCTACGAAAGGCTCAGAAATGAGTAGAGGGGGGCGTTAAGCCACTTGTTGTAACGAGGACAAGAGAACGACTTAACGGGGCAAAATTGTCAAATTCCATAGTTTTTAATGCTTTGGCTCGGGGTAGTTTGAGGGATTAAAAGGGCTCGTTATGCTCTGATATTGACTTTGATATGAAATTTCAACTCTACACGGATGGTGGGTACTCAATGTCTGCTGACTTTGGGGCTTTTGCTTATGTAATCCTCCAAGATGGAGAACTTCTGCATAGACACGCAGAGAAAATAGAGCACGAAACCAACAATCGGGCAGAAATCAAAGCAATCATGTACGGAGTGCAGGCTCTCCCCGACAATAGCGAGGTAGAGGTTTTCTCCGATAGCCAATATGCCCTTGGGGTGCTTTCGGGCCGATATAGGGCAAAGAAGAACCCCGATTTGGTTGAGAAATACAAGAGAATGATTGTGGGCAAAGGAATTAAGGCATCATACACATGGGTTCGCGGCCACAATGGGGACAAGTGGAATGAACTCTGCGACCAACTCTGTAACGAGGCCGCAGGCGCAGACCTCAACGTGAGGGACTTTTCCAAGAAAAAGCCAAGTCAGAGTTTGGAGGATATGGACTACAACGACCTTGTGGAACTCTACAAGAGCGTCCGAGCGGAGTTGGTAAGGAGAAACAACGAAATCGAAACGTTAATCAAAGAAGATATAGACTATGAGCAACGAAGAATCAATGAGAGCGAAGGTTAAAGCCTTCCTTAACGGCCTCACAAACGAGGAAACACACCTCTTTTGGCGGTTTCTCCGCACCCGAGTATGGACTGAATGGGTAAATACCCGAGTAAGCCACCAAATCGTCAAATAATTCGGGTTTATTTGCTATTTTTGCAGAAAATTGGCGTTTTGCGCCATAAAAATTACGTAATTTTCAATTCTATGTCAAAAAGTCAACCAAAACCCAAGGTTATTCCCGTGATTACGGGTATCCACAAACAGGGAGAGAAAAGGATTATTGCTCTCCACCACCACCCGAAGGCCATCACGCAGGCTCTTGATAGTCTCGTGGAGGAGGCCAAGGACGATGTTGTCCTCAAAGACTTGTTCGAGGATATTCGCGTCCTCACCCATTGGGCTCTCGCCCGCCTGCCGATGGTAGAGCCTCCAAAAGAGAAACCCTCCACCTCAGAACAACCCGAGGCGAAGGGTAACTAACGGACTTGAAAAAAGCACTGCAAAGTTACACCAATTTTTTGTAATTGCAAATCTTTTTTCACCCGTTTATACGGCCTACAATCGGTATAACAAGTATAATATACCAAGACGAAATTGGGAG
>JAFWIF010000021.1 GCA_017514975.1 Candidatus Saccharimonadota bacterium | reverse complement strand
TAATCTGTTAATTAGCGAATTTAGCGAGTTCGAAAACTTTTCGATGGTCATGCGCAATTTTTCAGGATTCTTAATTTTGGCTTCAATTTGCTTGATTCTTTCGTCGATATTTACAACATCATTTTGCAAATCCGCCATGTCTTTTTTGAGCTTGTCTTTGACGGCCTTTGGCGACTCTTTGTCGAGCTCCGCGTACTTTTCCGCAAGGTCGTCGATCTTGCGTTGTTTCTGCGTTTTCTGGCCTAGTAGCTCATGTTTCTCGACGGTAAACTCTTGCATCTTCTTGTCGGCATATTCGCTCATGTCGTCGACAAAGCTTGTAAAATCGTATTTCTGGCTGATACGGCCGAATTCCTCGTAGAGTTGGTCCATGATGACATGCATGCGTATATTGTTCTTTGGGCGCGTACAGGCCTTGTTATGGCATCGATAGTTGAGGTAATACGTGCCAGAGTGTCCACGGTTTCTGGCCGGAATGAGATAGTGGCCACATACCGAGCATTTGATAAGGTGTCGGAACGGTAAGAAGTATTTACCATGCGTGGCTTTTTGATTCTCGTAGCAGGAAGATTGAATCGAACCACGGTCCTTTCTAAACATTTTCTGGACTTGGTCGAATTCTTCTTCAGTTACCATTGGCTTGAAGTTTGGCGTTACTACGCGTAAGTCTACATAGTTGCGGCCTTGTTCGAGAATTCCGTAGTAGAACGGATCGTGGAAGATACGGTTCGCGGTGCTTTCGCAGACGCCATAGCTTCTGACGTGCTTATTTCGGCGCGATAATTTTGTAGAGCGTTCCACGTTGTTCATCTTCCAGTAGCGGTAGACTTCCATTTGCGACGCGCCATTTAGAATCATTTGCCAGCCTTTTTGGATCATCTTGAAATTCTTGTCTGGCTTGTAATAACCGGACACGTCGTCGCGGATATAACCCCATTTTGGCATACCACCGGACTTACCTTGTTCAAGGTTTGAGTCGACACCGCGTTGCACGCTTTCGGATAGATGCTCTGAGTATTGCTTCGAAAGCGCAAAGAGCATGTTTAGTGTTAGCTTGCCGCTTGAATCGTTATGGAATTCAAAAGTCGGGAAGCGTAAGTCTTTAATGACTCCGTTATCGACCATATCGACAACCATTCCGGCTTCGAGCGAATTACGTGATAAACGGTCTGGGTGCCAGGCGAGAATGGCATCGTATTTGCCTTTCTCGATATCTTTTAGCATCTGCGAGAAAAGCGGACGGTTACCGGATTTCTTCGCGGACTTAGATTCCTGGATCGGTTCGCCAACTAGAAGCAAACCGTGGTTATTCGCATATTCTTTACAATCTGCGATTTGGTCTGGTAATGATTTAGCTTGAGCCTCGGCATCTTCAGAAGATTTACGTACGTAGAGTACATAGCGTAATGGCTTCTGGACTATGCCGCTACTCGCATTGATTAGCGCTCTATTCATAGTTTTAGAACACGACAACTACTCCGTCGTCGCACACTCCTTTCTCTTTGTTGGATTCGCGCTCTGGCGAATCGTCTATGTCGTCTAATGCGCAAAGTAATTGCACTAGGTTTTTGACGGCTTCCTTTCGGTCTTCTACGACCGGTTGTTCCTTTTGCATTTAAGGTACATACTTTTCTTTCTCCACCCGAAGTGTTGCCATTCGGCAAGTATCACTTGTAGTGCAGAATCTGCGCATAAAATATGAGGGGCTACC
>JAFWIF010000020.1 GCA_017514975.1 Candidatus Saccharimonadota bacterium | reverse complement strand
TGAAATCATAGAAAAAGCCAAGCAAGACGAAGCCAAGGCTGCTGCTGCCGCAAAACTCCAATCCGAAAAGCTAAACCCCAACTCTAGCCTTAGCAAAGCCGAACAAAGAAGACACCAAAAAGCCGAAAAAGCCGAAGCCAAAAAACTCGCCAAAGAAGCCAAGAAACAGGCCAAAGAACTAAAACGACAATCCAAGCTCAGCCCCAAACAAACAAAAGCTAGCCAAGCGAACGTAAACCAACCAACCAATCTAAGCCAACAAACCACATCGACAGCTCAAGCTAACGCTACCAACCAAAGCAACACGCAAGCACAACCTAGACGCTCCGTCCTAGCCAAACTCTTTGGGGGGAAGAGGAAGTGGGTGACGGTAGGACTATGCGTAGCCGCTGTGGTAGGTATAGGAATATATGGCTTTTTGAATACACGGAGATACGAGTGTGTGGAGGGAGAAACGGGTTACGACTGTACCGCAAACGATGCGATAGATGATGCTGACAGCAAGACTATCCTAGAAGAATATAGTCTCATATCTTTTAGAGCCATGGAGGCCTCCCAGTTGCTACGAGAAGGTAATACGCAAGAGAGTCAACAATATTTCGATGATATCATTAAATCGACACATGATACGACACTCCTATCTATAGTTCATTTATCTCGTTCCCAATCTTATTTCGAGTATGATAATCGTCATTATAAAGATCAAATACTTTCAGATGCCCACGATGCATTCTCTCTGCATCCTAGCTTAGACTCGGCGTCTTGGTGTGTTGAGGTTTTTCGACATTACGGAGAATCTTACGAAGTAGAACAATGTATTGAATTTGTCAGTCAACACGATACGGAAGAACTCGGCGCATACAACCAGACGCCGAGCGATGATGCGGAGGGATTTTAGAATGAGAGTGCGCGTAACGCTGTTATTCATCTTAAGTATTGTGGGGACTTGCCTCATTTCACACTCAGCGACAGCCGGTAGATACTCCACCAGAAGCGACGACACTGGCGGTGCTCTATATCCAGGTACCAATAACTATAATAGCAGTGCTATCTCGTTTTGGAATAGCTGTATTAATGGCAGCGGGAAATTTCACGTAGACGGAACGGAGCCCTATAGCTCCTTTTCGCAACTTGGAGATGCTCCAAATGTTGAACATACGTTCTCTGAAGCTCGAAAAGGAATGCGGGTAAAAGGTGTTGCATGGGCTTGTAGCGACACCTTGTCTAATAGGGATCCTTCCGTACATGGTCAAACTATTGGCTTTTTTACGAATCATAAAAAATTTACAGTAAAAGATGGCAATTTCTATTTCTCCGTCAATCATGCCCTAGATTTCTCGAAAGATACTAACACAATCTATTATATGGGCTTGATGCATAATCGCATCCATGGAGATGTGTATGGAAATAAAACAACTTTACTAAAAATTTGCCTTAACGAGACTAACTGTGCGAACGGGGGAAACGGATATAGGTATGATGGTAGTAAAAATAATGACAAAGAAATATTTAAATATAATGGTGGTTACATAAATGGTAGCGCTAATCAGTGGTCAAGACCAGAGTATACGATTAACTGGAAGTCCGATAAGAGTCAGTACGGATACTGGGCTGATCCTAACGAAGTAAGTGCATTGGAGATTACAGTTAACACTAACCTACTTTTAAAAGAAATAGAAAAGAAGCCAGAAGCTGTTATGGATTTAAAAAACGGATTAAAGGTGCTGAAAGTGCATGTGTATAAATGCAATCTTGGTTCAGAAAGATCAAATAAAGGTAAAATAGAGTATTTAGAAGAGAATGACTTCTGTGGTAGCAGTTTAGCATACATAACATACCAAAACGGAAGTACATTTAACGGAGGCGCTCGAGTGAAAATAAAAACTTCCGAGAGAGGGACCGGTTGGGCTCAGACATGGGGGGCTGGTGTAGATTATGAGCCAAGCCCATCGGGAGGCAACTACGACAAAAACTTAAAAGCATTCTATGTCCAGAGAGAAGGAGACGAGTCGAATATGAAGCTGACTCTTAACGATAAAGATAAGGATGGCAAACCAATTCCATTTGAGATAGATCAAGATTCCGAAATCTCGTTCGGATGGAATATCTTTAGAGAAAATAATGGAAAAAATGATACTGCGCAAACGAAAGGTGATAATAATAAGTTTAAATCTGACGGAGAATGTTCGGATAATAACTCATACGACAAGACTAACTGCCTGCTGCCATCTGCGTACTATTCGTCGGGCGCATCTTACATGTCGAACACATCAAAATGGTACATCCAAAATAACGGAAAGAAATATTATCTCAAGAACGGAGAAACGTCTCCACCGACTAACGCGAATGTAATCGGAAGCGCTAACGAAGAGATTATTAAGCGTTCGCTAAGCAAGGCTAATAATGATTCAGACTGGAGTGACCACACAATAAAGCTCGATGTTGACAATATGCCTATCGAACAGACATTAGAAATCTGTTACACAGTACAGTATTACGCAAAGACTAGCTTTCGCGATAAGCCGATTGATGATAGGGGTTACGAAACTCTTAATAAAAATGATGCCGCGCATCACGAGCATCGCACCGCCTGCGTGAAGGTGAAACGCTCGGATCCGCCGAAGCCTTGCAACGGTACGTTCTTCCCTGACAAAAACTTAATGTATAACCATCGCCAAGGTCAAAACTTTGCGCGGATTGCGGTCGGGAGAAATGATGCAAATTATGATATGCTTGGACTCATAAGTGCCAATAAGACTAGCGCAAAAGGCGACGAGAATGCTGCGGGCTATTCGTGGTTAGAGTCGACGCCACACTCTCCTGGTAATAAAAATGCGATAGCATCGCTGTTCGCGAAGCCTGGTGACAATATACGTTTTGCGCACTATTTCTGTGCGGGTGCCGACTATGCAAATCCTAGCGACGATAGAACAAAAGCAAAGTTTACGATTACTGGTAAAAGTACTTACGGCGGAAAAGGATATCTGTTTGACCATGACGATTATCCGGACACTAAGGTCGCTGCGAGCGACCCCGAACAAGTAATTTTCGGACGAGGCTATACGCCAGAGCCGATCGAAACAGGAGAGGCATTTCCGACCAAGAGTCCGTATCTTATGCGTTGGCTACCAATGACTGACAGCAATGCGCGCTATAAATGCGAAACGCCCTATGGTTCGGGAGTAGCATCACATCTGTCGAACTTCTTCCAGATAGCAGGCTTTAGTCCATACGGCAGCAGTGAAAGCATAGCGAACTGCAACAATGGGACATCAGGAAATGGCGTATTCTCGAGGCTCGCAAAAACAAGCACGCGAAACTCCGCGATAAACATGCAGTATTCAGATGTTGGCGGAACAATCACGCATTCAATTGAGTGGCCTGAGGCAATCGTTCAAAACGAAGGTATCAGCGGAAACGGTAATTATACGGCTACGGCGGAAGTAAAAATTCCCTATAATTACGTTTTGAAGCCCTACTTAGACGAAACAGTTAGCGGATCGATTAAGTTTGGCGAGACGATTAGCGCGAAAGCGTATATGAATACAACGGCGCGCAAAAATCCAATCGTAAACGGAAATACTGCCTATGCAACACATTCCAAGCCGTCTACAATAGTCGCAATCGGATTTGTGCGTTCGTCGCCAAGCGAATCTAATGCAGCTAAAATAGCGATGAGCACGACCCACTACGTCAGTGCAGACGCAAACGCAGATAAAGCGCTAAGGAAACTATGCGAGGCGGCGGCGGGCAATGAAGAAGATGTATCGAACTGCGAGAAGGCATCTTTTGTCAACAATAGTTCAGCCGAAGAGACCAATGCCGTATTTAATCGAACAGGGTTGTTGGCGGGTAATAATAAAGAAACCTTGCCGCTAACATCGTCGGAAGTGAGCTATAAAGTGCCGAACGATAACATGAAACTTGGAGACATAGCGTGCGTAAGCTATGCGGTCTATCCTGCAGATAGCCATAATAACCCAGCTGGGGATTTGGAACGCAAATCGTCACAAGATATTGCATTGAGTAAGAGCGCAGGGACTGGAGCGATGTGGGCAGTGGCGGCACCAGTATGTCAGTCCGTAGCGATCAAACCGAGCTTCAGCGTCGAGTCGTCGGGAATCGTTACAGAAAAAGGAATCGCAACGAGCAGGTCGGTGGACAGAGAAGGTCGAGTTTATGGATCGTGGGCCGAATATGACGTACGCGCTGGCGGAGCTATCGCTAACTTCTCGTCAGGCGCCGCAACAGCCTACGAAAGAGGAGTATCGGCGGGCTTCGGTGACGCTCTAGCCGAGTACGGCTTAAGTTGGAGTACGCTACGTAATGACGGTTTACGAAATGCGGCAGGGCTAATCGGGCGCTACGGCACAGCTAACCGCAAAGGTCAAAGCGGTCTGAAAGCAGACAATAATCTTCCTTGTACGACGAACTTCCAAACGATTGCAAACAGTTCGTGTAGTAGCAGCACGCCTGGATTGGCAAACTTGAGTGCGGTATATAGTCAAATTGAGCCACTAGCGGAGCGCCTAGGAAGCTTATACAAAACCGACAAAGTTACTTCTCCCGTATCGGCGAATACGGTTACTAATGGCGTCAGCGCGAAACTGGATTCTAGCTCCAACCACTGGTTCCATCTTGACCCGAAGTATGTCGGTACAAAAATCGATGTATCTACCGGCGAGGCAAACCAAGTTCTTGCAAGCAATCAGTCTAAATTGTGTAGCTATAATAAAACCACCCATGTTTATGAAAAGGACGCGTCAGAACCATATAAGCTAGGAGGTAAGCACCTGTACGACTGCCGACCAAATGGCGCAAAAGTATACCACTTCGATAAGAATGTGTATCTGGGCAATACGCCAAATTCGAGCGGAAATATCGACTACACGTCGCTGATGATAGATTCGCAGGATGACGCGGCAACAAGCGGCCAGTTAAGTTACCGCAATTTAACAAATACAATACAGGTTGATGGAGATTTGATTATCAACTCCGATATTATCCTACAGAACGCCAATACTAACAGCGATACATTTACATCTCTCGAAGAAATACCACAGCTCTTAATCTTCGCGAAGAATATCTATATTACGAACCGAGTTCGCAGGATCGATGCATGGCTGATAGCCGGAAACGACAAGACGCCAAGTGGGATGGTTTCGAGCGGAAATAACGGAATAGTCAATACCTGCGCGTTTAATGGAGGTTACAATTTTAGAAATACGGGCAGTTTCGGGAGTAACGTAATTAATACAGTAACGAAAATAGGGAATTTTGATAATTGTAACCGCACCTTGATTATTAATGGGCCAGTGATTGCGAATAGGTTAGATTTATTCCGAACTGGTGGCGCAGGCATACCAGCAAGCAGCGTGAGACTCGCAAACACAGCTTCATTAATAAAACCTGATTACCTAATTCAGCGCGCTGAAATCTTCAACCTGCGTTCTGATGCCTATCTCTGGGGCTTCTACCAATCTGAACGCAACGCATCTGCGACGACGACATCGACACAAGAACTCCCAGTGCGGTATTAAAGAATCGCGTACTAGAGAAGCGCGCACTAGTGAATCGCGCACGGACCTACGAAAATCGCCGGCAGACCGCCGGCGAGAATTGTCGGTAAGATTATAGTGGGGTTACTGGTAATTAGAATTACTGACGCCTAGAAGGATTTTATTTGGCGTATTCGACGGCGCGAGTTTCGCGAATGACATTCACCTTGATAACGCCTGGGTACTGCATAGTAGCCTCGATTTTGTTGGCGATTTCGCGGGCAAGTTTGAGAGCATTGAGATCGTCAATCTGCTTTGGCTCGACAATAACGCGGATTTCACGGCCGGCGGAAATCGCGTAGGCTTTATCAATACCCTGGAAGCTCGTAGCGATATTTTCGAGGCTACGCATGCGCTCGGCGAAATTCTCGGCAGAGATATTGCGGGCGCCTGGGCGAGCGGCGGAAATTGCGTCGACGATCTTGACGATTATCGCCTCGGGAGTAGTCGGCTCGACGTCGTCGTGGTGAGCGGCGATAGCGTGGACAATGCGGTCGTGCATGCCGTATTTCTTGGCGAGTTCAGCGCCAATTTCGGCGTGTTTGCCTTCGATTTTATGAGTCACGGCTTTGCCCATATCGTGAAGCAAGGCGGCTGTTTTTGCGACAGCGACGTTGGCGCCAATTTCCTGCGCAATCATGCCAGCAATATGCGCCATTTCGATAGAGTGGAGAAGAACATTTTGGCCGTAGCTTGTACGATATTTTAGCTCGCCAAGAAGGTGGAGAATCTCGCTAGGAATACCAACAACGCCAACTTCACGCGCGGCATCTTCGCCAGCGCGAACGACTTCTTTTTCGATTTCGCGCTCGGCTTTGGCGACGGCGTCTTCGATACTAGAAGGATTGATCCGACCATCTTTCATCAGGCGCTCAAGAGCATAGCGAGCCACTTGGCGGCGAATTGGGTCGAAGCTGCTCAAGACGACCATTCCTGGGGTATCGTCGACAAGGATATCGACACCTGTCGCGCGCTGGAGGGCCTGAATATTGCGGCCTTCTTTGCCGATAATACGACCCTTCATCTCATCGTCAGGGAGTTTAAGTGCGGTCACGGTTCGATCGGCTGTCACCTCAGACGACATGCGCTCCATAGCGGTAAGCAGGATCGCCTCGGCAGTGTCTTCGACGTGGTCGTGAAGTGCTTTTTGTTCTTTGACGATAAGTTCGGTGAGGTCGTTTTTTATATCGCGCTCGGTCATCTGAATCAATTTCGTCTTCGCGTCTGCCTTAGAGAGGCCGGCAATCTTCTCGAGTTTTTCCTGAGCCTTGGTGCGAATATTGCGCACTTCGTTCTTTAGATCTTCGACTTCGGCGGACTGTTTACGCAATGCGTCGGACTTTTTGTCGAGCTGGTCGAGCTTTTTGTCGAGCGTGGTTTCGCGCTCGGCAAGACGATCTTCGGTCTTTTTCCACTCTTTGCGGCGGGCGGCTTCGTCTTTTTGAATCTTGTCGGCGATTTCAGACGCGGACTGCTTGGCCTCAAGGACGATTTCAGAAGCTTCGTGCTTGGCCTTGCGAATCAGCTCGTCGGCTTTGACCTTGCCGCCGCTTTCGTGGCGCTTGTTGTAGGCGTAGAAGCCGCCCGCGCCGGCGCCTGCGCCCAAAAATAATGCAATAATTGCTGGAATAAGTGATTCCATAGGTATTCCTCTTTTCTAGTTTATGTAATATCAATGAGTTCGAATAAATCAAATCAAGGACTGCGATAGTCCTGATTAATTATAACATAAAATCTAGAGATGATTAAGCTTATCCTTGACTTTTTGCGTAAAGTGTGCTATAATTAGTAGATAGAGTTCGTTGTGGGCGCAACGAATAGGGGTTTTTGGTGGCAGCCGTTTGTGTTACTTGCGCGGCGGAGTAGTGTGCGCAGGGCGATCGTAGACAGGTAGGGCGACGGTCAGCTTTTTGCCAGACTGGTCATATAGCGGAATGTTTAACTCGGTAGCGAGCGTATTGACGACAGTAGCGCCGATACGCAAGCCAGTAAAACTACCTGGTCCAGTATTGTAATGAATCTCGGTGAGATCGTGCCAATCTTTGCCCTGCTCTTTTAGGCGTTCGTGGATATAGGCGAGCAAGTCGCGAGCAAGGTTGCGACCGGACTCCCAGACATAGTGCTGATCGCCGAGCGTAAGCTTCGTAGTAGGCGTAGAAGTATCGAGAACGAGCTTCATCGGACGGTTACCTCACGCGATTCGTCATCGTTGAGCGTTATCGTAATAGTCGTGCGATTCTTTGGCAAAACATCATCAAGCGTACTACCCCACTCGACAACAGTAATAGTATCTTGATCGGCAAGCGATTCGCGGAGATCTTCGGCCATTAGACCTGGCTCGGAGAGACGGTAAAAATCGTAGTGGCACAAACGATAATCTTTGCCTTGGTAGGTGCGAGAAATCGTGAACGACGGCGACGAAATCGGCTCGCTAACACCGAGACCCCGAGCAAGTCCGCGCACAAAAGTGGTCTTCCCTACGCCAACATCTCCGACCAATTCGATCGCAACAGGGGCGCGAAGAGAGCTCGCATAATCGACGCCGAACTGCACCATATCCGCTTCTTGGCGAATTAACATGTATATATTCTATCATAATCTAACGCATCCGACTGAGCGTAGAGGGGTTTAAAATGGTGCTTGGTAATGCGCCATAGAAGGATTGCGAGCGCGATAAGCGGTATATAGATTAGCCATATTAGGGGATTCTCAGCAGGAAGCTCGTAAGTAATCCACGGAAAGGCCGCAAATAATCGAACCGTGTTGAGCTGTAGCGAGGCGAGGAACTCTGCGGGAAGAGCCAGGATAGTCGCAAGAGGAGCGAAGCCAAGCAACGAGATGCAGCCAGCCAGTAAGGTCAAAAGCATGACGGGTGGAATTAACGGCGTAACGAGCAGACTCATAAAGATACCGAGGATCGAAAACGAGCCAAAGGCGTAAACGCTAATAGGCAAGCAGGCAAGCTGCGCGGCAAACGCAACAATCAAGGCCTCCGCAAAATAACTAGGGCGCTGACGCTTGAGGTAAAGGAAGCTTGTTAAAATCGGCGCAAGGAACATGATGCCAGTAAAACTCGCAAATGAAAGTTGCCAGGCTAAGTCGGTTAACAGATCTGGGTTTACGATGAGCGAAATAGCCGCAGCGTAACCAAGGAGACGCGCAGGATGATAACGACGGCCAAAATAAGCAGCCGACAGCGACAAAAAAGTCACAAGACTAGCACGCAGCAAACTAGGACTCAAGCCAGATACGAGCAGAAACAACAAGAGGAGAAGCGTACTTCCGTAGAAAGCGGCGCGACGAGAAATTTTGCCAAAGAGTTTCTTCGCAGACGCAACGATGACAGAGAGATGGTAGCCGGAAGCAACCACAGCATGCGATAAACCAACTAATCGCAAGGTCTCGAGCATCGTATCGCTAAGGGCAGATTTTTGCCCGAGCAGAAAGCCGAGCGAAAGCGCGCTAGCGTCGCGGTTGCGAAAAAGTTTCGTAATCCGTTCGGTTAGCTGATTGCGGAAGGCGAGAGCGAGCGACGGCGGACTCGGCTTGCTCAGCTCAATAAGAGTTGGGTGCCGAAGAAACGCGGCATAATTGCCGAAGCCGTCCATGAGTTTTCCTTCAAAAACAACGGTGTCGGAGCGTGCAAACAGACGCAAATTATCGGGGTGATCTTTGTAGATTACGTAGGCGCTGACGGGGAGCGAATCGGTTAAGGCAAGACCTTCGGGAGAATAAAGACGCAGGTGATCGAGGCGCAGCTTGACTGCTTGGTCGACGATTGTCGGATCGCTAGCAATTTGGCCAGAAAGGCGCAGAGATGACCGAGACGCGAACTGCCTCATAGTTTCACGGGCGAGCAACAAAGGTGTCATTCTAAGATATCCAATCATTACTCCGCACAAAAGAGCGAAAAAGACACGCTCGCCGCTCTTCAAAACAACAGCGAACAACGCGCAGACCAGTATACCTACGACTAGCACCAGCGGTGAAGCGAAGCGTCCGTTAGCACAATGAGCCACGACAACGCCGCCAACAAGACCGAACGCACATGCGAGCGGAAGAATCGACGGATGGCAATAATGTTGACGTAATCGACCAAGCATAAAACTATTGAAGCGAATATGGGTGATTTGCGGCAAGCGTAAGTATAATGATTCCGTGCTATAATAGAAGTAATGAAAAATATGAAGTGGTGGAAGCGTCTGGGTGAGCGGCGTCGTTACTTGTTATCGGCGATGATTTTTTTGATAATAATGGCCTTAGGCTTAATGTGGTTTTTGGAATATCGATATTTTATTAATAGCGCGTTCCGAACGTGGAGCTTTGCGATTGGTAGCCCGATACCGTTTTTGTTTAATGCCCTGCTATTGTTTTTGGCAATGATGATTATATGGGCGATCGTCGGAAAGCCTGGTACGGCAGTTGGGATTACGTGGGCGCTGATTATTGTAATAACGTACATACATATCAATAAATTTTATGCGCGTGGCGTACCGCTATTACCAGAAGACTTTCAGCTCACTGACCAAACGGCGACATTGACAAAATTCGTGCATTTTTGGTCGTTGGCGAAAATGTTTATTGCAGTGGGGATAGTAACCGCGCTGACGATCGGCTTTAACCGCATAATTGCCCCAAAATTTGGCCTAGTCTACAAAAGCAAGAGTAAGGAACTATCGCGCAAAAAACTAATTACGCAAAGATTGGTGATTGTCGCAATAGCAGGCTTATCGCTGTTTGGCCTGACTGATTTCGTGCGACATAACAAAGGCGGAAGATATGAAGATATTCCGTTTCTTGGCACACATTTTACAGCATGGAACCAGAACAAAAACTATGACGACAACGGAGCGATTCTGGGATTTCTATATAATCTGCAGAAATTAAAGTTGGAAACGCCTGAAGGGTATGCGGAAAATCGTATCAAAGACGTCAAAGCAAGATACGCGGCCGAGGCAAAGAAAAAAAATAAGACACGAAAGAATCCAAAAAATGAAGACGTGAGTGTCGTGATAATTTTGAATGAATCATTTTACGATCCAGATACAACTTTCCAAGGGTTGAAAATAACTGATTATTATCCGTATACGGGCGGCGAGGTGTTGCCGGTGCTTCACGGACTGCAAAAGAAAAATCCGAGCGGACAGATGTATTCGTTGGATTACGGAGGAGGAACGGCCAATATCGAGTTTGAGGCATTGACTGGCATGACGAATTATTGGATTCAAGCAGTGCCGTATACTGCGCTTTTGCCAAAAGCAGGTGAAGTACCCTCGATCGCCAATTGGCTCAAGCAGTCCGAATATCAGACGACAGCAATTCATCCGTTTACGGGAGGGATGTATAAGAGAGATATAGCGATAAAGCATGAAGGCTTTGATACATTTATTACGAGCTCTGAGATGGACTACACGGAGCACGACGGGCAATCGGAATATATTAATGACCGCTCGGCATACAAACAAACATTGAAGGCGTTGCAGGAAGGCAGCGAGAGGCAGCTGATTAGTTTGACGACAATGCAAAATCACACACCGTACAACCCGCTGAATTATGACCATACGCAGTTTACGATAGAGGTTAACGATAGCGACAAAGATGATAATCAACGACAAGAGCGAGCCGAAGATCTGGCGATTTATTATCAAAGCCTACATAATTCAGATCAGTATCTTGGAGAGTTTATCGAAGAGATTGATAAAATGGACAAGAAAGTAGTGGTTTTGTTTTATGGCGACCATGCGGCAGGACTATATAGCGAGACGAACGGCAGTTCTATTAAAAACGAACGGGACTTATCACGAGTAACGCCGTATTTTATGCATGCAAATTATGACGCCTGGACAGATGACGAGAAGGCACTACCTACAACAACGCCAAACTGTTTAGTGAACACAATGCTAAATAAGCTTAATTGGCAAAAAAGCGCACTTTACTATCTATTAGATAATGTTTGCGAGGTTGAGCCGATTTTGGCAGAAACATATCTTGAGGAAAGTGGCTTATCGGGAGAAAGCGTCCTCGAAGATTACAAGCTTGTCACGTACGATGAGTTGGGCGGACGGAAGTACTGGAGCGAATAAGATATACTTTTGCGACACTAGCCGCGGATAGAATAATTTAATATATGGTCGAGTCGTTAATTGTGGCGCGGCGCGGGATTTTTCGGAAAAAGTGGCGTCTCGGGAGGCGTAATCGATTGCGCTGTGAAGGTCGCATCGATAGCTTGCGCGGTGTCGGGTAGAAAAATAGCGAGAGACTGATTGGTGCGCAATAAGTCCGAAACGAGCGATTCGAGACAACGCTGCGCGGCCGCAGGGTCGGTCTTTGCAAGCGTCCACGGCTTTTCGGCATCGATGCGGCGATTGAGTTGTTGGATTTCTCCCCAGATTAAAGTAAAGGCCTCGTGAAAAGCGCAAGCCTCCATCTTTTGGACGAAAGATGTGTCGAGAGAAATAGACGGCGTCCTGAGGCCCGAGAGATGATTCTTGCGACACAAGGTCGCTAAGCGTTGGACGAGATTGCCGAGATCATTGGCGAGTTCATTATATGCGGCGTCGTATTTTTCCCAAGAAAAGTCGGAGTCGTCGAAAGATGAAATATGGCGTAAGAAATAGTAGCGAAAAGCTTCAAGACCATGGCGTGATAAGATATCGAGCGGATCAACGACGTTGCCAATCGATTTGGACATTTTTTGACCATCTACGGTAATAAAACCGTGAGCAAGAATGCGTCGTGGCAGTGGTAAATCAAGCCCGATCAAAATGGAAAGCCAGATGCCAACATGGAAACGCAAAATATCTTTGCCGATAATCTGCGTATGTGCTGGCCAATAGTCGGAGATGTCATGGTCGGGGTAGCCTAACACGGTAATATAATTCGTCAGAGCGTCTAGCCAGACATACATTACTTGCGTATCATCGTCGGGAACCGTAATACCCCAAGGCACCTGTGTGCGAGGGCGAGAAATCGAGACATCCGGCATGTCGGCGAGAAGGTTGAGAACTTCTTTCTTGCGAAAAGCAGGGATAATTTTTACTTGATCGGATTCGACAACGCGACAAATCTGTTCTTTAAAGTCGGAAATGCGTAAGAAATAATTTTCCTCGCTCAAGCGCACATACTCTGCTTGATGATCCGGGCAGATGCCATGATTGTCGGCATATTCCTTGTCGGTCACGAAAGATTCACAGCCATTACAATACCAGCTCGTATAGCTGTCCTTGTATATATGCTTTGAGAGCCGACGCCAAATTTCTTGACAGCGGCGCTCGTGGGCGGCGTCAGTCGTACGGATAAAATCCGTGTATTCGACGCCAAGCGACTGAATAAAAGCTTTGAGCTTGGCGGCATTCTGGTCGACAAATTCCTGAGTAGAGAGCTTTTGTGCTAGTGCTTTTTGGTAGATTTTACTGCCGTGTTCATCAGAGCCGGCCTGAAAGCGAACTTCGTAGTCGCACATCGACAAGTAGCGCCGCAAGACGTCGGCTAATAAGTAGTCGAGAGCATGGCCAACGTGAGGCTTAGCGTTGACATACGGAATCGCGGTAGTGATATAGGCACGTTTCATAAATAATATTATATAATATTTGGTACTTTTACGAAAGCAATTGGTACACTACCGACGATTAAGATGGTGTTTTACATCGACGACATAACGAAGAAAAGGACGAATCCAACCGCGACCGCACAAAGGATTGCGATAAGAATGATGAGGACGGCCTTACTCATAGGCTTTTTGGGCGATGCGATTTGTTGGGGAGAAGGAGTGGGCGCCGGAGCAGGCTGAGGAGCCGTTGCCGCGGTATTGCTCGCTGGATCGGCCGTACCAAAAGTATCGACGGGAGCAGTAGCTAAAGCCGCCTCATCAGGAGCTGTAGTGGACTCGCTCGCAAAATCGACAGAATTAGAGCTAGGGGGCGCCATGTCAACGTTAGTATTGGTAGCTTGAGCAGATAGTGGTGCAGATGGTTCAAGGTTTGGCGCGGCAGGTTCGAGATTTGGCGCGGCAGGTTCGAGATTTGGAGTCGCGGATTCAAGGTTTGGCGATGTAGACTCAAGGCTTGGCGTCGCAGGTTCGAGGTTTGGAGTGGTGGAAGCCATTGCCGAGTCGGAATCTAAGTTTACTGGCTCGGTAGAAAAATTCGGGGCGGACGAAGCTGAGCTAGGCGCACTGTCGATATTTGGGGCGGCAGCGAAAGCGTCGCCAGTCGGAGCCGCGGCTGGTTCTGTGCTCATGCCGGTGTCTAGCGGAGCATCCACCGCTCCGATTGCATCGAGGCTCGGCGAGGACGTAGAGGCGTCGACGGTAGCCATCGAGGCGGCAGGCTCAGCAATAGTGTTGGCATCAGAAGGGATAGTCGGCTCGGAAACGGGAGTTGGACTTGGAGCCGCAGGCGTTGCACTGGCGACGGTGGCGACTTCAGGAGAAGTATCGTTCAGCAAATCGCCATCAACGAAGGCCGCAGCGGGGGCAGGTTCTTCACTTGTGCTCTGACTAGAACCTGCGTCGCCTGTCGTCTGCATTGCGCCCTGAAGAGAAGTGGCCGCATCAGGAGTCGAGCTAGAAAGATTTTGTACTGGATTGACGACGAGTGGTTGTGACGAATCGGTAGCCCCCACGCCCACGGTTGCGCTATCGTTTGCGGCGACGCCTAGGTCAAGATTGGCAGAAGTCGAAATATCGCCTAGATCTACAGCTCCAGATAGGGGCGCTGAATCTTGAGCCGGAGCTGCTGATGTTCCCGGTTCTGTCGGCGAAAGATTAGTATTTTGTTGAGTTGGATCCATGTGCCCTCCGTGGATTGTTAATTAATAGGATATTCCTTATGTTAATTTTAGCGTATAGAAAGCCGCTTTTCAAGTGCCACCCATTCGGGAATAGATAGGTCGGCCGGCCGTGCGTCGCGCGACAGCTGAAGTTCTTCAAAAACATCGCATAATGCGTCTTTGCTGATGTGAAGATTGGCGACCAAATTCTTGACGAGTTTTTTACGAGGTGCGGAAAAACCCTGTTTGATGAGTCGCAGAGTCGATTCGGTGGCGAGCGGGTTTGAACGTGGGGTAAAAACAACAACTCGACTATCAACTTTTGGCGGAGGAGTAAAGAGCGAGCGATCCACAATTGGACCGAGTGATACGTCGGCATAAATCTGCGCTGATAAGGCCAAGACCGAATAACCCCCTGCCGACGCCGCTAGACGCTCGGCGACTTCTTTTTGCATCAAGAGAACGATGCGCTGAGGGCGCATGGGGGCCGCCACAAGAAGAAACTTTTGGATGATTGGCGACGTAATATAGTACGGGATATTGCCTACGACGACATAAGATGTTGGGAGCGAAAGCTGACTAAGATCGAGCGATAAGATATCTTGGTTTACAACGGTCAAATTCTTGCCCGGAAAAGACAGCGGCAGATTAGCAGCGAGCTTTGCGTCAACCTCGACGGCGATTACGCGCTGAAAATATTGGAACAATGCCGAGGTTAAAGTGCCCAACCCTGGACCGACTTCGAGCACAGTGTCGACGGGCGATGTGGGGTTGGTGCCAAGCGCGGCAATTTCGAGCAGCGTGGCTCGATCTTTGAGCCAATGCTGACCAAGAGATTTGTTATTCTGAAGAGACACGGATCACCACCAACCTTGGCGTTTCCATGCCGCGTAGGCATCAGCCCAGGTACCATAGCGGTTTTTATAGTTGCTTGCGGCGCGCAACTGGCAAACAGGGTCGTTTTGCCAATTTGGACATTGACTCGAAAGACTTTTAAGATTGGTCTGGTAAAGCCCATGGTAGTAACCATTTCCACTGACGGCGTTAGGGCGCCAACCTGATTCATGCGAAATAATATAATTCACATAGCCATAATCACTAGCAGCGATACCGGCAGCGGCCATCCAATCCTCATGAGAGCCGCTTGGAAGAGTGCCGCCTGAAACGACGGCTTTTGCGCCGACGCGCTTCTCTTGCGCGACTGGAGTTTGCGTAATGACTTCCGAGAGCGTTTTGCGCGATATTTCTTGCCCGTTATACATTTCAATCTCATAGGTAACAGTTTTCTTGCCGACAGCGCCAGCTTTGATTATCTCGGTTTTTCCAGAATCAAGAGAATAATCCTTTGTAATCGTTTCCTCGAAGGGAACGTCCTCTTCGGCAGTAATAGTCTGTTTGCCTTGGTGATATACGGTAAGTTCTAGGTTATCGGTTAATTTTGTGTCTGGCGCTAGAGGGCTCCAGTTTTTTGATGAATCGAGCTTCACGCCCTGCTCTCGCAGAAAATCGGCAACCGTATCGGCCTGCGTACGAACTTCGAGGTACTTGCCGAATAGGTTTAGCTTAATAGTTTTTGCGCGTTTGATGTGATAGGCAACAGTCATACCGCTTTCAAGAACATTGTCGAAAGACGCAATTTCCACTAAATCAGCCTCGCGTAAGGTAAAGCCTGCCGCAGTGACGACGGCTTCTGGTGCAGTCGCAGCGGTACGAACATACTTGCGAACGTGCCCATCAATCACGACAAGTTCGCGAGCACGATAAACATTAATATTGAAACCATCTTCGTTAATTTTGGTATCGAGTGCAGGCTCGATAATGTCTTCGTCTTTATAGCTAATCTCGGCACGCTCGAGCAATTCGCGCACCGTAATAGCGTCGCTACGCATGGTAATTTTCTCGCCATTGTCGAAAATACTAACAAAATAGCTACCACTACCGTCAGATTCTTGAGCATGTTCGGAACGAGGGGCATTTGTTGAGGCGCTCGAGGTCAGCGGAAAAAAACGCTGAATAATCATGAGTGAGCCAAGCATCAGGGCAATCCCAGCGATGGCCAGAGGAAGATGAGTGCGCATCTTGCGGAGCTTCTTCATATTACTCGTAAGTATAGCATGGTGGCGGCCTATCTCGCAATTGTCGCAAGTTGGCTTAGGCGGACGCCGAGATAATAGAAAAATGCTGACGCCCAAATTTCAGGAACCAAGAACGGTTGATGCTGAAAAGCGAGTCGGGGCGGTAAGTGCGTATAGCACTTAAACAACGGGTTAATTGCGGTCGCGTAAGATGAATATCGTACCGTGCGAATAAATACCGCAAAATTTCAATTGCTACAGGAGCATCAAGTAGCGCAATAGCTTGACGCGAGTAAGGCGATGATAGTGGGAGTGCGGCTAGGTTGGCTTCGATATCTGTGGCTAAATTAGTTTGTCGCCGGTAAAGCGCCGAAATTGCGTTTACGAGAGTGTCGTATTGTGTTGCTGGTAGATTGCGCAAATAGCGTCGCACGCGGTTGCGCAAATAACGATTGTCGGTGTTTGAAGCGTCGAGACGAAACGACAGAGCGTGTTGCGATGCGTAACGATAAATCTCGCGCTTGGGCCAAGAAAGCAGAGGGCGCTCGACTGATGCATCGCGAAAAGGAATGAGGCCGCGCCAACCCGTCCCTCGTATAAGATTGATAGCGATTGACTCGATAAGATCGTCTTGATGATGGGCGGTATAAATTATCCCATCTAAACGGGCGCTAAGCGATCTGAGGAATGCGTAACGAGCGGAACGCGCTCGCGCCTCAGAACAAGAAGGCCCTAAATATATTCGCTCAGAAAAAAAGGGTAAATTATATTTTTTTGCGAGTGATTCGACGAAACGACAGTCGTCCGACGAGCAGTCGCGAATGCCGTGATCGAAGTGGGCCACGACTGCCTCGGGGTCGTTCCGAAACATATGAAGCATGACCACAGAATCGATGCCGCCAGATACTGCGAGAATCTTTTTCATCTGTTATAATTATCACATAATTGGAGAAGAATAAAAAATGCTCATGATTGGCTCAAAAGTCGTAGGTACGCCAGTGTTAAGTTTACATATGGGCGGCGAAATTGCGCAAACAGACTTAGATATAATCGATCCAGAAAACCTAAAGGTTATTGCCTATACACTTAAGGGTGAAATCTTAAAAGATCCAGAGGCTGGGAGTATTTTGATGACGGACGACGTAAGAGAGCTGAGCAATCGAGGCTTAGTGATTGATTCGGCAGACAGGCTTGTTGAGCGCGAAGACGTCATCCGCTTAGCCGAAATCATGGAGCTAAATTTTAGCCTGATTGGATTGAAGGTGGTTACGGAAGGTGGTAAGAAAATTGGCAAGATTGTCGACTATACGCTAGACTCAGGCAGCTTTATGGTCTATCAAGTAATCGTACAACGGCCACTGTTATCATCTTTTACAGATCCGCAGCTCACAATTAATCGATCGCAGATAGTCGAGGTAGATGACTTTAAAATTACCATCAAAGGCGACAAGGAGCAGATAAAAATCCAAGATAAAGCCGAAGACAAACCGGAGTTCGTCCCAGATTTTGTTAACCCTTTCAGAAAACCATCTTACATGCCGTCCGAAGAAGAGAGTTCGGCCGTATCGGATAACGAATCGACGACGTCAGAATAGTCAAAACCTTGGCGCACGAGATACTGAATAAGCTTTTTTTGGTCCGTGTAACGATTGCGGCGTCGAGCAATAAGCTTTGCGAGCTCATCACGATCATTGCGACAAGAAGCAGCTATAGCTGCGTCGATACACGAACGATTAACGCCTTTTTGAGACAACTCGAGGCGCAGTTTTTTGAGACTAGCACCGCGCTTGTTGTGATGATTTTCAATCCAAAAACGCGAGAATTGAGCATCGTCGATATAACCGCGAGCGCGCAAGCGCTGCATGACAAGAGGAACAAGAGACGGCGCGTAGCCTTCTTTTAGGTGGGTTGCATATTGCCCAGTACGAGGGTCTCGGCGGCGTACCGTTTTCGCGAGGGTCTTGCGGCGGAGATAATCGCTTATTTCCTGCTCTGAATGAGGACGCGAGATAACGTAAGCTAGCGCTAGGTTGTACAGTTTGCCAAAATCAGATGCTTTTTTGAGCGCCTCGAGCTTATCCGAGTCTACAACTTGACCAACGCAAAGATGATATTCGGCAAGCTGACTTAAATCGAGCGAACAGAAAAAACGATCGTCGACATATACATTAACGCGTTCTTGTCTACGAACTGCCGCGCGTAGCGCAGTTATGCGATGGGTGTTCGGAGAGTGATCGTTCTTGGCTAAGGTTTGGATTTCGATCATGAATGTTTTTTAATCTTCGGTGGCTTTTGCAGCAGCGCGCACCTTGGACTCTATCTCGCCCATCAGGTCGGGTTTTTCTTTAAAGAGCTTCTTAACTGCTTCTCGACCTTGTCCGAGGGTCTCTCCGTTATATTTATAAAAAGCACCAGACTTCTCGACGACGCCATAAAGAGCTGCTAGGTCAAGGACATCGCCAGTCTTGCTAATCCCCTCGTTATACATAATGTCAAACTCGGCAACACGGAAAGGCGCGGCGATTTTGTTCTTGACGACTTTGATCTTGGTACGGTTGCCAGCGATATTGTCGCCGTCTTTAATCTGGCCGATACGACGAATATCGACGCGCACCGACGCATAAAACTTTAGAGCGTTGCCTCCGGTAGTAGTTTCAGGATTGCCGAACATGACGCCAATCTTCATGCGAATTTGGTTAATGAAGATTACGGTCGCCTTGGTCTTGCTAATTATCCCTGTTAGCTTGCGCATCGCCTGAGACATAAGACGCGCCTGCAAGCCCATTTGCGCGTCACCCATATCACCATCAATTTCCGCCTGCGGGACAAGCGCAGCAACCGAATCAACGACGATAAGATCGACAGCGCCGCTGCGCACGAGAGTCTCACATATTTCGAGGGCTTGCTCGCCATTGTCGGGCTGCGATATGAGTAGATTCGCAGTATCGACACCGATCTTTCTGGCATAAGAAGGGTCAAGGGCATGCTCAGCGTCTATGAACGCGGCTTGTCCTCCCTGTTTCTGAATCTCCGCAATCGCATGTAGCGCGAGTGTGGTTTTTCCGGACGATTCTGGTCCATAGATCTCGATAATACGACCTTTTGGAAAACCGCCACCGAGAGCCAAGTCAAAGGCAAGCGAGCCGGACGAGAATAACTCGACATCAATCTTGGATTGCTCGCCAAGCTTCATAATTGAGCCATCGCCAAACTGCTTAGAAATCTGCGCAAGGGCGAGGTCTAGAGCCTGAGCCTTGCCGTTATCCTGAGCAGTTTTTTGTTTTTTTGCGTCTACGTCCTTTGCTGTAGCTTTACCTGCAACGCCCACCGTTTCTTGACCTTTCTTAGCCATAATATTACCTCCTTGTATTAGTTGTTATTTTACCCGATATTGTGCAAAATTTCTAGCCAAGCGGCGTAGTCGGGAAAGACTCCGAATCGCGTGCAGCAACCTTGCGACGTACGCTCGATGCTCTGTCGATGCGAAAAGGCGCAAAAGACTCGAAAAAGTAGTTAATCAGAGTCTCGATGCGACGTCGCAAGAAAAATGGCACATTGCCTTTGCCGTCAAGGTTGGGGTTGCGGCGATTAATAGAAGGGATATAATCAATGGCGCCGGTCTTGAGGTCGACGCCAACACCATAAATATCTTCTGGCTGACTACGACGAACTAGCAAATTATCACGTAAATCCGCTACATAATCGTCTCCGGCAGCAATCGAACCACGACGCGCATCGATAGCGACCCATATATAGCCTTCAAGATTGTCCTCGAGATAGCGCGCTTCTTTTTCGGAAATCTTAAGCCGTTTGTAAATTACCATGTTGTCTCCTTTTGTTAATTATTTGATAACAAGTTATATTAAATATCTCATGCAATAAAGCACGAGTATTAAAATTTTGACAATGACTCGAGATTATTATAAAGTATAGGCGTCAAAAGCGTGTTATAATCTCTTGAGAAAGCATAGTCAAAGCTGACTGAATCAAGAAAGGAGTGTTAATGAGCGGACACAGTAAATGGGCGACCACAAAGAGGCAAAAAGCCGTAGTTGACGCGAAACGAGGAGCGTTATTTACAAAAATCGGCAATCAGATTGCAATTGCGGCGCGAGGTGGAACAGACCCAGATATGAATCCTTCGCTAGCAATGGTGTTAGAAAAGGCACGTCTAGCGAATATGCCAAAAGCAAATATCGAGCGAGCAATTGCACGAGTCGCAGACAAAAGTGCGGCAAATTTAATCGAAGAAAGCTATGAGGCGTATGGTCCTGGCGGCGTCGGCATAATTATCGAGGTAGCAACGGACAATAAAAATCGTACAATGCCAGAAGTGCGACATACTCTAGAAAAAAATGGCGGAAGAATGGCGGACCCTGGTTCGGTAATGTTTCAATTTACGCGAAAAGGGGTAATTTTTACCAAGACAAAAGGCGACGAAGTTATGATGGCAGCACTTGATGCTGGGGCTCAGGACGTAGTCGAAGAAGATGATGGCACAACGATTTATACGGAATCAGGCGATTTAGCAAAAGTAAGAAGCGCGCTCCTTGATGCTGGTTTCGAGATTGACTCAGCGGAGTTACAATACGTCGCTAACAATACCGTCCCGGTCGAGGGCGAAGTCGCCGCAAAAGTCGAAAAAATCCTTGACGCAATCGATGACTTAGACGACGTTGTTGCGGTGCACACAAATGCAGATTAGTTAAAAGCTGTGATATAATACTACTTATGGTATTAGCAATAGTATTGGCGGTATTGCTGTTCTGTTTTTTGGTGCTAAGAAAACATGTTGGCGTGCCATTCTTGGCGATGATAGCGGGGGTGGCGGTGAGTGAAGCATTTGGGGAAGATCTGGCGGGCATGGTTGGCAAAGTAGCATCTGGGGTCGATTTAGAATTAGTTAAAGACGTCATCTACGTAGCGGTGGTTGCCGTAGTTCCCTTTTTGCTGTATTTACGCTCAGGACGAAGCGGTCTTTTCGGCGCGATGCGCATTATAGCCTCAGTAGCATTTGCGATAGTCTTGACCTTATTGATCGCGGAGCCATTAGCGCGATGGGTGAGTTTTGATGGCCTTACACAACAAATAGTTGCGGCGGTCAAAGATTGGAGGGGGATATTGATGGCTGCAGGTACGGTACTTGCGTACATCGACGTCTTCTTGTTTAGGACTGGCAAGATACGTTCTTGAGGTCGGGCTTGCGAAGTTCCCAGATGGCAATTGCGGCAGCAACGGAGACGTTGAAAGATTCCTTGTGGCCGAGCATTGGAATCTCGAGCAAACAGTCGCAGGCGTCAAGAACAGGTTGAGGGACGCCGTGAACTTCTTCGCCAAGAATCAAGACAATGTTTTGCGAATCATCAAGACTTGACTCGGCGAGATTTATGGAATGCTCCCCTTGTTCTAGAGCGCAGATACAGTATGCCTGAGAGCGATATTCGGCGATTGTGGTAAAAATATCCTCGGTGCGCGCGAAAGCAACGGTCTCCTCGGCGCCAAGAGCGGTTTTGTGAATACGCGCGCGAAGTTTTTCGCGTTCGTGTGCGAGTCCCTTGTCGTAAAAAGGAGTATATCCAGAAAAAATAACCTGATCAATGGCAAGTCCATCGCAGGTGCGCAAAATTGCTCCGACGTTATAGGTCGAGCGAATGTCGTGCAGGATAAGAATTAGCTTTTTCATGATACAATTAAATTATGAACGAGGACGAAGTTCAGCGCAAGCGTAGAGAGAATGAAGAAGATGCGACGAGTCGTCGAGCGCGCATTTTGGGCTTAGCGTATTTAGACACGCGAGATTTCGAAAACGAAATAGAGCTCGTCCCCAATGTACTAGATAAGGCGGAGATGCATAAAGATTTTATAATTCCGCTCCAAAAAGGCGAAAGTAACGGTAAGCCGTATCAGTTCATGATTACGAGTCAAACGCCAAAAAGTACGCTTGAGCGCATGAGGCAAGAGTATACGGATAATGGGCATAGGATTAACTTTTTCCTAATTTCAAAATCAGCGTACCAAGTATTTATCTTGCGCTACGATCCGCCACAACAAGTGCAATATGACGATATCCGGATTAGCAGCGCGGGCGATAGCGAGACGATTAGCGAGGTATCGCGGACGCTTGATAGAGTCGCCACGGATAAGGTCTTTGATTACCTGCTCGACCAGGCGGATAGGTTGGGGGCGAGCGATATCCATATAGAAAATTTGCGGCACGCAATCAGGATACGAATGCGCGTGGACGGAATCTTACATCCAGTTGCCGAAATTAGCAGAGACAGGTATCGAATTTTTCTAGGAGAGCTAAGCAGTCGCGCTGGGATTTCGACGGCGAGTCGCAGACCACAATCGGGACACATGCAAACCGACATCATGCGTAATGGCGCGACGCATTTATTAAATATACGCGTTGAAATGATACCGACGATGTACGGACAAGACGCAACACTACGTTTGTTTAATTTCGATGAAAGCCTACTAAATCTGGATTTACTCGGCATTACCAAAGAAGAACGTGCGGAAATTGACAAAATTGTCTCGCATCCGCGTGGCCTGCTAATGTTAGTAGGGCCGACAGGGTCGGGAAAAACAACGACGATGTATTCAATTCTCAACGCTCTAAACTCGACTGAACGCAAAATCATCACGCTCGAGGATCCAATAGAATACGGTTTGACGGGAATATCGCAGATTCCAATCGAAACAAGCGCAGGAGAGTCATTTGCAGAAGGGTTGCGCAGTGTTTTGCGCCTCGACCCGGACGTGGTGATGATTGGAGAGATTCGCGACCAAGATACGGCACGCACCGCAATTCAGGCATCAATTACCGGACATCTTGTCCTGTCGTCTTTTCACGCAAACTCAACGAGCGCAGCATTTTCGCGCATGATTGATCTAATCGGTGTCAATCCGATTTTTTCAACGTCAGTGCGACTATTGATAGCACAAAGGCTAGTAAGAAAGCTCGATGAAAACAAAGAGCGGTACGTCGCAGATGCGGCAACCGCAAAATACATACGCGAAGCATTGGCTGGAGTAGATACGGGCATGAATCTCAACGGCGAGATTACTCTATACAAAGAAAAGCCAAGCGAACAACACCCATTCGGGTTCGTGGGGCGGACGGCGATTATGGAACAAATGGTGGTGAATGAGGAGGTGCAGAAGTTTATTAGAGGCGATGTGCTCAGTACGAATTCTCAGGACATTGAAAAGGCGGCACGAGCAGAGGGGATGTTGACGTTGGAGCAAAAAGGGATTATCGCGGCGCTCAAGGGTGAAACAACAATTGAAGAAATTGGACGCGTGATTTAAGGCAAACGAGGGGTGGCCGCAAAAGAAATTGGACGCATGATTTAAGGTAAACGAGTGGTGGCCTGGCCGCAAATAGTGCGGCATTAAATAATTATCGATGGGGCGCCTTAGGCGGATTGAGGGCGGATTTTGATGCGATGAATCGGGGTGACGTCGGAGTGAAAAACGTGAATCGTGCGATGGCGGCGAAGTGCTTTTGTGGCGGATGTTGATTTTTGCGCGCAAAGACGCGAAGTGTGGAGCTTCATTGTTTTGTTTTCCCTTTTTATGTTTGACCGTTGGTTAGTTTTAGATTAACAAAGTTTCGTGATTCCGTCAATGCTTGACATTTAAGATTTTATGTGCTATAATGGGAGGATGGCGTCCTTGTTGGTGCGAGGACGAAGGCTTTTTGGTTGGCTTGATTAGCCTGGCTTGGGGGAACTTTGGTCGCGGAGGTTTTTACTCGAAATGTCATATTGGCAATATTTTTTGTCATTAAATAGTTAATGTCGCGACGTTAAAATGCCCTGCGAACACTGCGTGGTACATGAGACTTTGCAAAGTCTAAAAAATATGATAGAATGAAACAAGTTTTAAGATAAAAGGTAAAAATAATATGTCGTTTGAGCTATTAAAAATGGTGGGCGATGCCCAGAAGAAAAAGGCCGTCGTCGATGTGCGTTCGGGCGACACGGTACGTGTGTCTCAAAAAATTAAAGAAGGCGATAAGTTTCGCATTCAGGTTTTTGAAGGAACCGTGATTCGTGTAGATAGAAAAGATTCACACACAGAGAGGATCGTAGTGCGCAAAATTGCGTCGGGAATCGGCGTCGAGAAGTCGTTCCTGATGCACAGTCCGCTAATCGAGAAAGTCGAGATTATGCGACGCAGCAAAGTCCGTCGAAACAACTTGAGCTATTTGCGAGAGCGCTCGGGCAAGTCCGCAAGGTTGACTAGCAAAGATTTTGATAGACACGCCGTCAACGATTTGTCGGCAGCGGAAGCGCAAGCCGAGGCGAAGGATGCTGAGGCGGAGGCTGCTGAAGCGGCGACCGCCGAGGCGGAGGTTGCTGAAGCGGAGGCCGAAAAGGCCAAAGACGCCGACGCGCAGGATACTGAGGCGAAGACCGAAGACGTTAAAGAAGAAAAAAGCGCAGAATAGCATTGAAACGAGTCATCCTCGGGGTTGACGAAGTGGGAAGAGGTCCTTTTGCAGGGCCTCTTGTTGTTGGGGCGTGCGTCCTCGGCGATGCAAACATAGAAGGGCTAACTGATAGCAAGCGCCTCAGTGCGCGACGACGTGAGCAACTGGCGGCAGAAATCCGCCAAAAAGCAACTGTAGGACTAGGCTGGATTGAAGCGTGGAGACTTGACGAAATCGGCCTGACGCAAGCGTTGCGGATAGCAACGAGAGATGCTGTAAGGCAAGTGCAAAATCAGACTGCTTTTCACGAAATCATCATTGATGGAACAGTTAATTTTTTGAAAGAAACAAAGCTAGAACGCTATGTGCAGGTTTTGAAAAAGGCGGACCTGCTAGTCGCCGAAGCGTCGGCGGCGGCGATAGTCGCAAAAGTTGCGCGAGACGCCTACATGAAAGAACTCGACGAAAAATACCCAGAATATGGCTTCGCGAGCAACGTCGGGTACGGAACGGCGAAACACAGAGAAGCGATTCAGCGCGTCGGATTATGCCCTGAACACAGAAGAAGTTTTGCGCCGATTGCAGCATATGTGGAAAAGGCTGTGGAAAACGAGGCAAAAGAGCGTAGGCGAACAGAGGCGGTGACGCCGCGAACGGCGAAAGTTGAGGCGCATCAAGAAAAGAAGTTGCTGGCGAGAGTGAACGGTCAAAAAGCTGAAGAGATTACGGCAAAATATTTAGCACAACAACAACATGATATTATTGCAAGAAACTGGAAGAACCGCTTTTGTGAAATTGATATTGTGTCGAGGAAAGATGGCTTGTGGTATTTTACTGAAGTAAAATTTCGGAGTAATGCGCAAAAAGGCGACGGGAAGGATGCGATAGATCGACGCAAGCTCAACAAAATGCGCCTTGCGGCGACCATGTTTCTACAAGAAAAAGGTTCAGAAGCAAGTGCGAGACTCGCAGTATCGAGCGTAAATAGCAACTTTAAGATTGAAGATTATCTAATCCTCGAGTAGGTTCGTCTGGACAGGCCTCAAGTACGTTTTTCATCGATGCTTTTTCGGCTGGCGTCACCCAAAGATGATATTTATATTTAACGGAAATCTGCCTAGCGACGTATTGACATCGAAAAGCTACGTTTTCGGGCAACCAGGAAGCTGCGTCTTGGTCGGACTTGTCTTGATTGGCAAGGCCATCGACGGCGATAAGGTTGAGCGGATCTTGACTGAGGTTGTAGCGCGCCGAGGCGTCTAGGCGACTCGCGCCGGTAGACCATGCGTTACTCAGAGCAACAACGTGATCGATTTGAACCGCCGCAGAAGTATCCTGTCCGCGAGTAAAGTTGATATCTTTGCCAGTATAGGGGTCGTGTAGGACACCAGAAAGAACTTTGCAACCGTTGAGCTTGGCGTCGGATAAGTCGCGACGCAGAACGACCTCGCGAATACTGCAGCCATCCGCTGCGTCACCCCAATCGTCATAAAATTGCTTACGGTAATACTTTTGCGAAAAATCCTTTTCTTTAACGGCGAGATGCTCGAGAACGTCGCTGGCACGGGTTGAATCGGCAAAGGTCTGTGTGTCTTTTAGAGCTATATCTTTGGCAGAAAAAAGCTGCTTTGCCGAGGATAAAATATCGTCGCGCTTTTGATACGAACGTGGATTTAATAAGATAACAGCGCAGAAGAGAGCGACAAAAACTACAATCGTTAAGATGCGACGAAGCCGGTAGTTTGGTATTTTAGCGATAGGCTAACCCTCCTCTAATAATTCTCGGCGCGTACTTCAAAGAAAGACTGAGGATGATTACAGACTGGACAAACTTCGGGAGCAGTATCGCCAGAATGGATATAGCCACAGTTGCGACATTTCCAGATTGTTACGCCGTCGCGTTTAAAGACGATACCTTTGTCGAGTTTTTCAAGGAGAGCCTTGTAGCGTTCCTCGTGTTCTTTTTCGATCTTGCCGACTTCGTCGAAGAGCGTAGCGATTTCATCGAAGCCCTCTTCGCGAGCATCCTTGGCGAAATTGGCATACATATCAGAAAATTCATATTCTTCGCCGGCAATTGCGTCTTTTAAGTTGGTAGAAGTATCTGGAACGGCGCCGTCGTGAAGAAGCTTAAACCAGATCTTCGCGTGTTCCTTTTCGTTGCTACTCGTTTCAGCGAAAATTGCAGACATCTGCTCGTAGCCTTCTTTCTTAGCCTTGCTCGCGTAGTATTCGTACTTTACGCGCGCCTGACATTCGCCAGCAAAGGCCGCATTTAAATTTTGCTCGGTTTTGGTTCCCTTTAGCTTATTCATCATTTATCTCCCTCTTATAGCTATATTTTAACAAGTTTGGGATGGCGCGAAAAGCATAAGTATTAAAGAGCGGTCCTTTCATGTAGGCGGAGCGCTTAAAAACTAGGTAACTCTTTAGAGTGTTATAATGTAAGCATGGCAATCGAGAGAGTAATCGATACAAACTTGCATGAGGAGGACCCAGAGGAGGAAGCGGTCGAGTTTAGCTTGCGGCCTACGACATTTGATGAGTATATTGGTCAGACGAGATTGAAAACGAATTTGAAGCTCGCGATAGAGGCGGCAAAGAAGCGCGGCGACGTACTTGACCACATCTTGCTCTATGGGCCGCCTGGATTAGGTAAGACGACGATGGCGGGAGTGATTGCGCACGAGATGAACGCGAATCTGCGCGTAACGTCGGGGCCGTCGATTGAAAAAGCGGGCGATCTGGCAAGTATTTTGACGAATTTGGCGGATGGAGACGTGTTGTTTATTGACGAAATACATCGTTTGCGTAGGGCGGTGGAAGAGATTTTGTATTCGGCGATGGAAGATTATAAGCTGGATATCGTAATCGGAAAAGGGCCGGCGGCGCGAAGCGTGAGATTGGACTTGCCGCATTTTACGATTATCGGGGCGACGACGCGAACAGGTGCGCTAGCGGCACCGTTGCGCGATAGATTTGGGCATCAGTTCCGTCTCGAATATTATGGAGACGAAGATATTCAAAAAATTATCGAGCGGTCAGCAAGATTGCTGGAATCAAAAATTGAGCCAGAGGCTGCACAGCTACTCGCGACGCGATCGCGATTGACGCCGAGGATTGCGAATAGGTTGCTAAAGCGAGTACGCGATTATGCAGACGTAAACGGAGACGGTATTATTGACACTGTAACAGCTAAAGCGGCGCTAACTATGTTGGAGGTTGACGACTTGGGCCTCGATCCGGCAGATAGAAATATGCTGACGTTGATGATAGAAAACTACGGCGATAGACCAGTCGGGCTAACAACGATTGCGGCGCTGACGGGCGATGAGCCAAGTACAATCGAAGACTTTTATGAGCCGTATTTGATGCAGTTGGGAATGATTGAGCGAACGCCGCGAGGGCGACTCGTAACCCTGAAGGCGAAGAAACACCTGGGGAAAGTAAGGGAGAGTTAATGCAAAGATTTTTACCATTCAGCTTTTCCCTTTTTGCCTCCCTTTACATTGTCGTAGATACGGCGCATAATAAAGCTTATGAGTAAAAAGCTCGGTAAAGCGGTATTACAGCACGAGACGCGACGAGAACGCGCGTCAAGAACGAGTACGAAAGCGAAGCTTGCGCTGATCTCTCTAGCAATCATACTGCTTGGCGCTTTGACGGGCGTAGTTGCGGCGTTGATTGTGCGAAAAAACACAGAGGAGATAGAGCATGCATCCATTGCGACACGAAACTGTAACTTGCCGACACCAGAAGTAACAGGTGGCGCACGAGGCGAATTGGGTATTGACAAAAATGTTAATGAAAAGACGCTCGACGACTACCTTGGCTGCGATGATGTAATTTACCGCGACATGAGAATGCTGGAAGATCCTGGCAATTATGAAGCGATTGGAGGCGACCGATATCTCTCAGGATACGTCGAAGGCTTTCAGGTTGTTCCGCTACCCTACTTAATGCCGGTTACTGGGCTGCCAGAGGAAGTCGGTAAAACCTACGATGGCACAGCATTATTTAGCCAAGATGCCGAAGGCAATTATGTAGCGAACTATGAAGAATCGCTGGAACTCATGGAGCAAATTTTTCCAAAAGATAAGAAGATTCTATTGATGTGTGGCGGAGGCGGTTATGCGGGAATGACAAAACGACTGCTAGTCGCGCTAGGTTGGGATGAAAGCAAGATTTGGAATGTTGGCGGATATTGGTATTATGACGGCGCACATAAAGTCGAGGTCAAAAAAGTTGATGAAAACGGAAAAAGCTATTACGATTTTGACGAAGTTGACTACATTGAGATAAAATTTGACGAACTGACTTCGACAAAATCGTCTAGCTTGACGACGACTACGGGGCGAGATCGGACCACAAGTGAGATTAAAAAGCCGATTCGATTAACTGAAAAATATTACAATTACGCCTCTATCGAGCATTACGATAACATCCGGATGGCAAAAACCGACGACGAAGTGGAAGACGGGACGGGCCTTAGTCTTGAAAAATATAACGAAGCAAGAGCAACCGAAAAAGCAAAAATTATTAACGAAGCGATTGCGAAAAAAGAATCGTTTATCGTAGCCGCACACTCGTACGATGGAGCGTGCGGCGGAGCAGATTCAGCAGAATTTACACTTGAATCGCACATTGGTCATACCTATTTTTCAAACTATAACGTAGACTCCGACTCTTACACGGGTGGCGTATTCGCATACGAAGCAAATCTGCCGACATTTAAGAAAACCAAATTATACGAGACAGTAAAATATGCGCCGACACTAATTGTCGTAAAAGACGGAGAGGTGTACGCCTTTATCGACAATAACAAAGACAACATTCGAAGCGACGAAGAACTAAACGCATGGATTAAAACTTATGTCGAAGTATAAGTGTCAATATTTGCGCGCGAGATGAGTTTTAGCACTCTTGCCCCGTAGACTGCTAAATGTTATACTGGAGCTATGAGCAAACGGGATTATTATGAAGTTCTAGGAGTCAATAAAAGCGCGTCTGATGATGAGATTAAAAAGGCGTTTCGCAAGTTGGCGATAAAATATCATCCCGATAAAAATGCTGGGGACAAAGCGGCCGAGGAGAAGTTTAAGGAAATAAACGAAGCCTACAGCGTACTAAGCGACAAGACAAAACGAGCGCGATACGACCAATTTGGACATGCGGGAGTGGGAGACGCCGGCGGCGGAGATCCGTTCGGAGGTGGCAATCCATTTGCTGGCGGTAGCTACAACTTCAACGGGCAAAGCTTTAATTTTGATTTTGGCGGCGGAGGACTGGACGATATTTTGGGCGCGATGTTTGGGTTCGGCAACGGATTTCGAGGCGCGAGGAGGGGGCGCGATTATCGGACTAGTATTACAATCACCTTTGATGAGGCGATTTTTGGCACTACGAAGACGGTTAGCGTGAATGGACAAGAGATTAAGTTGAAAATTCCAGCCGGAATCTATGACGGTCAAGCAATTCGCCTAAGCGGGAAAGGCGGTGAAGCGCCAGATTCGAACGGACAACGAGGCGATTTGTATGTAGAGGTGCGAGTCAAGGCGCACAAGCACTTGACGAGAGAGGGAGATTTGATTCTATCTGAGTTGACAATACCGATGGTTGACGCAGTGCTAGGCACCGAGGCGGACGTAGAAACGGTTGACGGAGTCGTGACAATGAAAATCCCCGCGGGTACGCAGCCTGGTACGAATTTCAAACTCTCTGGACACGGCGCACCGCGCCTCGGCTCAGAAGAGCGCGGACCACATATTGTGACAATAAATGTCGAGATTCCAAAGAATTTATCGAAAAAGCAAAAAGAACTAATGGAAGAGTTTAAATCGGCAAAGAAACGCGGTCTTTTCCGATAAGGTTGTTGCCGGTCGAGCCGACAGGAGAATATTTAACCGACGAGCATAATGCCCGTAACGGCAAGAATACCCGAAAAGACATAGCGCAAGAGAAGTTGACGAGTTAAGCGTCGACCATGGACAAACTTTGGAAAGGCGCGTCCAAGAAAAATCGTGACGAACAAGGAGGCGAAAAGCTTGGAGATTTTTTGAACAACAGCAACAAGCGCAATAACTGGAGCGATAATAAGCCCGAGCTTATAGAGAATTTCCCCAAGCAAAAGCATGAGGTTGTCGGTAAAGCTAAGAACAAGGTTGCGTTTGTGATGTGGTCCCGTGAAAAATGTTTTTACGACCGCTCGGCGCCATGGCAAGATGAAAATCAGGACAAGAATAGTAAAGACGAGAGAGCCTGCTTCGAAGAAATAGAAAGATTGCGCAAAAAGAGTAAAATCGGCAGTAAATCCGCGCAAAAAATAAGCAAAAATCACGTCAGATAATACGGAAAAAAAGAGCGAAGCAAAAGTCAGAATAATAAAATTGCGCGTTGGCGCTTGGCGACGTTTTTGTCCGTGGCCAAAAATAACAACAGCGGCGGCGGCAATGATAAACGCAAAGCCAAGAAGCTGTAGAAGAGTAATCGACTCACCGAGAATGAACAGACTCAAGACTAGTGACATTACGGGTGCGGCTTGGCTAAAAATAGAGACATCGGCCGTATCGCCAGCTTGAAGGGCCTTATAGGACAGAGCTTGGCCGACTACGTTAATCGCGCCCGCCACCATCAAGCCAATAGTATTTTCAAGCGGAATCATAAAAACGGCGCGACCAAAAATCGCAACCAAAAGAAGCATCGCGGCGACAAAACCTGGAATGTGCATAAAAATATTTGCACCTGCGCGCTTCCGCGGAAAAGCAAAATCGGCTAAGAAATTTTGAACATAATCACAGCCACAATAAAATATGGAAGCGAAAACTGGAAAAATAGGCCATAACATAAGCTTATTGTATTATTTTTCGGCGCGTTCAGCAACGGCAGACGGGTCGCAGTCGGCATCAAAATGATCGGCGACGCGTCGTGAAAATAACATAATAATCACTACTTCGAGAGTAAGCGAGCCGACGAGGTCGGAATTACGATCGACGACAAGCGCATAATCGCTACCCGTGCGGAGCATAGCGGCAAGAGTCATCTCTAGCGAGTAATCCTTGCGGACATAGCAGAGATTGTAATTGAGGAATTTCGTGATTGGCTCATCTTCGGAAATACCGAGAGGGTCGAGCTGAGCAGTGCGGAGAATGCCGCAAATTTTTTGTTTGTGGTCTTGGACAGGAAAATGAATCTGCCCTGTTTTATACAAGCGATCAACGACGAGAGGACCAAGAAAATCGCTATCTTTGAGAAAAGTCATTTCGTCTTTTGGCGTCATGATTGACTCAACTGGGATATCGTCAAAGGTCATCAGGCCGGCGAGCGTATTGCGTTGGCGACGAGATAAAACCGTTTCGGGCGTACGTGCGAGAAGCTCTACAAGTTCACGAGTGGAGGCGGGAGTGTACGGCTCTGGCTCTGGCTCGGGGACTAGTTCTGGCTCGGGGGCCGATGTTTCTTCGTCGGTAAGCGTAGGTTCGGCGGAAGATTGATAATGCTCGGCGAGTGCACTGAACGGTAAATCGCGATACTTGTCAAAACGCGGATCAAAGAAGCGGACGAACTTAATCATGATGTGATTTTTGAGGTGTTTGAGCTTTTGTAAAAAAGTTGCCGCCATGCTAAAATTTTATCATGAATAAGTTTACTATTGGGGCGATTATAGCGATTTTGGCATGTTTTGGTGGACTCATTGCTTGGTCGACGATGAAATCGCAAGACACAAAAAGCAATATTAGCGAATATTCCTCGAAAAAGCTGATTGCTGCGAACGAGGAAAATGGAGGAATTGCAGATCGGGTCCGAGGGAGCGAAGATGCGAAAGTTTTGGTCGTAGAATATGCGGATTTTGAGTGTTCTGGCTGCGCGGCGGCGGCACCAAAAATTTCACAATTGTACGAGCAGTATCAAGATAGAGTCCAGTTCGTCTTTAGGAATTATCCACTCCAATATCACCAAAACGCTAGAGCAGCGGCCGCGGCGGCTGAGGCGGCTGGTATGCAGGGCAAATATTGGGAAATGATGGAAAGCCTGTACAGCAATCGTGCAGACTGGATAGAAGAAAGCGAGCAGACACGCACCGATGCGTTTGCAAAAATCTTTAAGGATATAGCCGAAAACGGAGACGAAGAGCAATTTCGGGCTGATATGGGTTCCGAAAATATTAAAAAGAAAATTGACTTTGACAGAGACATCGGCAAAGCGGAAGGCGTTGACGCGACGCCAACGTTTTATGTGAATGGTGAAAAAGTAGATTTTTCGTCAGAAAATGGCGATGTGAAGACGCTCGTAGAAGCAAAAATTAAAAAAGCACTAGGCGAGTAGTAAATTTACAAAAAAATACCCCTCACGGGGTATTTTTTTACATTTCGATGTATTCATTCCATCGAACTGTGTCCACTTGGAGCGTCCCCTTCTGGTTCCGCTTTTTCATGGTGTTCTCCTGCTTAATTATGTGGCTACCCTGCCCTAAATGAAAGTTGCTACTAGAGCGAGAGTAACGTAAGAATTGTACCAAAGGTGAGGTATAGCTGCAAGCATAAGAATTATGCGCAAATGAAAGGGGTTCAAGGTAGAGAATAGCTAAAATTAATGTGCCCGATTCTTCAAGGCAAGCCGAATGCGCTCCTCGACGGGCAATGACGCTTCGACGCCTTCTAATGCCATAGTTGCATCTGCAAGCGGAAAACCAAGTGCGATCAACGCCTCGAGCGCCTCGTCGTCGGCAGGCTTCGACGAATCCAAGATGGCAGCATCGACTTTGCGCCCATAAACGGACGGGAGGCCGACCTTTTCACGCAAATCGACAATGACGCGCTCGGCGGATCGCTTGCCGACACCGTTAGCTTTCGCGATAAAGGAGGCGTCGGCATTTGCAATAGCATTGCGCACCGATTCGGTAGGAGCAAGCGACAGAATTGCCATCGCGTTTTTAGGACCAATTCCCTGCACGCCAATTAAAAGCTGGAATAACTTCTTTGCGGACAACAAGGAAAAGCCAAATAAATCCTCGGATTGCTCGCGCACGTGATGATGAGTGTAAAGTTTAACTGTATCGCCTAATTTCAGCTGTTCGAAATCAATGGCCGACAGTATCACTTCATAGCCGACGCCATGAACATCAATAATCACGGAGTTAAGAAATTTTTCGGCGACTTCGCCGCTTATGTGCGCAATCATGGGTACATTTTACCACACGAGCATTGCTGAAACGACGCGATAATTCCCTGCTTTCCGAGGGATTTACAGAGACAACTGAATGCGCGTCATCATTGCATGGGTAATAGCGGCAGCGAGTGCATCGGCAGCGTCGTCTGGTTTCACGATTTTTTCAAGGTGAAGATATTGACGTACCATTTCTTGCATCTGCGACTTGTTGGCGCGACCGTACCCGGTGAGACTCTGCTTAATTTGTAGAGGGGTGTATTCGAAAATAGGGAGACTATGTTGTTTTGCGGACAACAAAACAACGCCGCGCGCTTCTGCAACAGTAATACCGGTAGTAATATTTTGATTGAAAAATAATTTTTCGATAGATACTTCGTCTGGATGCGTCTCGTCGATAATTTGATTAATGGACTCATAAATGTCCAATAGACGGTCGGCGATGGGAGTGTGTGGCGGCGTGGAAACAACGCCGGCAGTTACAATTTTGGGCGACATACGAGGGGCGAACGATACGACGCCAAAACCGCAGATGCCCGTCCCCGGATCGATGCCAAGAATACGCTTTGTAGCCATGTAGCTATTGTAGCATTTTGGTCTTGCGGCGACGAATCTTAAAATAGTGCGATATTTTACGAGATAGCTTGACGAATAGAGCGCGAAACTCTTGGCGAAACTGCAATAAAGTCAGAAAAAGGCCGAGGGCAATGAGCGCAAAAATTGCAGCGAGAGCAATAAAAGTCTTTTTCTGAGAGTAAACGCTTTGGTTGATAGGCGTAATAGCAAATTCAGCGCCAGTATTATTGCGAATCTTACGGCAACGATTTGTCTCGGGGTTGCGTTCGTATCCGGCTTTACAAGAAGCACTCGTGGATGTGGTGGTGATTTTGCGACAACGGTTCGTTAATACGTTGCGATAGTAGCCTGGCTTGCAGGCCGTAGTAGTAGAAGCTGTGATATTTTTACAACGACCGGTCAGGACGTTGAGGTATTTCCCTTCTGGACAAAGCTTGGCGTCGCCCGTGTCCGCTTGCGACTTGATGCAGTTGCCAGTCTCGGGATTGATTACTTTTCCCTCTGGACAAGCTTGATATTCTTGCAGGATATTCTCGGCGCGAGGAGTAGGGAGATAAGTTTGCCGCCAAAACTCGGAGCCGTCTTCTGCATGGAATAACGCAAAAGACGTACCGCTCTTCTGGCCATGATAATAAACTACTTCGTCTACAACCGTACCGTCAGCCTCGAGTAGCGACAAAGTTAGACTACTAGTGGGATTTTTCGTAAACGTAACGCCTAGATTATATAAGGCTAGATAACCCCCTGCGCGTACTTCGCCTGCGACAGGATATTGTTTATTCTTGTATCGAAGAGAACAACCGTCAAGCGATAGTGTATCGTTGGTAGGATTGAAAAACTCGATAAACTGTTCAGTTGGCGAAGCCTGATAATAGGTAAATATTTCAGAAAATTGCAAGCCGTCACAGGCAGACGATAAGACTTGCTGAGCATCATCAACGAGTTGCACTAAAGCATCGGATTTTATCTCATAATAGACCTGAGTCGAAGCAAAGGGGTTGCTGAAGGCGCAATCCACGTCTAGCGATTGGTCGCGAGTATCCAATATAGGAGCACTTGGCGACTCATTTGGCACCAAGCAGCGCGACATCGTGTAGTTGTCTTCGGCTTTAGTGCCAAATTTTTGAAGCTGGTTCTTGCAAGCAATCTTACCCCAACACACTTCGTCAAGTAGTTGGTCGGAAAGGTATAACTGTAGCATACCGGCAGTTGAAGCGAGGCCAGAGCTACTAAAAGTATAAGAGTAGAGAGTAGATTTATAGTCAAGATATTGTGGGCTGCCAGAAAAGCCAAGAACAAGCTGGTCGGAGTGCAAGAGTACATTTTCGTCAAACTCGAGCGTTCCTGCGGGATTTCCAGCGCTGTTCGTATAGACAATGCGCATATCGGAAATCAGAATATCATCGGCAACAGATTTCTGAAGTACGATAAAGTCATAATTCTGAGCGGACACGTCGTTCTTGTAGCCAGTATTAAGCGCCGCAAAGTAGAGAGGCGGTGTAGCCGTAGGCGCATTTGAGCTATCGGAACCGTCTCCGGAAGAGTTCGCGTCGTCAGATATGCCTGCTGAATCCGAGCCGCCTACCGCAAAAGCAGTGTCAATACCGTCAAAGCATACAGCGAACGCTAGCACCAATGCTAACCAAAAGAACGCTTTTAATATCTTGTTGAATTGATAATTTTTCGAGAAAAAATAATTCATGTCCGCAGTTTAATAATTGCCCGTGCGAACAACAAGCATAAGTATAATATTTTTGCTTTTCGGGCTAAATGTTTTTTAATAGCACGCGGTCACTAAAAAGTCGTTTATGCTATAATAATTAACATGAGCGATATCTTATGTCTTGCGACGATTATGTTAGCAGGCGTAGCACAGGCTTCGCTACAACTAAGCCTAGGCGGACTAATCCTGCTCTACCATTCAAGCATGGGACATCACAGAAAAAAGAAAACAAGAAGGCTGACGCGTTCTTATATCTTAGGGGCTGGAGCAATTAGCTTTTTAATGGTAAGCGCAAGTTGTTATTTAATAAGCGAGTTTTTAAGAGGAGAGCTTTCTACGGCGTGGCTAGCCACTCTAATAGGTGTCTTAATCGCTTCAGCAGTCGTGATGTGGGTACTGTACTATAAAAAAGGCCGCTCAACCGAACTCTGGCTACCGAAGGCAATTTCCCGTTTCATTCACCGGCGGGCGCGCAGGACAGAGGACGGAGTAGAGGCGTTTTCGTTAGGCATGTTAAGCGCGTTTGCAGAAATGCCAATGAGTATAGCGTTGTATTTAGTGGTCGCAAACTGCGTATTAAACTTGAGCAGCGGTCACGTCTTGGCGATTCTAGGATATGTCGTAATCGTATGCTTGCCAATGTTGATCCTAAAGGGGCAAGTACGATTGGGAAAGTCGGCCGTAGCGGTGCAAAAATGGCGTGTCCAAAACAAGCAGTTTGGTCGTTTGTATGCAGGAAGCAGTTTCGTAGTGCTGGGAATGTTCTTGCTGGCGTTTTGGGTAATGTGAGGTGAAAGATGGCGCATACACGAGTTAGCTACGAATATTCACACGAGGGTATTAAGCAAAGCATTCTGTGCCATGCACGAGGAATGAGGCTGCCGGAAAAATGGAGCGAAAAAATAGCAGAGAGAGCGGCGCAGGGAGTAGATAAGTGGATAGAAGATAAAGAAGTTGTAACAGAGGAGGATTTGAAGCAGAGAATCTGCAAAGAGCTTGAGACATTGAGCCCTGATATTGCTTTTGTTTATAAAAATCATGGTAAAATAATATGAAGATGAAATCACGTTTTGATTATGATGTTGTTGTCATCGGAAGCGGAGAAGCTGGCCGTAGAGCAGCATTGACAGTAGCAGGAGCAGGATTGCGCACGGCAATCGTGGAAGCGGATAAGTTTGGTGGGTCGAGCCTTAATTATAGCGATGTACCAATGGGGGCGATGATACACACGATGCAGTTGTATCGGCAGGCGGTCGAGGGGGCGCATCTAGGCCTATCGAGTACGACGCTAAGATACAACTTTCCGACTATGCTAAATTGGAAGAATACAGCCATACGACACGCGAAAAACGGCACGCGCCAGGTGTTGGAAGAGGCAAAAATCGATTTAATTCAAGGTTTCGGGAGATTTATATCAAAATATGAGCTGAGCGTCGGCGAAAAAACGATTAAGGCGAAGAAATTCTTAATCGCAACCGGAGCATCAACGGCCGATACTGGCATAAAAATTGCGGAAGATGTGGAATTCTTACTACCGACGACAGCGCTGGAGATAGCAAGACCACCAAGGAGTATCTTTATAGTTGGCGGCGGCGCAACAGGATGTGAATTTGCGCAATATTTTGCGGCGCTAGGCACGCAAGTAGTGATTGCTGATATTGCCGGAAGGCTACTACCGCGTGAAGACGAAGAAGTTGGGCAGGTAATTGACGATTTATTTAGCCATGAACATATTAAAATCTTAACCCAGTCACGCGTAGTTGCGCTAGAGCGGGACGGAGCGCATACGCGAGCAATCTTTTTGCGAGATGGTCAAGAACGATCAGTTAAGATTGATGCGGTACTGCTATGCACTGGGCACGCACCGCAATGCGACCTTGGACTTGAAAATGTCGGAGTCAAATTTAATCATAATGGAATTTTGACTGACGAAAAAATGCGTACATCAGCGAAACATATTTTTGCGGCTGGCGATGTGGTCGGAAAACATATGAGTTCACAGGAAAAGGCCTTGCGCGAGGCGGATGTGGCGGCACTACATCTGCTAGGAAAATCGAAGGCAACAGCCGAATACGCTGATTTAATTAGAATCACCAACTTGTATCCAGAGATTGCGCAAGTAGGGATGACGGAAGATGATTGTTTGCGGCGGGATAGAAAAATTCTTAAGGCAATTGTTCCCGCAGGCGAGAGTCAAAAAGCAGCAAAAACAGGCTTCTATGGAGGTTTTGTGAAGCTGATTTGTAGCAAAAAAGATAAGCGCGTGCTTGGCGGAACAGTTATGCTTCCTAACGGGAGTGCTCTGGCGGGCGAAATTGCGATTGCGGTACGCTACATGATGACGGCCGACGAGCTAGGAAACGCGTCTCACCCAGTCGGCGAATGGAACGAACTGCTCAAGCTGGCATGTCAAAGAATTTAATGTAATAAAGGTCGCCAGATGAGCGACAAAACAGGATTTATTGAGTGATGTTGAATCTCAAAGAGACATCGGAGAAGATAAAGACGCAGCTTCGAAGGGCGAGGTATTTTTGGCGCAAAGATTATATCACGCCACGCAATATCGTAACGGTTGGGGGAATTCTGATGATTATATATTTTACGGGGGGCGCACTGTCGATGCTTTCGCGCAACTGGTCGTTAGAGGAAAAGTTAAGCAACCTACGACTCGAGAAGACGCGCATGGAAGTCGAAATCGAAACGCTGGAACTGGAAAGACAGTATTATAAGTCAGACGAGTATAAAGAACTGATTGCACGGACAAAGCAAGGCAAAATTGCGCCTGGCGAAACAATGGTAACACTGCCAGATAATTCAAATGAGGCAAAAAGTAAATACCGCGAGACGAATGAAACGACGCGTCCGTACAGAAGTAATTTTTCGCGTTGGATAGAGTTTCTGTTTGGGCTTGGGTAAGAAGCCCCGTTGCTAGCGTCGTTTATGAAGGCCGAAGTAGCCTAATGCAGTAGAGCCAACAAAGGCACTGGAGACGATGAGGATAAGAGGAAGAGCGCCGTTGGTAGTTTTAGGATTGGCGATGGCATTTGCGGCGGTAGTAGCGCTTGGTTCGGTAGTGGTCGGGGTTATTTCGGGTGTTGGCTCGGGTTCAGGGGTAGAGTCGTCTGTTGGCGGGATAACTGAGTCAGAGTTCTTTTCCCAGATGGCGTAGAGCGTGATGGTTTGGTTAGCGGTGGCGAGATTCTTAATTGATTGACCGTCGGCGTAGCTAGTGCCGGTGCCGTCGGCTTTAGTGTTCCATTCTTTGAAGCTGTAACCGTCTTTTGTGAAGCCGTTTGCAGGGAGGGCGGTGGATTGATCGAGGTTATAGGTCTGATTGGACATATTGCCAGTGCCAGTGTTGGCGTCGAAGTGGATGGTGTAAGTTTTCTGGTCGATAATTTTCCAAGTGATGCTTTTTGCGTCGGTGGTTCCGTCTTCCCAGGTCATGCCAGCTTTTGGAGAAATTTGAACGGTATAGACGCCAGGATTAGTAGCGAAAGCGGTGCCGCCAGTTTGTTCGATGAAGGGCATGCCGACGATTGAATCATTGTATTTACGAACATACGCATCGTCAGTAAAAGTTTTTTCTTTGCCGTCGTAGGCGTAGGATTTGGCTTCTGGGGGAATGGCGATGCCGTTATAGGCAGTTTGAATCATCGCGATAGACGATGCGTCGCTGAGTTTCGTCCAACTGCCATGGCGCAGGTAAACCCGTCGTGCGCCATTGTCGGATAGATATCCTTTTTCGGCATCGGTCAAGCTGTCGCTGCCATAGAGGACGGGAACACTGCTGCCGCCTGCGCCGTTGCCACATTGGCGATCGGCGGCAAGCGACCAAGAATTGTCGGTGATTGAGTCGGCAGCGTATACACGAACACCGACATAGCCGTCTGCGTCGTAAGTGTCCGAATACATATAGTAGCGGCCGCCTACATTGATGATACTGGCGCCTTCCATGACGTACGGATAACGACCGTTGGTAGTAGCGGGGTCGCAAGAGTGCGGATCGAGCGACGAAGTTTCAAGTTGATAGAGATAATTCCAAGACGTAAAGTCGGTGTTGCCCGAAGCTAACTCGAAGAAAAGTAAAGTTGAAGGAAGAGTTTTGGTGGTACAGCGGCCGTTGTCCTTTTGACAATGTTCACGCTTGATGACCATATAATACTTGGCGGTCTTGGCATCGTAGAAAACATCACCGCCAATCGCGCGATTCATTGCGTTTCGCATATCCGCTTCAATGGCAGTAACACGCTGCGAATCTTGACGATCGTCGGCAGTAATATAAGGCGCGGCGAGCACGCTGAGATCGTAGTTTAGGGTAACGGGTTGCGGGGCGGTATTTTCAAAAAGAGCATGAGGGCGACCCGTGCTGCCAGACGGGAGATGATCGAGGCTAGCAATATCATTATTTTGCGGGAGGGTGAATCGAGTGGTATAAAATTGAGTATCGAGGTCAGTTGATGAGCCTTTATAACTAACATACATGACGTGAGCAGAACCGTCCTTGCCAGAGAACCAGCGAGGAGCCCAGATATTCGCGGAGGGGTCATTAATTTGTTGACGGACAGAATTAGTTGGATGCCCCCAATCATACGACAATAAGTCGTTTGAGCTTATTATGGCAAAATCGCGAACGTCGCTGGTGGCATTGGCGCTGGAAGGAGAAGTGCCTACGAGATAGAGGCGACCATTGCTGAAAAACGGCGAGGGATCACGATAGCTGCCAAAAATATAGACCGGTCGACTTCCAGAACGAAGACCGTTAGCGCCATCAGAGAAGGTGCTCTTTAGGCCAGCACTGCCTGCGCTGAGACAGTTAGGGTGCGTCAGATTGCTAACGCCACAAACAATGCTACGATAATCGCTGTCTGTAGCATTTTCGTCCATTAACGTCGTAAAAGGCGACATATCGTGGCCATTAAGAGTGAGATACATGACAGGAAGAACCTGATTGCTATCGTAGTTTTGCCAGTCCTCGGCGCCAAAATTATTAGTGAAAAATGAACCAAAGTATATATCATTGCCTTCCTGCATGAGAATACCGGTTGTTTTGTCGAAAAGGTACCATTTGTTGTCGATCTTTTGGAGACCCTTAAGCTTTTTGCCGCTTGCGTCGTAATAATAGCGCGCGTTATTTTCGGTTTGCCAGCCTGCGAGCGCAGAGACGGGGCGAGGAGATACGGACTGATAGATGGCGGTCAAAGTAAAAATGAGAACGAAAATAGACAAAGCGACAGCGAGTGAAAAACTGGTGGTTCGAGCTAGTTTAGAGAGACGTTTTTGCTTGACTGGATGGATAGCGCAATTTAGACTGCGCTTTTTCGGCGAACGCAAACAAAAAGCAGTACGTTCATGATTTGTGTTCATTGTTTATTTTGGCCTTTTTACAACGATTAGTATAGTAGGGATTTTCAATTATGTCAATGCTTATCTTTTTGAGGCGTTGTCTGTCAACAAAAAATCACATCCGAAGAGATGTGTCTTGAATCGCAAACAATATGGTGGCGGGGGTTGGATTTGAACCAACGACCTTCTGGTTATGGGCCAGACGAGCTACCAGACTGCTCTACCCCGCGATGATAAGTTGATTATAGCGAGTTTTTTGCATATTGTCAAACATTATGCTTGGCGACCTCGATTTTGATGGTTTAACTGACGAATCGCCTCGTATGGCAAAAGCCCATCGCTTGGTTGGTCTTGTTCTGGATTTTCGGCAAGCTGCTCGGCAATCTGCTCATGATCGACGACACCATGGGGACCGCTGTGGGCGGCGAGAGGGATGTTCGCATCGGCGCCGCTTAAGGCGTTCTCGATAGCTGCAGAGTCAAGAAAAGCGTCGGCTCGAGTGTTGATTAAGCCGCCATTTTCGAGGTATTTGGCGGCATAAGGAGTGCCGTCTTTTTTGAAAATCGTATTCCTGCCGAGGCGATAGAATTGCTCGGCAATCCATTGGACAGACATAGGTTCTTTGCGAGCATGCTCTCCTTCTTCTTCGCCACGATTTTTGGCGTCAAGAATTTTGCGACGAAAAGGGAGACTGGCGACGCGGGTAAGAGCGCACAGCGCACCGAGGATTGGGCGAGAGAGTTTTGCGCGTATACTACTAGCAGGGGCGTCGCCAAGCGAAAAATACTGTTTATCGTAGGGGTCATAATAAGTAAGCCCGAAGTTTTCATCGCGCGCCTCTAGAACATCGGAATGCTTTTCCATAGCTTTGCCCATCTCGCTGCAAGCAATCGAGATAGAAAGGATATTGACGGACTCGTAAGACTTATCGTTGCCTTCGGCGTCTTTTTGATCAAGATTATCCAGGACGCCATTGAGTGCATGTTCGCCGCTAAAATCTCCTTCGCGGTCGATTATATAAACATCGTGGCCGTCTTCATAAAGTTTGTTGGCGAGAGCACCAAATGAGCCTTCGTTGCCGCCTGCAGCAAGGCCGACATAGAGATAAGTCGCTTTTTGGGCGGGGTATTCGAGAGATTCTTTATTGTGAGTGCGAAGCGCATGGAAAGGAGTTGTTTCTGGGCTACGTTTGAGAACTTCTCGATTTTCGTCGAGGCCTTCGCGTTTAAGATAAGCTAAGAGATTTTGCTCGATAAGGCGCAAATCGACGTCTTCTCCAGAGGTTTCGGAGGTTTCGGAACGCTCGTCGGGCGCATTGAAATCCGCTGTGATAGCGTCGGGAGATTCGGAGCGCTTGGCTGCGTCTACCTTGTCGGCAATGTTTGCCCAAGGATTCTCATTGTTGGCACTGGGTTGGCGTTCAAACATATCAGTCTTCTTTCTGGCCTTGATCGAGGCCGTATTCTTCGATTAGGGAATCGCGAAAGATGGCGAATAGGTGCTGTTTTTCGGCACGATTTTCGACAATGCGAAGATCGGAGTCAAGCTGTTCGGCGAAGCATAGATTATAGGGCTGAGCTACGTTGACGAGAAAGAGAAAATGTCGGTTGTCGAGATCGGCAGTGCGAGCACAAAAGTAAGTCAGGCCATCAGAAAGCGTTATCTTCTCGCCAAAATTAATCGCATCGCCCGAACGTAACGACGAGTTTCCTTGGGGAAAAGAGGCGCGTTCGCTCATATAGGCTTAGTATATACGTGTTAACATTTTAGCGCAAGAAAAGCGATAACTGGCGGCGTTTAAGCGAACGGGCACGAAAAATAAGCTGAACGCATGGTCTGCGCGTAGACTCGTACATCTTTGCTCTTTCGTATGCTATACTGAATCTGTGGTGGGGGCATAGCTCAGTGGTTAGAGCAGTCGGCTCATAACCGATTGGTCGCTGGTTCAAATCCAGCTGCCCCCACCAGTTTTTAAATAACTCGGCATTTTGGCCGATTTTTTAGTAGTAAATTTCTGTTAAATACCTTAGGTGTTTTAGAGTGTAATTTTACACCAATTTTGCATGAAAAAATGCGTCCAAAAACGCATTTTTACCCTGATAGAATCGTCTGTTAATACCCCAAAAACATGGAGGCTATTCCCAATCATTATCGTCCCAGTCATTAACGACACCATCGACATTATCCTCCGGTTCGCTTTCTTCCGTATTTGTGCGCGTAAACCCAGATGGGTTTTTCTCGTCAAATGCCTCATGCCTCTTCTTTGTTTGTTCTTGCGCCTTCGCCAATCGTTCGTCGAGTTCTCTTTTAAAATCTCCAGTAATATTTGGCTCAAAATTTGGGTTGAGCTCAACTTGCCCAGTTTCTGCATCGTAATTTCCAATTATAAAACGTCTGTCGATATAATTTGTAGCTTGACCATTTTTATCATTGTGCTTAGTAAAATATGCCTGCGTTCGCTCGCTGGCAACTTCCGTATAGTGGTAGTAATCGATTGGGAAACGCATTAATATGACATTCTTTGCACCTCGGTGTGGCCAATTGTCCAGTTTCTCTTTCATTTTCTGAAAATCTAGCTCACCGCCCATCGAGCTCCAAAGACCAACCGTATTGTTATTTAAGTCTGTTGAACCAACTACCTTATTGCCCCTATTTTCGCTAATCATACTTCCCAATGGTTCAAAACCCTTCACGCCTTCGTCAAAAATGCTCTCAATAACTTCATGACCATTTCCCGCCGAAGCTGTGCCATGACCACTAATCATTGTATTGTCAAAACTACAAAGATTAGCAATTTCTTCTAGTTTCACGAACTTTCTCTCACCAGCAACCTCCGGAACGCTCTTTAAATATTCTTCGCCCCAAGGAGAGCTGTCATTTTGTTGCTCCGCATTCGATGAAATAGTCTCGTTCATAATAATGATTTCTTAATCCATTATATCATTTCATATACTGCTAAAGCCTGACTTAGTGAACCCCACCATCTCCGGACATTTTTCTGAAATCTCGCCCGCAGGGCGATTTTTTGACGAAGCCTCTGCCAGTGATTAGTTTAATGACGGCACTGATTCTGATGTGGTTATTCTTAAAATTTTTATTATAATTATTAAAAAGAAGAGGGCGAGAATAATGAAGTCTGAAAAGTTAAAGAAAATCAAAAAATTGATAGTCGAAAATAAGCTAGAGACACTAGTGGCGGTTTTTCTAGGCATAACGACGTTGCTTGTGGCATGGGCGGGCTGGATAGGATCGTTGCATGGAGGAATTCAGGCGATAAATTTTACAAAAAGCAACAACTTGGCGGCACAAGGAAATGCAGAATACAATGTTGCGGCGCAAGTTTATATATCAGACTTATTTAGCTGGAACACTGTCCTCAGCTTGCGACTAGATTTAGAAGCAGCAAGAACAAAAGGTGACCACGACGAAGCGCAAATAATCGAGACGAAAATTCAGAAGATTAAAGAGGACAGTTGTTCGCCAAGGCTCGCAGAAGCAATGGACGAGCCGCGCTATCGGGATGGAGGGGCGTCGCCGTTTGAGGACGAGAACTTTACGAATGGCTATTTTGAAGAGGCAAAGAAATTGCTAGATGAATCGCAACAGACTATGGAAGAAGGTAAAACCGATAATCTGCGAGGAGACTCGTATAGGCTCGTGTCGGTGATTTATTCTCTCGTGCTGTTTTTGCTAGGAACGGTAGGAGTCCTGAAAGATTATCAGAGTCGCAAAATGTTATTTATCTTTTCAGCTTGTATTTTAGGCTTTGGGATTATATATATGTTGACGATTCCGATGCCGACGGGATTTGATATCACGAACTTTTTTAAACTGAAATAGTCGCTAAAGAGGAAAGTTATGGCGAAGATTGAAATACGCGTGCGAGAAGATATCGAGCTTGGTACTTGGCAGGGTATGGGCGGCGCGATTACGGAGGCGACGGCATATAATTTTTCAAAGCTTAGCAGCCAAAAACAAGAAGAATTACTAGACGCATACTACGGGAGAGATGGATTGGACTACCGCTGGGGGCGCATTAGTATTGGGAGTAACGATTTCTGTCTAAAGCCATTTGAATACACACGCCGTCGAGACCTGCGAGATTTCTCAATCGAGCACGATAAGAAGTGGGTGTTGCCGATGTTGAAACGAGTACTGAAAATGAAAAATTTGACACTAATCGCAAGTCCATGGTCGCCACCAAGCTGCCTTAAGACGACGCAAATATTAAAATACGGTGGACATTTACTGCCTTGGCGTTATGGAACTTATGCGAGATATATTCGAAAATGGCTAGAAGCGTATGAGGGTGAAGGGGTGAAAGTTGCGTTTTTGACGCCACAAAACGAGCCGCGCGCAGTGCAAACTTGGGAATCCTGCGTTTATTCATACCGAGCGCAAAAACGGTTGGCTTATAAATATCTTGCGAAGGAATTAGCGCAAACAGATACACGGATTTTGCTCTGGGATCATAATAAAAAAGAATTAACAAAGGTCGCAGAGTGCCTACTGCAAGGCAAATATGCCGAACAAGTTGGGCGCAACGAAAAAGTAGCAGGACTGTGCTTTCATTGGTACGAGGGGACACATCCTGAACAGATGTGGCGAGTACGCGAACAGTATCCCGAAATAATGATGGTTAGCTCTGAAATGTGTTGCGGTTTTTCGCCATATAATGCAAAAAGCTGGGCCAACGCGGCGAATCCGTATTACTACGAACTGTTGTCGGACATTAATTGTGGAGCAAGCGCATGGGTGGACTGGAATATGCTTCTGTCGTGGGGTGGCGGACCGACACATGTCGGGAACTGCGTAGCGAGTCCAGTGATTCTGAATCGGGCGGAAGATGATTTTATTTTGACGCCAATTTATGATGCATTAAAGAAATTTGCAAAGATGTTTCCTGTCGGGAGTAAGGTCGTGCGTTGCGAAAATCCGTCGGATAAAGTTGCGGCAGTAGCGCGCAAGACGCAGGCAGGATACGAGGTGGTCGTAGCAAAGGTTTCAGATGAAGATGAATGCCAAGAGGTTGCCGTAACGGTAGGAGGCGTCACAAAAATAATTGAGCTGAAAAAGTTAGAAATTGGCAAGTTAAAATTTGGCGCGAAAATTACCAAACAAGAAGCAAACCAATCATAATCGGCATCGAAACCATAGACAGAACCGTTGAAATCGTAACGAGTTCGGACGATTCGATATCGTTGCCGCCGTACTTTGCGGCGAAGAGGCCGAGGCTGGTAGCGGTTGGGAGGGCCTGAATGATCGTACAGACGGCGATGACCTCGTTTGGAAAACGGAGAATAGATAAAAGGAAATAAGTAACAAGAGGACCGACAACAAGCTGAATAGTTGCAGTAAGAATCAGGCGCCAGCGCTTCATTAGCTGACGGAAATCGGCACGAGAGAGCATAAAACCGATACAGATAATCGAGAGTGCGGTAGTTGCGTTGCCGGTAAATTGCACCGCTTCAGATACGAAGCTGGGAAGCTTAATGCCGGAGAGAAAGAAAAGCATACCGAAAACGACGGCAAGAATGTTGGGATTTTTGACAATGCCGAGGAATAGTTTCGGAGTGAGCTTGCGCTCGAAAAGATAGACGCCATAGGAAAATAAAGCGATGTTGAAGGCGATAATAAAACCGCAATACGGCACGAGGCCATGCTCGCCGAAGGTGCTGGCGATAATCGGATATCCGAGAAAAGTAGCATTGTTAAAGATAAACGCAAACTGGGACTCGAAGCGAATTTCGCCCTTGTAGAGTCCCTTGCTGAAAATGAGGCGCGAAAGAAAAATCAGCGCAAACATGACGATAGTGCCGCCAGCAAGGCCGGCGAAAAAGAGATGGGAGGTCTCATCGTCGTAAGTTGCTGGGAAAGCAGCAAAAAGCGAAGCAGGCATAAAGACGGTCAAGAGTAGGTTGACAAGGTCTTGGTTTGTCTTGGTCGAAATAAGTTTTTTGCGGCCAAGGACGAAGCCGAGGGCGAGAATCAAAACGATTGTTCCGAGGCGCGAGTAAAAATCAATGAGGTTAATTTGCATATGCTTAGTATAGCATGTAGGAGGGGTATCAATGATTTTTTGAAGTGAAACAATAAGGGCTTGAAGCGAGAGCAATGCTGCATTTTCGGAGAGAGAACGTAGAGAGAGAAAAACCGCCCAATTTGGCGGTTTTTTGAGAAATTTTTGAGAGTTTCGCAACTTTGTGTTCTCTGAGGCAAGATTGCGTAGTTGATACTAAAGCCTAGAAGTTTCGTCGCGATATTTTAGATCAAATAAGGTACAGTTGTAGCGGAAAACTTCGTCTTGAAGCTCTAAATCGAGTTCAGCTTCTTCGCTAGAGCCTGGCTCGGCGTCACGATAGCGGCGAAGTTTATCCTCGATGTGCTTAGTGGCATAATGAAGTTTTCGGCGACGACGTTGTTCGGGGGTTTCCTTACCTTGGCGAGCTTTCGTCATGTTAATCACCTCCTTAAGGTGCGGGCTGTTTGGCTTCATTGAGCGTTGAGCTCGGTTTCTAGTACTCAAAAACTAAAGTCACAAGGTGGCCTTATAGGAATAATAGCATAAGTGGGTTAATTTGTCAAGGGTAACGTAACCCATCAATACCTTTGCAACAAAAAAGGCAGTCTTCTAAACTGTAGATAAATAACGCTAATTAATTTCTACGGAAGGAGAAGACTACCTATGGCGTATTGTAACAATAAAGCACAGGAAAAAGCTAGATATCTA
>JAFWIF010000019.1 GCA_017514975.1 Candidatus Saccharimonadota bacterium | reverse complement strand
TTTGTGATGACAACGGAGTCGGTAGATTGTCCGAAGTTGACGGCGGTAGTCCCAACTGAAATAGTTGCAGCTTGCCCGTCAGCACCAGCAATACCTTGCGGACCAGTTTCGCCTTGCGGTCCTTGAGGACCAGTAGCACCGGTCGCACCGGTTTCCCCTTGCGGACCTTGTGGGCCAGTAGCTCCAGTCGCGCCAGTTTCACCTTGTGGGCCCTGCGGACCAGTTGCGCCAGTTTCGCCTTGTGGACCTTGCTCACCTTGAGGTCCCTGCGGACCGGTATCGCCCTTTTCGCCTTGCGGCCCAGTAGCGCCCGTGTCGCCTTTCTCACCCTGTGGGCCTTGTGCTCCGGTGTCGCCTTTCTCACCTTGAGGTCCTGTGTCGCCCTTATCTCCTTTGTCCCCTTTATCGCCCTTATCACCTTTTGGACCGGTAAAGTACCCGTGGTCCCTCTTGTAAATCAAGTCGTCCACAATAGCTTGGATTTCTTGTTCCAAGATTTCGGTTTCGGTAGGGGTAAGTTCACTTGAGTTTACGGCGTGTTCTCTGTAAGATCCTGGATCTACTTGGACCTTTATCGGCGTTGGCGAGTAGCGCAGCGCCAGCTCCTCATCCTTTACCTCGAACGCGTAAACACCGAGCCCGAATTCTCCCTTTTCGGTAAGCACTTCGGCCGGTATATCGCAGGCGTCGTCCACCAGAGGAACCTTATAGGTTGCTCCATCGTCTTTTCTGATAAATACTGCGTATTTGACAAGACCGTCATACGATTTCGTAAATTCAAAATCAAGAGGCGTTGCCAGATATTCACCTTGGTTTACCAGAGAACCTTCGGTGATTTCGATTTTGTTTTGAGTAACACTCAATTTCATATCGTTTTCTCCTTTCTTTAATAAATCCTTTGCGCTACTCCACCCACAGACCGATATAGTTTTGTTGCATTTCTAGCAAGCCCGTTGAGTGGCACCTCGATTTTTTTAACGTATTTCGCCGTGTTTGATTGTTCTGGATCGTTCGGATACGGCACAAGTGCGGCAGGTTTTGTTTTGACGGTTATCACGCTACTATAACCAGACCAGGCATTACTACTGTTCTTGGCGCGAGCGCGATAGTAATAAGTAGTGTTTGGCCTTAATCCGCTATGCGTAAAGGTGGAATTGCCGGTAGAAGTCTTGCTCGCTATCTGGGTTGTAGGGTTGTTGGACGTTCCGCCGTAGAGGTAAACCGTACCAGAGGCCGGATTGCCAAACGAGGACGTACCCCAGGTGATTTTGTTCTTGTAAGAGTCCGTATTCGAGCCAGAAATAGACGGAGTATTTGGCGCAACGACAATAGAACTAACTGTCGCGCTGCCAGACCAAGTACCCTGGAAGTCCGAACGTAAACCAGAGCCAGCGGTAAATGATACGCCATAAGTACCGTTTGAAGAAACAGTTTTAGAGTAGGTTGTAGTACGTACGTCGCCGACGTCAATACCACCTCTTACCCAGTTGCCAAACCCACTATCCTCGAAAGTCTGCCCTGCGATTGTCATCGTCGGGTTAGGAAAGCTAGTATCCTGATAATGATACGTGCCAGAACGCCAGTAGTGCATACGAGCATAGATTGTCGCGCCATCTACCCAAACCTCAAGTTCGCAAGAGAAATACTGATTTGCCATTATTTAACCCCTTTGTCAAGTTTGCCATCGACTATCTTAACGTCAAACTGTGTTTTGCACCTTGAACAAACTACGTTTTCAAGGGTGGCGTCTTTGGACTCACAGATAAACTTCTTGCATTTCGGGCAGGTAACTCTAACCGCTTTAACTTCCTCTTTTACTTTCGGGGGTACGGTATAGGTTAGGTAACAATGACAATGCGGATGAGCGTCGGCCACTTCGCCAGCTCCGGCGCTGAATTCGCCAATCCCTTCCTCGTGGGCGTGTTCGGCAAAGTCGCCATCAAGCGGCAACTCTACGCCATCCATCTCTTTGCAGATATCACAATGGTTTACGGACTCTGGGTTGAGGTGCCAGATTTTCTTTACGTCCTCTAATTCGTTGTGCTTGGTGATAGCGTTCGCCATATCAAGGCTCGCCATTTCTGACGACCGGTGCGCCTCTGTATCTTGTAGCCTCTTGGTGCGCCAGAACTCGCTCTCTGTTAAATCACGCAGGGCGTTATTAGTCTGTTCTTCGGTAAAGTCGCCAGCTTCGGCCATCTCTAACGTCCGGTGGATCGCGGCGTCGGTATCGGATGAGTAGGAGAAGGTTATTTCTTCAAGGTATTTTAAGTAGGTTGACTTAAAATCCTCGCTGGGCTCGTACTCATAGCTAGTATCTACCTCATAGCCCGCCGCTATCGCTGCCTCCTCTAATTCCTCTTGTCGAGCGAGTGCGTAGGC
>JAFWIF010000018.1 GCA_017514975.1 Candidatus Saccharimonadota bacterium | reverse complement strand
GTTTATGGTAAATCCGCAGAGCGTTATTTAGCCATAATCCACATTCTGATGGCTCACTGCAGCATCAACCGCCGTCACTCGTCCCACCAACGCCCCCTTCCTATAGGTCGGGGCCGCGAGTCACTCTTGCTGGTGCTTTTCTGCCGCAATCCTCCAAAGGGATTGCTTCAATAGGTAGCCCGCTAAGGCGGTCATTTTCTATCGGCTAGCGCACCACAAAGCCATGACAGATGAAATGATCTGCTATGGCATTGTGGTGGCCGTGCTCGGGGCTTGCGCCCCTGCGCCTCTCGCGGGGGCCTGCCTGCGGCCCCCTGCACCCCCGCAGCCCGCACGGCGGGAGCGTTTTTTTTGGGGGGTCCTCATTGGCGGCCCCCCATACCCCCCTGCCTAGTGTTTTTCATGGTTGGGGTGCTGCCGCGCTGGGCTGGTGCTGGCGTCTGGGCTAGATTTTCGCCCCTTTTTCATCTATGAATTGGCATATTTCATCGACGTTTGGGCGGTTTTTGTCTGCATATAGTTGGTCTTTTTGTTGCGTATGTCAAATATTTTTCGTAAATTTGCAGTATAATTAAAAGGTTAAGTTATGGCTAAAAAGTTGGTTTCTTATGTTCCATGTTTCGAGGGTTGTGTCCCCGAGTGTGTCCATGGTTGTGTGTGTCGCTTTGTTGTCACTTATGTTAGTGGTTGTGAGTGTTCGTGTCGTGGTCGTGTTTCGTCTGTTACCGCCCTCATGCGTGCTTTGCGTCAGCGCATGTTTTCCGATAGTTCTCTTTCTTATGTTTGTGTTTATTCTCCATCTGGTTATTTGGTTTGTTCTGTCGGTTGGCATTATCGTGCATAGTGCCACCCTTTTTTCATAGAATTGTTTCACCCTTTAATTGTTCGTGGTTATGGTTGTAAATAATGTTTCTAAGATTGTGCGTCAGGGCGTCCGCCCTGATGCCCGCAAGAGTGCCGCTATCGTGGCGCGCAAAATCGCAAACGCCCGCGCCATGATGGCCGCATTTGGTCGCCCTATGAAATTTTAGTGTTTCACCCTTTAATATTTTAGTGTTATGACAAAATCTGAATTTATTAAGTTGTGGGCCCGAATTAAGCCCGTAGTTACAAAAGAGGTTAATGACCATCCGGCCATTGAATGCGATTGTGAGTTTATAGACCATTGTGGCGGCTATCAGTTGAACATCCGGCCCCAGTGCCTTTTATGGCCCAATGAGTTGATGTTTCTTTTGTCGGCTTGCGACCTTTTATGTTGTTGCGCTGCATGTAATTTTAGTAAGGGTCTCATTAGAATTTACTAGATTATGGCTAATATTGTTCAGCTCTCTTTCGATTTTAGCGATGGCGCGCCTATCGCTAAGGTCGTTTCGATGGCATCGCCCAAGGATGTGGCGGTAGAGTCTTTCGCCCCCGAAACATCCCTTTACTTTGCCCGTCCCCGCGACTTTCGCGAGGTCGCTAATCGCCAGGGCATCACCTTCCGAAAAGGTGACCCCTGCGCCACTTGTAACTATCATGGTTTGTGTGATTGTGACGGGTGCGCCATGTTGTTGCACCCCATCGACATGCCCAGTGCTCCCAAGATGAATTTTAAGGATTGGTTAAAACGTTGATTTTATGTGGTATTTCGTAGAAAAGAATGGCCGATGCATTTCGAAACACAAGGTTCTTGTGTCTGCTAAGCTAAAGAGATTTGAAGAGGTGCGCGCAGGGGTTGACCCTGCCGCCCTCAAAGTGACAGACTCCAAAGGAGTCGAGTATTAACCCTTCACCCCTTTTGTTTTATGTTCCTAATTTATGTTTTATCTGTGGCCCTATGGCTACTTTATTCGAAATGATTATGAGTAAGACTCTAGAAGAATTGATTGAAACGGCTTACGACATTAAGGTCTATTTTAGCCTTTCGAGTTATGAACTCCATCAATACGAAGATGGCTCTTTTGTCGACTTCCATG
>JAFWIF010000017.1 GCA_017514975.1 Candidatus Saccharimonadota bacterium | reverse complement strand
TCAATATACGGAACAATGCTTAAGGGCGAAGATTATAAACAAATATAATGAGCTTGGCTTACCAAAATACGAATTAGCGAATTGACAAGACGGCTCGATTGGTTGATAGGTTTGTTTTGGTGTTAATTATTCAACAACGCCCCAATAAATGCTTTAATTTTCTCAATCTCATCTCTCAGCGCGGCGGCTTTTTCAAATTCTAGGTTCGCCGCGGCTAGCTGCATCTCTGAGGATAGCTGCTTGATTAACCCAGGCAACTCATCCTTCGGAATCCGCTTGATGTCGAGCTTGTCCACCTTTTCCTTCTCTGGGATAATCGCCCTTAGCCCTGCCGATACTTCCTTTTTGATTGAGGTTGGCGTAACGCCGTGCTTTTCGTTATATTCTTTTTGGATTTCGCGCCGGCGGTTAGTTTCGGAAATCGCTTTTTCTATACTTTCAGTAATAAAATCCGCATACATTATTACTTTGCCCTCCACGTGGCGTGCCGCGCGGCCAATAGTCTGAATTAGTGCCGACTCCGAGCGTAGGAACCCTTCCTTATCCGCATCTAGAATTGCCACCAGCGACACTTCCGGCAAATCCAGCCCCTCGCGTAGTAGATTAATCCCAACTAGCACATCATACACCCCAGCGCGCAGATCCCTCAAAATGTCGCCACGCTCCAGTGTATCAATATCGGAATGAATGTAGGCGGTCTTTGCGCCGCGCTCTTTCAAGTGATCGGTGAGATCCTCCGCCATTCGTTTGGTGAGAGTTGTAATCAAAGTCCGCTGGCCCTTCGCAATCCGCCGGTCAATCTCTTCCATCAAATCATCAATCTGCCCCTCGCTCCCCCGCACCTCAATCTCTGGGTCTAGTAGGCCAGTTGGGCGGATCACTTGCTCGGCTGGCGCTGGACTATGTTCAAGTTCGTATTCTCCGGGAGTCGCCGACACATAAATCGCTTGGTTTATCCGCGCGTTAAACTCGCCATAAGTCAGCGGCCGATTATCTAGTGCGCTCGGTAAGCGAAATCCATAATCCACCAAAGTCAACTTTCGCGCGTGGTCGCCGTTATACATTCCGCGCACCTGCGGCAGGGTCATATGTGACTCATCCACAATCAGCAAATAATCCTCCGGGAAGAAATCAAGTAAGGTTGAAGGCGGTTCGCCTGGTTTCCGGCCATCTAGATGCCGCGAATAATTTTCAATTCCCTTTACAAAGCCAGTTTCTTTTAGCATTTCTAGGTCATACTTGGTGCGCTGAGATAGCCTCTGCGCCTCCAAGTATTTCTGGTGCTTTTCAAAATATTTCAACCTCTCATCAAACTCCGCCCGGATTGAAACTAACGCTTTTTCCAGCTGATTAGCTGGCGTGGCGTAGTGGGTATTTGGAAAAATATGAATGTGGTCTGGTTTCTCGCGTACTTCAAAGGTCAAAGGATCCACAATCTTCACTTCTTCCAAAGTGTCAAACCCAAATTCAAACCGATAGGCGTATTCGCCGTTTGCTGGATACAGGTCTATCGTATCCCCCATCACCCGGAAATTCCCCCGCTCAAATGCCAGGTCATTCCTATGATATTGCATATCGACGAGATGACGGATAAATTCAATCTGCGAGAGCGCGACAAAAGATTCTTTCTCGGGCCGCTCCGGGGCGCTCGCCCAAGTCTTAGGCCCTTCGAAAGAACTTTTGCTCGCGCTTATCGACCACCCATTTACCATCCGCCACAACGGCAACGACATTTCCGTGTAATGATTCGGTGAACCAATACCATAAATGCACGAAACAGACGCAACAACAATTACGTCGCGTCGCGTAAGGAGCGCTTCTGTCGCCGCATGTCGGAGCCGGTCAATCTCCTCGTTAATTGCCGAATCTTTTTCGATATAGGTGTCGGTCGAAGCGATATAGGCTTCCGGCTGGTAATAATCAAAATAGCTCACAAAATAATGTACCTGATTATCCGGGAAAAACTCACGCATTTCGGAATATAACTGCGCCGCGAGAGTTTTATTATGTGCGAGGATTAAAGTCGGTTTTTGAACATTCTGGATAATATTCGCCATAGTGAAAGTCTTGCCGGACCCAGTTACGCCGAGCAAAGTCTGCTCATGCACGCCATTCAAAATCCCATCCGTGAGCTTTCTTATCGCTTCCGGCTGATCCCCTGTCGGCTGATATTTCGAAACCAATTTAAACTTAGTCATGCTTATTATTATATAATAGATATATGAAATATGCCATTACAGTCAAACCCGGCTCATCCCAGGAAAAAATTGTTGAAACCGCGCCGGACGAGCTAACAGTTTACCTCCGCGCCAAGGCCCACGATGGCGAGGCGAACGATGCTCTAATAAAACTCCTCTCAAAACATTTTAAAGTCGCCAAAACTACGATTAAAATCCTCCGCGGCCAAAAAACCCGCCAAAAACTCATTGAATTTTAGCTTATGTTATAATTAAACCATGAACGAATTATTTTTTGACATCATTGGCTGGATTGGCATGATTTTAGTGCTAGTGGCCTACATTTTGTTGTCACTCAATAAAATCAAAAACGGCTACACCTACCAAATCCTTAATTTTCTCGCCGCATTACTCATGGCAATTGGCTTATTTCCAAAAAACGCTTGGTTCTCATTTACTCTCCAGGTCGTTTGGGGGCTAATCGCCATTATTGCTATTATCAAACTAAAAACTAAGTCTAAGAAGAAGAAAAAGTAACCTATCTTTTAATTATATCACAGAATACATAAAAAGTCAAGCTTAAGCCTCTTCAACGGGAGTATTACCAGCGCGTTTCATGGTCGGAAACGGCACCGCTTCCCTGCCCGGCACGCCTTCAAGTAGCCAGAAGTTTCGCTCCGAGTTCCCCCAGCCACACGCCGGCGGCATTCCATATTCTAGCATTTCCACGAAATCACGATCCAGCATCTGCGCTTCCTCATCCCCCGCATCGCGCGCCGCTTGCTGCTCGGTAAACCTCTCCAACTGGTCCAGCGGATCATTAAGTTCCGAAAACCCATTCCCCATCTCACTCCCCGCAATAATCGGGTGAAACCTCTCAGTTACCAAAGGATTCTCGCTAGACTTTTTAGCTAAAGGCGACAAAGCAAGCGGCTCCTCAACCAGCCAATACGGCCCCGCCGAAGTCTTGCGAATTAGCTTCCAAACATGGTCAATCAGCCTTGCTTCCGACACCTCAAAGTTAGTTTCTACCCCATTTTCCTTCAAAATCCGTACCAATTGTTCCCTATCCGGATTAAACACATCCACATCAAACTTTTCACGCAGTAAATCCGCATACTTCACCCGCGGCCACTCGCAGTCTAAATCAACTTCAAAACCACCAACGTTAAACTTCAGAGTTCCCCAAGTTTCTAAAGCGACATACTTAATCATCTCCTCGTAGAGCTTCATTCCATCCTCGTAATCCTGATACGCCGCATAAGACTCAAATGCAATATGCTCCGGCAAATGCTCATCGTCCACCCCCTCGTTTCTAAACCTCGGCCCAATATCATAAACCTTCTCAAATCCGCCACCCAAGAGCCGCTTCAACGGCAACTCATGCGAAATCCTTAAGTAAAAATCTTCATCCAGCGCGTTCATATGGGTCACAAACGGCTCCGCATCCGCCCCGCCAGTCGTGTGCTCCAAAACCGGAATATTCACTTCCACAAACCCATGTTTATTCATAAAATCGCGCGTAGCCTGCCAGAACTTAGAACGGCGCACCAACCTCTCCCGCACCTCCGGATTTACATTCATATCTACATATCGCCGGCGATATCGCTCTTCCTTGTTCGTAAACTTCTCCGGTAAAGGCCTTAACGATTTAGTTAGTAGCCTCACAAAATCCGCAAACACCGAAATCTCGCCAGTCTGCGATTTATCTACTACACCCTTCGCTTCAATAAAATCACCAGTATCAAGCAATTTGACCTCTTTTGCGCCAAATAGCCCTTCGTGCGGCTCACCCGAAGCTTTCATAAAAATCTGTACTTCGCCCGACAAATCCCGAACCTTAATAAATACCAATTTCCCAAATGACCTAATCGCCACAATTCGCCCCGCAATCACCACCTCTTGGCCCTTTTTCTCCTCAAAATGGTTCACCACATCGGCGATTTTGGTGTTACGATGCGACTTGGCTGGATACGGGTCAATCCCCGCCGCCCTAATCTCATCTAATTTTCTAAGTCTTTCGTTTCTATAATCTTCCAGTAACATAAAACCATTATACCATATCAGCGTGTAACGGGTTGACAATATATATATATATATATAT
>JAFWIF010000016.1 GCA_017514975.1 Candidatus Saccharimonadota bacterium | reverse complement strand
GGTCATCAAAGGCATAGCGCCGACCGAAACCAAGACTAACTACGCGCTCGCTGGCGGAATTACTAAAACGGTCTTCAATACCGAAATCAAAGTAGATAAGCAAGGCCAGATGATAGAGTCGGTAGTCGAAGAACAGAACATCCTAGAAAATCAAGTCAACGAAAACTACACCACCATAACGCAGACGATTTCTAATGTGATAACCTCCGTCCAGAACTCCGGCGGTAATAACCTACTCAAAAACTCGGCCATGTACTCACTAGACGATAACGGACTACCGGTCGCTTGGGCTTTAAGTGGCTCCGGTACAATCAATATCGCGCCGTCTGCCGAAGCGGCCGTAAATGGCTCGTTGTCGCGTCAAAATATCTCCCTAAAAGATATGACCGTATCGCAAGTAGTAGAAGTTAAAGCAGATAACTCAAGTATTACCGACAAAACTTACTATTCGTTCTCCTGTAAAATCAAGAAAACCGCCGTTGGCGAATGCTTGATTAGGATCACAGACGGCACCGAAAATGGCGTTTGGGAAATTGCCCTAGAAAACGGCGACGAGTCATTCTACGACGAATATAGCCTCGAAGCGATCCTACCAAACTCCTCGAACCTAACGGTCTCCGTTTATGGATCTGGCGATTCGGAGTTCGCCATCAACGATATGATGCTGGCCGTTGGCGACTACAAAACGCAATGGACGCAAGCGAACGGCGAGTTCGCTAATACGCAAGTCGCAATCGACACCACCGGCGTGACGATTCGTTCAAATGCGCTAGACGGCACTTATACGAAACAAACTCCGCAGGAATTATCTGCTTACTCCAATAATGTACTAGCGGCGACGATCAATAACGAGGGCTTAATAGCACCAAAAGCAGAATTCAAAAACGAGATCAGTATGTCTCCAATCAAAATCGTCCCCCAAAATGACGGCTGGGCGTTCGTAAGGAGTGAAAACTAATGGCTTGGCAGACAGTAGCAACAACAGGATTAAGTGACGGATCATCGACCTACGGGTATGTCTATCTTCAATATGATGATTCCTCGAGCGGAACCTCACGCAGTTCAAGGCTCCGCTTTGAAATCCGTTCCGGATACTCGGTCTACATTTATATCGACAACCTTGCCCTAGATGGAAGCGGTGTGAGTGGCCGATTCCTCTGCCAAGGCACGATGGACTTTTGGACTGGCTCGCTCGCGAACGGTACCAGAACCTTTACTTGGTCGTGTCCTTGGTATAGTGGCACCAGATCGTATTCTTGCTCCGGCTACATTCCGAGCGGCATTACAGCACCGAGTGGCTTGTCTGTTTCCTTAAACTCCAAAACCTACAACTCAGCGTCACTCAAAGTGTCGATTTCTTCCTATGGCGTTCCATCCGGTACGGACGGACGCTACATTGAGGCGGCAATTCTAAACCAAAACTCCTACGGAGCGTCCTACCGATATGCCGTAGCGAGAAACACCACTTCCTCGACAATAATGGTTAATAACTCCTCAAACGCGAACCCGAGTTCGTTTAATATCGAGGGTAACCACAAATACTGGTATGGTGGCTACGCTTCAAATACCCAAGCCTCAACCTCAACTGTCACCGGCTCGTTCTATACGCCGTGTCCGCCACTCGCGACCTTGGCTTACGCTAACCAAACTTATTCGTCTTACAATAAAGTAAATGCGCAAATAAATTACACCAGACAAGCTGATGGTGGCGCCGAAACTAGAACCGGATATTATCGCTACTCAACTGACGGCGGTACGAATTACTCGTCATGGATAAGTTTTGGAACGATAAGCGTAGCCGTAGGCACGACCGCGAATCTCATCGCAAATCTACCAACCGATTCCAATATCACCCTGCAAGCCAAGATCAACACGCCAAACGGTGGCGATTCGACGATTAAAACGATAACTTTCTCCACGCTCGCAACGCACGCCGCACCGAACTTCTCGAACTTTGAATATAGAGATACCAATGCGACGACGACCGAAATGACTGGTAACGACCAAACGATGATCCAAGGTCAATCTACTCCGCTCGTGACGATTTCTACCGCGAATAAAGCGACTGGCAATGATGGAGTGAGCGTCTCTAACTATGCCATTACATTTGTCGGGCAATCCAAAACGCTGGAATACTCAAGTAGTGAGGCCGTTTCTACTTCATTAAACGCGCCGGCGGAATCAGGAACGAGCAACTTAACCGTATCGGCGGTCGATAGCCTCTCCACCGCAAAAGCCGTTTCTAAGCCAGTAACAATCTATTCTTGGGCGAAGCCAACCATTTCCGCGTTGATACAACGCGTCAATAACTTTGAATCGGAAGCCAAGCTCAACGCTTCCGGAACCTACTCGCCAATTCTAATTAACGGCGTGGTAAAGAATACTATCGCGCTCGAATATCGTACCAAAAAATCATCCAGCTCAGAATGGAGTGGCTGGACGCAAAGAACGGTAACGATAAGTGGCGCCAACTGGTCGCTTTCTAACTTATCAATTACCCTCGATAATAATTACCAATGGGATATACAAGTGCGAGCCGTGGATGCTTTCTCAAACACTGCAACCGACCTATCGCTCTCCGTAGGGATGCCGAACTTCTTCATTGGTGTAGACGGTAGAGTTTCTATCGGAATGAGGCCAAGCAAAACCTTGGCGAGTACCGATCGCGGACATCTCGAAGTAGATGGGCCGGTTTATTCAAAGGGCGTTCCGCTCGTTTCTAGCCATGTCGGTCAAATTATCATGACGACAACCCTAAATACGGCCGCAAAAGTCCAAGCGATTTATGGCGGAACTTGGGTAGCATGGGGTGCTGGACGCGTACCAGTTGGTATCGGCTCAAATGGAACGACAAACTACTCGACTGTAGAGGCAACTGGTGGCGAGGAAAAGCATACCCTAACTATCGCTGAAATGCCAAGCCACACCCATACACAAAACTCCCACTCGCACACAACTTATAACAGATGGAACTCATTTGCCGCCGGTAATCTCTCTGGCTACGGCTATACCTGTCCGGCGAATGGCTGGGCGCAAGATGGTTGGCAACAAGACTATACAGGCGGAACGACAGCCACGAACCAAAATACCGGTGGTGGCGGATCGCACGAAAACCGACAACCATACATAACTGTCTATATGTGGAAGCGAACGGCATAAAAACAGGTAGCCTTTTCTGAGCCGACGCACTTATTTAAAATGATGATGAAACCGCGAGGAAAACATCATCTGGCGAGTGAATGTACTAGACGCTTTTATCGCCTTTACCATCAATTGCGGCCGTCGGCTCAGAAAAAACTACTTGTCATGTTCCGGCCTATAATAACGAATCAAAGTTGGAGGAATGGCTCGTACTATAAGCCGGAGCAATTATGGAAGGTAGCCCTTCAGACTCAAGTTTTCATAAAAACTCCTTTGCTTTAGTTTAATATTATGGAAGATGTACTAGCGGGTTCACCGCTCTAAGACCACATAATCTATTAACGAAGAAAAGCGATTAGCGGTCCTCGGAAGCATTAAAAAACCGCACTTAATTTCAACTTTATGAAATCAAATGCGGTATCTTAAGGACTGAATTGGTGCTGGAGGTTGGACTCGAACCAACGAAGCGCGAAGCGCGAGAGATTTACAGTCTCTTGTCATTGCCACTAGACGACTCCAGCAATTTGGTTCTTATGGAGCCGTGAGCCGGGTTTGAACCGGCGACCTTCGCCTTACCATGGCGACGCTCTGCCAACTGAGCTATCACGGCATATTG
>JAFWIF010000015.1 GCA_017514975.1 Candidatus Saccharimonadota bacterium | reverse complement strand
TATGGAGGAGCCGCAGGAGGTGAGCGGTGGCCGGCGTGTGCCGCCGTACTTCGACCTGGAGGGGACGGTGAACGTGATCGTGTGGGGCGACAGCCGCGACATCGAGGCCGAGGACGACCGCAATCTGGAGAGCATCAAGAACGAGGTGCTGAATGTGCTGGGCGGTATGCGTCTGACGACGGGGCACGTCGAGTGGGAAAGGGTGTATGAGCGTGAGAGCGTGTTCGAGGAGTATTCGATGAGTGAGATGGACGGGCAGTATTTACTCCATCCCTATTTCGCATTCAGAATTAAAGGGAAAATAGTGTGCAATACCGGGTGCCTGGAGAGTTAAATAAAGATTGAATGGCTGCAAGATGAATAAAAGTTACACAACAAAATCAATGTCTTACGACAATTCGGCAAAAAATATTTTGTCGGAATGGAAAAAGTGTGTACTTTTGCAGCGTTCAAACAGGATAAGCGGTATGAGAACCGCTGGCGAGAGTTGCCGGCCTTTTTTATACCCGATTATTAACAAACGACAAGTCTATGGGCTTGTGGTGTGCGGTAGCAGCAATGCCCGCAAGGACACGCTTATCCGTCCTGAACAACACCGCAAGCCCTATTTGTTTAACGTTCAAAAAAGGATAAGCAAAATGAACGCAAAGAACAGGACAGCCGGAGAGACGGCAATGATGGGTGCTTCGTATGAGGAGCGCAAGAACTATATGCACCAATGCCTCGACAAGAGCGGTACGGCCATATTGGTGTATTTCAACGAGAATTTAGATATTCGCACATTCGGCATAGCCGAGCAGGGTAGCGAGATTTCGCTGCTGACGATGCTGGAGCAGGCCGCCTTCCGTGCGCAACAGGTAGCAGAGGAGGTGATGTTATGAGCGAGATATGGAAAGCGGTACCTGGCTATGAGGGTAAGTATGAGGTCAGTGACCAAGGCAGGGTGCGTTCCTTGCCGCATATCGTAACAATGAAGAAAATAAATGCCAAGAGTTATCCCTATTATTTTAAGGGAAAAATACTGAAACCGTATGTAGGTAAAGGAGGGTATTTGTATGTGAGTTTAGTAATTAAGAGGGAATATGTGCACCGTCTTGTTGCAATGGCCTTTATTCCTAATCCCGACAATCTGCCACAAGTCAACCACAAAGACGAAAATAAGCAGAACAACATAGTTAGCAATCTCGAATGGTGTACACAAAAATACAATCTTAAATATGGAACGGGTCAGGAAAGGAGGCATAAACAGTTGAAGGTACCTGTTATTGCCACCGATAAGGACGGAAGCGAATATCGCTTTGAGTCGATAACAGAAGCGGCCGGAAAAACCGGTGCTGGTTCAAGACACATAGCGTATTGCTGCCGAGGTGTGAAACGTTATCGTACCGCTGGCGGTTATCGGTGGAGATATGCGAGAAATGAGTGATTGAATGGTTTGGGGCGCGACTGCGCGGGTGTGCAGGTGGCTGCGAGGGTTTTTATCAAGATTTTCCCCTGGCGGCGGCTATAAGAGAGGTTCGAGTCCTCTGCGTCCCACAAAGTAAAGTTTAATGTTTAACGTTTAAAGTTTAAAGAATTATGGCAAAGGAAGAAGTAAAGATTGACGAGGCGGCTTTGAGGGCTGCGAAGGAGCGTGCCGACAAAGCGGCAGGCTACGACATTGCATTGGCTTATTCGACGCTGAACTCGCTGCGCGTGAACGAGCAGTTGCGGATGGATATTCCGCTGGCGGATGTGCAGACCGACGTGCTGGCCATTGCGGAT
>JAFWIF010000014.1 GCA_017514975.1 Candidatus Saccharimonadota bacterium | reverse complement strand
ATCTCCCAGATAAAGAATCCATTTTTAAAACTCAGCAACGCGTCAGCCGCTATCTTGACTATTACAATACGAAACGCTTACATTTAGGTATACAGCTTAGAACTCCGCTAATGTGTTGCAAAGGTATTGAGAGGAGTTAGGCATTGACGGAATCCCAAAACAATGCTAAACTACCCTCAAATCAGGTCAAAATAAAAAAGCAAAACAAGGAGAAAATTCGCCATGCGCGCGCCTCAAATTCTGGGCAAGACGCCCATACAAAACAAGCCTCTGGGGGGGGGTATCTTAAGAGTCTCTTAACTAGCAATCGTCGCAAATGTCGCAGTTTTCTTTTCGCGGTTCCTCTGTTGTGCCTATTCGCTTTTGCCTTGGTCGCAATCGCCTCTACATTCGTTGCTCCAGAAACCTATGCTGCTGACCTTAGCTCTTATGTCGAGGTGCAAGATTTTTCTGTTACTCGCGAAGATGGCACGCCGATTACTATCCAATCGGGTTCTAACGCTTCCCAAAATCTTGACGACTACGCTACTCCTGTCGATATTACCGTTTCTTCCCGTAGTCGCCTCTCCTTGTCTGTAAAATTTCATCTTGCTCCGGGCGTAACCGTCAAGACTGGCGACACCGTCAAGATACCCTTTGTCTCGCAATTAGTTGGCGGCAAAAATCCTTTCTCGGTCGGCGCGACTGATTGGGTAAACATTACTAACGCTTCTGGCGAAACAATCGCTCAATGGTATCATAGTGGCGCCAATCTTTGGATTAAATTTACCGAAAACGCCAACGGTCTTGCCGAGCTTCCTGATTTCACTTTCTCTAATCTGGCTGTTCTAACTGAATATGTTTTTACTCCAGAAAACGCCTATCTCGGTCAAGTGACAGTTAACTCGGTTGATTACTATTTCAAAATAGCGACCCCGACTCACGATTTCAGCCGCATGACTAATAGCTCAAAGTATGTCGTCGGCGCCTACCACAACAATCGCGCCAGCTATGGCTTCCGCGTTTCTGAGCCAACCCTCTTCGACTCTATGTTTGCTTCTCTTGGTCAAGATGGCACTCCTAAAGGGATACTTATCGAAGACACCGTCCCAGGCGCTACGGATATTGCTTTAGGCGGCGATGGTATTTCGCCACTCTTTCTCCTGCCGACTAACCTCGCTAATGATGGCTCCGCCAATCCTTCCATCAGCTACGGCCATGTTCTTCCGGGCGCAAAACACGTCAATCTTACTTCGCTTTTTACGAAATTGAACCCGAATTCAGGAGAACCTTACGCCGACTTCAAATCTCGCGTTACTTCTCGACCTCTCCAATACGGTACTTATATTGCTTCCGATGGCACTCCAACGATTTTAATTTACTTTGGTCGCCCAGGCATTGACGCTCCTTCCGTCTATGATTTAGCCAGCAATCCTGCCGAGAATTTCGCCGACAATGCTATTGCGAATGGCTACTATCCTCAATCAAGCCGCACCGCTTTAATCGATTTCTTCAATGCCGTCTATGGTAACGGTTCAAAGTTTAATGGTCGCTTTCTCGGCTATGTCACTTGGATTAATGTCTACTATAATCAGGTATCCGAAGATGTCCCTGTTAGCAACTCGGCCACAATTTACTACGATTCCGCGCCTAAAACTTTTAAACGCGATTCCGTCCTCCTTGCCTCCTCTGTTATTTCTACTACTCCCCCCGAGCCCCACTCTGCCACCGCCTTCCTCTCCGACACCGATTCCAAGCAACTCCTCAAAGGCGCTAAGCTCAAACTTCAAATTAAAAACGGTTCCAACTGGCAAGATTACACTCCGAATGACGGCGACGGTCTCTTGAGAACCACCAACGAAAACGGTCAAGTCAATTTCGGAAACCTCGGTCTCGGCACCTATCGTCTCGTCCAAACCGCTCCCAAAACCGGCTACTCTCTCAAAACCTCTGCCTGCACCGCCAACCAAAACAACCCCAACTCTTCCTGCCCCAACACCCAAACCTACGACGAGACCAACAATCTCCTCGTCGGCCCCGAATTCACTATCTCGAGCTCCGATACCGAAGGCGCAAAGCTCTTCATGACCAACAAAAAGATTTATTATCTCTACGTCAACTACAACCTCAATGGCGGCACTATCATCGACCCGCATGGCGCAACCTATCACGCAGATACTGATGGCTGGCTAATCGTAGACGGCTCTGCCTTCTCCCAGCCCAACCAAGCTTGGAATCACCGTATCTTCACTTACGGCCAAGCCATGATCTCTACCGGCCTCACCGACTACAATAACCCAGATTGTCTAAACGCCGCCAAACCGGGCTACCACGTAGATAAAGCCGCCGCTTGGAATACTAAACCCGACGGCACTGGCACAAGCTATAGCCAGCATGCTCACGACTACCAATCCTCAGACTTCGCCGACCTCACTCATTCCGACCAAACCATCAAGCTCTACCTCAACTGGCAACCAAACACCTACACTATTGCCTACGACTCTAACGACCCCAATCCTTCCAAAGACCCCATTATTACCACTATGACCAACCAAACCCATACCTACGATACCACCAAATCCCTCACCAAAAACAGCTTCACCAAACCAGGCTACACCTTCAAGCACTGGAACACCAAACCAGACGACACTGGCGATAGCTACACCGACGAGCAGAGCATTACCAATCTCACTACTACCAACAACGATACAATCACGCTCTATGCTATCTGGGAGAAGAACCCTGATTCTAACTCTCCCGCAGATCCTACCACTCCTACAGACCCCATCGCTCCCACAGACTCTGCTAACAACCAAGACACAGAAGCTGCCCCAAAATCCGTCAACTCAGCCAACCCAAAAACTAACGACGCCAACAAACAATCCCTCATGCTCCCCTTCATCATTTTTGGCGCCTCCCTCTCTGGCGTTATCTCTCTCCTCGTTCTCCGTAAGAGATTCTAAAGCTTTTATTCTCTCACTCCAGAGCTTTTAAAAGTATGTTAAACTTATAATAACTATGGAGTATCAGGAGTCAAAAACGCCTAGTCGTGGCGCGCATAGCGCCTCGTCAACAATGTCGCCTCAGCGCAATAGCTCGGAGTTGGATCGCCTTAAAGCCGAGCTAAAAGCCCTAGGCGCTGCTTATGCAAAAATTCCGACTTTACCAAAAGAAGAACGCGCCTCTTACGGACGCGAACTCAACGCAAAAAAGCAAAAGTTAACTAGCCAAATCCAAGCACTAGAAGCCGCCGCCGAGCAAGAAGCCGCAAGCAATCTCCCTCCGCTCGACTTAACTGCGCCGATGGCCGAAAATGCCCCTATTCCGTCGTTTTTGACTGCCGACGCAGGTAGTATGCATCCGCTTATGACTGAGTTGGATCGCGTAGTCGAAATATATCAGCGTATGGGTTTTGACGTGATGGAGTCCTATCAGCTTGATGACGAGTTCCATATGTTTGATAGTTTAAATTTCGCAAAAGATCATCCCGCACGCGATGGCTACGACACTTTCCGTACCGCCGAGGGCTTTATCCCGCCAGCACATACTAGCACAATGCAGCACCGCGCTCTCAAGGCAAACCTAACCAAGTTAAAGCAAACTGGCCAGATCGCCGTCGTGATTCCAGGGCGCGTTTATCGCAACGAAGACGTCGACGCAACCCACGAACACACCTTTTACCAGTGTGAAGGCGTGTATGTTTCGGAGACTTGTACGCTAGGTGATATGCTTGGTATTCTACGTCAATTCTTTGAGCAGTATTATGAGCAACCGCTCAATATCAAGACTCAGCCCGCATATTTTCCTTTCACCGAGCCCTCCCTCGAATTTATGATCGAAAAACCAGCCAGCCTTGGCGGGGCGGGGAAGCCAGGCGATTATCTCGAAATGCTCGGTTGCGGCATGATTCATCCGCGCGTACTCGAGTTAGCCGGCATCGATTCAAGCAGATATCAAGGCTTTGCATGGGGAGGCGGTATCGACCGTCTCGTTATGTTGCGCTACGAACTCGACGATGTGCGCCATTTTGAATCTGCCAAACTAACTTTTCTCAAGGAGTTCTCATGCTAGTCTCTCTCAATTGGCTCAAGGAATACGTCGACATTAAAGTTTCAAACGAGACTCTCATTGAGCTTATCGCCTCACGTCTCGTAGAAGTCGAACAAGTCATTGATCAAACCAAAAAATACAACCATATTTACGTCGTCGAAGTTAAATCTGCCGAAAAAATCCCCGACACTCACTTAACTCTTTGCAAGATTGATGACGGTGGGCGTGCAGACGCAAAGAAACTCGTGCGCGATGCGGACGGCTTGATTCAAGTCATGTGTGGTGCGCCGAATGTTCGCAAAGGTATGCTTGCTGTCTGGCTTGCTCCAGGCGCTACAGTTCCAGCTAGCGTCAACGAGGACGCCCCGTTCCTGATTGGCGTTCGTAAAATGCTCAAGACTTTCGATTCCTACGGTATGCTTGCTGGTGCCGATGAACTGGATTTGGGTGACGATCATTCTGGCATCGTCGAGCTCGACCCAGCGAGCGCTAGCGCGGGTGATTCTTTCGCCGAACTATTTTCACTCAATGATATTATTCTCGATATCGAAAATAAATCTCTCACCCATCGCCCAGACACTTTTGGCATTATCGGTTTTGCGCGTGAAGTGGCGGGTATTCTTGGTCAGCCTTTCGTCACGCCAAACTGGCTTACGTCTGACGACACCAAAGATTTCCCCCATGATTCTACGCTCGACCTAGCAATCGAAATCACAGACGCCGCTATTTGTCCTCGTTATACGGCGCTCGTGTTGCGTGTCGACGATACCGCCAAAAAGTCCAAGTATCTCACCAAAACCGCTACCTTGCTCGCTCGCTCTGGCGTTCGTCCACTTGACCCAATCGTCGACCTTACCAACTACCTCATGCTGCTAACCGGCCAGCCTCTCCACGCTTTTGATTACGATAAATTCCTCGCATTCGGCAAGGCTAAGACGCCAAAAATCATCGTCCGCACTGGTCGTGCTGGCGAAACGATTACCTTGCTCGATCGGCAAACATTAAAACTTACTGAGGACGACATTGTCATTACAAGCAACGATCGTCCCGTCGCGCTCGCGGGCGCTATGGGCGGCCTCGATACTGCAATCGACGCCAACACAAAGCGTATTCTCCTCGAATCAGCTACCTTTAGTCTTTATAACTTACGCAAGACGCAGATGCACCACGGTATCTTCAGCGAGGCGATTACGCGTTTTACTAAGGGGCAACCTGTCGCTCAGACCCTACCGGTCGCTTTGCAGTATGCCGCGCTTGCTGGTTTTGCGACGCCGCTTCATCTCGCCGATCAATACCCGTCTCCTCGACCAGAGTCAACTATTGCCGTCGATCTTCCAACTATTAACGGCCTGCTTGGAACATCTTTCCAACAAAACGAAGCACAAACTTTGCTCGCAAATGTAAATATCCCTTCGCGAACGTCTGCCGATACGCTCATTTTTACGCTTCCGCCTTGGCGTACCGATCTATCGCTACCGGTCGATATCGTCGAAGAGCTCGGGAGACTTAGCGGCTACGACAATATCCCAAAAACTCTCCCTCTCCACGCCACCGCGACCCCTAACTCTTTGATAAGCCTTAAAACCGCTCTCCGCCATCACCTCGCTGCACGCGGCGCCAACGAGGTTCTTACTTATTCTTTTGTCCACGAAGATTTGCTTCGTAAGGCCGGCCAAAATCCCGATGCGTCTTACCGGCTCGTCAATTCAATTTCGCCCGATTTGCAGTTTGTTCGCCAAGCTCTCCTCCCCTCGCTACTCGATAAAGTTTACGGCAATTTGCGCGCTGGCTATCATCGCTACGCCCTATTTGAGTTCAACCAAGTTTATTCAAAAAACCGCCCTCTTGACGCTGACGGCGTGCCTACGGCCACACATCAGCTTGCCTTCCTTTACGTTAGCGACGACGGCCAAGAAACCTATTATTATGACGCCAAACTTTACCTCGAGTCCGTATTAGCTTTTTGCAATATTTCCTACCAGTTGCGTCCGATTACCGATGACACCGCCGCCCCATATTTCGTGAAAAGTCGCACCGTAGCAATTTATGACACCACAACCAACCAGCCGCTAGGTTATCTAGGCGAAATATCGCCCTCAATTTTAAAATCTTTCAAACTCCCGCGAGGGCTATCCGGTTTCGAACTCGACTTGACCGCACTCCTCGACGCCTCTCGCTCCACCCCCTCGCAGTCGTTCCGTACCTCGACCTATCCGTCTGTCTCGCGCGATCTTACGCTTCCTCTGAAAAACACGACCTACGCCTCGCTCTATGAAAAGATCCGTGCTGTCTTAGATAAACATGGGCTCATTTCTAAGATTACTCCCGTTTCAATTTACCGTCAGACCGACACCCTTGATGCTCCGCCGACCGTTAGTTTTCATCTCGATTTTGCCCACCCCGACAAAACTCTCACCAAGTCAGATAGTCAAACAATAATGAATCAATTGGAGAAAATAAAATGATTAAAAACGAAGAAGTTAAAACCACCCCAAAACAGCGCATAGTTATCGTTTTGATTGCGCTCCTTATGTTAGGCTCGACTTTTGCGCTCTATGCCGGCCTTGTTTTGAACTATGGCGGCAAGTCTAAAACCAGTACCGCTACCGCCGAAGAACAAGCTCGCTATACGCAGCTACTCGCCGAATACGAAGATAAAGTCAACAAACAGGCCGATGAATTATCCGCGAAATATTTTGAAGAATTTAAGGCCCAAAAGGCTCGCGTCAAAGCCTTCAACGCCGCCGATATCGACACTCTCGAAACCGAAGATATCAAGATCGGCGACGGCGCCGAGGTAACCGACGAAAACTTTACTAGCTATTCTGCTTATTATCTTGGCTGGCTTTCCGATGAGACTATCTTCGATTCTTCATTCGACGATTCCGCCAACCCAGCAGCTCTCAAAACGCCACTTTCTGGTACACCGAATATTATCAAAGGTTGGCTAGAGGGGATTGTCGGCATGAAGATTGGCGGCATTCGCGAATTGACGATCCCTGCGGTTATGGCTTACGGTGAGAACCAACAGGGCACCATCCCTCCCAATAGTCCACTAAAATTCGTCGTCATGCTTATCGACCCGATTGAGACAATCCAGCCTTCTCAGGAACTTGTTGATCTTGACACAAAAATCAATAAAACCACGACCGTAGAGGCCAACGACACTTCCGCTTCAAAGGACACTTCTTCAGAAGAAGCAACCACTTCTGGCGAATAACCTCCTATTAGACCTTTTTGGCTCATCTATACCTGCAGGCGGCAAGACAAAATCAACTAATTCGCCGATCGTTGACTATTTGCTTGACTTTTTATGGTGCTTGTGCTATAATAAAAAGATGGCCTAAATTATGTATAGGCCCGCAACTGTTAATCTAGTCACACAAGGAGGGTTGTATGACGCATGATAATTTGTTACAAAAAACCATCACCGCGGATTTTGATCCGTCATTTGTCGGTGTCTGGATTGCGCTCGTCGCTTTTCTTGGCATCGCCTATTTATTTGGGCGTTGCCTGATGTTGCGCAAGAGCCGACGAGTCGAGATTCGCCCAAGCGACTCGCTTTCTCGGCGCCTGAAGCACACACGACGCCTTGCTCGTCTCCGCTATGGCCTATCTTATCACCGCGGCAGCACAATGGCACGCAAAGAAGTGCGCTATTTCCGCATGAAGTCTATTAGCTTACAGCGGCTAGTGGCGCTTGTCCTGTGTGGCGCATCGGCGTTTTTGCTTTCAACGCAGTATCTTACTGTGCGCAGCGCGCTCTCGATGAGCCCCGCACCAGATTTTATTACGATAGTAATATTTTTCGGCGTTTTACTCGTTGAATATCACGGCGCGATGGCCTGCGGAACGAAGGGTGTCGTTGATGCTGCGATGACTTATGGCGCGCAATGCTATAAGCATGGTATTGCTCCGCGCTACTATGAAAGTCGCGCACTTTCGCAGTGCGTCAGAGATTGGCGACATTTGTCGATTTCTGCGCGTTGAGTTGTCGCAACTTTCCCCCAAGTCGCCAATAGGCGGCTTTTTTCATTCGTGCTACTATATTGCTATGACAGGTGCACATAACTCTACGAAGGCTCTCAAACAACCTTCCCCAGAAACCTTCTTTTTTTATGATCTCGAAACTTCCGGACTCAACCCACGCTCTGATCGTATCATGCAATTTGCCGGGCAGCGCACTACTCTCGATCTAGAGCCGATTGGCGATCCTGTAAATTTACTCGTCAAGCTCGCCGACGATACTTTGCCTAGTCCAGAAGCGATTATGGTCACCAAAATCACCCCTCAGTCGACCGTACAGGACGGACTTAGCGAAGCCGAATTTTGCAAATATCTCAGCACGGAAATCTTTACGGAAAATACGATCGCTACCGGCTACAATTCTGCTCGCTTCGACGATGAGTTTATGCGTTATCTGTTCTGGCGCAACTTTTACGACCCGTACGAGTGGCAATGGAAAGACGGCCGCAGTCACTGGGATCTTCTCGACGTTGTGCGCATGACGCGCGCCCTGCGCCCAGATGGAATCAATTGGCCGGTTACCGAAGAAGGCAGGGCAACCAATCGCCTCGAGCTTATCACAAAATTAAATCACATCTCTCACGAATCGGCACACGACGCTTTGTCAGATGTGAATGCGTTGATAGATGTTTCGCGTCTCATCAAACAACATCAGCCCAAGCTCTTTGATTATCTCTTTCGTCTTCGTCACAAAAAGTCCGTTCAGGCTCTCGTCAATCTTGCCAAGCCGCTTCCTTTTGTCTATTCTTCCGGCCGTTATAGCGCCGATCACGATAAAACAACCGTTGCTTTTCCGATTGCGCCCGCACGCCACGGCAACGTGCTTGTTTTTGACTTACGCTACAATCTCGACGAGGTGCTAGCCAAAAAAGCCGCAGAGAAGCGCGAGTCGCAGACCGCGTCCGGCGCATCCTCGCCTTCCGATAAGGCGTCAACTTTTTTTCCAATCATCAAAGAACTCAAATACAATCACTGCCCAGCTGTCGCTCCGCTCAGCGTCCTCGAATCTGCGCACGCTTGGCAAAATATTCACCTCGATCGCGCTACTATCGACAAACATCTCAAAATTCTTCTTGCTCACCCTGACCTCATCGAACGCGTCCGCGAACAATACGAAAAGATGCCCGAGTTCCCGAAGGCTAAAGACGCTGAAGCTGCTCTTTATGACGCCTTCCTCGATCGCCCCGATCGCACTCGCTGCGATGCCGTAAAAAACGCTTCTTTGCGCGACCTCGCCGATTTTCATCCTGATTTTGACGACCCTCGTTTGCCGGAGTTGCTTCTGCATTACAAGGCGCGCAATTATCCCGATGCACTTTCTGAGGCCGAGCAGTCCACGTGGGAACAATACCGTCTCGCGCGACTCGCCGCTCAACAAGGTTCATATCTCGAATCATTAAAGAAGCTTGCCTCGGAAAATGCTGATTCGTTCCTGATCGAAGAACTCAGTCTTTGGCTACAATCTCTTCTACCATACTAGCTATCGATGGTCTCCCGTGATTGCCTGATGCTGGCAACTTACAAGTGATATACTATATCTATGCCATGGCTTATCGGTGTCAATTCTTTGCGTTTTTTTGCTATCGTTCTGATTTTGCTTTACCATTTTTTTCGCAATTTTTTGCCAGGCGGTTTTCTTGCTGTTGATATTTTTTTTACGCTCTCAAGTTTTCTCTTGACCACTAGTCTGATACGCGATTATTCTCGTTATCATCGCTTGCGTTATTTTCGTTTTCTCGGCAAACGTCTCGCACGTCTTTGGCTGCCATTACTCTTTTGTGTCGTTGTCGTGCTTGCTTGCGCCTTCGTTCTACCAAGAGATATTCTTGTTAATACTCCACTCAACGCATTGTATGCGCTCACCTTCTCCACTAACATTGCCGAGCTCATTACTGGCGGCAGCTATGAAAACACAATTTCTCCAAATCTTTTCGAGCATACATGGTTTCTCGCACTCGAGTTCCAATTTATTTTATTTGCCCCTTTTCTAATTGCGGGCTTTCTCAAAATTGCGCCCAATTATCGCCATGGCCTCAAGGGTCTCGCCATCTGCTCTGCGTTACTCGCGCTCCTGTCGGTCTTTCTCGCTTCGCTTCATGGCGGTCTATTTCGCGAACCCGACCGCGCCTATTTTGCGCTCGATACGCATTTTGCGCCGTTTGTAGTTGGCATTTCTTTTGCTGCTCTCAATGCGCTTCGTCCGCGCACGCCGCGCACGCAAAAGTTCCTGCCTACGCTCGGGCTCGTTATTGCGGTCGTTACGATAACCTTGTTTGCGCTAAAGACGTCTTATCAAAACCCGCTGACTTTCGCTCTTGCGCTTCCGGCAGTTTCCGTCTCAACTGCCTGTGCTCTGTTTTGTATTATTCGCTTGCAGCCCAACCGCCTTGTCCGCGCCCGTATTCCGCGTATGGTGAAGTTTTTTGATACACTCGGCAATTTGTCGTTTGGCCTGTATCTCTTTCATTGGCCGCTGTACCTTTTATTGCCACATTTTCTTGCACTTTTTCCAGATCTGCAGCGGTCGTCTGCCGCCTTCGTTTTTTGGCTCATTCCACTGCTCGCTTTTATCGTCAGTCTTGTCCTCGCTGTTGTATTGGCACGTACTTTTGCAAATCCAAAATTCTTCGCTTCTTTTCACAAACGTCCGCTCGCGTATCGCTTTGCGTTCGTTGCTATTTGTGCGATCCTAATCGTTCCCGCCGTTCTCACTATTGTTACAACGCCCAAAACATCCTCTATTTCTGCTCAGCTCAACTCATCAAAAATCTCGCACGATTCTCGGACCAAGCGCACTGCGTCGCACGATACCGATTATCTTGGCGCAAAAGCTTTTCTTAAAGTTACCGATACGGTGTTCGCGACTGAGTTTAATAAACTCGCCAATACGCCGCCTACTCAATCTTCAGGCTATCGCGCCGCTGACTCGCCAAATTCTGCCGATGTATTAATCATCGGCGACTCTGTGACGCTCGGCGCAAAAGCCGAACTCGAATCGACAATCGAAAACGCTTACGTCGACGCGGCTGAGTCGCGCGGCATTGAAGTTGCCACGAAGCTCTTGGCGGGCTATTCCGCGACCGGCAAGCTGCCTAAGATTATTATCGTTAGTCTCGCAACCAACGAGCGTACGATTACCGACGCATTACTCCAGGATATTGTTTCGGTCGCCGGGGCAGGGCGTCAGTTAATTTTTGTTACGGCATACGCCGGCCCCATGCAGCCACGCGATTCGCAAAACAATGCGCTAAAAAGTTTTGCTGATACTCATAGCAATGTTGTTGTCGCCGACTGGTGGCAGGTCGCCCACGACAATTGGTCGCTCATGTACGACGACCATATTCATCTCAACCCTGACGGGCGGCGCACTTATGCCAATTTACTAAACAATCTCGTGAGGAGTCTCCGATGACGCGCGAACGCATCTCGCCAAAAGTTTTTCTGCTCGCCGCGCTTATTGTATTGTTCGCAGTTTGCGAATCGCTTAGTCTTGTCGTCTCCTATCAAAAATATCAACGTAACTCCAGCTTTGATGCGGCCACCACGTTATCTACTGTTCTTGGCATCATGAATTCGTCGCTCCAGTCCGGCGATCTCGCTACCTACCAATCTGCGCGGGCGCGTTTTGACGATGCGTACGCGCGTTTTCGAGACAATCCGTACATTCAGCGCAAGCACTCGGCGATACTCAATTCGCTTGACCAGTTCAATCAAACGCTCACCCACGAGCAAGCGTTTTTGCGCGATCTGCTTGAATTGCGCGCACACGTTACGCTCCTTGACCAACAGTCTCGTGACGACTTTGCAGCTTATGTGCGTAGTTTAGATAGTTTTCGCACTCGGCTTAGCACGCTCACTAGTCCGCAGCTTGACTCTTCCAAAAAGCATTATCTCGAACTCTTGCCGCGTTTATCCAGTCTTGCTACTAGCCTGCTTGCCTGTGAAAACATTTGCTCGCAATCTGTTTATGAAGAAAAACGCGTTGCCTTCGCCGCGACACAGGCCGAATTCACTGACAGCTTCGCTCGTCTCGAATCTGACTTGGCTAATACGCTTCAGCTCCCAGCCCTTCTCCTTGCCTTATCTGATATGCAGGCACAACTTGAGGAGTCATAGTGTCTACATAAGCCGCCGGCGAAACAACTCTCGCTCCGTTTTTTGTAAAAACCAAAATGTTTATGCTAAAATTGCAGTATGAAGAACGACGACGGGACGGCGCTGTTTATTTCGCACGATGATACTTTTTCGAGCGATGACGGCGCGGACGTTAACGATATGTCGTCTTCGACTCCTACCCCGACACCTTCTCCTTCCACTCCATCTCCTACCTCTGCCGCACAGTCATTTTCCGTATCGCCTACTCCGCCGCTTTCTCCACAATCGCCTTCCTCGTCTCCCTCGTCTCCCTCACCGACGCCTAGTAGCCCAGCCTACTCGTCCGCTACCGATGTGTTCCGTAGCGATACTCCTAACATCGTCTCTTCTCAGCCCGCTGTCGTCTCGCCTAGTTCGAATCAGTATCAGGCTAGTACCTCTGCGCCTTCGTTAAATTCCGATTCGACCACAACGACTAGCGCGGTTCCGGCTAGCAATCTATCGGCCAACAGCGCTCAACCCCGTGTTGCCACGAGCACTCGCTCAAATTACCTCGGACGCCAACAGCGCCCGGCTACCCCGAATCAAGTTCCAGATTTTTTCTCGCAGGCTATCGCTACTCAGGCGGCCGCACAGGTTCAGGCCAAAGAGCAGGCAAAGCGCAAACGCAAGCCGATTCTTATCGCCTCAATCGTCGGCGCCCTCGCAATTATAGTCCTTATCGGCGCCCTATTGTCTGCTGGCGCCCTTAAGCCCAATACCAAAGGCCAATCCAGCGCTATCGCCGACCTCAAGACTAAATGGAACCGCTACGGCAATTACTTAATCTACGGCAAAGAGAGCGACGAAGATTTGCCAGAAGAGGTCGGCGCCTTATCTGAAATAGCCATTGAGGAGTCGGACATCTACGCATACTACGCTACTGCCGATACTCTATTTTCTGACTTCCAAAAGGTTTATAAGGCCACAGACGACCTTAGTAAGGACGAAGAGTTGTCGAAGACGGTTGACTTAACCCAAGATTATTTTACGCGCGCTCGTTTGGCTTATAATGCCCGCATCTTTTCTTATGACGATTTCGTCACGGCTCTCCAAGATTATCCAGTCGAGGAGATAAAGACAAAAATACAAGACGCTTATCAGGTCTTTTACAAACACGAAAGTCAGAAGAATACTATAAAGACTGGAGAATTATTCAATACTCTCGCTCGAGCTCGTATGGATGTTATCGAAGTCTGTCAGCAAATAGGATTAGAAGGCAACGATATTTTAAATTGCGCTAATCAATCACTTGAGCCTAGTGTTGTAGAAAAACGCGAAAACGCCAGCGACGCCTTCTCGAAACTGCATGCAAATTTGACGACAATCAGAAGCGACTTGCTCAACTCCGTTATCGAAACTTCTAAGAAAATGCGGGAGATGACTGCGTGAAAAGGACTATTTTCTCGCGCTACGTCGGCGTTCTGATTATCGGTCTAATAACGGCGTTGTCATTACTCGTTGCGTTCGGCAATGCAGATTCTCATGTTTATGCGGCTCGTACAGCCTGCTTTACGCTGCAGGCCGGCGATAATTCTAGCAGGCTCAGTAGCGAAATTTGTTCTGATAATCCAGACCAAGAGGATCAAAGTCTAATTATCAAGAATGAGCCAGAAAAGGGTATCGAATACGTCGGATCTGGAAAGTCTGCCACCTTACGGGTTGTTATCTACAATGAGACTAAAAACAACCCTGCCGCGATAGTTGAAGGCATCGATGTTCATCACGGTTGGGACGGCGTCAAGGCGTCTATCCGCACAATCGCCAGTAATCGCAACACATATTCCGACCGCGAGAGGCCAAAAATCGTCAACGAGACTACCGCAACATCGCAACCAGCAAGTAATCAGTCGGCTACGGCAAATGCCAGTGGCGGCCCTGACTGTTTTAGTCTAACCGTAAACAAAGTCAAAACAAACGTCATATGTACGGACGACAAAAACGCAGGCAATCAAGTGGGGCATGTCTCATTCCGCGAAAACAATGGCGACATTTTATTCCGTTTTACCGACGACAATAAGAATTATATCGAGCTAAAAAGTATCAAAGGCAATTATTATGGCGAAATGGCGCCTATGTCTATAGCTACGAGTTGGAGTAACTTAAAAACTAATCTTGTTAGCAAGATAGGCTCATTCCTGGATACGGCTACTGTCAACAGTGAAAACGCTGACTTGACTGGCACTACGGATGACGTCCCAGATATTAGCGGTTCAACCGTTGATGCCGCTACCCAGCAAAAAATCAACGACTGCGAGGCCAACGGCCAAACCTACGATCAAGATCAAGATGCGTGCGTAGATACTGAGGAAGACAAGCTAGACTGCTGGAGCACCGCTCCTCCAGCAGTTGGCTGGTTTTTGTGTCCAGTTACTGGCGCGCTAGAAAGTCTTGTGGGTTTTCTGTATGAACGCATAGATGATTATTTAAAAATAGAGCCAAAATTATTTGAGGCGAATAACGGCACTCAGCAAGCATGGAGCTATTTTCGCAATCTCGCAAATGTAATCTTCATTATCCTGTTTCTTGTTGTTATTTTCTCTCAGCTAACAGGTGTAGGTATAGATAATTACGGTATCAAGAAAATATTACCAAAATTAATCATAGCAGCTATATTAATTAATCTTTCGTACGTTATTTGTCAACTTGCCATAGACGCAGCTAATATTGCTGGCGGGGGAATTGAAGCCTTATTGAACAAGGCAGGAGATAGCATTCAACTTGCGATAAACGCCGATAAAGACGCGGGCGACGTGTTTACGAACGCGGCCTCTCCAGGTAACACTGGAGCTAATGCCGCCATCCTCGTAGTGGCAATCGCCGCTTCGGCTGGCATACTCTTTGTTCTATTTAAGTTCGCTAGAGACTGGGCGACGGGCGTACTGGGTGGCTTTTTAATGCTTGTTGTAGGCGCGATAGTTTCTATTGCTATCGCTGGATTATTCCTGTTTATTCTGTTGGCCGTAAGAAACGCTCTGGCGGTGATACTCGTTATCGTGTCGCCACTAGCGTTTATTTGCTATATTCTCCCTAATCTTAAACAGCTCTTTTTCGATAAATGGTTTGGACTGTTCAAGGGCCTTCTATTTGCTTATCCGATATGCTCATTTCTTGTTTATGGTGGTAGTTTTGTGGGAAAATTAATTATCCGTGCAAATATTGGCAGTGAGAATATGGGCACTGTTGCTGTTTCTGCGCTATTGATTAGTGTCGTACCTTTTTTCTTAATCCCGAGCGCAATCAAGCAGTCTCTAAATGCCATCTCTCAGATAACCGGCATACTTGATAAGATGAAGGGGAAAGCGCAGGGCACGGTTTCTCCATGGGTAAAACAAAAAATGCAGGACCACACGCGGGTTGGGGATTGGGCGTATCGTAGGCAGATGAACAAAAAGAATCGACTTGAAACAAGGAGAGGGCAATATATAGCAGACTCGGACGAAAAAGAGATTGGCAAGTTAGAGAACGTCAAGAAACCTTCACGAAAACAGCTATTAGAGATGAGAATGCGTACCAATAGACTTACTAGTTATAACGAACAGATTCGTAAAGCTATTGAAAGCTACGCCGCCAACAATGCCGACCCAAGTGCTATAATCGAAAGCCTCGGCGGAGAGGAGGATGTAATGGGTATTACGGACGAGAACGCCATAGTGGGGTTAATACGAGGTACAAACTATAAACCAGAGTTCACGTACCGCATATTAGATAAGATTGTTTCAGATAAAGAAGCTCGCACAAAGCTCGCTACTGACAAAAACTATCGCGGAGCAATCAGAAATGCGCTTTTAGCCAATTCGGACGACCCTATATCTATAGCATTTGCCAAATCGCTAAATAGCGAAGAGTTTCTAGGCAATCTTAAAAACGAAAGAATTGGTGATGCTGAGATTGGCGATAAGGATGAGGGTGTGCTCAAAGTAATCGAGCGCAAGAGTGATATTTTTCAAGATGAGGCCGAGAAAGGCGTCTCGCCAGAAGTTTACGGAAAGGCAAATAAAGACTTCTTCCAACATATCGCTGCCGACCCGGCTGTGGATTTAATGTCCGATCAGGCTTGGCGTGCGGCGCTTTCGTCCCAGAAGGGTAATATCACAGCAAATGAACAGATGGCGACGCTTTTTGATCAGCTTGACACGGGGAGGCAGGAACAAATTCTATCGGGCATGAATATGTCGCAACTTGGCAGCCTGCAGTCATCATTTTACGACACTCTAGCGAGGAAGAGTAAGGATGCTCCACCGGATGGGCGCCCATCGAGCGCACAGGTACTTGCTGACGTCATGTTAGAAAAGTATGCCTCTGAAGACCGAAAGTATACAGGGCAATTATCGGACAAACAAATAAACTTTATTCACGACAATAACAGCTCCAGTGCGAATATAGAGGAAGAGAGAGCGAAGATTGAGGCGCAACGCCAAGCCGATATCGAGAAGGCTAAGAGCAAAATGCGATAAATACGAAGTCGCCCAGTCTGTAGCGTGATGCAAAAAAGCAAACCGAGTGGTTTGCTTGAGTATAGTAATTGTCTGTTGGCGGTTCGACTCGCCGCAGGGAGTCTGATCAATATAAGCTAAAATTTAATCACTAATCGTTATACGAAGCGCATCTACAAAAAAATACATCGATCCCGCAATTGTATTCATCTTTACTGCAAGAATTCGCGCGTGTCGTCGTGTTATTGGTGGCGCCTGCATTGCTTAGTTCAAAATAATGATCATTTTTCGCATGGTCGTCTCTAATATCGCCCCCACAAAGCCGTAAGCGGCCTGCGTTAATATTACCGAAGACAATCTTTCTATTGCGCATGCACTGTAGTGCTATCAATTTAATACTCACATAGCGTCCATCGATTGCTCCTTCGATATATATAGGAACCTTTGGGGAAAGCAAGATGCTCAAATTGTTGTCTAGTATTTTTTGTAACTGCTCGCGACAATGCTCGGCCTCCTCGCTTCTTTGCTCATAGTTCTTACGTCGAGGAACGAGCTTGCCGTCCTTGTCTGGTACTTTGTCAAAGCATGTCCATGCGCTCCAATTTTTAATCATAGGGAGTCTCTTGTCGAACAATTCGTCTGGTATCCATGTCATTTTTTCTCACCTTCTTTCAATACAGTGCTGTAATCATCCTCTAAGGAACAAAAATCAGCCAAAAAGCTGAAATATCTCCTAATTATACATATTTTTTTCAAAAAAGCAAGCATTTATTCGCAAATGGCTCAGCGGTATTACCGGTAAGTAATTAGATGACTTCGTTTTTTTGTCCAGCTATTACTTCGTAGTGTGTTTATTTGCAACCTTCCTCTTTTCCTCGCTCTCGCCTTCTTCCAAGAAAAACTTATCCATCCATGGCGCCATTGCGATTACCGCCCCTATGTGCCCCCCGATATAGGTAAACAGCATATCTAGCATCGTGTCATTTAGTCCAATAGAGGTTAGCTGTTGCATATTTTGATGCAGCAGTCTATCTGCGCCGAACTCAAACAACTCCCATGCCGCCGAAGCGTATAACGAAAAGGCAAGCATAAAGAATACGCGGAAATTACGACTTGCCTTGTCTGCACCGTAAAACTGCATGATATAATGCGCCGCAAGTGCGGCGATTATCCCCGAGAGACAATGTACGAATTTATCAAACATCGGCACATATTTGTAAAAATCAAAGCAAATTCCAAAATCTAGCGAAATTATTACGAACGCGAAAAAGACAATTTGCGGCCTCGCCGGCGCCTCGCCGCCAAACAGCTTCAAGATTTGCGGACCAAACAAAAAGATGTATCCCGCGATAAAGCCACCGTATCGCCCGTATCCAGGGTCAAACAAGAAGCGCAACAGGCAGTATGTCGCGACCGCAAAAATAAACGCTTTAAGACAAAAGATAATTATGCGTTGCTTCTTTGACATTTCAAAAAATATCCACCTCTATACTTACTTTCATTCTAACATATCTCCCGCGAAAGCTGAAATAATGATAAAATATGCTTATGTTGACTTCCGCGGCACTTCAGCTAATCGCAATGCTGACTATGGCAATTGATCATGTCGGCCTCTACCTAGTCGATAACAATGAGCCGATGCGAGCGATTGGGCGCATTGCCTTTCCGCTCTACGCTTTTATGATTGCTGAAGGCTTTCGACATACGCGCTCGCGTAGAAAATATTTTATTCGCCTACTTATTCTTGCGCTTATTAGCGAGCCTTTACTATGGGTACTCGCTACCGTTACGCATGTTGGGTATTCAGATGTTTCGAATGAGATTATTCATTCCGGCGGCGGCTGGCTACTTTGGTTTATTAGCGCTTATCCTCATAGCGTGATTTTTACCCTGATTCTCGGCTTTCTCGGGATCGCTTGCGCAAACAAGGCTGAAAAGCAACCTCTCTGGTATCTGCCGATTCCGTTTTTGCTCGCCGCCGCCGCTGTCCTAAATCTCGATTATGGCGCACTCGGCGTTGCTCTCGTGATTGGCTTTTGGTTTGTCCGCCGTCACCTCAAGCTCAACTCTACGCCGTATCGGATTGCATTGTTCGGTTTGCTTGCCGTCATCACTTGTCTTCTCTCGTTGCAGATTCACTTACCTACGCAGTTATTCGCGCTACTCGCCTTCATTCCGCTCGCTCTATATAGCGGCGAAAAAGGTCGCCGTCTCCCGAAATATCTCTTTTACGCCTACTACCCGGCGCATCTTATTGTCATCGTGTTAATTCGTATGATTATCTATACGCATTTTTAGGGATATCTATTTTGCGAGAAAGCCAATTTCGTTTAGAATCTCCGCAAATTGCGCATGAAAATGCGCCATGTCTTTATTGTTGTAAATATAGTAATCTGCTAGCGCTATCGGTCCGCCTTTTTCTAGTTTCTCTACTTCGCTGTAGTCGCGTTCTGTTGCTTCCTGTGCATTAAAAGGACGACGCGGTCGTTCTGCTAGGCGTTTCCTGCGCAAAGCCTTTGGTGCGACCACGGCGATTACTGTTAACTCTGTTGGAAATTCTTTTTTTAGAATTTTATATTCTGTCCAAGTATATAGGCCGTCCAATACGATTCGGCGCTGTCCCGCCTCAATCAGTTTGCGAATATCTACTAACGCTTGGCGTACTACAAAATCCTTGCCTTCCTTTTCTCGTATCTCTTCTCGAAATATTCGTTCGCTGTCTGGCGTGCGCTCTATCCCGGCTTCTTCCATTGCCTTATAAATTATCCCTCCAAAATACACGCGCGGTACTGCGTGCTCCGTGAGATAGTCGATCGCGCTCGACTTTCCGCTGCCGCTCATTCCTACTACTGCTACGATCTTTAGTTCCTTCACGCGTTCTCCTCGAGATATCGTGCTACCTCTGTTTTGTCAGTCTGAATTAACCGCATTGTTGCGTCAATCTCTCGGAATGCGACCGCCAAATCCCGCTCCAATATTGCCTCTTTCGCATGCGGCTCAAAGAATGTTTTAAATTTCCGCGCCTCGTCTTCGTCTCGAATCAGTCCCGCTAAGTATCTTGGGTATTCTGGTGTTGTTTTATCACCTTCGTTCTTGCAAATCCACTCCCAATTCTCATACATCCATGCAAACGCCGCCTTTTTTGATACGTGATTGCGCGCAATCTTGAAAAAGAAGCCAAACCTATCTTGCGGACGAACCGTACCGTCTTTTAATTTTGTCAGCAAAGTAGTCAATGTGGGCGCGTCGAGTGTCGCCGTCATGCCTTCGCTTAAGTCTCGTTTTAACGCCGCGTCCGGCGTCGATTTATACAATTCTAAGTACTCGGCAACTTTCTTCGTGTCACTGCGCACAACGGTTGAGGCAATTATCCAGCGCAAGTCCGCTGGCACTTGCGCAATCTCGGCCTCGCCGTATTTTTCAAGCACCTCGTGCATAAACGCCTCGTCTTTCGTATATAGCATTAGCCCCATAATAATCGATCGCAGCTTTATGTCTTCTTCGTTGTCGTCAGTTTTTGCGACTACTCCTAGTCGGACGTAGTTTGTTTCCACGAGCTGCTTAATAAAAGCGCGAAACCTGTCTTCATCCGCCGAATCTGGTTGTAGAAATATCTTCAAGTCAGCCACAATACTCGCAATTATCTCCCAGACTACCACCTCTTTTGTTTCTTTGAAGGACATGATGAGTGGTAGCAGTGATGCGCTTGCGACTCGTTTCGTTTTAGCTAGCAATTTCTGATCAAGCAATAGTCTTAGCCTCTGTTCTTCGTTTAACTGTTCGACTGTCTGTAGTTTTTTTGATAACTGCTCCTTGTCTAATAGAATCAAGTAATGCCCAGACAGATCGTCTCGTAGCGAAAGAATCGGATAGCGACTCTCTTTGTCGCTCCCGCTGATCAGGAATCTTTCCTGTTCAATAATATCCTCACCGTCTCCTGTCACGACTGGATATCCTGCTTTTGTTAGCCATGGCGTCATAAACCGCCTTACGTCAAACTCGGCGTATTTATCAAGCGCAATCCATAGATCGTCCGCAACCGTATTGAAGTATTTGTGCTTTTTAAAGTAATCTGCCAATCCCGCAAAAAACGCCTCTTCTCCCATCTCTCTCATTAACATAAGCAACAATCGCGCCCCTTTACTATACACGATCGCCCCGTCAAAGAGATTGGCGATATCTTCGACGTTCCGCACCTCAACCTTTACCGGCTGTACGCCAAGCAGACAATCGCGTCGCAATGCTGGCAGTACCGAACCCGTATAAAATTCGTCCCACGCTCTCGTCTCTGGTCGCAGCTTTGCAGTCGCGTAAATCTCCATCAAGTTTGCGAACGATTCGTTTAGCCACAAGTCGTCCCACCACGCCATCGTTACCAAATCGCCGAACCACATATGCGCCAATTCGTGCGCTACGACAATATAAACGTACAGTTTTTGCTCTAACGATGAATGTTCGTTTGCAAGCAGTGCAATTTCGCGGAACGTTACCAGCCCCCAGTTCTCCATTGCTCCCGCCTCAAAATCCGGCAATGCAAGCAGGTCCAATTTTGGTAGCGGAAATTCCGTCTTAAATCGGTCGCCGTAGAAATCTAGGACTTCGCCCGCAAATTCTCCCGCCAACTCTAAGTCTTCCGTTTTTTGATTCAGGCCCGCGTATGTTGTAATTTTTACACCATTTTCCGAATACGTCTCAAATGCCACGAACTCGCCAACCGCAAACGCCAAAAGATACGTCGACATTCTCGGCGTCGTTTCAAAAATTGCCGATTTTCGCTCTTCGTCTACCGTTTCAGACAAAACCGGCATATTCGCCAATAGCGTATCGTCCTTTGACGCTGTCAGTGTGAGCGAAAACGTTGCTTTTGCCATTGGCTCGTCAATGCACGGGAAACATTGTCTTGCGTAATGTGATTCAAACTGTGTCGCCACAATCTTTTTTTCCTCATCGCGCCATCGATATGTCGAGAGGTAGACGCCCTCCATGTTTGTTGTGATTGGCGCTGTGTATTCAATCGCCGCCTCAAGCGCCCCTAGCTCTACACGATTAATCGTCAATACTCCATCTTTATAGCTAAAGTTGGCTGCTTTTTTATTTATTGTCACTGCCGAAATATCCATTCCTACCGCATGCAACTTAATCGTCTTATGTACTGCTGTTCCTGTTATGACGACATGTCCCGAGACCTGTGTTTTGTCGGAATTAATATCGAAATTCAGGTCATAATGCTCGGGGTGAAAATAAGTAAAAAATTTCTCCATATTCTTAGTTTATCAAAAAATCTGCCCTAAACAAAAGGTCTTAAATCTACTGTTATTTATTCGTCATCGCCGAATTCACGTGCATATTCGGCGATTTGTTCTATTGCCTCGTGAAATCTTGACGTCGTATCGACATAACCTGCGCGTGCCAAAATATTCATCGCGATATCGTAGCGCGAGCAGTGGTTCCGTGCCAATTCGTCAAGCGGTGTCGTCGTTGAACCTTGATCTTCGTATCCATGCACGTCAACGCGACGCGCGTCCGTATAATGCCCAAAGATTGCTCGCATCGTCTCTGGATAACCGTGAAAGTTAACCACAATCGGCCTCGTTGTCGTGAAATAATCATCAAACGTTTTTCTATCGAGCTTGTTGTCTGTGACGCCAATTGCTCCGTATGACAATGCGCCGATTCCTACAAAGCGCATACGCAAAGTCGGCACCACCTGTTTTACGAGGCGCATTCCTCTAAGCGCTTCCGCGGTCGGAATGTCGCCTACGCCTGCTATGATTACTTCTGGGTCCGCATCTGAGGCAAACTGGAAGATAGATGCGCCCCCGTTTGCTAGTTGGAATCGTGCATGATTTATATCAATCCATCTCGGTTGCAAAGTCTTATTAAATGTTGTAAGATTTACAACATTTTTTGTATTCGCCATCAACTCCCACGCCGCCGCGGCCGCCACGTCGTCAACAGGGAACAAACAGTTTACTAGATTTGACGGTTTGGCCAGCAAATCGGAAATCAAGCCAGGGTTTTGATGCGTGTATCCGTTATGGTCTTGTCGCTGCCAACACGAAGTCGATAAAATGTTTAGCGCATGATATTGCGGACGCCATGTCGTTTCTTTGCTTTGCTTTAAAAACTTTAGATGTTGCGCAACTTGCGACGCAATAATCGGCAAAAAAGCCTCGTAAGACGTCATCGCGCCTCTGCCGCCACTCAGGATATGTCCCGCCATCACTGCAAACAGCGTATTTTCAGAGAGCAATTCAATTACGCGCCCATTCGTCGCCAGATTTTTATCCCACGCTTCAATCTTTTGCATCCACGCGCGGTTTTCATCTTTGAATACGGCGTCTAATCGATTCGATGTCGTCTCATCGGGCGAAAAGAAATAAAAATCTTTATGCTGTCGTAGTTCATCGCGTAGGCTCTCACCGAAGCGCTCCGCACTCGAACTGCGTGTTGCTCCAGGTTTTTCAATCAGTGTCGGCAAATCCATTTTATCCTCTTTCTCCTCCTAATTCTCTAATCGTCATGCGCAAATTCCTTATAAAGCTCCTTAAAATCGTACGATTTGAGCCAATCTTCTAGAATCTTGAGCTGTATGGGTTCGGTTTTTGCAAGCGGTAGCGGTACTTGGTGTGATGCACAGTTGTCGGCCAATTTTATCCCGTTGAGACTCGTCGGACCCGTGTATCCCTTGGGAGTTTTTAAAATCACGAACGCATTTTCCGGTAAATCTGCCAGCGCAAGTTGGAAATTTTCCGTATCGGTACCATCGATGGCGATCGGCTCGTAGCCAAAACCTCTAAACATCTGCAATAGTTCGCGTTCGCTGCTTCGTCCGTAAATCGTTGGTGCTGAAATCTTATAGCCATTTAGGTGTAAAATCGGCAAGACGCGCCCGTTCCCCTCTGAGCGCAAGAGCTTATTTAAATTCAGACTCGCTAACGCCGTCCCCGTCTCTAGTTCTCCGTCGCCAATCATCACCGCCACGAATTTATCTGGTCGTCCCAACACCGCCCCATACGCGGTTGCCAATGAATAGCCAAGCTCGCCACCCTCCGCTACGACCTCTGGCGTTAGCGGACTTGCGTGTGAAGGGAACTGATAGGGCCACGAAAAGCTTTTACATACGTATTCTAAGCCCTCACGATTTGGCGTTGCTTCTGGGTAATAATCATATAAATCGCCATCGTAAAATAGATTTGCTTGTAGGGCAGGGAAAGCGTGCCCAGGGCCGAGGATAAATTGCATTCCAGGAAAACGCGCTCGAAGATTGGCGTAGGCGATATTGACGCCAGGACATGACCCCCAGTGCCCCAACAGGCGCGGTTTGATGTCGTCAAATTCTAGCGGTCTTTCTAGTAAAAAGTTGTCTTGTAAAAAAATCTGCGCCACGACCAAATAGTTGCAAAAACGAATCCTACGTTCAATTTGCTCAAGATCGATGCCCAGACCATGCATATCTGCATTATATCATGCTTGTGCTTTTTCGTCGTCTAGTAATTTCATCGTCGCATTTATAATTTCCGGCAGGGCTGTTTCGTAATTATCGTATGTTCTAAAGCCTGCCGCGTACGCGTGTCCGCCACCACCAAAATACCCCGCCAATTGCTCTGCAATCGGCTTGGTGGCGCGAATCTTGCCAGTTAATTTACCGTCAGGATAAGTTTTTACCGAGACTGCCACTTCGACCCCTTCGACCAACCGCAATTCTTCCAAGATTAGCACATTCGGGTTATACTCGTCGGAAAACTCTTGTATCTCTTCGAACGGAATATGTACCGTTGCTAGTCGGCCGTCGAGGTGGTATTCTACGCGCTTAATCAGGTCTGCTTTGTAGTCTAAAATGCGCGCCGATTTCTTCATTAATTCGCGTCGTCGCTCCTCCATCTCGGCAATTTGCGCTCCGCGATCAATCAGTGCGCCTGCTGTACGATAATCTTCTGCTGTCGTCGATTGCGAAGTGAGGCCTAGTGTGTCCGATAAGATTCCGTAAAGTAAATTTTCCGCACATTGCGCATTAATCTTGATTTTTTGTTCATCAAAAATCTTATAAAGCAGCGCGCAACATGACGACATCGGTTCGATGATTGCTTCGTAAGGAAATTGCAAGTCCGCTTCGGTCTCATGGTGGTCGATCACGAATACCGGCGTCGTATAAAGACAATTTCGTATCGCCGCGTCGTCGAGCAATTTCGACAATAAAGTTTCCGCCGCCGTGTCCACGATAATCAATCCTTCCGCTTTATACGGAAACTCAATGTCGACTCGACTCCACCCTTCAAAATAGCGCATATACTTCGGAATATCGACAGGACAATATAACGAGACCTCTTTTCCCATCTCGCCCAACGCTTCCTCTAGCGCCAACGCTGACCCGAGCGAGTCTCCGTCCGGATTTTCTGCCTGAATCACGCAAATATGTTTTTTGTCTTTAATAAACTCCGCAAACTTTTCATACATGATAAACATATTTTATCATTTTTCTGTGAAGTGTTATAATAAACACCGTTAGGGGTGTAGCTCAGTTGGCTAGAGCACTGGTCTCCAAAACCAGGTGTCGCGAGTTCGAGTCTTGCCACCCCTGCCAAGCATTCTACGAAAAATACTTGATTATTTTAATCAATACTTTAAATATAAAAACACCAGCCTCAAGTTGGTGTTTTTGCCTTCTCTGTGGGCTCCTGCGCGTTTCTAATCACCGCCTCAAACAGCATCGCTACCGTTAGTGGCCCCACTCCACCAATTCGCGGCGTAAGTGTTAAGTCGGTGCGCGTCGTGCGCACGTCTTCAGCTAAATCTCCGCGCAAAACCCCGCCTTCGCTTGCCGTTCCCGCATCAACAACAATCGCATTCTCGCCCAACATTTCCGATTTTATCAGCCCTGCTACTCCCGTCGCCGAGACTACGACGTCGCACTCTTTGAGTTCGGCTAGATTGTCTTTGCTGCGAAATACCGTAACGTCATAGCCGCTTTCGCGCCACATTTTTTCAAGCGGTGCGCCAACCAATTTTCCGCGTCCGACGATGCCTAGTTTTAGTTTTGCCAGATCGACACCGTAACCCGTCAATAGCCAATGAATTGCTGTCGCCGTCGCCGTGTCGCGTTGTCCGCGTAGTCCGTCCACGTCTTTTTCAAGCGGAATTTGATCAATAATCGCCGCATCAACATTCTCAAGCGGCAACTGCACGATAATCCCGCGCGTCTGCTCGTCCTCGCTCGCCTGTTTCATTCTCCCGGTCGCATTTTCTCTAGTCAGACCTACGACTTCGACTGCGACGCCGATATCTTGTCCGTAGCGTCGTTTGAGTTCTATGTATTTCGCGATGACTGGACTGTTATTGTCGTAAAAAATGACTAATTTTGGTGTCTGCCATGCGCGACCGGCGTCGTTGCGTAATTGAGCAATTTGCTGTACCTGGCGTTCTTTTATAAACCCAGCGAGCTCCGCTCCGTTTAGAACTTTTACGCGCCCCATTTACCCTCCAATCTCGACCGGCTCTTGCTCGAGCGTCAGCCCAAACTTATCGTAAACTTGCGCCACGATTGCCGCGCGCGCTCGTGCCAGGTCTGCATAGGATTTTGCTCGTTCATTAATTAAAACTAGCGCTGCGTCTTCCGAGACGCGCATGCCGTAAAAGTCGCAACCTTTCAGCCCTGCATTTTCAATCAGCCAGCCCGCCGCTACTTTGCCGTTATCGAAGACCGGAATCCCGCGCTCTCTCGCCGCTTCCGCCGCCTCTGGGTCAAGATAGATGTTTTTAAAGAATGATCCACTACTCGCTACCCAGCGTGGGTCGGGCAACTTGCGACTGCGAATATCACTGACCGCCTTACGGATAATCGCCGGCGTCAAATCCGCTATATTGTGTTCATTGAAGTAAGCTTGTAGGGAATTATAAAATGGCGGCTCCATCCATTTTTTCGAGAGCTCGACAGTTACGTTTGTGATAAAATATCTACCAATCTCCGCCCCATGATTAAAGATGCTGCGTCTATAGCCTAGTCCTAGCTGTGCTTTTGTCAGCTGGCGAAATCTTTGTTCGCGTGTATCATATACGCCTACGCGATACAGGCTGTCGCCAATTTCTTGCCCGTAGGCACCGATGTTTTGTACTGGCGCCGCTCCGACTGAGCCAGGAATTTCCGCAAGCGCCTCAATGCCCGAGTAGCCAAAACTATCCCCGTTCCATAATTTCGTACTAAACTCCACTAAATCTCCAAATCTCGTCCCGCTCTGTGCCGTAATTCGCACTTTCTCCGCGTCGCTTTCGAACACCGAAATGCCTTTCATGCGATTGAGAAGGATTACCCCAGCAAAACCCTCATCACGTCCGATAACGTTGCTACCTCCGCCGAGTATATATGTTGGCAGATTATTCTCCCGCGCAAAATGATATGCTTCGACCAAATCACTTTCGTTATCGATTTCAGCCACATAGCGCGCTAGCCCGCCTAGCCGCATTGTCGTAAGCTCTGCTAATGATACATTTTCGCGCATTTTCATACTGAAATTATATCACGCCCTTGTTTTTTTGTTCTTTACGATAGCAGAGCGCCTCGGGTTATCTTTTGCCGCATGATACAATAACAATAAATAAACAGGAGGAGTAGCGATGGCAGAACTAAAATGCCCCAAATGCGGCACCACCTTTAAGGTTGACGACACTAGCTATGCCGACATACTTAGTCAGGTAAAAAATCATGAATTTGAGCGCGAGCTTGCTGTTCGCCTCGATCGCGTTGCCGCCGAACGCAAACTCGCCTTGGCAGAGCAACAGTCCTCCTTCGACAAAAAAACCGCCGAATTGTCCGCCTCATTTACCTCCGAGAAAACCAAGCTCGAAGCCGCCTTAGCCCAGCTTAAGAGTCAGCTTGCCGAAGAGCGCAATCATGCAAAGACCACCCAAGAGCTTGCTGTCGCAAACGCCCTTGCTCCTACTCAGCGCGAACTCAGCGAACTAAAAACAAAACTCGCCACACAGGCCGACTCTGCAAAACTTCGCGAAGCGTCTCTAAAATCTGCCGCCGAATTGCGCGAGGCTTCACTCAAGGCCGAATACGACGCGATCTTAAAGTTAAAAGAGGGCGAGATTGAGCGCCTCAAAGATCTAAAATCAAAACTAAGTACAAAAATGATTGGTGAAACCCTCGAACAACATTGTCAAACCGAGTTTAACCGTTTGCGCGCAACCGCTTTTCCACACGCTTATTTCGAGAAGGATAACGATGCGCGTTCTGGCAGCAAAGGCGACTATATTTATCGTGAAGCTGACGAAAATGGCACCGAGATCATCTCAATCATGTTCGAGATGAAGAACGAATCTGACACCACCGCTACGAAACACAAAAACGAAGATTTTTTCAAAGAGCTCGACAAGGATCGCAACGAGAAACACTGTGAATACGCGATTCTCGTCAGCTTACTCGAGCCAGACAGTGAGCTGTATAACGCCGGCATCGTTGATGTTTCGTACCGTTTTCCTAAGATGTACGTTATCCGTCCGCAGTTTTTTATACCTATGATTTCCTTATTGCGAAACGCCGCGATGAACTCTTTACAGTACAAGAACGACCTGATTGCAATCAAAAACCAAGATATAGATGTGACAAATTTTGAACGCGACATGAACGATTGGAAAGCCTCATGGCTCAATACTATGAAAAATGCCGGCAAGAAACACCTCGAGGCCATCAAGCAAATCGACAAGGCTATCGAAGACCTGAAAAAGACCCGTGACGCCCTTATGCTTTCCGATAAACATTTAAATTCCGCAGAAAATAAGCTCGACGATCTCACTATTAAACGCCTTACGCGCGGCAACCCAACTATGGCCGCCAAATTTGCCAAACAGCAATAACTATCAAATAACCGCATCCGTGAAAAAAGCAACCGTTGCGGTTGCTTTTTACTGGTTTATCGCCGATTACTCGTTTGTCGAACTAGCCGCGTCGCTATTCTCCGCCGCGTCATCGTTTGCCGCTTCTTGCGATTCGGGTTCGTCGCCTTCTTCAAGCGCCGAGAGCAGGGAATCTTCAACATTTTTCTTCTTTTTCTTTTCCGACGCCTTTACTACCTCAACCGTAATATCGAATCCTGTCAGTTTTGAAGCTAAGCGCACATTCTGTCCAACTCGACCAATTGCTACCGATTGCTGATCTTTCGCGACGAACACGCTTGCTTTTTTACCGTCAATTTCAACCTTTTGAATCTCTGCTGGGCTAAGCGCTTCGCGAATATATTCGGACGCATTATCACTCCAGTTAACGATATCAATCTTCTCGCGGTCGCCAATCTCGTTCATGACCGCTTGTACGCGCACACCTCGTCCACCTACGAACGTTCCGACCGGATCAATGCCAGGCATCGTTGCTGCAACCGCAATCTTCGTTCTGCGCCCTGCTTCGCGCGCAACAGCCTTAATCTCAACAGAACCAGTCTCAATCTCTGGTACTTCCTGCCTAAACAAATATTCAACAAACTCTGGGCAGCCGCGACTTAAAATCAATTGCGCACCACGTTCATTGCGCTCAATCTCTTTAATGAATACTTTGATGCGCGAACTGACTGCATAATATTCACCCTCGATTTGTTCGTATTTTGGCATAATTCCAGTCGCTTTACCGAGATCGATGCGCACCAACTTTGGCTCAACGCGTACAATTGTGCCGTTTACGACCGTTCCGATTTTATCTTCATACATCGCCAACACTGCATCTCGTTCTGCTTCGCGCAATCTTTGAATTACGACCTGTTTCGCCGTCTGTGAGGCAACGCGGCCAAAACTGGTTACCGGATGGCTTTCTTCGACTTTTTCGCCAATTTCTTTGCCTTTTGCTTCTGCTTGTGGAATTTCTGTCGCTGGGTTATAGGCGACATCGTCTTCGATGACTTCTCGCGTCACAAATACTTCCGCCTCGCCCGAATTAAGATTTAATTCACAGCGTACGTCCATATCTTTATCGCCATTATCTTTGCGCCACGCCGCCGCAATCGCTTGCTGGATCACGTCTATTACGGTTTCTTGTGGTAGATTTTTTTCCTCAGCGATTATATCTACCATCGCTACTAATTGTTTTAAGTCTAATTCCATCTTTACTCCTTTTTCTTAACTCGGTTACCTTGGCGCTATTTCGGCTAGTGCACCCAATTACGTGTGCTTCTTAGTCCAACGCCAATATTAAAAACGCCGTCCCTTTTCAGGCCGGCTATTATTCAGAATAGCCTTATTATACATCTTGATAGCCTTATATGCAAGTCCCCACTTAGCTTGGCGCCTCGTAGTGCTATTCTATTTTTCAAATATCTTTTCGTCTTTTATCTCGTCAGGTAGATAATTTTTATCAAGATGAAAGCCCGCTTCCCACTTCTGGCCTTTTCCGTAACCCAAATCCTTCATCAATTTCGTCGGTGCATTTCTCAACCATACTGGCACCGGCAAACCCATTGTCTTTTTTGCTAATTCTCTCGCCTTATACCACGCATCTGTTGTTGCGCGCGATTTTTTCGCTTTCGTCAATGCCGTCACGACGTGCGCCAAAATCAACCCGCTCTCTGGCATTCCGACTCGCTCGACCGCCATAAATGCATCGAGTGCCAAGCCCAGCGCGCCATTACCCGCTAACCCAATATCTTCCGATGCAAAAATCACCATTCTCCGCGCGATAAACTTCGGATCTTCGCCCGCATCAACCATCCTCGCCAAGTAATACAGCGCCGCATCGGTATCACTCCCGCGCATACTTTTAATAAACGCAGAGATTGTATCATAATGCATATCTCCCGCCTTGTCATATCCAGGCATTTTCCGCCCAGCCGCCTCCTTCACGGTGTCAACGTCGACTTTTTTCCTTAGGTTTAGCGCTAGCTCGAGGTCGCCTAGTGCCAACCTTGCGTCGCCCCCTGCCAATTCCGCTAAATAATCAATCGCTTCCTGCGTCACCCTCTTTTTTGCCCCTTCAGCATCGATTGCTCTCTCCAAGACTTTGACTAATGCCGGCTTGCTAAGTGGCTGAACAATAATCACGCGACTTCTTGATAGTAGCGGCGCTATCACTTCAAAACTCGGATTCTCAGTTGTCGCTCCGATCAGCGTAATCAGCCCGCTTTCGACGTGCGGCAGAAACGCATCTTGCTGGGCCTTATTAAAGCGATGTATCTCATCTACAAATAAAACCGTCCTAATCTGCAGGTTCCAATTTTGTTTTGCTATTTCTATGACACGCTCGACGTCTTTCTTTCCACTCGTGACCGCCGATATCTCAATAAAATCTGCCTTAAATTCTTTCGCCACGATTCGCGCCAAGGTCGTCTTGCCAGTCCCAGGCGGCCCCCAAAAAATAATATTCACCGGTTCTTGCTTGTGTGCGATTTCGGTGAGGATTTTGCCACCGCCGATTATTTCGTCTTGTCCTAATACCTCCTCGAGTTTTTGCGGGCGCATCCGTTCGGCTAAAGGGCGCCGTTTCGATTCATCTTTTTCTTGCGCTCGCGTCATTGTTGGAAACTCGTTATTATGTCGTGATTTATCATCTTCACTCGCAAGACATAAAGTTTTCCTTCGTCATACGCCCAGTCCAAACTAATTCTTTCGCCAAACTCTCTTTCGACCTGTCTTGTCAAGGTGTATATCTCCTGAACTTGTCTCGGTTCTAGGCAAATTTCCCCCTCGTCTTCGCTCTCTAGGATTACCGAGCCCGTCGTTTTGCGTATCACGATTAAATCCGTCTCGTTTTCGCCTGCGAGCACCGTACGATTCATCCACAATTGAGCCTCGATAAGCACCTCGTCTGCGTCTAGTGTTGCCGGATTGATCGAGTAACTTCTGCCCGATACTTCCGCAAAGAGCTGTTCTTGTACGATAATTGCGGCCTGCCTACCGCGCCGTCGCGCATTATCTTGCAGATAGCTTACTGCACCGAGCAATGCCTGTCTCTTGATGTCACGCAGTGACTCTGTTTCGACGCCGTCTTCTGTTGATGCTCTTAGTACGACCTGTTTTGTTTTGAGGCGGTCGAATTCTCGCAAAATCTCGTTGCTAAGACCATTCGTTAGCCGCGTCTCGCGCGGCACTACGAAGCCTGCCGCCACACGCGCGCCTCTGCGGTGCACCTTTGTCAATGCGGCGCCCAGCTCTCCCACCTGCTTTGCTTCGGCGCTCTCTCCTATCCTGATAATTGCGCTCATTACTAGTATTCTAGCATAATTTATAAAAAATGTTGACATTTATCGTAAAGTATGATACAATAAACAATAAGCTAAGTTCTAGCTGCTTTTTTGGCAGTCCCATAGCTTTTAGCTTGTCTTTCTCTTTTCAATCAAAATAGAGAGCCGGCTTGCAAGTCTAAGGACTATCAAAAAATTAGCTCCGTAGCTAGAGTTTAGCCGTGACGGCGATTGGTATATCGTTGTCGTTTTTTAAAAAAAACAGATGAAAAAGCAAAGATCCTCGGGGCGCACCCTATCTATAAGCTTCATTGGCTTAAGATGACGCCTAATAGGAATTTTGCTTTGTTCACGCACGCCTCTTTCGAGAGGCTGCGTCAATCCTAGGGTTGACTGCTTCTTTGTTTACTCTCGTGTTCTCCTATTAATAGAAGAGAAGCTTTCAACTCTAGCATTGGCGCACGTGCGCCTGAATGAATGCGGGCCAACCCTCTCGCTTTCAGCGCACTGTGCGCCAGTCCTCCAATCTACTCGACGACAGATGACAAATACTCTGTCGCCGCGATGGAAGCCTGTCTGTTTTTTTGTTTGCCACGAGCGAACGTGACGGATTCGTTTACGAATCTATCTCGCGGCAAACCGCGGACTAATCGCATCCGCAGAGCAATCAAAATGCGATCGTTCGTTCATTTCGGAACCCTCGAGAAGCTTTACGTTATTTTCCCGCGTAGAGTCATTCTCGGGGGTATTTTTCAGTCGTCTATCATCTTGTACTATTGCAGAAATTGTCTGTCTAACATAAAATAATCACAAAAAGCATAACCAAAAAGGAAGTATATGTTGGCTGCATTTATTATTATCGTTTTATTTATATCAATTATCGCTATAGCTGGTGGTGCGCGTGTCATTCGCCAGTTTGAACGCGGAGTCGTCTTTACGCTTGGGCGCTATAGCGGCGTCAAGGATCCAGGCTTTCGAGTTATTTTACCTTTCGTTCAGACGATGGTGAATGTCGATGTCCGTACGACTCCTATCGACGTCCCCAAGCAAGAGGTTATCACCAAAGACAACGTTACCGTCGGCGTTGATGCTATTGTGTATTTTCGTGTGCTCGACCCAGCAAAAGCACTCCTCGAAACTACTAACTATATTTACGCGACGACCAATTTCGCTCAAGCTGCCTTGCGCGACATCACTGGTAATTTCGAACTTGACGAGCTTTTGAGTAAGCGCGATGAGATCTCGGTGCAAATTAAAGAGATCGTCGACAAAGAGACGGACAAATGGGGTATTGATATCGAGAATGTAAAGCTTCAAAATATCGAACTTCCTGCCGATATGAAACGCGCGATGGCAAAGCAAGCCGAGGCCGAACGCGAACGCCGTGCCGCCATTATCGTTGCCGAAGGTGAGAAATCTGCCGCCCAATCCGTCTCTGAAGCCGCCAGTCTTTTGGCTCGCACTCCAGGTGGTATTCAAATTCGTACGCTTCAGACTCTCGAAAAAATCTCTTCCGACCCTTCTCAAAAGACGGTCATCGTTTTGCCAAACGACATCAAAGATGTTGTTAGCAGACATCTTCAATAGCCTTCTTCGATTTAGCTTCGCCGCACTATTATTGTGGCGAAGCTTTTTTTATGACTCGTTCTAGGAGTTTAGTCCTGCGTCAAGCAGGAGTTTTGCCTGCTTGTAGTCTTCGTCGGCGTTCCAGTTGCCGAGGAAGCCGTTTTCGGTAAACTTATCGAACACAAAATACGGCACCCCGCCAGGCACGATCTGTTGCGCGCGCTCGGTGTTCTTGTCGAGTTCTTCGGCTGCCTCGTGGTTGTCAAGACAGCTTATAAATTTCTCCTCGTCAAGCTGCGCTTTGCGACCCGCTTCGTAAAAATACGCCATCTCTAAATCTGGAATTTTTTCTGAATCGCGATCGACTCCAATTCCTTTTGAGTGATAATCTTCGTAGAGTTTGCCGAGCAGACTTTCGTAGTATTCCCAGAACTTTCCTTGCCTCGCTGCACAATATGCGCCCTCGCCCGCAGGACGACTGTTATTGGAATGTCCAAAAGCATAATTCATGTCCGTCATACGAATCTCGAATAATATTTTGCGACCATTGATATATTTCTCTATAAAGTCATCTTTATTCGCCGTTAACGCATCTGAAAACTTATCGCAATAAGGACAAAATAAATCCGTATACATCACAAAATGGTGCTTCGCCGTGTTCTTGTCGCCCATCGTCATCGCCTCGTTCCATGCCGTCATGTCTGGCGGTGCTGGGTTTGCGATATTGAAAAACATTAAGCTCCCCAAAAACCCCACTACTATTATTATGGCGATTACCCTAATCGCTTTTTGCATCTTTTTTCTCCTTTTTTGCGTGTAATACGATAAAGTTCAGGTAGCCCAATTTTACGATTGTGTAAAACAACAATATAAAGGCTATTACAATAAAAATCTGGTTTAGCGTCTCGACGGCTGCTACCGCGCCAGCGCCGGCAACTGTAGTTAATATAGGGGTAAACATCGTAATACCGCAACTTGGGCACCCCAAGGTAATAAACCCAATCACTGCACCAATACTACCCGTGCTCGCGCCGTCTATTGCGCTTTCTTTAATCTTGCTCTTTTCTCTATGGCGCACCGCGTAGAGCAAATGTATTACTGTTAGCGCCTGCAGTGCCGCTAATATGACGAGGCTTAATCCATAGAGAGAGCCGAAATTTCGCCACGTCTCTACGCCGACCCGTCCTAATAGTTGCCATTTTGCGCCGAGTCCTAGATTCGACCATAGTAACGACCAGTTTCCGCTGCCGTCTCGAAAAAAACTCAAAAAATACAAAATAACATACCAGCTTAATAAGAAAACGCAGAGATATCGCGGGCGCTTCAATAACGCGCTCGTGCTAAGAATCGCCAACTTAATCCTTAAGCCGCGTTCATCGAGCCAGTTGCGGATTTTCTTAAGGTGCTTTGCTTTCGGCACGTTCCGCCTCCGCTACTGCTCAGAAGACCAAAGACCGTGAATATTGCAGAATGCATAAGCGCGCAATTTTCCGTCTGTCTCGATTTTTTCAAATTTTGCTTCTGGCGCGGATGAAATTCCGAGCTTTTTGATTTCAATTCGCGAGCCACAAAGAAGCGCAATCCATTCGATGCGGTGCGCAGTCTCCATCGGATGAGGCACTTCGCCGACCTTCACGGTCACAGAGTTCGTCCCTACTTCGATTACCGGCAAATGCTTTTCGTTTCCATCATCTGTCGTGTTGCTATTGAGTATTTCCATTTCATTGCCGCAGCACACCGGCTTCACATTCGGATCAACTAATACTAAGCATAAATTACCACAACTATTGCAGCGGTAAAATTTTAAGCCTTCTGACTCCATTTTTTATTTCCTCCATTTTATATTTTCTATTTTACCTTAATCGCTCGGTTTTTTCAAAAGCCCAACCCACGGCCGACACTTGATATATATTTCACAATAATTATACAAAAATACAAGCTTTTTTCGCCAAATACCCCTGTTATCCATTGATAAAATTAAAACATAAATATCATAAAAAACAAGCTTGACGTCTCATCCGATTCGACCTAAAATAACATTAAGCACTTGTGCAAGACAGAGTTGAGAGACGTACAAGCGCTGAAGCAACCTGCGATTAAGTCGCTTCTTTTACAGCCGATACCTTCTGGTTTCGGTTTTTTTGTTTGGCTCGCGGTATCGTAGCCGTCGCCAATCATGGTTTTAGTGGCGCAAAGTGTTCCGTCAAAAAAAGTCCGTTAAGCACGGAGCATTACAATTACTACGCAGTATCTGCTAGCAGCTTTTTAGACCAATCAATGCGAGATTGCGTCGCGCCTTTTCGGTGTCCTTATTGGCTCGATACGAATGCAAAACGTCATTTGCGCAGACTGTGCAGATTCCTGTATCGATAATATTCTTTTGTCTCAGCCCCATTTCTTCCAGCATATATTTATTACAGGCGACAGTATCAATCATGAATTTATGACCATCAACCTCTTCGATTATTTCGTCCGCAATCTCCCGAAATTGGCGCGCGAAATCGTCTTTCACCTCGCGCTCTACCTCAAAATCATCGCGGCGAATACTGGGACAAATCACGCAGATTAAGTCTTCTGGTCGCGAGCCGTATTCGTCAATCATCTTTTGTACGCCGACCCTCGCCATTTTTGCGAGTGTTCCGCGCCAGCCCGAATGTAGGTTGGCGACGGCATGATTCTTTGGGTCGTAAATTAAGAGCGCTATGCAGTCCGCTACCAAAGTCGTTAAGAAAATATCTCGGCGATTTGTGACGAGCCCGTCAAGTTTAGTGTAGCGACATCTTGCGTCGTCGACTCGCGCTACGTTTACACTGTGAATCTGCTCGCTAATTCCAACAACCAAGTCGCCATCAATCCCAAGCTCACTCCATAGCTCCTTGCGATGGTTACCGGGGGCGTAATCGTAATACCTGTCCGTTTCGCCTTTCATCGCAAAGCAGGCAACTACCTCTGGGTATTGATCAAATACAGGAAAATGCAAAAAACTAACTTGGCCCCTATTAATGACGGTTGCATGTTGAGAATCTTGAATCATCAGAGTTTAATAAATTTCAGTTCCATGGTCGGGGCTAGCAGGATCGAACTGCCGACCTCACGTCCCCCAGACGTGCGCGCTACCACTGCGCCAAGCCCCGACGCATTATTATTATATCGCCAAGTATAACTACGGTCAAAATATACTTTTAACTTGCGGTGCGCGACAAGCCGAAAATATAATGGTCATGGTTTTTTGATTATGGTTGTGCTAATATAAACAACAGGAATATATGTTCGCGTCGGTTGATGCGAGATTTGAGAGGTGATATGCTACTAAAGTCAAAATTTAAGGCCTGTTCAATGATTGCTATTAGCGTTCTAGCGTTAATATCGAGCTTTTTTATATCGCAATCGCAGGTTCTAGCTACGTCTGGCGGAGCTATGACTGCGTCTCGCTACTTTGATACCTGGTACTTCGAACTCAAATCTAACGGCACATTGATGATTAAGCCGCGCAACAATATGACCTCTGCTGGCTTATCGTATAACTTCGACAGCAAGGCCGACTGGGACAATATCTGGAAAAAGAGCTATAACGATAGTACTGATATCAGACCCTACGTTAAGAAAGTCGTCTTCGAGATGAATAATATTGGCGTCAAGTTTAGTTTTAACGGCTTTCGCGCAACCAGTATGTTCGAGGGCTTTACGAAGACGACAGAGTTTGCCTTCGCCGGCCTAGATGCGTCGGAGGCCGTCTCTTTAAAGAACTTCTTCAAGGACGACACCGGATTGGATGCCTTAGATCTACATCGTTTTGGCGCTATGCCGAAAATCCTCAATATGGATGGCCTAATTGAGGGCTGCTCAAATCTCACCTATCTGCGCCTCGACAATATGGATAACTCTAACATTGGCCCAACAAACAAACAGCACAGCATCACGGGAGGCGCATGGCCGGGCGATTACTATAACGGTTCCACCGATTACGAACTTATTACGAAGGAAGATTCTATGATTACTGGTGCCGCCGAGTATGGGCGCGAAATTTTCGGTGTCAATGTATATGATATTCCTGCAGCTTTTCCTAAACTGACGCAGATTTCTGCCAAGAATTCTAATATTTGGCTCACTAAAAACAGCCGCGGCCGTGCTGGCTCGGAATATTACATTGCCGCCAATGACAGCGATGTATTGTATTTATTTAACAAGCAAACCGAATTTACTCCAGACGGACAGAGCGCTATCATGATCGACAGTAAGCGCGACTATATCGATTTAATTATTGATCGCGATAGCATTAAGAAGCACACTACTTTGCCAGATATCAATCCGCTTCCGGATAGTACCACCAACTTAAACATCCAAAAAGATTACAATCCAAACGGCGCAGGCCATCTCGCCCCAGGCGTCTATAAAATTTCGACGACCGATTGGGCCACCGAGCAGCTTGATGTACCCAAAACATATTACCGCATTGCTTATATCGGCGAAGTACCTTTTAAGATTGAAGGCATCGAAGCGTCTGCACCAGAACAAGGCGGCACCGATCCTGAGCTGATTCTTGTTCAAAGCCAGAACTATGCTTGGCTAAACACACAAAGTACAATCCAATGGCCAGATTCAGGCGATTACACGATTGATCGCACCGCAAATCCGATTAAAATCATCTACGAAAATGCTGCAATTGACGTTAACGGCAAAAAACACAATGTAGCGATTACGATCAATAAGATTACCTTTAAAAACCTTGAACGTATTCCGAAATATACCGGCAATGAACGTACGCACGACCACAACAAATACATTGACCGCAATCCTTACGACCCAGACATGAGTGCCGGTTCGTATAGTTATAGTGTTAACGAGCCGGACGTATGGGGTAATCTCAATAACGGCGAATATTATCGCACAATTTTACGCGCATCGCGCGATGATGGGGTTATGTTTAGCAACTATGTCAAAGTCGGGCAGGGCAACATCACTCCAGGCACTAGCTCTGACTGGCAAGTATTATCTGGCGGCTCGGGTACCGATATCGACTTTACCGTTTCGATCGAAGGCGCCAATCCCGATACGACCTTTATCTTTTACGGCGAAGACCTAGATGTTCCAGAGAGTCAAGATTGGGTGAGACCGAACGATGACGCTGATTTTGATCGTTTGCCAATTGAGAATGCAAAGTTTGGTACTGGCGGCGAGAGCTTTGCGCTTGACTCTAACACAAACGATTTAAGCTCAGTTACTTTCGCCAAACAGACAGGGCTCAAACTTGTTGACGATAAAATCATTACGACCGGCTCCGACCCCAACACACCCTGGTCAGAATTTGCCGTCAAAAGTCGTGCAACTGGTGCGAACTATGTTTGGCAGACCGGTATCGCTTGTACAACATACGCGCTCAAGAATACCGACAAACTTTCTCTTGGCGAGCTGGCGATAGAGCCGATTGCGAAAGTTTTCAATGGTGGCGAGCTTGTAGATGGCCAGTTTGATTTTACGCTTACGCCAGACAGTAGCGTTGCCGGTAATATGGCGACTGGAGCTTCCTTGACCGCTACGAATGATGCTAGCGGAAAAGTATCATTTGACGCTTTTCGCTTCGATGGACCAACAACCACTATCGGTGACACTGATTATTATCCGGGCACTCTTAACGATGCAACTAACAGTCACGGCAACGGTGTTCATAATTCATACACCTACGCTTGGATTGTCGAGGAAAAGCGCGGCGACGACCCTCTGATCGATTACGACGCCGTGCCAAAACGACTCAAAATCGTCGTCTCTACTCCAGAAAACGACGCTGAGATGCTCAAGGGAATCAAGGCAGACATTTATGTTGACGAAACGCTCGTCAAGACGGTTTGGTCGGAAGAAGTCAAAGACAACAAATATATTGACGGTTTAGTTTTTGAGAATATCGCGATGAAAGAAGTCGCGTTAAAGATTAACTGGAACGATAACAATAATCAAGCCGGCACTCGTCCGACCAGCTTCCTGAACGGCTCTTTGACCTACGAACTCGACGGCTCAAGGCGCATGGCGCGCGCGACACTCGTAAGCGATGACGGCGGTTGGACGCTCGACGGCGACAATACTCAAATCTATAGATTTATTATTCCCAAAAATGCCCGCGTCGTGGATTGGGGCGAAGGGGTGGTCCCCGAGGCTTATCGCGCAACCAAAGGTGACTACGTTGAAGGTAGCGATGTCTATGAATGGACAAACACACTCCTTCCTAAACCTGCTCCAAAATCACTCCCTGTCAACCCCGCCCCGCCAAAAACTGGCGACACGCTAGTGCGCTACCTCGTTATATTAGGTTTTGGCGTCTTGGGCGCATCCGGCAGCATTTATTATGCCATAAGGATATGGCGACGCTATCGCGCAAAATAAAGTTACCGCGCAAAATAAAGTAGCGGACGCCAACATTATGCGCGATTACAGCAAGTTGTTTTTGCAACATTCCGCAGACTCGCACGGTGTCGATTTTAATCGCTAAGCGTCACGCAAGGCGAAAACCTGCTACAATCTCTTCCTTCTTCGCTCAAACCTCGAGTCATTTGACTTTTTAAGCATTTTTGGTAACATAGATATATATGCGGGTTTAGCTCAGTTGTTTAGAGCGCTTCCTTGCCAAGGAAGAGGTCGAGAGTTAGAGTCTCTTAACCCGCACCATTTTTGCGTTTTTGATAGTAGCATAATTCGTGCACTGCAAGTCGCAGTAGCGGTGAGGGCCGGTAGCTCAGCTGGTTAGAGCACGAGCCTCTTAAGCTTGGTGTCGTGGGTTCGAGTCCCACCCGGCTCACCAATTTGACAGAAAAATAGGCCATCAGGCCTTATTTTTATGCCAAATTGATAGGCTCGGATGTGGCGAGAAATCACGCGGGTGCGTCCAATGCCCGGTTTCCGCTAGGAAACGACGGCGCATTGTTTATGTCCCACCCGGCTCACTAAATGCAGAAAATCTTGAACCCGCCGCAAGGCGCGGTTTTTCGTCTCAAAGCGCATAATAGAAAGAAATAAGATATTAAGGACGAATAAGGCAAAAGGTTACGTCCTAACATAAAAGCTACCTTTTGGAAATGGCTAACCTATCCTCATGGGTTGAAAAGGTTTTTGTCATCGAAGCAAGGAGCCGTAGTGCCTTTATTTTTGTTCGATTTCACTATTATCGGTCTTAGCTCTATCCAGATATTCCTCAATTGCTTTTTCGACGATGGCAGTCTTAGGAATCATGGTTTTTTCAGAATAAGCATTAAGTCTATCGGCAATATCTTGTCTTACTTTACAGTTCACAAATTCCCCATTTTTCTTTGCGCGCGCCATTATAATCTCCTTGTTTTGACGTGCGCGCTGGCGTAGTAATCATTCTTCATAACTATACCGCCAATTGTAATTGCGATACGGCCAGTTCTGCTTCATTAAGCCGTCTTTTCATATAGTCTTCCATATATTGCCAATCGGGTTCACCGTTTGCATCTATCGGGAGTCGAAGCATCTGTTCCTTGACCTTATCCCAAGTACATTTATCGTCCCATCCAAAATACTGCTTAATACATCTCTGGATAACACAAGCCATATACTGTAAAACAAATTCAGACCCTATATCATATTTGCACTTGACTAAATACGAATCCCAAAGAACACCTGTCTTTTGAGGTTGAGCATAAACATCACCTGTCGCAATCGCTCCATTACTAACAATATCAATAGTCATTTCTGCTGAATCCCATTCATCAGGTCTTCCATAAAATTGAATGCCATTGTTAAAGTGCTTTGCATTAGTAAGAGGCAATGAAAATTCCTCGGTCTGAATCTCCGAACAATCAACTGCTTTGTTAAAATCAGATTTACGACATTTTAAGGTCAGTTTATCAAATAAATCACCAACCCTAAACTCACCCCACTCACTTACATCAATCAGATGCTTTGTATCATCAGCTTTTTTCAGATTCTCAATGCTTTTTTCAGATTCTTCCATTACAGCCCTCATATAGGATTCCATATAATCCCAATCAGGATCGCCCTCCATATTAATTGGAAGTTTAATAACTGCATTTTTCATATCTTCCTGCTTCCATTTATCAATAAATGCATACTTCTTGCCGACAGATCTAATAATAGGGCAAACGAACATTGCCGTATTCTTTGTCATATTGAACTTCGGATATAGTACATTTACATCATCTGAAGCCCAAAATTCCTCATCCTGATAAAATGTCTCGCCTACACTACCGTTATAGCAAACAGTGATAGTATTTGCAGGATGTAACCTCTCGTTATTAGCAATTCTATGTGTTTCGCCATTATTCATAGCAGACGAACCGACAAATTTAATTGTTCCGTCCTTCATATCCGCTTTAGTCAAACGAGTTCCTTTAACCACATTAAAAATATCTTCTATTCTGAACTCGCCCCATCCACTCACATCAATCATTTGAACCGCCACCTATCTTGATATTAACTCCAGTATCATCGGATGTAACTTCACTGCCATACAGAGCAGCATTAAGAAGATTCTCGCCGAACTCCTTGGTATCAATGCCATTCTTAAAGCAGATATAATCCATAGCAGTCTTCTTGAAATCTTCCTCTGAAATCTCAAAAGGCTTTTCAGGCATCTGATACGACAAATGTTCATTGGGTTTTATCCATTGATCAGTATGGTATTTTTCGTCCTTTTGTTTGTAAATAGCATCAATCCAGTAATCTTCGATTGCCTGCCATTTATTTTTTACGTCGTGCCTACCTTGGTTTTTAACAGTTTCAAGACCATCATCCTCCATATAGCAAGCAAAAATCTCTTGATTGTTTTGCGGTTCCCAGGCTGCAAATACAAAAACCGAGGTCGTTATCCCGACGCCGAAGAATAAAGGCTCCGGCAATTTAATTATTTTTGTAAGTCTATGATATTTCAAGATATGATTAATCGCAGCCCTTGAAACCTTTTCAAGTTTTTTATCTGGCAAAATAAAAGCACATTGCGTCCCTGGTTTAACGTTATCAAGCACATTCTTTACGATTTCAATACAACCATATTTATTCTCGTATGGCGGGTTCATTAATACTTTTGTTATTGGCTTTGAGGCAATCCATTCGCAAGCCTTATCGCTTCTGGTGTCCATTTGTTCGAGATTAGTTTTGCCGTCTTTATGAATCATCATATTCGCACAAGCTAGGGCATATATTTCACGATCAAACTCAATACCAAATAAATGTTCCCTTCGGATTTCTCGTGCCTTATTCGTCTCGTATCCGCCAGCTTGTTTCATCATATTACTCATGGATTTAACAAGGAAACCTCCGGAACCACAACAGAAATCGCCAACATAATCGTTCTCAGTCACGCCGATTAAACGATACATAAATGAGGTTATATGTTCAGGCGTGAATATCTGCCCAGCTTCGGACTTCTTTTTATAACGATTAAACTCATTAAAGAAGATACCCATTACATCTTCGCCGCGCCACTCGTTCGAATTAATGCAGTCAGAAATCTCGCAGACGCAATCAATAAAATTATTAATCGCTGGTTGGTTCTCTGAGATGTTCATTCTAATTTCAGAAAAAACATCGAGCAGAATCTTAATTTTGGAGTTTTGATTCTTATTAGCTTCGAGCGAATTTGAAAGAACATCAGAGACATGGTCATGAAATACTCTATATCCCATATCTTTTACATTTTGAAGTTTCGCTCCGTACCTTTCGGCCACCAAAGCGCAGGCAGTAAAAATCATACGATGATACAGATTTTTGATTCCAAACTCAGTATGGAGATTATTGTTAATCCGTGCAGTAATCGTGTAAATTTTTTCTTTATCGAGAGCCTGATTATTTACGAGGTTAATATAATATTTCTTGTTTTGGATTTCGTTAGGAATTTCAATAGGCTCGTTATTTAAAAAGCCAAGAGTTTCTTCTCCGTTGTGCAGGATACCAACTACTTTAGAATAGCCGTTATTTATGAGGACAGTGCAGTTCTTTTTGATCTCATTTACGCATTTTTGCGATTCAATATCTTCATTGCTATTTTTCGTCTCAAGCAAAATGGCAACCGCGTTTTTGTTCTCAGGAATATACCAACCATCAGGTTTATCGTTAATGCCGACAAACCCTAATTGATTGAATGTCGTAAGTTGACCAGTACCTTGCTTAACATGTTGCTCCTGGGTATTAAATCCGAGAGCTATTTTGTCCATGTCGCGAACTTCGTCTTCTGTTTTAAATTTTGCCATGTTTGTTTTTCCTTTTAGCATAAGCTTTTTCTAATATCATAATATCGCAAAACGCAACAATTTTGTATAATATTGTAGTGTTTTTCCGAAAATTCATAATTTTCACCGTTTCGTGTCAAGAAAAAATCCCACCTCTTTTTCTGCACAATAACTTTCAAAACCCAATTGTGTCCAAGTGGATGCTATCTATTGACTAAATGATAGAATGTTTTGTTAGAATCGTCGCCGTAATGGTTAATATCTTCCGGCTCGGCCCAGAGCGAAAGCTTGCAAACGCGCCACTTACCTATGAAAAACATCTGAACCATCGCGTCATTCACGTCGCGGTTGTTTAGCGCGCGTGGAATGTATGCGAGGGAAAAGTAGTACCATTTGTCGTCTTCGGCATCTAACCTTGCAAAAACGCGCTTACCGCGCCCAAAAAGGCGTATATCAAAGCGCTGTGCTAGTGTTTCTAGGGAATAAGTCTTTAATTCGTGGATTGCGTCGCGGACGGGCGACTCCATTAGCTCCATACGTTCGAACTTGTCGTAATCGCGCGAATTGAATCTGCCGTTATGTTCGAGCATGAAACTTTCGAGCTCACGAGCGGTAACCGGTATCGGTTCGCCGGGTTTTACTTTCTTGAATGGGTGGCGTTTTGCCATAATAACCCCGTTTCTTTAGAGGTTGCGCCATTAAGCGGTGTTCTGTATTAATTATAATACTTGGAGTCTGATTATTTTATGATTGCGGCTATTTTGGCGCCTTACTAGACCTAATGATTCAAGCTTTTCGGCGAATATTTCGTTACTTTTATTTGAGCTAAGTTTAATTAGTGAGTTTTTAATTTGAATTTTACTAAGATTGCCATCGTCGCATTTAGCCATAACGGCTACGATTTCTTCTCTTGTTAGGTCTGGAATTATGGATATTCCAATTAGATTTTTCGTATTAGTTTTTCCAGCATATTGAAATAGCTCGTCTTGAGTAAGTGATATTTTCTTTTCGTAAATGTATGCTGCGGCTTCTTGTATGCGTCCTGGCAGACTATCGTTCGCTACAACCTTTTCTATATTCTTTACAACATGATGTTTTACGTTGGCCTTGTCACTATTCATTATTGCTTTAAAGCCGTCTGCCGTTAGCTGGTGCGTAGATATATAATTTATCAAGACATCGTCTTCAAGTATAGCCAGGTTTTGCTCGTTAATTACGATTAGTATTTTATCTAAATAGTTTTTGACGTCATCGCTTGATACATTAAAGGTTTTCAGATCGTTGATTGGAATATCGTTAGCTATAAATAATTTGAATAGATTTTCTTTTCCATTCTCATTTTTTATGATTGTATCAGCATAATATGTTAGGAAGCTACGGTCGTGTTCTTCTAACACTAAACTTAACGGATCGTCAAGGTTAATGACGGCAATATTATAAATTACTTCTTTTGCGTTTGTGTCTTTTAGGGTAGATTGCGATATTTTTGCCATCAGCTCCCCTGGGTACATCTTAGCCAGTTTCATAGTTAAAAATACTGGGGGAATTGTTTTTGAAAGATCCATTATGACGGGTTCATTTAATCCAGTGCAGCTTTCGGATTCCAGTTCGCTCTTATACTTGTGGCAATAATTGTCAAAAAAGTCCATAAATGAACTAAGCTCGACTTTTGCATTTTGCAATATACGGTCTAGTTTGTTTGAGTATTGATCGATGTTTCTGATTATAAAGTCGAATAAGTTATAGTTGTACATTCCGGCCGATAGTAAATCTGTATTGTCTATTCGGGTCATTATTTCAGTCGCTGTTTCGGGGCTAAGCACATACTCGTCATTTCTTTTATTGCTACGTATATATCCAAAAATATACCGTAAGGCCTGATCTACATCCTTATCCATGTTGGTTGCTTGTGTTATAAACCTAGTGTAGCCTTCCGTTACGAAAGCGTTCTCCAATAGCTCTTTTACGATCGCTTGCGTTTTCTTATCAGATCCTTCGTTTGCTAAAGCAATTGAATCGTCATAAAATGTAAAACAATCTCTTTCTGCCAATTCTTTAATTTCTTTTTCAATTGGAGTGCCTGAGGGGTTTTCTTTTGTATATGGCGCGATGATGTCTCTGATTTGCTGCGTGTTGTAATTTCTTTGCCCGTAGTTTCCCCAGTAGACTTGAATATTTGAATTTTGCTCAGTTTTATATATCTTTATTAGTGAGTCGTTATTTGCTGTAATTTGCTCATTGTTTATTACGATATGCTGAGGATTAGCATTCTGTGGTAACTGATTACCTATATTTCTGATTGCCGTCCATATAGTTTTGGAGTTTTGCTTAATCTTATATTCCGGCGTATGTCTTTCTCGTGCCTGTTTAATACTCGCTTCTTTTTTAATCAAACAATGTTCTCTCGTAAAATCTAATAAGCTATCTCCAGTCGATAATCTCATGTAGTCATTTGGTGCAAAGACGCGAAGGACAGATAGTGCCGCAGCATTCTTATAATCGTCATCAGTTTGCAAATTGAAGGTATTTTTATAGACGAGTATATTGTTAAGAACCGCTTTTACGACTCTCATGTCGGAAGTATGGCGGCTTAGTATGTTTTCAATTCCATTTATTTTCCAATCTAGGCCAATTGTTTTGCATTCGTCTTGGAGGACATTGCTGAAATTAACTTTTGTTAGAAATGGAATAACCGGAATAATTAGGTCGAACACCTTAGTATTAATTTTTTCTATACCAGTATCTTGTGTTGCATTCGCGATGAACAAATCGCTTCTAGTGGCATAAATAAACTTGATAGTCCCAAAAGGTTTAATTCTGTTGTTGAGCGTAAAATTGAGTTGGCGTAATTCTTCGAAGATTTTTGGATTTTGGAGACGATCAAGATCTTCAAATATAATAACGCGTCGCTTGGTTTTGCGAAAATAGTAGATCAATAAGTCAATAAGCTGGTTGAAATCCGGTTCTGAATCGGATAATTCTATCGAGAGATCTTTGGCGGATATGCTCTTGATATCTCCATTCGCTATGAGTTTGAAAACTGCATTAATCAACAACGTAAGTATTATGACTATTATGATCCACACTAAGGCATAAATGTTGGGCATGCCAGGATTAATGCCTCTTTCGGCGCACTCAATGAGCGCGTTAATAAAGGTAATAGCATTAATGTTATAGATTTGGAGCAATAGGAATGTCCCTAGAATCATACTTATAAAAAGAGACCCAAAAAGATAATGTTTGCCAATCCTCTTATAGCCGCTCCCTTTAAGCTTATTAGCTCGTTCTCCATAATATAGTTGCCTTATTATTTCACTTTGTAAATATTTACTATCTATCCTATCTCTTTTGGCATTTTCATTTTTTGATTTATGCTCTTCGTCCTGATTCTTTTCGTTATCATTTTTATCTGCCAAAAACGAAAGGAATGAAATGGTTTTTGGGCGATTAACAATACGCCATCTGAAATCTGTCTTTAGGCTGTATAATATACTACTTTTTCCGACGCCATAATCTCCATCAAGTGCTATATTATTATCTCGTCGGTTTTTTATGCTAGTAGCGGCCTTTATTTGTCTAAGTATATATTGGTTAGGTTTTTGCGTTTTTTGGGGAGAGAATGAAAGAAGATTGACCTCATTGTCCGAATGGGTCCTTTGAGCAAGTTTATTAAAAAGCTCTTTCAGTTTCATGACTATATTATATCATATTACGCAATAATTACGCGTGTTAGTCAAATAGCTTATGCTTAACTACGAGGTGCTTTCAATGACATTGCAGGAATAGTTATTCCTTTACATTGGTTCAATGTTCATCTCCTTGTGATTCCTGATTAGAATGCAACATCTACTAAAACAGGGTAATCCTTCTTCGGGATAACCTTCGTCTTGGGGTTGTATTCCGGGTGCTCCCAAATCCAATCAACTACCGCACAGATACGGCGCGTTCTGTCGTCTGCTGCATCAAGAATCTCCCTGCAACGCTCACCACTATAATAAGACCTTTAGATTTTTATTTTTTATTCAAGATTAAAGCACAAGTATTTGATATTTCACGGTATCGTGATATACTTAAAGTACAATATATTCAATTAAGGAGCAATATATATGTCAAAAAAATCATCGTATGAAGCAATGAAATCATTTAGTTGGATTTATATTATTGTTGCTGCATTTTATACTATCGGTACAATTATTTGTTTCGCCATGCCAGAACTTCGCAACGGTTTGGAAGAAAGTCTAGGTGGTAATGAAGGAATGATAAAACTTGGTATTACAGCCGGAGTAACTGTTCTGCTCAACTTGTGGTATTTCTGGCTTGCAGGAAGAGTTGCAGCTAAGAAAAGCGACGGTACACTTTATGGAGTTTTGTTGATTTTGGGTATTGTCAGCGCTATTGTAACTTTCTTTACTACAAAAACTGGCGTTACGGGCCTCTTGTCGCTCGACTTCATTATTGATACAATAGGTCTTTATTTTCTTGCTCAAGTGAGGAAAGAGAATAAATAGTTAGTACATCTTATTGCCCCCTCACCATAGGAATAAAAGAAGTCCCAATGGGACTTCTTTTATTTATTAAATTTTACTATAAATCGAGTACGATGATTTTGACTTTCGCAAAATATTTTTCATCCATTTTGTCCGCAAAGTTCCTTAGCAAATACGAAAAACGACCCCTTCCTCGAATTCTCTTCAGTGTCCTTAGTTTAGTATATATTAATTATGGCCTTATCTACTCGTTTATGAGTGGTGACGGTTTGACAAGTTTCTTCACTACCAGTATAAACGATTTATTTTGATTATTATGATGTGGTATAATAATACATAATTTAGGGTAAGGTATTATGGATAATAAAGCAATCTATAAAAAAACACTAACTTTCTCACTAAGACGTTTCCTATGGAATGTCTTTGCATTCATCATAATAATATTAGTCTCATCGGCAGGCTTCTTCTTGGCAGATAAAGCAGCCAACAACGGATTAATTGGCTTAGCTATAGGCATTATAATTGGCATAATAATTGTCGCTATCGTATCGCATTTCTTCTCATACATCTTTAAAGCCGGGCAAATCGCCATGATGACACGCGCAATCGCGGACGGGAAGCTACCAGACGACGTGTACAATGAAGGTAAAAAAATCGTCAAGGAACGATTCTTAACGGTAGCAGCCTACTATGCAGTCACAAACGTCATCAAGGGAATCTTTAACGAGATCGGCAAAGCAATCACGGCAGTCGGCAACGCCATTGGTGGCGACACTGGTAGCACGATTGGTAGCATAATCTCAAGTGCTATCAATGTCGTAGTAGGATATCTTTGTGATTGTTGTTTGGGTTGGGTGTTCTATAGAAAAGATGAAAAGTCAACTAAAGCTACACTTGAGGGCGGGGTGTTATTCTTTAAAAATGGCAAAACTTTGGCAAAGAATTTAGGAAGAATCTTTGGTCTGGGAACCCTTTCTCTATTAGTGGTTGGCGGGGTATTCTTCGGCCTATTCTATCTCATCACGCTAGCGTTCCCAGAAGCATTTACTGCACTAGCAAACGAGTTCACAGAGCTAGCGGCCGAAGACGGGAGCATGGAATTCTTAACCAATCCAAACGACTTACAATTAATCGCAGCCGGAATCGGCGGTGTAATCATGTGGCTCATCATCCACTCCACCTTCGTAAGACCATTCATCTTGGTGGGGGTACTGCGCAACTTCATCGAATCAGGGATGAAAGAAAAACTCACCGAAAAAGAGTTTGACGAACTCGACAACAAATCAAAGAAATTTGCGAAGTTGCATCAAGAAGTTAGGACAGAGACCAAATAAGTTAGTTTTTGAGCATGGATAGATTTGATAGGCAAATTTCGCCCATCAAATCACCCTTTTTTGTGCATCAATTTCGAGGATCGAAAGCTAGAGTCAAAAAACCGCGTTCCGCTAAGGTTTGAGCGTAGAGGCCAGATGACTGTTCTTTAACTGCGCCGTATGGTCCAGATATAGCAATTGCCGGCAACTTACCGTTTCTTTCTTTTGGTTCGTATAAATCTGCCGCTATTTCGATTCCGAAATGGTTTTTGAAAGAAGCCTTTCTGTGGTTTACTATGTCGCTTTTTTCGAATACTTTATCCCATTCGTCGGTTAGCTGTAATGCCATAGAGGTCTCCTTTAAAGATATAATTGCTCAATATTATAGTTACTATTATACCATTGACATTGTTTTTCTTTTATTTTCTTCATTGCCATTGTTTTAAGCCTCTGCGGGGCGCTTATTTTTATTAGTACCTTTTTGCTTCCATTTTTTTGTATTCTTCAAATATGCTGAGGCATAGGTCTCGGTCTTTTTCTTCCATAAAGCCTTCAGACAAGTTGGATCTTCCGCCCATCATCTTATCAAACTTAGCATCGCGAAATCCAATTTCTTCATTATCGCTCAGCCTACATCCATAATATACCTTTTCGACATTTGCCCATAAAATTGCTGCAAGGCACATCGGGCAAGGCTCCCCTGTAGTATAAAGCTCGCAGCCCGAGAGGTCATAAGTTCCAAGTTTACTCTCCGCTTTTCGTATTGCGTCAATTTCGCCATGGCAAGTCGAATCGTTGAAAGAAAGCACTCGGTTGTGCCCCGACGCAATTACTTCGCCATCTCTTACTATTACCGCGCCAAAGGGTCCGCCATCATGATTGAGGATGCCGTCCTTTGCTTCATCTACTGCGATTTCCATGAATTCTTTTTTGTACATTTATTCCCTTTCGTTTTTTTGATTACACTTTGAAGTCTTCGGTTTTTAGGTCACAATAAATATCGGCCGTTTGTTGCGGTGAATTTTAGTACACAGTAATCCGGATCTGTAACGCCTTTCTTATAGAACATCGTGTCGCCACGCATTATAATTATACCATTGACATTGCATTTCTTTTATTTTCTTCATTGTCATTGTTTTAAGCCTCTACGGCTCCAGCAAAGCTATAAGCCTTTATGTAGAATCTGCGCATAAAATATGAGGGGCTACCCCCTCTCGCTGGAGAAAGGCGCAGAACTCTGCACTGCAATTAACTTGAAGTTATTACATCAGTTCGAAAACACTAAGCATAAGCGTTTTGGAAGCGTGGAGAGATGTTCTTATTTATGTCTTTTATTTATATAACTAACATATGATTTTATTAAATCTGCATCCATTAAATTTTCAGGTACTTCTTCAGGATTAAAGAATCTGAATCTCTTAGTTTCAGAATCGCCTTTTAAATTAGAAGCATCTTCCATTGACACATCAGCTAAATATAATGATGTATTATTATAGACAATATCTCCATTCGGATAACTATTCTTTCTAGATTCACCAGATAAAGTATCAATTAATTCAATTTCATTAGGATCAAGTTTAATTCCTGTTTCTTCAAAAGCTTCCCTTACTGCAGTGATTCTTAAATCTTCTCCTAAATCTTGGCATCCACCTGGAAGCCCCCATTTATCTCTATCAGCTCTTTCTTGTAAAAGAATTTGACCATTTTCATTTCTTATAATGATAGCCGCTCCTGTTTGAATAAATGGTATGTGACTAATTCTCTCATCTAAAGCCATTCTAAGTAGAACAGGGTAACCACCATATTTAGCGCTTAACTCCAATAATTGTTGTTCATCCAAGCTTAATATCAAATTTACAAATTCTTCGTGAGTATATTCCCTCATTTTTTTAAAGCCCATCATATCAACTCCTAGAATCTCCTGGTTTTATATATTTTTCGAAATAAGTTTTAGATACTATATATTCATAAACTACGATAATTGTCTTTAGTAAATCTGTTGCCCTCCTCATAATCATTATAATGATTATTTATTATTCCTTTTCGTCCATAATTATTTAACTTTTCCTTTTGTTACATACTGCTCATATTCATCTTTGAATTTTTCTATAGATTCATTAACATCTATCCAATAATTATTTAATGTCACATCTCTATTATCTTCGTGAACCTGTCTATCAAATTCTCCCCCTAATGCTAAAATCGTTTTTTCAGAACCAATATTTGTATTGACACAATCTACCATTACTTTATCAATTCCTAGTTTTTGTGCTTCGATTAGTGTTAGATATAATTGAATTTTTGCATATCCTTTTCTTCTTTCAGTAGGTCTAATTCCATAACCAATATGACCACCAAAGTTTTTTAAATAATCATTTAAATAATGTCTTAGATTTACCATGCCAATAATTCTATTATCACTTTCTCTAATTGTGAAAAAAGTTGTACCAGTTACTTTATTTTTAGATTCTGCATATTCTTTTTCTTGCAATTTAATAACATCATCTAACCATTCTTCATAAGTTATTCCCTCTAAACAATCTTTTAATCCGCCAGTTCCATTTAAATCAGAGCCGTTATCAACATGTTCTTGTAAATAATCTAATGCTTCTTGTTTTCTTCCGATCGTTGGTAATTCTAAATAAAATTTTTCCATTTTTTCACATCCTATATTAATTATGTCATATTTTCTGTCTTTCGAAAACACCTGTGAAAAGTTATCTAAAGTGAATTTTTGAGGATTTTTCGCAATTTTTTAGCAAAGAAAAAACTCGCGTTTTCCCCTTGCTTTATGTGGGTTTGCGAGCTTATTTACCGCGGCACTGCTTATATTTCTTGCTCGATCCGCATGGATAAGGTTCACCATGCGGGGAACTAAAATGCTACCATATATTATATGGAGGAAAATATTAACAGCAACGACTCGCTAGCTCCAAGACCAACTGGTCCGCATATTAGTTTTCCAATCACAAGCCTCATTATCGGTATAGTCGTTGCAGTTGTTATAGTGACAATTATTATCGTCAATCTCGCGCATACTCCAACCAACACTAACCAGCTCCCACAGGAGAGCCCCATCATGCCAAACCCTACCACATCAAATACAGCCCCAGCCCCCACTACCAAGCTTAACTCCGGCTACGAGATGCCCGTGCTTGGGCTCGGCACCTGGACTCTCGACAATGAAACCGCCGAGAACTCGGTCTATACCGCGATTAAAGTTGGCTATCGCCTTATCGACGCGGCACAATATTACGGTAATGAAGCTGGCGTCGGTAAAGCCATGAAGCGCGCCATCGACGAAGGTCTCATCGCTCGCAAAGATATTTTTATCACTACCAAAGTCATGCCTTCAAATTACAGCCGCGCTTACGCCTCGATCGACGAATCGCTCGCAAAACTCCAGACCGACTATATCGATCTCCTCCTTATTCACCAGCCAGGAACTAATAATCGGGCCACCTACAAAGCTCTTGAACAGGGCGTAAAAGATGGTAAAATCCGCTCAATTGGCATTTCAAATTACTACACTCCGAACGAGCTAAACGAAGTCCTAAGTTTTGCCACTATCACTCCCGCGCTTGTCCAAAACGAAAACCACATTTTCTACCAAAATACTGAGCTTTTAGAGTACGCCGCAAAAGATAATATTAAGATCGAATCTTGGTATCCGTTTGGTGGTCGCGGTCACACCGAGGAAAGTTTCACCAATGAGACCATTGTCGCTCTTACCGAAAAATATCACAAAACTCCCGCCCAAATTATTTTACGCTGGCAAATTCAGGCTGGCTATATTGTTATTCCAGGCTCTAGCAACCCCGATCACATCGCCGAAAATTTCGACATTTTCGACTTCGAACTTACCTCAACAGAAATGAACGATATCGCCGCCATCAATAAAAACCAAAGATACGAGAATTGGTAAATCGCTCAAGTCTTATTACCTAGTTTTTTGCAGTACAATAAATTAACGATGTATTCAGCTAATCTCTTTCGTAAACTTGTCAACGCGCTTGTCTAGCAGAGCCGTTTTCGCCGGTGTAATAGATATTAACGATAAGGCTCATAGGCTTTTAGTCCAATCTTCTCCTGCAGTTATTGCGAGGAGGTCAACGGCGACTAGGATGAAAGCAAGTGTTCTTTTACCCGTAAAAATATTATATCATTTTCTTAGTCTTTAGATTGTAGCTAAACTTCTATCCGCCCCTTGCCATTCCGAAAACACAATGAATCTAAAGAGTTTTTTGTTTCCCGAAGACCGGCCAACTAGGTACATCTTTTTTCGGCAAACATGACGGTAAAACATGTGCGGTTTTTTTCACTTTTGCAATTGATCGCCCAGTCATTTTGTTCACAGATTGCTTTCGCAATCGCCAGCCCGAGCCCGGAGCCTTCGTTTGTTTTATCCGTTTGATAAAAACGATCGAACACTTTTTCTAAATCTTTTTCGGTAATCTCGGCGCCATCATTGGAGATTGATATGCTTGTATTTTTTATGGAAATTGAAATCTTTTTGTTGCCGTATTTTGTTGCGTTGTCGAGTAGAATATCTAAGACTTGTAGCACGTCTTGTTTCGGAAGCATTCCAACGTAATTATTTGTCGACGCAAACTTAATGGCGCCTTTGAACTTTGGCTGAAATAGCTCGATGCGCTTTTTGATTTCCGCTTCCAAATCGACTTCTTCAGGCCGACTCTTTTTTATACTTCCAGCATCCATTCTCGCCAGCCGCAGCAAGTCAAGCACTAGTTTATTAGCATGGTTGACCTCGGTTTCGATATTATTCTTCCATTTTTCATTATCTTTATCGACATCGAGCGCTTCAATGTTTGCCTGGATGACGGCTAACGGTGTTTTTAATTCGTGCGATGCATTTGCAATAAATACTCTTTGTTTGTCGTAGGAATCTTTCACTGGCTCAACTATTTTTTGAGATAAGTAAAATACAATCAGAAACACCGCCAACTCAATCACGGTGCCGACGCACAGTAATGTTGCGAGTAATCGCGCGTCCCCTTCCTTGCGATCCGTCTCAATAAACTTTCTTAATTCTTCGTCGTCTCGACGCACCATCGCTGAATTATTATTTAGTTCAGGATGAGGCTTCGGCTCTGGGCGCATCGTAGACGCAGATAGCATAATAATCGTGCCGGATAAGAGCAACACCACTGTCGCAACGACCATCGTGGTTAAAATGATTCGGTTACGAAGTTTTCTAAACATTTTTATTTATCCGTCATCTTGTAACCCAATCCGCGAATCGTCACGATTTTGGTTTTGCTATGTGCCTTCTTGAGTAATTTGCGTAGTCTCGAAACGTAAGTTTCAATGTAGTTGTCCTCGCCTAGACCATCTTCGCCCCAGACTTTTGCGAGTAAGTGCTCCTTGTTGACCAACGTTTCTGGTGCCTTCATGAACACCTCGATAATTTCGGTTTCCTTGGCAGTTAATTGTTCGCCGTTTAGCGTGGCGCTGTTTTTATCAAGCACCAAATCTCCATACGAAAGAGTAGAACTGTCGATATTTTTCGGGCGACGAATTAGAGCTTTAATTCTTGCTACTAGCTCAGCGGTCTTGAATGGCTTAGCTAAATAATCATCGGCGCCGTGATCTAAATGTTCGACTTTCGTTTCAACTTCCGACAGCGCAGAGAGCATAATAACTGGCGTCTGAATTTTCTTTTCACGCATGCGCAACAGGATATCTGTGCCCGATAGCTTTGGCAGCATAATATCTAAAACAACACAGTCGTAAATATCATCAACCGCCTTTTCTAGACCATCTTCGCCGTCACTAGCTAAATCGACCGTAATTCCTTCTTTTTCCAAATTGTGCTTTACGGCCTCAGCTAGGAAAGTTGCATCTTCTACATAGAGTACTCTCACAGTGCTTCTCCTTCATTAAATTATAATATAATCGTGCCTTCCATAGCTAAAATAAAGCTGAAAATAAATATCAGCTCCTTTTCAGCTTTCTTTCAGTAACGCCAGTCATAATTTGCTTAGAAATTAAATTAATAAGGAGATTATTGCCATGGTAGAAGACAATAAAAATAAGGAAAATAACGCCCCAGAAGATTCCGCCAAAAGCAAAATCATATTATTCGTAATTGGAGTTTTACTCGGCGCAGTCATATCCGCTTCGTCACTTCTAATCGGCATCAATGTTGCTGGCAATCGACCAGCCAATCAACCTTCACAATTTCAGCCCAGCTCTTCGTCAAACATGCCCAATAATCCACCCGACAACCAAAGAGGTCAAAACAATCAAAGAGCGATTCCTCAAAAAGGGCAGAATGACCAAAAGTCACAGCAATAAGCTATTCATCAATCAAGTATTTTAGGAGGAAAATATTATGGAAAAAACTACCGAAAAAACCGTCAAAGGAAAAGTGATTTTATTCATTATTGGCGTATTAATTGGTGCAATTATTTCAACCGCAAGTTTGCTCGTATATATCAAGACGCTTGGCGCGAACACTAGCTCGTGTAGCGATTCGTCTATGCAAGCGCCCGGTGGCACTCCGCCAGAAATGCCAAGCGGCGACAATAGCCAAGGCGGTACCCCACCAGAACAACCAAGCGACGACGGTTCTTCATCAGAAAACAACAGCTAGCGAATTGCAAAGCTAATAAGGAGAATTACATGAAAGATAAAAAGACTCTCTTGTCCATTGGTATAATTATTGTGCTCACTGTCATATTAGGCGTCCTATGGTTCTTTATTGTGCACGCCGTAAACAACAGTAAAGGTTCGCCTGGGGTTAACGGCTCAATGAGTCCCGGCAATAACCTTTCGTCTGTATCTTATTCATCGGCAAAAGAAATAACCTCCGACGAAGATATCACGGGCGGCAGCTATTCGTCGACTAGTAGTAATCAGAACGCAATTTTGGTTTCTGGCAATTTAAGGTCAAATTTATCGGACATTACAGTCGCAAAAACTGGCGATTCGGATGATGGAGACAATACAAGCTTTTACGGCACCAACTCTGCAATTGTCGCAAAAAGTAGAGCCAACTTGACCATTAAGAACGCTAAGATTACTACCGACGCTAATGGTGCAAATGGCGTATTCAGCTTTGGCGGTTCTGCGACCACTAACAACTCAACGTCTGACGGCGCCACGATCAATATCTCTGACTCTACCATTACGACCAACAAGAATAATTCTGGCGGAATTATGATCACAGGCGGCGGAACTATGAGTGCTGAAAATCTTACCATTACCACCGCTGGTACGTCTAGTGCGGCGATTCGCTCCGATCGCGGCGGCGGCACCGTTACTGTCGATAAGGGCACCTACAAGACGACCGGAAAAGGCTCCCCGGCAATTTACTCTACGGCAGATATTACGGTCAAAAACGCCACACTTACCGCAACCGCTTCAGAGGGTGTCGTTATTGAAGGAAAAAACAGCGTTACGCTTGAAAACGTCGACTTAACCGATACAAACAATACTCTCAATGGTCAATCGACTACATACAAGAACATTTTTCTGTATCAATCCATGTCGGGCGACGCGGCTTCTGGTAAGGCTGTCTTTACCGCCAAAAGCTCCACTATTACCACCAATAAGGGTGACAGCTTTTATGTAACAAATACTACTGCCGAGATTAACCTTGATAACAATACGATCGTAAATCGAGACGATACTGGCAATTTACTCAGAATCCAAACAGATTCTTGGGGTAAGTCTGGCAGTAATGGTGGTACCGTTATACTGAATATGGCTAACCAAAAGGCTGCCGGCAACATAGTCGTGGATTCGATTTCTAAGCTCACTATGAATCTTACTAACGGCTCATCATTTACCGGCGCCATTAACGGCGATAACGCCGGCGAGGTCGAGCTTGTTTTGGATGATTCTAGCTCGATAACTTTAACAGGCGATACTTACGTTAAGTCGCTTACGAATGCCGATACAAGCAATAGCAATATTCATACAAACAACTATAAACTCTATGTAAATGGTACTTTGCTCAAATAAACAACGCAGCCGGCTACTTATTTGCCGTTACACGAATAAATTATTGCGTCCATAGAAGAGCAGTGCTTTATTGAGCTGAGAGCGCAAAGCTTTTCTCAATCAGTCCGAATATTAGTTCGTCTGATAGGGCGCCATCGAGCCAAACGGTGATCCAGTTATTTTTATTCATGTGATATGCCGGAAAAATATGGTCGCTCGTTTCCGCAAAGTCATAAGTCTGACTCTTGTCAAACTTAAGATTAACGACGTCAATTAATTTATCGTCTTTCATTCCCAAGCTCTTGCTGGAGATGGTGGCGACCAGCGCAAACCATTTCCGATTTTCCCTATGTCGGAAGACCGCATAGCTAGGATAGCGTTCTGGCCACAGGAATTCTGGTTCGGCGCCGTATTCGGCTCGGATGTAGTCCATAATCGTATCAATCTGTCGACTTTTTTGCATATTATTCTCTATCTAGAATGACCGAAATGTCTTCGTTGTTCAATTCTGGTAAATCATTAATGTGCCCAATCTTTGAATAACTGTAATTCGTATCAAAAGACTTATAGAAGATAACGAGGCAGTTATCGTTAAATAACATGACGTCGCCGGTCTCGATATGCTTTGGGGTATAAGGGTTTGTTGGCAGAGATTCATTTAGATATGCAAATTTTTCGTTACCGTTTAAGTCGCTCATTGAAAGCGTTAATGGTAGCATGTTTGCTAGGGCTGAAACTGTTGGGTTATTTTCTAAATCTACCTCAAGTTTCTTATTGTCTATATTGACATACATTTTAGTTGCGACCGTTTCTTGATTGCTAATTGTTCGGCTTGTCGTAGGCGAGAGTCTCGGATCTTTATCTGGTTCTTTATTGTTTAGCATGATTGTTGTAGTGGCAACGGAGATAATTATCGCAATTATAACGGAAGTAGATATAGTTAGCTTTTTCACTTTATGCCCTATCAGCTCGTTTTAGTTCAGTACCGCGATTCCGATATTGAGATATGCGGCAAAACTTGTCCACAATAGACACGGCATTATCTGTCAAATTTTCCCCAAATGGCGATATCTCATTCTTTATCTTTGCCATGTTTATTTTTCTGCTTATGCGCTATGTGATGCCGGCTTAGATTTTCGGCGTTTGCGACGCGCTAAAACGACAATTATGATTACAGCTACACTTATCAGAAGAGCGAAAATCGACCAAAACATCATTGCTGGCATTATTAAGATTGTGCGCTCTATCGACGAAACCACCGCTTTGCTTTCTGCGTTTACATATGCTACGGTTTGCTCGGCGCGATAAATGCCGTTTGCAATTTCTCCGTCACAAAGGATTGTTGTTTCTTGCTCAGGAAAAACTTCCTCGCCACCACTAATCGTCGCCACGCGCGTCCCGTTTGCTATGTCTGCATCTGCATCTGTCGTGGTTTTATCGTTGTCCGCGGCCTGCTCCGTACTTGTCTCGCTTGGTTCTTGGTTGCTGTTATCAGGATTAGAATTGGTCTTGGTTGCTTCCGCCTCTACGAGCGTAATATTGGCCAACGCGGTGTCGGGTGTGGCGTTATGCAGTTGGTGCCATTCGGATAGCTCGCCTTCTCCAAACGCCTTTTTTGCACGCAGGCTACATTGTGCAAAGAATCCTATCGTACCTTGGTTGCGTATGCGTACTGATGAGGCAACTTTTCGGTCAAGATTAATAATCGGAAGCGTTCTTTTAGTGAGCGTTGCGCGTGGCAAAAAATCAGTCGCCGAGGCATCTTTCGTAGTAGTGGTAATCTTAAGTTTTAAGTTTGATTCGGCTCCATTACCCTTAATTACGAGACGCAAATAATGACTTCCGTCAACCACGGACTCGGACGGAACTTTTAGGCGAAGATTGACTGCAATCATTTCGTGTGCCGGAATTTTACGACTAGAACCACCAACAATTGTTAGCCAGTCGGTAGCCTTATATTTATCATCTAAATTCGACTCCCCTATGTCGGCCGCTTCTAGATCTAATGACAGTTCTTCGTTCGAAAGATTTTTGACGAAAAAACGATCAGTATATGTTTTTCCAAGTTCATTGGCCAAGCCAAAATCCAACCAAGTATCATTTTTTTCGCCGTCCTCGCTTAGACTCACCAAAAAAGGCACAGCGGCTGTATCGGCGGTATTTGCCGCATCGTCTGACGACGCCTTTTCTGAAGTTGCTGCGTTGTTGTCGGTGGTATTAGGTTGACTTGCGAAGGCTGTGTAAGCGGGCGAAGAATCGGGCGCAAGACTGCGCGCAAACCCAAACACTGCAAAAATTGCAAGTAGCATCAAAGTTCGTTTGACATGTTTCATGTATACCTCGCTTTTTCTCATTCCATGATAGCACAATTTTTCGACTTTAAAGTCGAAAATAAATATAATATCTATATGTCAAACAAACAGATGCGCGATGAAGAAACGCAGCGAATTATCCAAGAGTTAGAAGGAGTGGTTGGCCTCCCAGGAGACGTTGTTGAGTTTGGTTGTTATAGGGGAGAGACCTCGGTGCTGCTTGCCGAAGCTCTAAGCAATACACCAGATAAATGGCTTTGGCTATACGATTCTTTTGAAGGTCTACCGCAGAAGCAAAAGGAAGATGTTTCGGCAACGGGCACTTTATTTCGCGCCGGTGCATTAAAAGCGAGTAAGGATGCTGTATTGAGAGAGTTTAGAAAACGTCGACTACCAGAACCAGCGATTCGCAAGGGTTGGTTCGAAGATCTGCGCGCCGAGGATTTACCAGAAGCGATTTGTTTTGCATTATTGGACGGGGATTTTTACAGTTCAATTGCTTCAAGTCTTCAATTGGTTGCGCCAAAGATAGTGTATGGCGGCATTATCATGGTACACGATTATAAAAACCCTGCATTGCCAGGTAGTAGCAGGGCAGTTATGGATTTTTACCGCAACAATCGCGACTTGTTTCGCTTAACCGTTGCGTCTGGCATGGCGCGACTCGAGCGGCTTTCGCCATAAAATCATATGCAAATGGTACGCGCGATAGGAATCGAACCTACGACACCCAGTTCCGGAAACTGGTGCTCTATCCACTGAGCTACGCGCGCGATCGATACGATTAATAGTATTTTAGCACCATTAGGCGCAAAGTGGCGTGGTATAATAACGTCATTATGTTAGTCTTGCAAATAATACTTTTGGTGGTAGGTTTCGCCTTGCTCATCAAGGGCGCAGATATTTTTGTCGATGGCGCGTCTAGCACAGCTCAAAATTTTAAAGTTCCAAAAATCTTGATTGGCTTGACGATTGTTGCGTTCGGAACTAGCGCCCCGGAACTCGCCGTCAGTATCAAAGCCCTTGCAAGCGGCAGCTCTGATATGGTGCTGGGAAACGTTATCGGTAGTAATATTTTGAACATCTTCTTGATTCTCGGCCTCGCTGCGGTGATTCGCCCCGTTGTCGTACGTAGGCAGACTGTTATCAAAGAGATTCCGTTTTATATTCTTCTGACGGGCTTGCTCGTCAACTTAATTCTAGACAGCACCCTCAACGGTGCATCGGACGACTATTTTTCGCGCGCGGACGGTATTACGACAATTATGTTTTTTATATTTTTCGTCTACTATTTAGTGAAGACGGCGATTCGCGGTCGCGCCGAAGATGTGGAGGAGCGACCAAAATACAAATTAGCAAAATCACTATTGTTTGTTGGCTTGGGTCTTGCAGGCATTATTCTTGGAAGCCACTTAGTTGTCGAGTCTGCAACGGAAATCGCGCATACCTTCGGTGTCAGCGAAAGGATTATCTCTTTGACGGTGATTGCCTTCGGCACTTCATTACCAGAACTAGTAACGTCTGTTATGGCAGCCAAAAAAGGTGAACAAGAACTCCTTATCGGAAACATCATCGGCAGCAATATTTTTAACATTGCGGTCGTATTAGGAGTCCCAGCCGTGATGTTTGGCGGAGTTGACGTTACTGGCTTCTCTGCAATTGATATTTTCACCTTCGCAATCTCGGCAATCGTTTTGTTTGCCTTTGCGTTCCAGAAACGGAAAATTAGTCGCATTGAAGGGGTGATGATGTTGGCATTTTTCGTAAGCTACTATGGAACCGTATTTATAGAATAGGCTTAACGGCGACGGAGAAATATAAAGTAGAGAGCAGCGAGCGTGCTGGAGCCGACAAGAGCGGCGACGATAAGCTTGAGGAGGCTGTCGCTACTGGCAGTTTTAGGGTTGCTGATAGCGGCTTTAGCTTTCTGAGAATTATTTTGCGAAGAGGGTTGAGCAGTAGGGTTTTCCACAGGTTTTTCCACAGGGTCTTGTTGCCAATTGGCGTATAGGATAAGGGTTTGGTCGGAATGAGCGAGGTCGGCGAGGTCTGACACTTGATAAACGGTGGCTTGATTATAGCTGATGCCTGTACCATCTGGCTTAGTGTTCCATTCCTTACCTTTCTCAATATGATGACCTGCGCGAATGAGGTTAAGATAGTTAGAGTTATTGTAATCGGTAAGACCGGTATTGAGTATACTGCCACCATAAGCACCAAAGCGACCGCGGTAATTGCCGGCTTCGTCGCTAGCCCAACCAACGTTAGTGTTGACGACCCAGCCGTCTTGATCAAGGCTGATGTTGCTATCGTGTTCTTCGGCCATGATGCCCCCGTTGGCGTTGTAGCGGACATAGAGAACGTGAGGAGTCCATGCGGCCTCAATCACGGTGTCAGATGCAATATTATCATGGGATTTATTCCAGCCAGCAAAGGTATAACCGGGACGGCTAGGATTAGCAGGCGGAGTAGCAGAAGAGCCATGCTCGACGGCTTCGGTCTTGAGAGTGTTGCCTTGGCCGTCGGTGAAGGCAACGGAATGAATGTCTGCAAAGACCGCATAGAGGTCAACGACTTTATTGGCCTTAATGAAGTCGTCGTTAATGAGTGTATTGCCCGCGTACTTCACTGCGCCGTCAGGACTAGTCGCCCAACCTTTAAAGCTGCGGCTAGCGGTCGAGGAAATGCTCTTGACTTTATTGGTTTTTCCTGTCGTATAGATAGTTTTGCTCAGTTCATTGCCGACATGATAATTAATATTGAGGGTATTCTCACAGAGAAAGTTTGCGGTATGTTCGGCGATGGCAAGCTCGCCAGTAACGTTCGGATGGAAATTGTCGTTTGAGAAATATTCTGGGCGATTATGAAGAGTCGTATCGGAACCGTCGATATATTGCATGCCATAATCTTCAGCGATGGTTCGGTATATCGGTAGAGAATTGTTGGTGATTTGGTTCTGGATATTTTCGCGTAAATCCCAGCCAATCATACCGATTGCAAGTCGAGCATTTGGATACAGACTCGTAGCAGCTGACGAGAAGTTGGCAGCATGAGCGAGGATGTCGGTCGAGCTTTTGCTTTGATCGTTATAGCCGCCCTGAGTTACAATCCAACGAACCTTTGCTTTATCAGAGACTTTATCTGCGGTGAGGCCAATCATTGTGTCAAAATAGGTGTCCGCGACGCTATTTGCACTTCTTGCAAAGCCCGCTCCGCCGTAGGACATATTGACGAAATTTTGCGCGCCGAGAAGAGCGGCCGTTTGGTTTGGCCATGACTTTTCAATTACATTGGTGCGCAAATTTTCGGCATTATAGGCATTACCATATGAATCACCGATAAATACGATTTCGCCGTAGTCGATATCGCTACATTGCGCATTGATTGTTGGGTTCTGCGTCCAGTGAGCGTAGTAAACGATGTCGTTATTGATGACAGTGGCGGTCGTGAGCTTATTGCCGCCTGTTTTAGCAGTATACCAGCCGTCAAAAGTATAGCCGTCGCGACTTGACGAGGGGAGATTTGACAGAGAGCCGCCGCAACTGACAAGCTGCGTCGAGGCAGTATTTCCACCGTTAGCGTCGAAGGTGATAGCGCAGAATGATACGGGGTCTTCGTAAGTCTTGAGAGTGTTTGAGACGAGGATGGTCTCGGTCAAAGGCGTAGCTTTGGAGAGTTTTACTTTGATTGTGCCAATATGCGTAGGAATTTGACTAGCATTGGGGAGTTGAATTTTTGCAACAGCATCATTACCGAGGTTAACGTCCTGCATGATGTACTGGTTGTTTATTATGACGTCGGCGGTAACACCCGAAAAGTTTGGTGCGGCGCCTTGGGCAGTACTGGTCTGCATACGCGAGAGTTCGGACTTGGCAGGGTTAGCATAGAGCCAGATGTCCGCAATATCCATGCGTTTGTTGAGCGTATAAGTTAAAGTATCGGTAGTAAGCGAGCCGACGGTAGAGGTCGGGGCGGCATTAAAGACTTCAGCGGTGTTTTTCGAATTGTAGTTGATTTTATCGCGGAGGACGTCGGCATTAGTGCTACCGCTAGCGTTTAGAGAATAGTAGTTATTAGAAAGTTGATAGAAGCCGTTTGTGCCAGAGGGTAGGGGCTGCTTACGCGTGGTAGGACCGTTGACGAAAATGCGACCATTGCTATCAAAACCGAGGCGGTCGGCATTTAGGCGACGATTCTTATATTTCTCGTCTAAAGTCGCCGGGCTGCCATCATTGTAGTTGATTGAGTGATAGAGTATATAATATTCATCTTCGGAAACTTTTAATACAGAATGATGGCCAGTGCCATAGACATGATTGTCGCTATCCCATGAACCCATCTCGCCGTTATTGCGAGCACATTTAAGATTCGCATCATAACCGCTTAGGAGCGGGAACGCAGTGTTTTGTTTTTCAAAGAGTGCGGTTGGCGAGGTCGCAGTCGCGTAACCGATTTCGTAGTCAGTACATTTATAATAATTCGCCGAATACATTAGATAGTAAGTGCCATTCTTTTTCATCATCCAACTCCCCTCATTGAAGCTACTTTCCCAACCGAGCTCCTTGCTATTTAAGACGATTTTTGGAGCGGTCTTGCGGTTGAAGTTCGCATCGAGTTCGACGACTTTAATTGTCCAATTATTAGCTTCGCTTTCGTCTTTGAAATAGAGATAGATGCGTCCATCATCATCAAAGAACAGATTACCATCGATAACGTGCTGAGCAGCCACATCGATATGTCGAAAGTTCGTAAAACTACCAGCAGAAAGTGTATCAGCTTCGGCAAGATACAGTTGAGCATAGCGGTCGCGAGGAGCATTGCCGAACGTCGGCATATAAGTCACTAAAAGATAGAATTTATTATTGTGCTTGTAAATCTCTGGCGCCCAGAAGCCAACCCCCGTCTGGCCACTAGACAGCTCGCTAGTAAAATCGTGACCAGGACAGGAAAATTGCGTAATGCGCGTATCGTCGCCGCTACCGGTGAAATTAGCATTACAGGAGAGTCCATAAAAGCCAGTTTTCCAGTCTTTAAAATCGTCAGATTTATGAATATACACGCCGCGCCAGCTCGTAGTCTTTGCGATGTAATACGAATTACCGTCTTTTAGGATTGTGGGGTCGGCAATACTCGAGTTGTCGGGAGTCAATGTATAGTTGTCAAAGGATGCGCCATTGTTAACGCTAGGCGCAGCAATAGTTTGATAGGTGTCAGCAAAGGCAGAGAGGCGAGCCTTCGACTCAAGCGCGACACTGGTTATTGCGATGCCGATAACAGCGAAGGCGAAAATTAGGATAGATAAACGTAGTTTCGTAAGTTTCGCCTTTTTAGGGGCACCTCGAAAAAGCATAGATGTTTCCTTGTATTTTTGTATTTTTTATTTTGACCTATTGTAATTTTATTTAAGCAGTTTTTGAGGATACCGTCAATGCTTGATATTTTTTAGATTTTGTGCTATAATAGAAGTATGTAGCGCCTTCAGACTCTGAAGACGCAGAGTTTTGGTTGGCTTATAGATTATTCGGGGAGCGGAAAGAGGGGGAGGTCGGCGAGGTCGTAATCAGCAATTTTGGTACGACGGAGCGCGGTCAGATAAGCTCCGCAGCCGAGGGCTTTTCCGATATCAACAGCGAGAGAACGAATATAAGTACCAGAGCCGACATGGGTACGGATTTTGATTAACGGCAGAGAAAAGTCAAGAAGTTCAATCGAGTAAACTTCAACCTCACGAGTAGGTATTGCGACTTTCTCGCCTTTTCTGGCAAGGCGATAGGCGCGCTCGCCGTTAATTTTGATAGCGGAAAAAATGGGGGGAGTTTGAGTGATTTTGCCAGTAAAAGATTGGAGCGTGTCGAGAATATGCTGCTTTGAGATATTTGAGACTAAAGCAGAATCGCTACCGGCCTCGGCGTTGGGGGCGGTTGAAGTAATTTCGCCTTCAGGGTCGCCAGTAGTAGAGCTCTTACCGAGATAGATTGTGGCCTCGTAGACTTTGTCGAGTTTTAGAAATTCGGGAGCACGCTTCGTCGCCTTACCAGCAAGAAGGATAAGGAGACCAGTCGCAAAGGGGTCAAGCGTGCCGGTATGGCCGACTTTGACCTTTTTGCCGGCCTTTTCGGATAAAATGCGCCGAACGCGAGCAACCGCACCGAAGCTAGACATACCAGCAGGCTTATCTACGAAGATTAGTTGATCCATAGTGCTATTCTAGCAGATATTGACCTCTACTAGACGTTTTCTCGCAAAGGGCGCTTTGTCTGGGCGGTCTACGTTAAGAATTTAGGACTGGCTGTATTTTTCGATGAAAGTTTTCAGGGCGTCCTCGTCATTAAGATTGTCGAGGCGATCATAGACGCAGCCATCTTTGAGGTAAAGAAACGCCGGGTAGCGATCATCGGTAGAGAGAGCCTCGACGACCCTAGACTCGTCGTCAGTCAGCGAAGTATGGTTGTCGACAATAGTCTCGTAAACAGTAGCGGTAGGGTGGGAGATAAGAAGCTTCTCGACATTTTCCGAAAGCGCGTTACATTCGGCGCAATCTTTCGTTGATAGCATAATAAATGCGCTTTCATCACGCGAGAGGTAATCAAGCATCGCGACCGCATCAAGATTGATCTTTCGACCAGCAACATTGCCGAGATCGACTTCGTCGCCAGAATCAGCGCCAGTTTCTCGTGCGACCGCATCTTCATAGCGCCCACTTTGATAGTTGTTTATTGGTGCATGATTGGCAGAGTATGATTTTGCAAACGTCGAAAGACAGAATGCGAAAATCAAAACTACTAAGATAGCCGTCAGCATAGCAGTAAAGATACAAACTACCACAACGTTGCCACCACAGTGATAGTAGGGCGCACTCTTTTCGCGATTGTGACAATTGCATCCTGAGCAGTGCTCTGGCTGACTATCGTCTGTGCTCGTGGTGCGATGCGCGGAGCTGCGTACGGTGCTTTGCTTTGCTTTGTCGGCAGCTGTTTTTGATGCCGAATCGTCAGTTTTTGACATGATTTCTCCCTTTTAGCTTATGCTTATTATAGCACTTTGCTAAGCACACGCAAGTCGCGCAATTAAAAGCACACGCAATTAAACTTTATTAATAACGGGAATAACAATCGGCGTATGTCCAGTTACGTCAAACAAGAGATGCGTCACGTCTTCCTTTAACTCATCTTTGAGCTTCTTCACATCGACTGGCCCAGTATTACTGCGGCTCGTTTTTGCACGAAGATAGTGACGGATTTTGCCTATCAATTCCTCCGAGTTGTCGAGATAGATAAAAGCGCGTGAAATGATGTCTGGGGTTTTTACGAGGCAACCGGTTTTTTTACTAATCGTTAGAACGACGACAAAAATCCCCTCGCGCGAAATGTGGATGCGGTCTTTAACGACAGCCTCATTGACTTGTTGATCGGCGTCGTCATATAGCTTGTTCCCGACGTGGATGCGTCCATTCTTGTGAATTGTTTGGTCTGGCATTAGCTCCACGATATCGCCGTCGTCCGCCACAATAATATGATCGCGTGGGATACCGACTACGTTTTCTGCCATCTCCGCATTATGTTCGAGCATGTAAAACTCGCCGTGATAAGGCATATAGTTTTTTGGATGTAGATCGGTGACAAACTTCACATGGTCTTCGTAGTATGCGTGTCCAGAGAGATGTAATGGGCCAATATTGGTGAGATGTGTCTTATTGTGCTGGATAACCTGTGCTCCCTCGCGCAACAATCCGTCTACCGTATTCATCACGCGCGGTTCGTTTCCAGGTATTGGACTCGAGCTGAAGATAATCGTATCGCTTGCCTTAATCTTAATAAAACGATGCGCTCCAGTCACCATGCGAGATAGCACTGCGTTCATCTCTCCTTGCGAGCCAGTACAAACGATTGTAATTTTTTCATCTGGCAGCTTCACGATATCTTCCATTTTAAAGATTGTATCTTTAGGAATTTTAATAGTTTTTGCGCGTAGTGCTACCTCGACGTTATTAATCATCGAGAAGCCCGCAAACGCAACTTTGCGACCACGCTTTGCTGCTTCGTTTAGTATTAATTCGATACGTTTTACTTGAGACGAGAAACACGAAACGATAATTCGCCCTGTCGCATAGTTGTCCATCACGCGACCAATATTGTCGCCAACATCGTACTCGCTGTGCGGATGTGTCCCCGGAACGTCGATATTTGTCGATTCGTTTAAGATGAGCGCAAAGCCCTCTGAGTCGGCAATCTCCCGTAGGCGCGCGTAATCAGCGGGTGTGTCCATTGGGTTTTCCTCAAAGCGCCAGTCTCCAGATAGGAGAACTGTGCCGTTTGGTGTACGTACTACGATTGACGTATTGCCCGGAATCGAATGTAGCATATGGACAAACTCTACAGAGAGATGATCCGACACCTTTATCTGCTCGTGTTTTAACGGGTCGACAGCATGGTAATTGAGATCTGGCACATCAGAAAGCTCAGACATCTGTTTTTTGATCATGCCTAATGTAAATTCTGTTGCATAAATTGGCACTAGATTACCAAAAAAGGGCAGTAGATGTCGACACGCCCCGATATGGTCGAGGTGGGCGTGCGTAAAGAGAATCGCCTTTACCTTTTCGCGGTTATCGGTCAGCCACTTCGAGTCGGGAATCATGTAATTGACTCCAGGGTAATCCGAGTCCGCAAACAATGTACCCATATCTACTAAGATAATCTCCCCCTGATATTCGATTGCAGTCATGTTCTTGCCGATGCCGAATTCACCCAGGCCACCAATCGGGATAATTCGTACGGCATCCTTGTGCGGTCGAGCTGCGCGCACCTGACTCATCGTCAACTGGTTTCCGTTATTTCCATTATAGCGAGACTTATTGACCGGCATGCCAATAATATGTTGCGTTGCTTGCGCATTGACGTCTTGGCTCAACATCCTCTGATGGTGGACCATTTCTCCTTTTCGCGTTGACACCATCAACTTTATGTCTTTTTTGCTATCCGTCGAGCTTTTTGTATTTTTTTGGCTACGCGTGCGGCTATGAGGCGTCTTTATAGCGTTGCGTCCGCGCGCAGCGTCTCTGGTAGGCGTCGCGGCATCTTTTCCGCCAGGCGCAAAGTTAGAGTTAAAGTTGCGTTTTTGGTTTTCTTCAAACTGTTTCTTGATGTCGGGCAAACGGTCTGCGCGCATTTTTAGTAGCTTTGCGCGACGGTTCGCTTCAGATTGTTTATCCATATATCCTTCCTTTTTTAAAATAAAATATTCAAGTTACATTACAAATTCCCACACTTTTGACGTAAAAAACCTGAATCTACAGCGTAGAGTTTGTTTAGTTGCGTAACAAGTAATTGAATAAGTTACATCTATTATAGCAAAGCTTTATCAAAAATGCAAACAGCACGCTTCCGGCGCTACGCCGATTACTTCTATATCTGTATTATTATTTTTTACAACATACGACCTTGCTCGCAAAACGATTCTGTATTTTTTACAACACAAATGTGGAAAACTATCGCGCATTACAGAGGTAAAATGCGGTTTTAACGGCCCAGATGGCCTTATCGATGATGACGCTTGCGTTTATCTTGTAAAGTGCTATACTTGGTGTAGATGAAGATTTTGATGCTAGGATGGGAATTACCGCCCCACAATAGTGGTGGGCTTGGTGTCGCTTGTCTCAATTTGTCAAAGTCTTTAGCGAAATTGGGTGCGGATATCGATTTCGTGGTACCTTACGAAGCTGAGCATCATTTCGACTATATGCGCGTCTTGTCCGCAACGCGTATCGATCCGCTGTTTCGTTACGGAGGATCGGCTTACGACAATAAAGGCCTAGAAGAGAAGCGCTTCAGGGTCGCCCGCGAGGATCGCCTTTATTCGATTCGCGATCTCCAGAGGGATTATTGTCAGTTCGTCAAACAATATCTGATGGATTACAAGCCGGACGTTATCCATGCGCACGATTGGCTTACTTACGAAGCCGGTATTCTCGCCAAAAAGCTTTACGGTATTCCGCTCATCGCCCATGTTCATGCGACCGAGTTCGATCGCGGCGGCGCAAATGGCGGCAATCCTCTGATTCACCAGATCGAATACGAAGGTCTAGTTTGGGCGGATAAGATTATCGCCGTGAGTCAAGCTACGAAAAATATTCTCATTGAGCGCTACAAGTTACCAGCCGACAAAATCGATGTCGCACATAATGCTTTCGAGATGCCAGACGACGAGGTCGACTATCGCTATGACGGTTCGAGTTACCAATATCTCGAAAACCTCAAAAAGCAAGGCTACACGATCGTCTCAACCGTCGGGCGCTTTACGCTACAAAAGGGCCTTTACCACCTTATGCGTGCCGCCGCTCGCGCTATCATGATTCACCCAAAGATGATCTTTATGTTTGCGGGTGACGGCGAACAACGTGAACAGTTAGTTAAAATGTCCGCCGAGCTCGGCATCTCCCAAAATGTAATTTTCACTGGTTTTATACGCGGCAAACAGCTACGCGATATTTATAGTATCTCCGATATCTTCGTCATGTCGTCGGTCTCGGAACCCTTTGGTCTTACTGCTCTCGAAGCGGCTCATCACGGCAATGCTCTCGTTATTACTAAACAGTCTGGCGTTGGCGAGATCTTGCATTCTATCGTGAAATACGATTTTTGGGACGAAGACAAGCTAGCTAGCGCTTTAGTCAATATCGCCGAGAGTCCTGCGCTTGGCTATACTTTGCGCGATGGTATTCGCCGCGAGTACACACGTATCTCGTGGGATGATGTCGCGCGCAAGTGTATTCAAATTTACGACGAAGTTAGACGTCACAAAAGGAATCGTTTCTGATGCGTTCTATTGTTCTCTATATGCACATGCATCAGCCTTATCGCGTCAAACACTATAATATTTTTGAAGTCGGACACGACCACGATTATTGGAACGACAAAGATTGGCATGCCGGCACCAACAACGAGCGCATTTTTAAGAAAGTCGCCGAGAAGTCTTATCGGCCGATGTTGGCTCGATTAGAGAAGTGCATCCAACTTTACGAAGGTTTTAAATTCTCGCTTTCCATTACCGGAACTTTTCTTGAGCAAGCTGAGGCATGGGGGCCAGATATTATTGAAACCCTCAAGCGCCTTACTGCGAGCGGACGTGTTGAAATTATCGCCGAGACTTACTATCATTCTTTGGCTTTCTTTTATGATCGCGCCGAGTTCGAGGCGCAGATTCGCCAGCACCAAGCCAAAATTCGCGATTTGTTTGGTGTCGAAACGCGCGTTTTGCGCAATACTGAGTTGTCTTACAACAATGAATTAGCGAGGTGGGCTGATGATTTTGGCATGAAGGGCATTCTTGCAGAAGGCTGGGACAAGGTTTTAGAGTGGCGCAGTCCAAACTTCGTCTATCGACCGGAAGGCTGTAAAAATATTAAGCTTTTACTCAAAAATTACCGCCTTTCGGATGATATTGCTTTCCGTTTTTCGGATCGCAACTGGAAAGAATGGCCGCTCACGGTAGATAAGTACATTCAATGGCTCGAAACCGCAACTTTGCGCGGGCCGCTGATCAATTTGTTTATGGACTTCGAGACCTTTGGTGAAAATATCTGGGAAGATACGGGTATTTTTGAGTTTTTTGAGCACCTCGTCTATCGTTGGGATCGAGATAGTGACAACAATTTCCTAACTGTTTCGGAAGCTTGCGATAGCGCTGAACCAAAGGCGGAAATTTCTATGCCGTGGACAGTTACATGGGCAGACACCGAACGCGACTTGACGGCTTGGCTCGGCAACTCGATGCAACACGAAGCACTCAAGGGCATTTATGACCTAAAAGAATCAGTCCTAAAACTTAACAATCCCCGCCTCACCGAAGATTGGCGTCGCCTGCAAACCAGTGATCACCCTTACTATATGTGCACGAAATACTTTAGTGATGGTGACGTACACGCTTATTTCTCTCCCTACGATTCGCCGTTCGATGCCTTTCTGTACTATATGAATACATTGCGCGATATGCGCGGGCGTATTGACGAGCTAGAGGCGCACCAAAAGGCAATATCGCACAATCTCGCACACGAGCAATTCTATTTAGAAACGCCTAGCCTAAAAAGGAAGCCTGAAGCCTTAGCGATGATTGAGGAATTTCGCGAGTATGAGTCGCCCAGTATTGGCTTTGCGGGCCTCGACGAATTTGATGGCGATTACGAAGCTTGGCTGGAGCAACGTATCGATAAGAAGCGCCAGAACGACACAGAAGATATTACCGCAGAAACGTTTTTCTTAGTTAGAAAAAGCGATGATAGACTTATTGGCGCGATCAATATTCGCCTAAATTTAAACGAGCGTCTCAAAAAATATGGCGGCAACATATCATACAGTATTCGACCGACCGAGCGCGGAAAAGGCTACAACAAAATCAATTTATACCTAGGCTTACAAAAATGTCAGGAATTTGGCTTCAAAAAAGTCGTTTTAGATGTTATGAAAAGCAATATCGCATCTTGGAAGACAATCGAGGCCTTGGGCGGCGAGCAGATTGGCGAGTTTTACCATCCCGACAAGCACGGCACCGCAAAAAAATACCAGATTCACATCGCCAAAGCACTTAGTTCTTCGCAAGACGCAAAAGACATTCAGTCGTAAAGACAATATCTTCTACCGTCGATCCACGCGATAAGTCGGACACCGGTTGCGCAAAGCCAAGCAAAATCGGACCAGCAACCCGTGCACCTGCGAACTGCTCAAATGACTTATAAAGAATATTTCCAGAATTCAAATCTGGCGTAATCAGGACATTAGCGCGTCCAGCAACTGGCGAATCTGGGCCTTTTTTCGCAGCTATGCGCGGATTTACGGCGGCGTCAAGCTGCATTTCGCCATCAACGATTATTTCGGGAGACTCTGTACGGAGAATCGCTAATGCCTCCTTTGTTTTGTCAATCGACGGATCGCGTCCGCCTGAACCGAAGGTCGAAAACGAAAGAATCGCGATGCGCGGCTTATCGTCGAGTAGTTTTAGTGATGCCGCATGAACTAGCTGAACGATATGTGCGAGCTGCGCCGCAGTAGGATTTTTGCAAGTGGCCCCGTCGGCAAGAATATAACGATTTTTCTCTGCTGAGCCAGACGCAAAGTCGCACACAAATAAACTTGAAAAAAGAGGCTTCTCTTCTCCATCGCGATACGCTTCTTTTGCCAAACCAAGATCATCACGACACGCCAAAATCACCTCTCGCGAAGAAAAATCCACTCCTGCCACCAACGCATCCGCGCGATTGTTTTTGAGAGCAAAGCACGCATCCTTTAACGATTGCGCTTCAAGAATCGGTGCGCAGACTACCGCATCTTCTAGCTGTTTTGCGGCAGCCCGAATATAATCGTTGTTTGCTTCAGGGAATAGAACTTTTTTCATATTGCTATTTTAGCATAGTCAACCAGTGTATAATGACGCTATGGCTACTTCTCGTGAAACGATTGTCGTCAAGGCAAGCCTCATTAGTATCGTCACTAACATAGTCTTAGTTGGGTTTAAAATTACCGTTGGCGTCCTTGCTCATTCGATCGCAATCGTATCTGACGCTATCAATAATCTTAGCGACGCTCTGTCTGGTATTATTACGATTGTTGGCGCAAAATTGGCCAGCAAAGCCCCAGATCGCAAACACCCTTTTGGCTACGGGCGAATCGAGTACGTAACAGCTTTAGCGGTTTCGACAATTGTGCTATACGCTGGAGTAACTACCTTAATTGAATCAATAAAAAAGATTTTTTCACTAGACGCAGTAAATTATAATGCGACTACGCTTATTATCTTAACAGTCGGCATTATCGTAAAACTTACTCTCGGACTATATGTCAAAAAAACTGGCCAACGCGTCAAATCGGATTCTCTAATTGCCAGTGGCGCCGATGCGCTCAATGACGCAATCATTTCCAGCTCCGTGCTCGCGTCGACTATTATTTATTTACTGTTTCACGTCAACCTCGCAGCCTACGTCGGCATCCTAATCTCAATCCTTATTATCAAAACCGGTCTGGATTTAATCAGGGAATCTATCACCAAAGTCCTCGGCGCTAGAGTCGATGGCTCATTAGCACTCGCAATCAAACGAGAGGTACTGAAAGAAAAACAGGTTCATGGCGCTTTTGACTTAATGCTTAATGACTACGGTCCAGACAAATATCTCGGCTCGATTCACATTGAAGTACCAGACACGATGACGGCAGCAGAAATTGACCACACATCGCGCAATATCACCCGCAACATCGCTGACAAATTTGGCGTCATGCTTCATACAATCGGTGTCTACTCGGTCGATCCAAACAACCAGCGTGTCGCCAAGGCAAAAGCTACCGTCGAGCAAATCGTCTTTTCGCACCCCGAAGTTTTGCAAATGCACGGATTTTACATAGACGAGCGCCGCAAGACGCTTAGTTTTGATATTATTATCGACTTTCGCGCCAAAAACCGCGACGCAATCTATCGTGATATTTGCCATGCAGTCCAACGGCATTTCAGCAAATACACCGTCAACATTACCCTAGACGTCGACACGAGCGACTAGTCTTTTGCCGGTCCAAGATTCGACGCTAAAAGCGTTGACGGAATAGCGATAGTCTGGTAACCTAAAACTAACCCAAGAACTGCGATCAAAACAAACACAAAAGGAGTCAAACTTATGAAGCGTAAAAAAACACTCGTCTTATTTCTATTCTTTGCAGCCTCGGTGATTGCCAGCGGTATACTTTATGACTTTTTTGCAAAACAGCATCAGGACGCCGACGCGCTGTCTGTGTCGCGCAATACCTCAATTCAAGGCGCCAAAGCTTTAGATTTTTCACCATTTTCAACTATCGTTATCCTATCTCCTATCAGCGTATTCGCATTTGTAAATCTCGCCATTCTTAATCATCGCAGCGAAAAACGCAAACGTTAAACAGCTTAGTCGTAAAAGAACAAAAAACAATCCCGCACGATTGCGCGGGATTGTTTCGGTATTAATAACTAAATCTTGGTGAGTCCGGTGAGGCTTGAACTCACGACACCCTGCTTAAAAGGCAGGTGCTCTAACCAGCTGAGCTACGGACCCAATCATAACCTAATATACCGCAAAACTTCAAAAAATGCAAAATTCTTGCGCCCAGAGTATGCGCATAGCTGCTCATATGCCCGTTCTTCGCAACTTCAACTTGCGTGCTATTCGCTTGCTGTGCTAAAATATCTAAAAGGATATGGTTACTTTTAGAGTACCATAGGGAATAGGAGGTAGTTGTATATGGCGAATAAAAAAGCATGGTTTGCCTGTCTGGCTATCATGCTGTTGGCGTTGTGTAACAGCTTCATTTTTGGCGCTTCTGAAGCTAGAGCTAGTACTACTTCTGTCGAGTGGGCTCCAACATTAAACAAGGCCTTAACCGGTCAGACCCTAGAAGACGGCATGTTCGATTTTACCATTAGTAGTACAAATGGCGGGCCCCTGCCGGCCAATACCACTACGAGCAATATTGGCGAAAACATTCCTTTCGACAAGATTGTTTTTAAAAATGCCGATGTCGGAAAGATATACTATTATAAGATAACCGAAGACGACAACCCGTTATACCGGGCCACACCTAATAGCTACGACATAAGCGTCAAAGTAAGCAGAGATGCCAACGGTAACATTGTCGCAACCGAAAACATTCTAAAGAATACAAATAATCCAAACGCCGACCACCTAGGCGGATACACTTGGCCTATTGGTGGATGGTCGCTTAGGTCTGGCGGAAATGGTACGGGAAGCATCGTTTCTTTAAATGATACGCCGACTGATGAAGAAACGGTATTTAGAGTCTTAAACAATACAACCGGAAATAAAGATTGGGGGCAAAACCAGCTACCATACAAAAATGGCAATGAATATATGTTGAGTGGCTACGTCAGAATCCCAGTCGATTCGACGTATAATTCCGCAAAAGCCCTTATCAGAATTTGGGATAGCGGCCAGAGCAAGGCTATCTTTTCAAAAACAATTACTATAAATAAATCTGACGGATGGGTGCCTTATAGTTATACTTATACTTTTAATGGAACGGAAACTAATTCTTCTTATCAGGTGGGATTAAGCGGGGCTGGCGATATAGAGCTGAACGGTTTACGAGTCGAATCGGTTCAGGCTAACATCCCCAAGACTTTCACTAACGAATATGTTGGTAAAAAAATAACCGTAGAAAAAAAGACTAAGGGCGGCTTTCATGATCAAGATTTTACTTTTAAAGTAAAAGCCTGGAAAACACAAGCAGAAACAACGACTTATGTCGACCTATCTCGCCAAGGTTTAACGCCTAGCGGCAACAATGAATATACGTTTACACTAGAGTCTAATTCGGAAAACCATCAAACAATCGATATCCCAAGTGGCTTTGAATATGAGATTAAGGAGGTTCAATCATCAGGGTGGCATGTTTATAGTATCGATGGCGATAAAGGATTATCTGTGGCTAGCGGAACGCTTAGCGCCGATAAAACCCACGTCTTTGTCAACGCGCAAGATCCCGTAGATATTACTATCAAATTAACCGACGAAAATGGCGAGCCGCTGTCTAATGCTGTGATGAGGGTGCTAGAAGGGAATTCATTAGAATCGCAATGGAAAACGGATGGTAGCGGACACGTACTGCCTCTTTCCGACGGTACCTATACGCTTCACGAGATTTCTGCACCAAACGGTTATCGCGGTGCGCAGGACATAGAGTTTTCTGTGCGTGATGGCAAATTATATATTGGCGAAGGAGAGGTTGACGACAAGACCGTAATTATGAAAAATAAAATAAAGCCAAGATACAAATTCGCCAAAGTAGATAAAGAGTCTGGAGACTTCTTGGAAGATGCATGGATGATTATCAATCAAGGCGGAATGCCGGTAGCGTCATTTCGTTCGGTGGATGGGTATTACGAATTATTCCTAGAAAATGGTACATACCAATTTGCCGAAAAGATTGCTCCGACAGGATATAAATTGGCCAACCCTGTTAGCTTTACGGTGTCCAACGGCGAGATAACGTCGGGCGGCCAAACCATAACGCGCACAACCTATAAGCACAACGAGACAGGAGATGTCATTAGCAAAAAAGCATACGAGACGCTCGGTGAAGAAGCAAAACAAAACTACACAGAGCAAAGCGAAACATTTGATGCCGTTGTTATGGAAGATAACTTGGCCAAAGGAAGCTTAAAATTAACTAAACGCGACGCGACCGATAACACTCTCCTCCCTAACGCCAAATATCGTTTCTGGGGAGAAACGCTAGACGGACAGTCGGTAGAGTCAGAGTTTACTACTGACGGTAACGGTGAGTACACGATTAAAGATTTACCTCTTGGCGCCTATCATTACCAAGAAATTGAAGCTCCGTCTGGGTACGAACTCGATGACGTGGTCTACGATGTCAATTTTAATGCAACCGGCTCTTCGCTAGACGAGGGCTCCTCTACCGTAACTAACCAAGATGCTTGCGCAGTCTATAACAACAACGAAAATTATGTATACTATGATTACGATAGCGACAGTGGGACATATTCTACTATCAAGAGCTATTATGAGAAAAAGCTTGATGGCGGCTTATATATTGGAGGGAACGCAAAATCGTCCATCCAAGAAAACAGCCCACCGCATACAGATCTAGATTCTGACCCTAACGATTTTGCCAAAATTCTTCCGTATGGAAACGTATTTATTAACAGCAATAAAATCAAATTCAATAATGCCTCGCTCATTTTTCCAGAAAATAGCCCCTTCCATTTAGTTAAAAAAGGCGATAGCGAAATCGGGGTCGATGGAGCTAAGATTTCTGACGATATATATACGGGCCGCGCAGACGATAATGGTATGATTGCGTATTTAGGGTCATTAAAATCGTACATAAAAGGCGTGGGCGCTCCAGGAGCATATGGTACTCCTGAATTTGGCCAGTTAACAGACGAGGGCTATGCGGCGCTAATCAACAACGGTGATACCGCGACTACGGACGCCGAGCACAACGACGATAGCGTAGTAGAATATGGAAACACCAAAGTCTCATATTATAAGACTGGCGAACATGCTGGACAAAATGTTATCACCAACGACGTAGACGGATATATTTATCAGATTGTTTATTATGATGCTGCCGTATTGCCGGATGGGTCAATCGGAGATGTAGTGTTTACGGTTAACGAAATGACCATGGAATCGGCGACTGATAAACTCGAAAATGTCCCCTATGTCGTCCAAGAAAATGCGAATAGCCTCAACAGCAGCATTCAGATAGAGTTTAACAATGGCGGTAGAGAAACCATGAGATGGCCTCAGTACGTTTTTAGCCCAAGCGCTAGCAACAAAAACACTGATTCCGCGAACGGTACGTTCAAGATGCGCAACGCCATAGGAAATTCTAAGACATTTACTATCCAGGTGGTAGATAAAAACAATAATCCCGTCGATGGTATTATCTCGTATTCCGCTAAAGATTTAGATTTGGCAAGCGCCGAAAATGTTTGGGGAAGGAGATCTGGTGGCATCGAATATGCAGAGGGCATGGAGATTGTATCTGGTTCTAAAAGTTTCGCCGTAATTCCAAAGTATGACCACGCAAGCATGACTGGCAGTATTTACGAGGGTTATGTATTTGGGCGCGATATGGCGATCGATGCAGAGAGAAGGTTTAACGGATCAAATGCTGACGGCATACGCTTTAGCGCTTTTACATACCACAGCACGAGAGACGAAGCTGGCAAAAAAATAGGTGGAACCAATAACAACTCAAACGGTTTTTCAACCATTCAAGATGCTACCGCTTATGCTGCTCGAAGCGGAAAAAGATATACCACCAAAAGAGCTGACAACGGTACGTTTGATACTGGGTTTGCCGTTCTTCTAGACTCCAAAGGCTCTACGCTAAGGTGGACTGGTAGTTCAACGGTAAATGACCTTAGAAACGTCGGCACAACTTTGTTCGATTCGTCGGTTTACGTTCGGCTTCAACAGGCGCATGGTACTGGCGGCGATTTATATATCGAAGCCTATGATTATCTCGACAATTGCTCAATGAGCCCAATTCGGCGCGATGTGTCTATGGGTATAGGCGACTCAAACACCTTAGCTATGGTACCGGACGACGGTTGGGAGATCGAAAAAATCACAATTGATGGAATTACCGTAATGTTTAAAAATCTATCGTTTAGCGACGGCGTAGCTACTTATGTCTTTGGCGGCAAGACATATACCTTTACCAAAGACAGCGTTAATCCTAAGAAGGTCAGAGTAGTCTTTGACGATGTCCACAAAAACCACTCTATATCAGTCGACTATATGCCCATCATAGAAGAGGCCAGAACAAACACAAAAGCGTACGGTGATTTAACGATTAATAAAACGGACAAAGACACCAGTGAGGCGATGTCTGGAGTAAGCTTTACTTTGTCTGGAACTTCCGATTTAGGCGAAGAGCTTAATGTCACTAAAAATACCGATACCTTAGGGCAAGCTAAATTTGAGCACCTTCCCGCAGGAAGCTATATTCTCCACGAAGCAGTTCCCGCAAATTACCAATCGATAGAGGACAAAACCGTAGTGATTGCGAGAAATAACACCACAAAAGAAGTCGCCTTAAACATTCAAAACGAAAAAATAAAACATAATTTAACTATCAAAAAGAAAGTGACCGGTAGCTTGGCAGACGTTAATAGGGAATTTGAATATCGCATTACTGTTTACGACGATGATACTCCTTTAGAAGGAAAGCTTACCGTAGAAAAAAATGGCTCGTCTTCCGAAATCGATAACGGCTCAACTATCAAGCTCAAACACAACGAAGCGGCGACTATAAAAAATATCGTCAGAGGTTATAAATACACAATCGTAGAAACGGACACCGAATACACTGAGAGTTATCAGATCGCCAAGACGGCTGGCGGTGTTATTAGGGATACTACGACGGGAAATACTATCACCAAACAGCCATTAGAAGAAGACCAAAGCGTTACATATATAAACAATAAAGGTGAGACCGTTATAACTGGCGTATCCTTAGATCAAAAACCGCTCATCTTGCTTGCTGCGTTCGGCGCATTTACTCTATGCGCAATCTATGTTTCCAGTAAAGTATTTGCTAAAAATAAGCATTGACGAAATCCTCAAAATCTGCTACTCTAAAACAATAACAAGGTCAAAATAAACATCAAAGAATCAAAAAAGGACAGAACGATGCGATGCTTGCATGGCGAATTCGATTTTTTAAAGAGGAAGTCTGCTAAAAGAACGCCCCTCCAGTCTAAAATCCCAAAAACCATATTTGCGGTTCTAGTCTTTGTATTTATCGGCAGTCTTGGTTTTTTGTTTGCTTCAAATTTTGACTCCTCAGCCAAGGCGACGGTTGCAACTAACGCCAATCTAGAGCCAGATTTTCGCTCTTTAGGGCATCTCCCGTTCTCGTCTCTATACGATAATACCCCCGAAAATGAACGCCTGATCAAACAATATCCTCGCCTAAAAAAACTAGGCGATACCTATATTTTATTTTGGCACGCCGGGAACTATCCATCATCACCTAGCGTGACCGGTATTTACCCAAACTCAAACGGTACTGTGATTCAATACTCTACCAGTAAGGATCTAAAAACCTGGACAACCCCAGAAATTATTTGGGAATCCTTTGCCTACCATGCGCCAAGCCTTGTACAAGAAAATGCCGTTGGCCGTGATTTTCGCGTCTTCCAAAACTGCGACGCTCTTCCTTTGAAAGATGGCTCGCTGCTTGTATATGCAGCTTATCGTTCATTCCATCATTTAAGTACACACGTCGAACTAAATGGCCTCGTTGCGAAACGCGCTCGGCTCAACGAATCAACCGGAAAACTAATTTTTGACAGCGGGGAAATAATACCTTCAATCAATCCTGATGGCACCCCCACAGGCCACAGTTTCGATATTGGTCAAACTATCTATCACGACAATACTACTCCTTGGGAGCCTCACGCTATCTTAAATGGCGACGAAATCGTCATGGCGTTTTCTAATGGTATTAACAATAATCGCGCTAGCGTCAAGGACGCGAACGGCAATGAGTTAGTAAAACACAACACTGGCGCTGTTGGCGTTATCGTCTCGAGCGACAACGGCAAAACTTGGACTCAGGGCTCCGCTTTAGCCTACCATTATACCGGTACGCTTTTTAGCGAAACTGCCAATTCAGACGTCAATTATTATACTGCCCAGATGCCAGTTGCAACCAAGCTTATCGACGGCCGCATTCTCTATGCTTTCGAAATGTGGTCTCTGACTGATAATTATCAGCTTCCGAGCGGCTATAGTATCTCGACCTCGACTTATAGTCAAAATTATGATTTCAAGAACGCTTCTGGGATTAGTCTTGCCGATTTGCGCGAAAATAGCTTACGCGAAAATCCTGCAATAAACGATCCTCGCAATCGCGCCAATTACTCCGGCGACTCCCAAGCTTTCAGTCAGTTTTCCGCTCCAGGTGCCGCGCCTTACGTTCAGCAATTTCCATCAGGCGAAGTCGTCGTTAGCTATAATACGCAAGGAAAGTTCTATGCCGGCATTATTGGCGACCCTCAGTCAAGCCACCAGCTCGTCCTAGAAGGTGGCTCGTGGGGTTCTATCGAGCTAGATGACGCCGACGATCTCCTTGCGGTCTATCCCGATTCCAGTTCTAGCACTAATTCCAGCTCCCCTCGCTCCATCAATTATCGTAAAGTCCACCTCAACCATTCATACACTGTCGACGTTTGCGCTCCCGTAGTAGACGGCTCCCCATCCGACTGGTCAAACGTCCAACAATCCTTATTTGTGGGCTCAAAAAGCCAGGCTCAGGCCCATCTAAAAACTTGCGTCGATCACGAAAAAGTTTATTTTCTCATCGAGCACTACGACCAAGATTTTACAAACGGCGATCAGGTTCGCATTGAACTACAAGATGCCAATAAGACCCATACGATCACATCGACTAAAAATTCTATCACGAGCAATACCTTGTCGCTCACAAAATCCATTAACCAGAACAGTGATGGTGTTGTCATTACAGAGTTGTCAGTCCCCCGAGCCAGTTTCGATAATGACCAGATCAGCCTATACCTTCAGCTAACCAACCAAGATCAATCAGAGGCGGTCATCAACGATTCGTGGGAAAATATCGACGAAAATCAAACCAAATCATGGCCAGTACTTTCGCTCCCAGATGTCGCTCCCGTCGACGACACAACTAATCCCAATAATCCAGTCAATCCAGGCGAAATTACTAATCCTGACGACGCCGACCCTAATACTCCTGCTGATCCCGCCGACCAAGACTTGACCTCAAGCTCTAGCTCGACCGACTCTCCGGAAACTCAAAACCCCGCACCTGCTCAGCAAAACCCAGAAGCTACCGTCGATAATCCCAAAACCATCGCCGCCTCACCTTTCGGCCCCATCTTTACCGCTCTGTTCTCTTCTCCCTGTATCATTCTCGGCTATAAACTCATCAAACGCCGTCGCTAAACTTTGCCTCCGAAAACCACCAAAACCCCACGCCTCTCGCTCCCTCGAGGCGCTACATCCTTCTATTGTATCACAAAACCCCAAAAATGTCAAGCAAAACCATTATAATAAAATAATCTAACAAATTATCAAGCATTGACGTAATCAAAGAACTCTGCTACTCTAAAACAATAACAAGGTCAAAATAAACAATAAAAACAAAGGAGTCTCCACGCCATGTTCTCTCTATTTCGCACCGCATTAATCTCCATGGGGGGGGGTATAAAAGTCTACTAAACACCATAGTATCTGGCTTCTCGAGAAAGCCAAAAATCCAAACTCCCCACATTCTTCTCAAACTCCGCAAACTTCAACCATTCTTCATTATCTCAATTTTGACCTTATCTTTCTCCTTCGTAGCTTTAATAGCCCCGGCTACTTCTGCTCAGTCTCTCGAAGCAGAAGTAACCCTTAAAAGTTACACCTTAACTGGCGCTACCAATGGCGAAATCAGCACTATCCTTGGCGAAAACGCTTCCACGAATCCCGACGACTATCCGGTCAAGTCTAATACTTCCGAAGCTACCGCGCTGAGCCTAGTATTAGACTTGTCCCTAAAGCACGGCGCCACCTTCACTGGCAACGATACTGTAGATATCGCCCTGAAGTCTACTAAGGGCAGTGTCTCGCGAGTCGCTTCGGGCGCCGTTCCTGTTATTGGCGAATCCGGCACGACTGTCGGTTCTTATACTGTCTTTCCGGACGGCGAACCACTTATCCGCTTTGTCTTTAATGAAAACATGGCTGGGCGCTCTGGCGCGCAGAATATCCACATCAACACAGGTAGCACTCTCCATCCAATCGGCAACAACGATTTTCGTTATACTCAAATTCGTCTCAACAATCAGCCCGAAACCTCAATCAACTTTTTCGTTAATCCACGCACGCTTAATCCTCTCTCTATACACAACGGCTATAACCTCTCTACCAAATCCAATAACAGAGCGGTCTACTATTACGTCGATGGCACTGCGCACGCTATCGAAAAAAGTCTTTTCGAGTCTGAAGGGGACAGCTATTCTCCAGAGCCGTCCGATACTTACATCGAGATTACTTGCCAAGATGCAATCGCTATGAATATCCACTCAATTATTGCGTCTGCTCGTATAGTTTACGACCTAGACGACCTCACTTTATCAAGCTCTAACTACAACTATGCCACCATCACCGGCGAATACACAGAAATAAAGCCCACATCTAACGAATCGTATAGCGATTTTAAATCTCGAGTTACCGCGACTCCGCGCCAATACGGCTACTATAATAACGGCGATTCTATGACTTTTATTATCTATCATGGTCGTGTCGGGATCGACACTCCGCAACAAAGCGCCGAAGCATGGGCAGACAAGGCCGCAAAGTACCACATCAATAACGGCTACGCCGACGCCGAGGATTACGGCCGCCTCGTCCAAGCTTACCTCTCTGCATTTGGCGAAAATAGCGCATTGGGGCAAAACCCATACAGCACCGCGTACGTTGCTTGCGATTATGGTACCGCTCTAGAGGACCGCACCTTCCAGTCGACCGCCGTCATTACCCGTAACGGCGTGTCATCAAAGCCAAGCACTCGTACCGTCACTATCGAAAGTATCGATCCTAGCGCTATCGTTACTCCTCCAACTTTCTCCGTCTCCGCCTTCGTTTCGGATAGCGACACCAAGCGTCTTCTCGAAAACGCAACCTTAAAGCTTCAGCTCAAACAGGGAACTGGCAACGATATCACTTGGCAGGATTATACTCCAAACGACAGCAATCCTCTCTCTCGCCAAACCAATTCCGACGGTCAGGTAGATTTCCAAAACCTCGGCACTGGCACCTATCGCCTTGTCCAGACCGCCCCCGCTAGTTCCGTCTACTCTCTCTCCGCTAGCGCCGACTCCTGCCCGAACTCTGCTACTCAATGTTACGACCAGGATCAAGAGGCTCTCATCAGTCCCGAATTCACCATCTCAAATTCCGACACCGAGGGGGTCAAGCTTTTCCTCGCCAATAAACGTATCTTCACCGTTACTTTCACTGATGACGAAAGCACTGCCTTAAAAACCGAAACCATTCCCTATGGCTCCTCCGCCACCCCTCCCGTCAGCCCCACCAAAACCGGCTATACCTTCAAAGCTTGGAACAAGTCCTACGATAGTGTCACCTCAAACCTCACCATTGCGCCAACTTGGGAGACCATCAACTATCAAATCACCTACAATCTCAATGACGCCCCCGCTAATCCTGACGATTCCTCTAGCCCAGACGGCCCAACCAGCCCCGCCACCAACTCCCCCGACAATCCTTCTGTCTACACTATCGAATCCGACACTATCACTCTCGCTACTCCTGCCCGCCCAGGTTACACTTTTCTCGGCTGGACTGACGCTGATGACCCAAACTCTCCTCCTCAAAAGCAGCTTCAAATCCCCAAAGGCACTACTGGCGACAAAACTTTCACTGCTAACTGGCAAAAAGATCAATCCCCCGCAGAAAAACCTGTAGACAATCCTACACAAAACACTGAAATCACCGAAGATTCAAAAAACACCACGACTATAGAGCACAGTCAGGCTACTACTCCGAAATCCCTAGACTCTAACCCAAAAACTTCCGATCACTCAAAATCTGCCCTCAAGCTCCCCTTCATTATTCTCGGCTCAAGCCTTGCTGGCCTCCTCGCCGCCATCTTTCTCATTAGGCGCAAAGCTTAAAGTCCGCAAAAACGCTCTTCGCACCAAGCATATAACTCAACCAAACTATCAAAAAACCCTCACCTCTCGTCGCCTCGAGGCATTCATCTTTCTATCCTATCACAAAAACTAAAAAATGTCAAGCATTGACGGAATCAAAACTCTATGCTATCCTAAAACCAAGCTTAGGTCAAAATAAACAAAGAAAGAAAAAACAGATGGGAATCTTTTTGCGTAATGGGGGGGGGTTAATATCACATAGAAGAAGCAGCAACTTTACCAAAAAACGCAAACTTCTTTTCTTTTCGCTTTTCTCCGTCCTTCTCGTCGTCGCCACTGGCGCAATTCTCCTCGCAACTCGTCATTCTCATGCCGAATCAAGCAATACAAGCGAACCCGAAAATCTCCTCTATAACGTTATTAAAAACGAAGCCGAAACAGGTGGTCTCGCCGCCAAATATACTGGCGCACACAACGATACTTTAGCTGGCGCAGGCCCAAAAGACATCTATTACTTTACGACCCCAATCGAAAACGACACAACGCAGGGCAAGCAGCTTTTGGATAAATGGAATGTTGTGTTTGCCGGCAAGTGTTGGCAGATGATAAGAACGACCGATACTGGCGGCATAAAACTTCTTTATAATGGCAACTCCACGTCTTCAGCCACGTGCAGTATGCCCTATGGAGGCATTATTAACAAAACTTGGATATCTAATGCTAGCACTCCATCGTTGGCTAATGCTGGTTATATGTATAATGTTCAATATCCAGACAAGTATGGCGCGCCCGCCAGCGGAACTTTAGCTGGCAATGGAGTCGCATATTCTAATGGCGTATATACCTTGATTGATACTGACGTATACATAGACAATACTCATCACTATAGCTGCAATAACGGTACTGGTACTTGTGAGACCGTAAGATACTATCACCGAAGCGATTGGTATATCGAACTTAGTGGCGGTAAGACCATTGAGCAAGCTATTCACGATATGCTCTATGCAGATAATGTTAATACGAACAATAGCGCTATCAAGACGGTAGTCGATAACTGGTACAGAAACAACTTAACCGGATACACAGCCTTTTTAGAGGACGCTGTTTATTGCAATGATCGTTCTCCAAAAAATACCAACTCTGGCGGTTGGAATCCTAACGGAACTTGGTCATATTTTACGTTTACGGGCATTACAAACGATTATAGCTGTACGAACTTGACCGATCAATTTTCTGTCGAAAACACAAAAGCAAAACTAACTTACCCCATAGGATTAGCGACCGCCAGCGAGATGAGTATGATAAATAATAACACTGCCCGTGACACGGGCGAGCCCTATTGGTCGATGTCGCCAAGCCACTATACTGTGCCTAACGTTAGGTATGTATCAGTTGCTAGTCTTAATCCAGGCGGCGCCATGACGAACGATTGGGCGACCCACCTTGCAGGCTACTATTCTCTGCTCGGCGTACGTCCAGTCATCTCTCTAAGGCCCGGTACAACCTACGACGGTGGCACCGGCACAGCGGCTGACCCGTATATAATCGTTCCAAAGTACAACATAACTACGAGTGCCGTTAATGGCACAATTACCGAATCTACGACCGTTGCCTACGGAGCCTCAAAGAATATATATTATCGGCCCAACGAAGGATACAGAATAAAAAGCTTAACCGTCGACGGAGTCGGCATCGATGTGTCTGTCGAGACGAATCGTCTATATAGTCTAAGCAATATACAAAAGGACTATATTATTAATGTTGTATTCGAAGAGATACCCAAACAAAATCTTACTATTAAGAAAGAAACCGACATAAATACGAGCGATCAATTTAATTATAAAGTTAGAGCATTTGATTATGGTTGTGTGTATTTTGAGGAATATATTTACTCCCAAGGGGATGATGGCTCTACTCATAATATAACGGTAAGACTTACGGATGCTACCACCAAGATTAACGGTAGACTAATAGACGCCGCGAGCGGGCATAGACGCTCGGTTTGGGGTGAGAGCAAGACTCGTGATTCTGATGACTTCGAGAAAGCTTTAGATATGTGGAATTACCTCAATGGACTACAGCGTACCATAGATCTAAATATCAATGGCAAAAACATCAACGAGTATAAATGGTATAGCGCTGGCGGATACGGTGAGTGGTATTCTGATGACGGCTATTGGTATGAGAACCCAAATGGTTGGAGAAGTCCAAGCCTCGTGTGCGGCGCGGAAGGAAACGAGGGAGTATCTAGTTTACTCTACAGAAAACCATACGACCTCTCTTCTTTCTTTGGTCAGCCCGATGAGAACGGCTACTATTCATTCTCCTTGCCGCAAAACGGTACCAAGACCTTGCAGCTTCCGCAAGGCTATGAATATGAAATTATCGAAGAAAACAAAACAGGCTGGACTCTGACCTCGAAAACCAACGATCATGGCGTTATCGGCGACAGCGACATTACTTCCACTTTTGTCAACTCAAAGTCTTCATACGGCCTCGAAATCTCTAACTTCGTCAAAGGCGACCTCGCCAACACCTCAAAAGATTTCACCTATAAAATAAAGGTTACCAAAGACGGCGGAAGCGGTGACCTTGTCGACCTCTCAAATTTCGAAGGCTTTACTTCTAACAACGATGGCAGTTATACCTTCACGCTCAAGCATCGCAATATTAAACAGCTCACTACTCTCCCGGCTGGCTCAAAGATTGAAATCGAAGAAGTAGATTATGCCCCTGACGGCTACGAAACAAGCTACAAAGTCGGACAAACTAGTACCAACGGCCGACGCTACACGATAAATTCTCTAGGCTCGGATATTTCCATCGCTTTCACGAACACCAAGGCCGCCCCGCCTCCAACTGGTCTCACTGTCTCAACCAAGGCCTGGCCCGCTCTCGGCGCGATTGCTGTAGCCGTCACGAGTCTCGGCGGCGTCGTACTGATCGCGCAAAGATTGCGCCAATCAAAATAATCATTCTTGCGAGCCAAGGCAAACAACGCCACGGCGGCGACATTCGATTGCGCTCTCCTCGCAATCGTGATATAATTCACTTGTTCGGGTCGTTAGCTCAGTTGGCTAGAGCGTATCTTTGACGTAGATAAGGTCGCAGGTTCGACTCCTGCACGACCCACCAGTAATAGAAATTTTAGGCTCATTCTAAAAGTTATTAATATCAAAAGTGCCGGAAGTTTCTGCTATTCAGGCGAGGTCAACGAGTGCAAAATCCCGCTCCGAAAACTCTTTTAGTCGCAGCCCAAGATTTCTAAAACTACAAACAAGAAAGCCTAATTAGATGCAAAACTCTCTCAACATTCGTAACGTCGCTATTATCGCCCATGTCGATCATGGTAAAACCACGCTCGTTGACGCCCTCTTGAAACAGAGTAACACCTTCCGTGAAAACCAAGCCGAGATGAATCAAACTCTCATCATGGACTCTGGCGACCAGGAACACGAGCGAGGTATCACTATTACCGCGAAACAAACCGCAGTTTTTTACGACGGCTACAAGATTAATATCATCGATACTCCAGGCCACGCTGATTTTTCTGGCGAGGTCGAGCGTACGCTTAATATGGCTGACGGCGTTCTCCTAATCGTTGACGCCCAAGAGGGCCCGATGCCTCAAACCAAATTTGTCCTCAAAAAAGCCCTCGAGCTATCGCTTAAGCCTATCGTCGTCATCAATAAAATCGATAAACCTGCCGCTCGCATCGCCGCAGTCGAAGACGAGATTGCTGATCTTTTCCTTGAGCTTGCAACCAGCGAAGACCAACTCAAGTATCCAGTCTATTACGCAATCGCGCGCGACGGGCGCGCTGGTAAAACTACCGATTTAGATCAGGATCTCAAAGTCATCTTCGAGGCAATCGTCAACGAAATTCCTGCCCCGCGCATCGACGACAATGCTTCGAAGGGCGCCCAACTTCTCGTCGCTGCTCTCGCTTCCGACAGTTATCTTGGTCGCTATGCTATTGGTAAAATTTTTCGCGGCAAATTAAAGCGCGGTGAAGTTGTTAGTATTATCAAGCCTGACCAAACTGTTCAAAAGGGCAAAATCGAACGCGTTTTTACTTATCGTGGTCTGACTCGCGAGGAACAAACCGAAGCCATCGCCGGCGATATCGTGGCGCTCGCTGGTCTTGCCGATGCCAGTATTGGCGACACTATCGCTTCTGGCGATAATCCCGAAGCTCTCCCTACAATCGAGCTTGAAGCTCCCACGATGAGCATCTATATTGGCCCAAACACTTCACCTCTAAAGGGCAGGGAAGGCGATTTTACCACTTCCCGCCAAATCGGCGATCGTCTCAAAAAAGAGCTTGAAACCAACATTGCTCTCAAACTTACTCCTCAAGGTCTTGGCTTCAAAGTTTCTGGCCGTGGCGAACTTCATCTTTCTGTCCTGATTGAGACTCTTCGTCGCGAAGGCTACGAGCTCGAAGTTGGTCGTCCCGAAGTTGTCTACAAGACCGTTGATGGTCATCAAGAGGAGCCGGTCGAAGATTTAACTATCGAGGTTTCGACCGAATTTGTTGGCGCCGTCTCTCAAGAACTCGGCCGTCGTCGTGCCGACCTAAAGTCTCAAGAAATCCTACCAACTGGCAGCACTCGTTTTGAATATCGTATTACTACGGCTGCTCTTATCGGTCTCCGCAATACTCTCCTTACCGAGACTCGCGGTACGGTTATTATGAATAGTCTGCCGAGCGGTTATCGAGTTGTTACTGCGCCTTTCCAGCAAGAGCGAAACGGCGCCTTGGTTGCTTCCGAAAATGGCGTTTCGACCGCCTATGCTCTTGACTCCGCTCAGGCGCGCGGTATTCTCTACATTCCGCCGCAAGTCGAAGTCTACCGCGGCATGATTGTTGGCCTTTCGAAAAAGGACGAACTCGATATAAATGTCTGCCGCGAAAAGCAACTCACCAATATGCGCACGCACGCTTCCGACGGCGCCATCCAGCTCACTCCTCATACGCAGCTTTCGCTCGAACAATGTTTAGACTTCTTGATGGACGACGAATTGCTAGAGGTTACACCGAAAAACCTTCGCCTGAGAAAGCGTGAACTTGACCCCGTACTACGTAAGCGCGCCGCCAAAAAGGTATAAGAGATGTCCTCGGACGCTACTTCGCACGAGCCTCGGCGCCGCCGCAGTGGCTTGTCTCAGCACTTGCGCGACACCTTGCGTGCTTTGCCTAAGGAGCCAGGTGTTTACTTTCATAAAGATGCGACTGGTCAGGTCATTTATGTCGGCAAGGCCGCTATCCTTAGAAATCGCGTTCGCCAATATTTTCAAAGCCCAGAACGCAAAGACCCCAAAACGCGTGCTCTCGTCGCCGAAATTGCCGACATCGATTGGCTCGTAGTCGATACCGAGATGGATGCGCTTTTCTTAGAGAGCGAAATGATCAAGCGCTACAAGCCAAAATGGAACATTCTTCTCCGTGATGACAAAAGCGTCAGCTATGTTCGCATCAATATGAAAGCCGATGTTCCTGATCTTACAATTACTCGCAACCCAGAAGATGACGGCGCCGACTATTATGGTCCGTATTATGGCAAGACCGCAATTACGCGCGCTCTCCGCATTCTTCGCAAAGTATTCCCGTATTATGATCGCCCTTATAGCGGACGCAAAACTCTTGATACTGATCTTGGTTTGACTCCAGGCATCGAAATCGGCAAAACAACTCCACTCGAGTATCGTCGCAGCTTGCGCCGTTTGGTCTCTTATCTAAAGGGAAGTCGCAAAAAATTACTACGCGACCTAGAAAAACTAATGCGCGAGGCGGCTCTAAATCAAGATTATGAACTTGCAGCAAAATATCGCAATCAGCTGTTTGGCATCAAAGGTATCGGCACTAAAATTGTCTTTTCTGACAAAGAATTTTTAGACATTTCCAACGACCAAGCTCTAAAAGATCTTCAATCTCTCTTAAATCTCGACCAGCCCCCCGTTCGCATTGAGGGTTACGATATTAGTCACCAATCCGGCACCAATGTTACTGGCTCAATGGTATGTTTTATCAATGGCGTTGCCGATCGCACTAAATATCGTCGCTTCAAGCTAAAAAAACAGCAAAACAACGATCCAGAATCGCTCCGCGAAGTTCTTTCTCGTCGTCTCCGTCATCTGAGCGACTGGGGTCGCCCCGATCTCATTCTCCTCGACGGCTCCAAAGCCCAGCTTGCCGCCGTCCTCCCCCTTCTCGTTCCCGAAAACATCCCCGTTATTGCCCGCGACAAAAGTGGCGACCACGGCAAGAACGCCCCCGTCAAAATCTACTATCCCACAACTATTTCAGCCCCAATCTCTCGACTCGCCGCTCCCGACCAATTTCACCTTCTCGAATTTCCCTCCGATAGCCACCTTGCCAAACTTCTTTCCCGTATCGATGATGAAAGTCATCGCTTTGCCGTCCAATACCACACTCTCTTAAAGCGCAAAGACGCCCTCTCCTAATCCAAAAACCGCGCCTTCAGGAATCTAAAGACACTACTATCTCCTCATTATAGCACAAAAATTCAAAAAAGTCAAGCATTGACGGAATCTACGAATTTTGCTACTATAAGCATACAATTAGGTCAAAATAAACATACGAAAACAAGGAGTCTCCACCATGTCCTTATCTTCGCTATTTTGCCGAGCTCGTCGGCAAAATTCCTTGAGCAAATCCCCGTTTAGGGGGGGGGTATTTAGAAGAACAAAAAAGCAGAAACAATTCTTCTGCGTCGTCTTTGCTTCGCTCGTGCTTCTTGCCTGCTCGTTTCTAGCATTTCTGTTTAAAGATACCAGAGACAACCAATCTTTCGCCTACGGCGACGTTACGAGCGGTACTCGACTCGAGGAGAATTCTGCTCTCGACTACTACCTTACTGTCGATTATGGTACTTTCTCGAATCCAAATGACGCAAGTGGACTCGTTGTTGTTACTGATAAAATCCCCGACGGTCTCACCTTTCTCGCTTTTGGTACCGAGCAGGCTCTAGGCTGCTCTAACCAAAGCACCCTCAGCAAGACCTACGACGCCTCGACTCGTGTCGCTACCATTAAGCTTACCGGTCTCAGCGAAACTTGTACTGTAAAATATGAAATCAAGACCAAGACTCCAACTCTACCCACCACCGTCAGCCGCCAAGATTTCTTTAATACCGCCACCATCGCAAACCAAAACGGCACTTTCTTCTCCGAAACCGTCCACGCTTATATCGGCGATGAAAGTTCATCGGATAACTATACGCTTAATTACTCCTATACCGGCGACGCCCCTGTCTCCGCCAAGCTCCCCGCTAGCCAGACCATTCAATCTGGTCTCTCTGTTCAGCTCCCCACGCCCGCTCCTGTCGACGGCTACGTCTTTAACGGCTGGACTACTACTGACGCCACCATTTCCAACAACACTCTCGTTATGCCTACAAAAAACCTTACTCTTGAAGGAACCTGGTCTAAAGCCGATATCTACAAAGTTTCCTATGTCTTCGACGGTCGCGCGCCGAGTAGCTTTGCGCTCCCTTCTGAAACCAACTACGCTCCAGGATCCATCGTTAATCTCATTTCGCCTCTCCCTCAATCAACGTTCGACGGCTACCGACTCCTCAGCTACACCGTCCAAGGTGCCACCGTTGAGGGCAACTCCGCCACCAGCAATGGTTCTTTCGTTATGCCGAGCGGCAATGTTGTCGTAAAAATCAAATTCTCCGATCCGCCAAAGACCACTCTGACCTTAAAAAGCCTCGTCCAAGGCGACCTCGCTAACACCTCCGAATATTTTCGTTATATCTTCGACTTTAGTGACGGCATCGAAGGTGAAACCTATGCGCTTTCTGGTCTTGACCAGGGCAGTATTCGCTACGGGAACGGGAACATTTCTTTCGTAAACCCCACCACCTGTACTTACGGGCGCATCTGTATGGTCTACCTAAAGCACAACCAACAACTCACTCTCTCCAATATCTCCACTGATACAAAATACACGATTAATATGTCCGCATCTGATGCAAGTTACGCTGTTTCTCCTGTTGACGGTAGTGGTAGAGTCGCCAATCTCTTTACTGTCGTCGTGCCCCAAGATTACACTTCTGCTGTTACCGATCAGCGCACCGCTGTCCTCGATTATGGCAGCTCTGCTACCGACGCCCAAGCGTCCGCCTATAAGGAAAATAACCAAATCGTCGCCACTTGGTCAAAAAACAGCACCCCACCAACCGCTGCTTTTACTAACATTTTCCCCTTCATCGCTTCCGGCCTCCTTGCTGGCGCTGTCCTTTCTTTCTTCCTTTTCGCCAAGAAGTTTTCGTGGACCAAGCTCGCGATGAGTCACTTGAAAAGCTTGCGTCGCTCCCGTTTCGCTCCGAAGCGAATAGTAAATCCCATCTCTATTGCGTCTTGCTCGAAGAAAACCTCTTTCGCCGCAAACAAAACTCGCAAATTTATTTTTCGCCTTCTCGCGCTCTCTTTTCTCGCTGGTTTTGGTTTTGCCGCCACGAAGCTCGTCACTCCAAGTAACGCTCTCCCTCCCTCCTTCTCTCTAAAAGGTGTAGTCTTTGGCACCATTTCCTCTTCAGACGCCTGTACTAGTATTGCCAACATGCCAAGTGGCAACCATTACGTCGTCGGCACGACTGTTACTATCGAAAAAACTCCGACCTGCGTCGGCGCCGACTATGTCTTCGCTGGCTGGCATGTCGTATCGCCGACCGATCTCACCATTAACAACGACTCCTTCATTATGCCTTCTGCGGACGTTACGCTCTATCCGACCTGGGAAAAACTCACCGTCGAAAAAACCATGCAAGGTGAATCATGGACTCCACGCGGCCCGACTTTTGGCGGCATTACGACCATGCAAGAGATGACTTCGGCCATCTGTGCTGCCGAAACCACCCCCTCGGTCTCCGCTCGTACCACTACAACCACGCACTCTACGGACGCTTCCCTTGTTCCCACCGCCACTCTTCTCGACCCCCGCGACAACAAAAGCTACACTGTCTCCAAACTTGCCGATGGAAACTGCTGGATGACGCAAAACCTCGACCTTGGAGACAATTCTACCGAAGCGAATCCGCTCGTTCTCACCCCACAAGATTCAAACGTCAGCCAAAACTTTACGATGCCAGCAGCGCAAACTAAAGCAGGAGCTGCGTGGAATGAAGGTGGTTCTAGCAACACGACCAACATCAAGCATATGTATGATTTCTCGCAACATGCAACTTACGCGGATAGAGCTACGACCTATGGCAACCTTTACAACTGGTATACGGCAACGGCAGGAACAGGGCTAGCGACAATGGGAAGCGGCGAGGAGGCTGACCAGTCGATATGTCCGAAGGGCTGGCAACTACCAAGTAATACAGGAACGAAGAGCTACTACAATCTACTGACGACGACCTACGCCTTAAACGGAAGTACTGGCAGCACGACAATGCAAAACGTTCCGTTTAGCTTCCCCTTCTCAGGCTACTACTACTACACTGGCTCGCAGTACTATCAGGGCAGCCAAGGCTTCTTCTGGTCTTCTACCGCAAATGGTACGAGCTACGCCCCCAGCCTGTACTTCGGCAGTAGCAACGTCGGCCCCCGAAACTTCTACGGTCACAGGGCTGACGGCCTCTCCGTCCGCTGCGTCGCTCAGTAGCCTCGTTATTACGATACGGACTCAGTCTCAGGATAGACTCATTAAAGTAAAGTACTTGTCAAACTGTATTCATCTCGTGTAAAATAATCTTATGGACATCACTGCGATTTTGACGACTATAACTTTTGTTTCTGCGATTTTGTTAATTATTCTCGTATTGCTTCAGCAGCGCGGCGCCTCTCTTGGCGCAGGACTGAGTGGTTCTGGCGAATTATATACCGAGCGGCGTGGCCTCGAGAAGTCAATGTTTAATGTAACTGTCGTCGTGGCCGTCGTCTTTATTGTTTCTATCTTAGCAATTTTAATTACAGGTTAAATGGAAAAATCATCAAAAAAGCGTGGGCAGCAAGAACGGCGAAAGCGCGTTGCGGCTCGCTATTATGAGCTGCGCGACCGGTCTGAGCGTCATTTTGTCTCAAATTTTATTCAGCGACTCAGCAATGTGCGCGAAGTGCGTCTTTGGGTCATCGAATGGGCGCTTCTCGTTTTGGTAGTTTTTTTATTGGCTGTTGTCCAGATTTTTTGGTATCGCGACTCTTTTGAGACTGAAGCCTATGTGAGCGGCGGCGATATCAGCGAGGGGGTTATTGGCGAGATTAACTCGATGAATCCGCTTTATGCAACAACAGACGCCGAAAAAACGCTGTCAAAACTCCTTTTCGCAAATCTCGTCTCTCTAGACCGAAGTGGTCACCTCAAGCCAGAGTTGGCCGAGTCTGTCACCACGGACGAAAGTAGTAAAAGCTGGACGGTTGTCTTGAAGGAGCGTCTCAAATGGTCTGACGGTGAGCCAATCACTGCCGACGATATAATATTTACCTTTGATCTTATCAATGACAGCTCGGCAAAGACTATGGTTTCTAAAAATTTCTCCAATGTTAAAATTGAACGACTCGATGCGCGCACTGTTAGGTTCGTCTTGCCATCTGCGTATGCAGATTTTATGGAGAGCTTAGAGTTTCCGCTCGTTCCCAAGCACGTTTTGGGCGACACGAAGCCTAACCTAATCTATGAAAGCAAATTCTCAACCGAGCCAGTTACTTCGGGGCCGTTTGTCCTCAATGTCCTGCAGACTACTAATTCTACCAATTCCGAGAAGCAAACAATCTACCTGACTCGTAATGAACATTATTTTCTTCGCCCAGCCAAACTAAGCTCATTCACCTTGCGCGCTTACGATGATGTTGACGGTATCGTCTCGGACCTTAGAGATTCCAAGATTACGGCAACCGCCGCTCTGAACCGCGAGACTGCCGCCAGTTTGCCAGACACCATTAAGCGCCGTACGAGTGCTTTAAACGGTGGTGTTTTTGCTTTTCTCAATCTCAGAAGCGAAAGTGGTGTCATGGGCAAGGCGGGCGTTCGTCGCGCTATCCAGCGCGGCGTTAATATGGCGACAGTTCGCGACGGTCTCGATGCGCAATTAAAGCTTGATTATCCTATCCTGCCTAATCAATTCGAGGATTTAAGTTTTCCAGAGATACCCGGCTACGACATCGCTGAGGCAAAAAAACTACTCGAAGCATCGGGGTATAGCTTTGACAATGACGAGCTCGTCGACAAAAATGGTGATCGCGTCACTCTCAAGCTTGCTGTTCAGGATCGGCCGGTTATTCGCGACTCCGCTGAGCGGTTTGCGCGCGAGCTACGTACTCTCGGTTTTGATGTTGCGATGAACAAGTTTGATGAATCTTCCTCGGCGTCCGTCGATTTCTTCTCGGCGGTCATTAAGCCGAGAGACTACGATATTCTGTTCTATGAAGTTGACTTAGGCATTAATGTCGATCCCTTCGTATACTATAGCTCTACGCAAACTGGCGAAAAAGGATGGAACTTTAGTGAGTATAGCAATAGTCTCGTCGACGACGCCCTGCTGTCCGCGCGCTCGACCTCACGAGCAAACCTTCGCAAAAACAAGTATGAAACTTTTCTAAAATATTGGCTCAACGATGTGCCGGCGATTGGCATTTATCGCTCCAGCCTTGATTATTATTTTGCGCAAAATATCGACATCTACTCTGAAAATCTCCAGATGGCTGATGCGCTTGATCGTTTTACTGACGTACGCGACTGGGGGAGCGCTAAGCGCCGCGTCAATCTTACGCCATAAAATTGCATCATCAAAACGATTATGCTAAAATTTAAAAAAAGAAGGGAAGGGCATTAATTATTATGCAAAAACTAAAAAATTTTCATCTGGTTATGATTTCGCTGTTGGGCTTTGTTGTTATTTTTATCATAATTGGGTCAGTTTTTCTTGCGCAGTCTTTTTCGGTGATTGAGCGACAACTCCCGGATTCAAGCGTTGCTCGTTGGAGTGTCCGCTTTGACGACACAACTTACGAACTCGCCGAGAACAGCGTGTCTCCCAAAAAACTTGAGTTTACGGATACAAATTACGTGCTTGGCGTACAGCTGAATCAACCAGGCGATTTTTGCTCGTTTAAGGTCTCGCTTGTCAATGATGGCGACTATGATGCCGTGCTCGATTCGATTGCCCTATCTGATATACCAGACGAATACGTCGGTAAAGTACGCTACACGATTAGCTATGACGGCGACGATTATACTGAGACCGCCAACGACCTCTCTTTGCCGCTCAGCACATCGAAGAGCCGGGGTCACGACGCTGTAGTTCGTGTCGAATATCTTTCCGAAGCTGATGTCTCTGAGACTCCTATCGACTTAGAGCTAACTGGCTCATTCGCTTTCTCGCAGGCAAAATAAAAAAATTGCTACACTAAATGCTCTCGTCTTTAATCTGATAGAGATAGAGGGCACGATTTTTCTTGAAAACTTTTAGGCCAGGCACCGTAAAACCATAAGACATTAAATAAACCGTTTTATGATATCTACGCGTATGTCTGAGTGCTACGTCGACCATTTTTGTAATATCCCGCGATTCACCAAAAACGTATATCAAACTTGTTTCACTTGGCAATTCGGTTGCAAACAAATTTCCAAATTTAACCTCCATATTGGGATCTTTACGCAGACGCCACTTTGCTATCATTACTAACAGTGGATTAATTTCTATCCCCAACCCTTTTGCCCCAAATTCACTCGCGACCTTCAAAACCATGCCGTCGCCCGCCCCCAAATCGACGATATAATCTTGCGGCGATAGGCGGTATAATTTTTTGAAGGCAATTTGCAGCTCTTTTTTATGTGACGGCACATAAGGCGCACCTGTAAACGCCGCTAATCCAAAAATCAGCACGCATATAAAAACAATTATCAATATCAAGTTCATAAATAAAAATGGTACACCCGACAGGATTCGAACCTGTGACACCTAGTTCCGAAGACTAGTGCTCTAATCCGCTGAGCTACGGGTGCTTGCTCCTAATTTTACCACAAATTCTCACTTTGAATCTATGATACAATAACCGTATATGCTTTTTATTGATTTTTTTCAGTGGTGGTATTCGCAAGGTTGGAAACAATTTGTACTAGGTTTGATTGGAAAGTTACGTAGCGCCGCTGATTTTTTCTCTTTTGGTCTCTTGATTCGCACGCTTTTTTCCCCTTTTCGCCAAATTTCCGCAAATCAATATAGCGAAGGCTCGCTCGATATGCGCTTCCGAGATTTTCTCGATCGCTTATTGTCGCGCATTATCGGCGCTATCGTGCGTCTCGCCATCTTGATAACGGGATCGATTCTGTTTGTCGTCGAGCTCGTTATCAGTCTTGTTCTAGCTATTTTATGGCCATTTTTGCCTTTGGCGCCAGTTTGTTGCTTGGTTTGCTTCTTTATGGGGGTTCATTTACCATGATTATGTTCGACTACAACCATACGCGTGCTCGCACGGCGCGTTTTGCCAGCGTGTTGCGACCTCAGCTCGTCCGTATTATGTTGATTGTTTGTATGATAGCGGCTTTTGTGTTGTCAGGGATTCTATTCTGGTTGCGCGAGCCGCTTGCTTGGCTTCTTCTCGCTGTCGCTGTTTGCGTGATGATGCTACTCTTTTGGTACCATCTAGATCTTAAAGATATGTTTGTGCGCCACCTTGACAGCGACAATATTAACGACTTACTATCTCACCAAGTTCTATCGCGCCTCGACCGCCACCCCACTCCTCAAAAACTCGCAAAAATTGTCTTTGAAACACCTAGCGGCATCTTTCTTGCTGCTCGTTATGGTATCACGGCGCAGTTTCTTGATTTCATTGTCGCGGACGCCGACGAAAACCTTGAGGCGATTTTCGAGAAAGCACTTGAAATTCGCCATGCCACCGACTCAGAACAAATCACGGGCGCCATTTTGTCGCTTGCTCTTGTCGAGACTCATCCGTCGTGCGAGCAATTATTGCGCCGCCTTAAGCTTGAGCAGTCAGAATTACGCGGCGGGGTTGTTTGGTACAACTATTTACACGGAATTGTTAAAAGCCTCAAGAAACCTCGTCATACGGGCGGTTTTGGGCGCGATTTGATGTTCGGCTACACGCCGCTACTCCAAAAGTTTGGTCAAAATATTTCTCGCTCTGACGGCGTTGCGGCTTCTGTGCAACCCAGTCTCTCGTCGACTGCAGAAATTGTCGATCAAATGATTCAGATTTTTTCATCTGGCGGACGCCAAAATGTCGCCCTCGTCGGCGCGGCTGGTACTGGTCGTTCGACGGCCGTCCACCATTTTGCCAGCGCTATTCTCGACGCCGATAGAAAAATATCGTCAAGGCTCAAATTCCGTCAAGTCTTCAAGCTTGATGCTGCTGCCCTGATCGCTGCCGCGGGGCGTCGCGGCGAACTCGAGGGGCTCGTGTCGCATATTCTCGGAGAAGCTTTTGCCGCCAAAAATATAATTATCTGGCTCGATGAGGCGCAGTTGTTCTTTGAGGAAGGAGTTGGCTCTGTTGATATTGCAAATATACTTTTGCCTATCCTAGAAGCTGGACGACTCCGCGTCATTATGACAATGGATCAGCAGCGTTTCCTCGAAATATCCACAAAAAACAGTTCACTTGCCAATACTCTCAATAAGATTGTTGTTAGTCCAGCCGACGCCAACGATACGATGCGTGTTATGCAGGATCGTGTCCCCTATCTCGAATACCAGCACAAAGTCACCTATACCTACTGGGCTTTGTCCGAATCTTATCGTTTAAGCGAGAAATACATCCACGATTTGGAGATGCCAGGGCGCGCCCTTAACTTGCTTGAGTCGGCCGCCGGCTTTGCCGAAGAGCACGGTTTTATAACTGCCGAATCTGTACAACGTGCCATAGAGAAGACTTATGGCGTAAAAATGCGCGCTTCGCAAGACGACGAAGAGCGCTATCGACTCCTCAATCTTGAGACGCTCATCCATCAACGCATGGTCGATCAAGAGTATGCCGTCTCGGCGGTGAGCGATGCTTTGCGAAGAGCGGCTGCGGGCGTGCGAAACGAAAAACGTCCGATTGGTACATTCTTGTTCCTCGGCCCAACTGGCGTCGGCAAAACAGAGCTCGCAAAAGCGTTAAGTGAAGTTTATTTTCATGGCGAAAGCCAGATTGTTCGCCTCGATCTGAACGAATTTGTCGATGCGGGCAGCGTAAATCGTCTCATTGCGGACGGCGCTACCGATCCGCTCAGCCTTACCGCCCAAGTCATGAAGCAGCCGTTTTCCGTTGTTTTGCTAGACGAGATCGAAAAGGCTCATCCTCAGGTTCTAACAACGCTTTTACAGCTACTCGATGAAGGTATCTTGCGCGACGTCAAAAATCGCGAGGTAAGTTTTCGTGATGCTATCGTGATTGCGACAAGTAATGCTGGTGCAAACCAAATTCGCAATTACATCGATCAAGGCTTAAATTTATCAGAAATCAAAGAATCACTGCTAGACGAATTGATTCAGAACAACGAATTTAAGCCTGAATTTATCAACCGTTTTGACGAAATCTGTATTTTTAAGCCTCTATCAAAAGAGGATCTGCTACAGATCGTCAATCTAATCTTAATCAGCGTCAACAAAACCCTCGAACCTCAGAGAATATCCGTTGCTCTCGACGATGAGGCGCGGGCGATTTTGGTTGAGCGTGGCTACGACCCGAAGCTCGGTGCGAGACCAATGCGCAGAGTCGTACAGAGCACCGTGGAGAATATCGTGGCCCGCGCCGTACTGTCCGGCTACGTATCCTCTGGTACCACTCTCCACATTACTCCGGAGATGATTCGCGCCACCGATATGCCGCGCGAGTAGCTGTTTACATTTTTCCACATTTCTGAAAAATATGATATAATAATAAATGTATTATTAATTTAACGAAGCAAGTTTGTCGGAAATAACAATATATTCGATGAACTAAAGGAGAAAGGTAACTATGCCTGTACAGATTAACATCAAAGACCTTTTGGTGTCTGGTGCGCATTTTGGCCACAAAACTAGCCGTTGGCATCCAAAAATGGCACCGTATATTCACAGCAAGCGCGAAGGCGCTCACATTATTAATCTCGAGAAAACCGTCGACGCTCTCGATACGGCACTTCCGGTTATTGCGGATTTAGCCGCAAAAGGCAAGAAGGTTCTTTTCGTTGGCACCAAAAAACAACTCAAGCCTGTCGTCAAAGCGACCGCTGAATCAGTCGAGATGCCTTATGTGTCTGTTCGCTGGATTGGCGGTATGCTTACTAACGTCGAAACAATCAATAAACAGATTCGCAAACTCAAAGACCTCGAACGCCGTATGGCTAGCGGGGAACTCGAAAAACGCTACAACAAGCTCGAAGTGCAACGCTACCAAGAAGAAATCGATCTTCTCAACGAGCGTTATGGTGGCATCAAAGATATGACCGAACAGCCGGCTGCTCTGATTGTAGCTGACACGATTCAAGACAAGAACGCTATCAAAGAGGCTAAAAGTCTCAATATTCCTGTCTTTGCTATTACCGACACGAATAGCGACCCGAGCGCCGTCGATTATCCTATCCCCGCCAATGATGACGCGATTAAGGCTGTTGAATTAATTTTTGGTTATTTTGCCGAGGCCATCAAAGCAGGCAAGTCGCAAAAAGCCAAAAAAGCTCAAGATTAGTAAAAATTTAGTAAAATAGACTTATAAAAGGAGGCAAAAATGGCAAAAACCGAAAAAACTGCCAAAGAAGTCGCTAATGAAGCGAAAGAAATTACTGTAGAACTAATTAAAAAGCTTAAAGAACTTTCAGGCGTCGGCCTAACCGATGCGAAAAAAGCTCTCGTCGAAGCTAAAGGGGATTTCGACAAGGCGCTTTCTGAGATGCGCAAGAAAGGTTTAACGAAAGCTGAAAAGCGTGGCGATCGCGAAACTCGTGAAGGTGTTGTTGATGCTTACGTCCATGATGGTCGCATCGCCGCTATCGTTGAAGTAAACTGCGAAACCTCATTCGTTGCTAAGACTGATGAATTTAAGGATTTGGCGCATAAAGTCGCCATCCAAGTTGCCAGCATGAACCCACAATGGCTTCGATACGAGGATATCCCTGATGACATTTACGCGGAAGCCGAAAAAGAAGCCGCAGCTAGCTTAACGGGTAAAGAGCCTGCCGACAAAAAAGACGACATCGTCAAGTCAAAGATCGCTAAGAAATTCTCCGATCGTGTCCTTATGGCACAGCCATATGTCTTTGACGACAGCAAGAATGTCTCCGATCTAATCAAAGAAGCTATCGCCAAAACCGGCGAAAACATTACGATCAAGCAATTTAAGCGCATCGAACTTGGCGTGACTGAATAAGTCTACCAATTTAGGCAATCATTCAAAAAGCACCTAGCAAATCGCTAGGTGCTTTCCTTGTTGCTATAATAGATTTATTCGGTTGTCTCCTGTTCGGATAGTTGCGCTGCAAAATCCGAAAGGTAGAAGCCCAAGATTCCGCCGATAATCGGGAAAATCACATACGCAACGAGCATTGGCCAAAGCGCGCTCATTAGTCCATCAAAACCTTCTGCGCTTGACGGGAAGAGTCCGTAAACAGTACTGACTGCTGGGTTCAATACAAAAGTATTGTCTTGTAATCCTAGATAGGTATTTGTGATTACTACTGCAAACAACATCGCGACAAACACACCGGTTGCTACGGTTGCTGCAAAAGTGAACGCACTGCGTTTAAAGTTTAGCGCGCGCGCATAGAAGAAGCCGAGTATGATTGCTCCGATAAATTCAATCATGACAATCGGCCAGAACAATTTATTTAGCCCTGCATCATCGCCTTCGCCGGCTGTAAATAGAGCAGTGAGAGTTGGTAAGCTTGCTGAGCTGCCGTCTTCGGCCGCCGTTGCGCCAGTGCCAGCTTTAAAGAACGCATTGATAAGCAAGAATCCAAGAAACGATCCGACAACCTGAGCAATAATGTATAAAATCGCTCGAATTAGAGAAATGCGTCGGCTCGCCGCCATCCCCGCGCTGATAATTGGATTAAGATGTGCGCCCGATAATGCAAAAGTTGCTAGCGTAATACCGAGATACGCAAAAATAATATACAGCGGGTTAAAGAGACCCAGTGTCAACGCAATCATTGCAATCACCGCGGTACCAATGATTTCTGCAATCAAAGCGCCGATGATTTTTGTGTCTTTAAAAATCGTGATAATATTTTCGTTCGGATCGCCCTTTCGTGCAAAGAATTTTTTTACCGGACTTACTTTAGTCGCCTTTGCTGAAACGACTTTCGTCTTTGTTTCGGTTACCTTTGCTTCCACCTTTTCTTTTTTGACTGTTTTGGCTTCGACAGTTTTTGCTGAAGTTTTCGACTTCTCCGTCGCACGAGCTTTTGGCTTTTTCGCGACTGACTTCTTGGCCGTCTTGGCTTTCGTTGTTGCCATTTCTCCTCCTTTTAGAAAATAATATCTATATAATACCACATTATCTCTGATAGCCATAATTTTCCAAAAAACTTCAAGAGTGTTATAATAACTAAAGTTAAGCAATAAGGAGGTTACGTGGGGATACTAGTCGAAAATAATAACGAACGCACTCGTCTCACCGAGCGTATTTCTGCCGACCTTCGCGAACGTACTACCGGCACGTCGCGTGACGATGCAGCGATGCCGGATCTCGTTGAAGATTCTGAATACCTACGCAATACCAAACGCACTAGCCGCTCTAGCTGGTTTTGGATTGCTTTGGTTGTCCTTGCGCTGATTGCGCTTGGCATTATTCTCTTATTGTAATTGATGCGCTTAGCGAATTGTCGAGCCGCATGCTATAATCGTATTAATGTCAAAACAGACCAAAAAAACGTCGAAGCCAGACAACAAGAAACGCGCAACTGCGACGTCGTCTGAGCTTTCTGCGCCGAAGAACGCCCCCGCCTCGCCCCCTAAAAAATCACCTTTTCGCATTATTTTTAGCATTATCACTTTGGTCTTTGTGGCGATTATCGTTTGGAATGCGCGTGGCGAGATTGTTCAGGCTTTCGATTATCTTAAATCGGCCAACATTTGGTGGATTCTCCTTCTGATTCCTGAGCAGCTATTTATGTATTTTTGCGCCGGCCAAATTGTTTTCTCGTACATGCGCAACCGTCGTCAATTCAAGCATGCCTCAAATTGGGAGTTATTGCGGATGTCTCTCGAGCTTAACTTTATCAATCATGCGATCCCAAGTAGCGGCTTTTCGGGTCTAGGCTATATGATTTGGCGACTGCGCCCGTTTGGTGTTACTGCCGGACAGGCCAGTTTTGTTTATGCGTTACGTTTTGTAATTATGCTTTGTGCCAATCAGCTCCAGACGATTGTTGCTGTTATATTTTTGGCGCTGTCCGGAAACATTCACGATGGCTCTGAATGGATCGTGGTTCTCACCTTCCTATTGTCGGCAGGAACGCTTGCTGCGATTTTCACTATTATTTATATCGCAACCAGCAGAGCTCGCATCGAGCGTTTCGCGCGATTTTTCTCACGCGCGGTCAATGCGATTGTGCGAAAAGTTACATTTGGCAAACACCAAAACGTCCTTGCGTTCGAGTCGGTCCATAAATTTTTCGACGATTGGCACGACGATTTGATTGTAGCAAAGCGCCATCGCCGCTCCTTGCTCCGTCCGATTCTCTGGGGATGTCTCTACAGCTTTTTCGAAGTTGCAATCTTTTGGGTCGTTAGTATTAGCATGGGCAACGCAAAAATTTTGCCACAGATCATGGTTGGCGAAGCTCTCGCCTCTGTGATAGGTGGCATCTTGCCCACTCCAGGAGGCGTTGGTGGTTATGAAGGAGCTATGATTTTCGTTATGAGCTTACTTGGCGTCGAAGTTGGTCTTGCTACGGCCGTCGTTATCACAACGCGAGTGCTGTTTCTGCTCGGTACGATTGCCAGCGGTTACGGTTTTTATCAATATGCACTTGCGCACGCCGCCACGCCTTTCGATATCAAAAATCCCCCCAACCAAGACGATTAATTCAGCTCTTTGCGTATCTTGCGCTCGAGATTTTTATGATATATTTTTTCAAACGGACGCACGCCTCTCTCGCCCGCAAGCTTAAACGCACCTTTTCCCAAGGTCGATTGGAGGCGCTCGGCTTTATTATGCCAGGTCGATTCATAATGGTGAATTGCGCGCGTGTTTTCTGTAATTTTTAATTCGCCAGTAGCATAATGTTTTGGACAAAACACCTCTCTCGCGAACACCGCAAACTGCCCATCGTAGATTCTCGTTTTGCCGTCGGATCGCAATGGTATAAAATCTTGAGCATAAATAGACAGACTGTGCACAGTTTTTAGAAATGTTTCTGTTTTAATCTTCCCATGAATTGTTGCCTTATGATAGCGCTGCAGCACCTTTTGAATCCAAGGCGAATGCTTGCGCGCTCCAAACACTGCCGTCGTAAACCATGTCGACGATTCCCAACCCGCCACTGCATTGTATTGCTCTAAATCATTTAACGGCCGCAACAACTCGACATCAGTATCAAGATAAAATCCGCCCTCACAAAAAACCGCATACATGCGAATGATATCCGAAGCTAAGGCCCAGCGCTTTTCTTGAATCGCCTGCGCAACTAATGGATATTCTTTCAAATCTATATCGCGCTCGCTCCAACGCCTAATTTCGTAGTCGGGATTTAAAATCTGCCAGTCTGCAATGAACTTTTTATCTCGTTCAGATATCTCCGCATTCCCAACCCACACATAATGAATTTTTTTCGGTATAGCCATAGTTATTGCACTTAGTGTCTTGCTACTAATTATATCTTTTTACGGAAACTATTCAAGGCATGCTATAATGACAACAGATATGGCGCGTAAAAAAAATCACTTTCGTTCGGTTGTTTCGCTTGCAAATTCAAAGCTTTCTATTAAGGCGGCCGCCTTGGTTATTTCTAGCTCTACGCTGATTTCTGCCTTGCTTGGTATTTTTCGCGATCGCTGGCTAAACTCAATGTATTACGACACTTACCCGGCTGGCCTCGATGCTTATACGGCCGCCTTTACGGTGCCTGATTTTCTCTTTTTTATTATCACGTCCGGCGCGCTCGCCGTCACTTTTGTGCCAATTTTTAATCAGCGCCTAGTCAACAACAATAAAAAATCCGCCTGGGAGCTGAGTGCTAGCACGCTCAATTTTCTTGCCCTGATTAGCCTTGTTGCTTCTGTGGTGATTATGATTTTCGCCGACCCGCTCGTCCGCTATGTTGTTGCGCCAGGACTAAACGAATCTGCAATGTCGCTTGCGATCAATATGATGCGCGTTATCGCGATTAATCCGTTTCTCTTTTCCATTTCCACAGTCTTATCAAGTATGCAGCAAGCCGTCGGACGTTTTTTCTTTTACGCAATCGCTCCCGCGCTTTACAACATTGGCATAATAATCGGCATTCTTGTTTTTACAAATGGTATCAACATCTTCGGCATTCAAATTTTTGAAGGTGGCATCATGGGCGTTGCGCTCGGAGTTGTCCTTGGTGCGATTTTCCAGCTCACTACGAGTATTATCGGCTTGATTGGTCTCGGTTTCGACTACGACTTCAAGATTCACTGGAAAAACCAAGGTTTTCGTACGGTTCTCCGCCTATTGCCAGGTCGTTCCGTTGATCAGGGAATTGATTACGTGATGAGCATTATCAATACAAATTTTGCGTCGCGCATGGGCGAACAGTCGATTCGCGCTTATCAGCAAGCCTCTTCGCTTCATTCTATGCCAGTAAACCTAATTGGCGTTGCTATTTCGACGGCCTATTTTCCAAAACTAAGCGAAGAAGCTGGTCGTGGCGAACACGATAAGTTTGACGAGACTTTGCGCACCGCTCTTAGTTCGATCGTTTGGATATCGCTACCCGTTGCCGTGATTGCGTTCTTTTTGCGTGGCTATGTCGTTAACTTCATTAAAAACGGCGGCGACCCGAAAATATCCAGTGTGCTCGCCTCGTTTATCGTTGCAATCTTTTTTCAATCAGTTTACCACATTGTTGCGCGCGGCTTTTATGCTCGCCAGGACGCTCGGACACCCTTGATCGTTTCAGTTGCTGCTTTTGTCGTACAGGTAATTTTTACGGTATTCTTTAGTGTCACCGGCCTAGGGCCAGAAGGCCTCGCCTATGCCACCTCGATTTCCGCACTGGTAGAAGTGTGTATTTTGCTCGTCATCCTCAATCGCCGCAGCCACAACACTCTCTTCAAGCCGATTTTTTGGCAGTCTATGCTCAAAATCCTGCTCGCGTCTGTGATTGCCGGTATCGTTTCTTACCTAATGACAAAGCTACTCCCTCTGCGTGCCGTCGACAACTCATTCCTCAATACTTTTCCAAAATTCTTTATTATCGTTATCGTTACCGCTATCGCATATCTCGTCTGCTGTTTGTTGCTCGGCATTAGTGAAGCGAAGCCTATCCTCGATCGCATTGGCAAGATTTTATTCCGCAATATTAAACCCGTCAAAAAATAACAACTCCTTATTCTCAGATTCACCTCTAGGGCTCTTACTAGCCCGTCCCGCTCGCAGGCGAGTAGCAAAAAAACAAGCTCGTCCTAAGACCGAGCTTGTCATGGTTGTTTATCGGGAAATTAATTTAGTTGGCGTCTTTCGTTTTATCTTCTGCTTTTTTAGCTGTCTTCGTGGTCTCTTGTGCAGCCTTGTCTTTTGTGTCCGAAGCCTTCTTCGCTATATCGCCTACGCCCTCAGATACTTTCTTCGCCGCATCGCCTGCACCTTCTGAAACTTTCTTCACGACTGCTTCAGCCTTATCTGCAACCGCAGAGACCTTTTCTTTGAGTTCGTCTTTGTCGATGCCGGTTTTTTCGCTAATCGTGTTGACTACTTCACCCAACTTGCCTTTTCCGTCGCTAAAGATTCCGCCAATTTTCTTACCTGCTTCGCCACCGGCTACTTTAATGTCGTTGCGAATGTCGTGTCCTGACTTTGGCGCCATCAGTACGCCCGCAATCGCCCCAGCTATCGTGCCTAGGATTGCTCCGCCAAAGAATTTACCATTACCATTACTTTTCTTTTCGCTCATTTTATTTTCCTTTCTTTTTGTTATTATCCTCAGTATAATGATTTACGAAATGTTTTACCAGCCCCCCGACTGTCGTCATGTCCCGTACATTGCCCGCAATATCATCCGCCTTCTCTGCGATATTTTGCCCTTGTTCCAAAATCATTTTCGCTTGTTTTGTGATGCCAATCGCCTTAATCAAGACGATAATCCCAAGGACTAGAAAAACTGCTAAGGCTACCGATAAAAAGATAACTAAAATCCAAGCCGGTGTTTCCATTTATTCTTTCTCCATCTTATTAAATTCCTCGTAAGCGGCGTAGTAATTTTTTGGATCGCCCGTTGTTAGCCATTTGCCTTTGCTCTTCGTCACGATTACGTCGCCCGACTTTGCTAGTTTCGTAATTGCGTCGACCGTCCATAGTTCATCGTCGAGTCCAGTGTTCCCAGGCGTCAAATGCGCAAACACTTCCGGCGTCAACAGATAGCGGCCATAAGACGTAAGATTGGACGGTGAATCTTCTGGTTTTGCAGGTTTTTCAACGATATGGCTGAGAGTTTTCTTTTGTTTATCTTTAAGTGCAATCATCCCATATTTATTCCAAACCTCTTCTGGCATTTCTTGAGCCGTGATAATTGCTTTTGCATCAGGATGTTTGTCGTAGGCTTCAAGTAAGGTCTTGACATCGCCTTCTCCAAAAATCACGTCATCACTATAAAGCACTACAAAAGCCTCGTCATCGTTCAGATACGGCTTCGCGCTTGCAATCGGCGAACCATTTCCGTACGGCAAGTCCGCGTCTTGCTCGATGACCGTGATATGTGCGAGCTCAAGCACTTCGCGTACCGCCTCAAATCTATCGAGCTTTCCTTGCGATTCAAGTTGTCGATAAATCTTTTCAACTGGATTATTAAAATAATCTTCGTAAATCGGCTTTCCTTCTTTTGTCGCAACGATAATAATATCCTTGATTCCGCCCTTAACGCACTCTTCAACTGTGTATTGCATAATCGGTTTAGCACCGAGCGGAATCATTGCTTTAGGAATTGTTTTCGTAATCGGCAAGAAGCGACTCGCAAATCCTGCGTCGGTGATTACTGCTTTTGTTGGTTTCTTGTATGCCATTTTGTATCTCCTTTTACGATAATTTCTTTCTGATTAATTCGTTTACAGTCGCCGGATTGGCTTTGCCTTTCGACTTTTTCATCACTTGCCCGACCAAAAAGCCGATCGCTTTCATTTCGCCTTGCCGCACATCGTCTGCTGCCTTCGCGCACTCTGGTGCCGTCAAGACTTCTTCTATGATTTGCTCAAGCACGCTCTCGTCGTTTTCTTGTAAAAGATTCATTTCTTTCGCCAAAGTCTCCGGCGATTTCGAAGTATTCTTTTTGTCATACAATTTAATAAATACTTCTTTTCCGGCCGTCGAAGATAATTTTCCGTCTTCGACCATTTGCGACAATTCCGTTAATTCTTCGCCAGTTGCAAGCTTAAAGTCTTTCTCGATATTTTCTTCTGCCAACAAAGTTCCCGAAAACCAGTGCGCCACTCTGGCTGCTAGCTTGCTATTTTTGTCGCAAACTTCTGCCAACCTTTGTGCTAAAATTGGCTGGTTAATAATTGCTTCGCGTTCGCTTATGTCTAAGTTCAGTATTTCAAACTTTGCGCGATACGTGTCCGGCATTGTCGGCATACTGTTAATAATCTTATCAACAAAATCCTGCGTCAACACAATCGGCGGCACGTCTGGCTCGGGCATATAACGATAATCTTGCGCTTCCTCTTTACTGCGTTGTGCTGTCGTCTTGCCAGTCGTGTCATTCCAGCCGCGCGTTTCTTGTTTCACGGCTTCGCCTTTTTTCAGTAACTTCACTTGTCGTTCAAATTCGTATTCGGCCGCACGTTCTACGCTTCTAAACGAGTTTAAGTTTTTGATTTCGGCGCGCGTTCCTAGCTTATCGCTGTTCGAGACCGAAATATTAACGTCGAAACGCATATTTCCTTGATATAAATCTCCGTTCGTAACGTCAGCGTAAACCATCAACCGATGCAATTCCTCGCAATACAATCTTGCCTGAGCCGCCGAATGGATATCTGGCATCGACACAATTTCAATCAGCGGCGTTCCTGCTCGATTCAGGTCAACCAGTGAGTATTTCTCGAAGTGCGTCAATTTTCCGGCATCTTCTTCAAGGTGTGCGTGCTCAATCTTGACGCTTGTTCCGTCCGGCAGATGCACCTCGCCTGCTCCGATAATCGGTTTATACATCTGTGAAATCTGATAGCCTTTTGGCAAATCTGGGTAATAATAATGTTTGCGATCAAAACGGCTCGTCAAGTTGATTGCGCAGTTCATTGCCGCTCCCGCCCGCACGGCTTTTTCGACTGCTGCTTTATTCAGAACCGGTAGCATTCCAGGTAGCGCGTAGTCAATTGGGCTAACGCAGCTATTTGGCTCTTTGTCTACCGCATCATTGTCCACCCCGCTAAATAATTTCGTCTTCGTATTGAGCTGTACGTGACACTCAATTCCGATTGTCATTTTATAATCACTCATTAAATCGCTCCCAAATCCTTTAATGCTTGCTTGTAAGTCGACAAGGCGTGTTGCGCCTGTTTATAGGATGGCTTAAAATCATGTTCGTGCGCTATCTGATTGCGCATCTTGTGCGCATGCCACACCGCATTAATCTGTGTCAGCCTATCTTTTCCGAGTTTTTTCAATCTTTCCCCCATCGTTTTTCCTCCTAATCCCATTTCGCATAGAGCTTTGTCGAGCAGCTTATCGCCTTCAATAATTGCCATCGCATAGCTCGCCTCTGTCTCTCTTATCAAGGAGTTTTCGATTCTCAGAAAGTCAATCTGGTAATTTTCCTTATCAAATCTCGTTCCGCGCTGCTTTGTCATTGAGATGGCGAGAAAAATCAATACCCCGACCACTATGATAGCAAACAGAAACACTAATAATGACCCGTCCACTACTGTATCTCCTCGACATCTTTTGCAATTTTGAGAAGCAACTGGTCGCTTCGCCTTTGCCCGATCAGCTGCACTCCGATAGGCAAGTTTGCTTCCGTCTTGCCCGCCGGTACCGCTAACGCCGGCAGACCCGCCATGCTTGGCGGAACGCTCATCACGTCCTCAAGATACATCTTCAACGGATCCCCCGTCTTTTCGCCTAGTTTAAACGCTGGCGACGGTGCGACTGGGCAGAGCAGGGCGTCATACTTGACAAATTGCTCGTTGTATGCTAAAATAAGAAGAGTACGGGCTTTTTGTGCTTTTAAGTAATAGGCATCAAAGAACCCCGAGCTTAATACAAAGTTGCCGATCAAGATTCTTCGTTTATTTTCTGCCATAAATCCTTCATCACGACTTTTGCTATAAACTTCCGCCAAATCATTTGCATCATTCGAGCGAAAACCGTAGCGCACCCCGTCGTAACGGCTCAGATTTGACGCCACTTCTGCTGGTTGCACGATATAATAAATCGCTAAGCCGTATTTTAGGATTGGCATCTCAATGTCTTCGACCTCATAACCCGCCGCCTCTAATTTTTGCGCATAATCGCGCGTGGCTTTAATTACTTCTTTGTCTGTACCTTCTCCGAGACAATCCCGAATCAAACCAATCTTTTTCTTCGGCGCTTCAATCTCGCCTAGTTCTTGCGTCCAATAATCATCCAGAGTCGTCGAATCCTTCTCGTCTCGGCCTGCGATAATTTTCATTACCAAATCCACGTCTTCCGCCGTCGTCGCAAAGCACCCCATCGTGTCTGTCGATGACGCCATCGCCACCACGCCATAGCGACTAACCGCACCGTATGTTGGTTTAATTCCGTAAACGCCGTTAAAGCTCGCTGGCTGACGAATTGAGCCCCCCGTATCGCTTCCGAGTGCAAACGGTACAATCTTCAGAGCAACCGCTACCGCTGAACCACCGCTCGAACCACCTGCCACTCGCTCTCTGTCGGCTGCATTCAATGTCGGGCCAAAATAGGAATTTTCCGTACTCGACCCATGTGCGTACGCGTCCATGTTTGCACGACCAATCATAATCGCCCCTTCTTCCTCGAGCTTTGCTACTGCGGTCGCTGTAATTGGTGAAGGGAAATTGTCGAGCATCTTCGCCGCCGCCGTCGTTACTCCCTCTCGGCTCAGATAGTTGTCTTTTAAGGCAAATGGCACACCGGCTAATTTTCCAACCTTTTCGCCTCGTGCAATCTTTTCATCAATTTCGCGCGCTTTCTCCAACGCTCTTGCCTCATTCATCGAAATAAAACAATGATAGTCTTCAAACTCGTGCGCCTTCTCAAGCGCCGCACGCACTAAATCGACTGCTTTAGTATCTTTGTCTGCGATTTTCATAATACTTTCGGTACCTTTATTTGATTATCTGTGCTTTCTGGTGCCAGATTGAGTAAATCTTTTCGCTTAGCCTCAAATTCGGTAATCTCATCTTCTCGCCAGACATTCTCCATCTCAAAGCACTGATACGTTGGCTCGACCCCTTCTGTATTGAGCTCGTCGAGCTGTGAAATATATTCCACGATTGCCCCCAGATCTTTTTTTAGCGGCTCAATCTCCTCCTCTGTTACCGACAGATTGGAAAGTTCCGCCAAATGACGCACGTCATCACTAGTAATTGCCATGACTCTATTATACCATTATTTCTCGTCGCATTCTCTTAAATCCTCAGCGATTCAAGACTACAAGTCCGAAAGTGGCTCAATATCTGCTCCCATTTTGCGCAAACGATTCGCAAAATCTTCGTAGCCTCGGGCGATTGAATACACATTGCGTAGAATCGATTCGCCAGGCGCCGCAAGCATCGCGAGCATCACTACGACCGCTGGGCGCAGTGCTGGTGGCGCCATCATTTCTGCCGCTCGAAAGTTGGTCGGCCCCTCGACAAAAATCCGGTGCGCATCAAGCAGCTCGACTTTAACGTTCAGATTCGACAACTCAGTACTATAAATCGCACGATTCTCAAATACCCAATCATGAATCAGGGTGCGCCCCTCTGCCACCGCCGCAATCAACGAAAAGAACGGTAGACTGTCGATATTTAAACCAGGAAACGGCATTGGATGGATTTTGTCCACTGGCGCCACCAATTCCGAGCACTTCAGCGTAATATCGACCAATCTTGTCCGCCCATTTTCTGCGAAATATTCCTCGCTGATGCGCATTTTTTGTCCCATCGTCCTCAGGATTTCCAATTCAATTTCCAAGAATTCTACGGGAACGCGCTTTATCTCAATTTCCGACTTCGTTGCAATACCGGCCGCCAAGAAACTCATCGCCTCTATCGGGTCTTCGCTCGGCGCGTATTCTACCGGCTTCGCAATTTTGCTCAACCCTTGTATCACCAAGTTCGTCGTACCAATGCCTTCAATTTTTACGCCAAGTTTTTCCAAGAAGAAACACATATCTTGCATCATGTAGTTTGGGCTTGCCCCAACGATTGTCGTTTTGCCAGGGTAAAGCGCCGCCGCCATCAGCGCGTTTTCGGTGACGGTGTCGCCACGTTCAATCAACACAATCTTTTTATCTTTATTCCCAGTGGCTTTGACCTTTGCTTCGTAGAATCCTGAATTACTTTTCGCGTCAACTTCAAGGCCGAAATTCTTTAATGCATGTAGATGTGGCTCGATTGTTCGCGAGCCTAGCGAGCATCCTCCCGCATAGGGCAGGCGAAAGTTTCGGCATTTATGTAACAATGGCGCCATCAGCATGATCGCCGACCGCGTTTTTCTCGCCGCTTCGATATCTAGCTGACTTAAATTAAGGCGTCTCGGCGGCGTTATCTCCAAATCCCGCCCGTTATTCACCCATGCCGTCCTCACCCCTATCGATTCCAACACTTCGATGATTCGGTAAACCTCCTCAATGCGCGCTAGGTGGATTAAAGTAGTTTTTTCGCGATTTAGCAAACTCGCACAGAGCAATCCGACCGCTGCATTTTTGGAAGTGTTAATGGTTACGTTCCCGTGCAGTTTTTTGCCACCACGAATGCGAAAGCCTTGCGTCGCCCCGTCATTCACGGCGACAATCTGATGCTTCAAAATCTTGCTGATTTTGCTAATCATCTCCAAAGAGACATTTTGTTTGCCACGCTCAATCCGGTTAATCGCCGATTGGCTCGTGCCAACTTTTTCTGCTAGTTGCGCTTGCGTTAAGCCCTTCCTCGCTCGTATCGTCGAGATTAGCTCACCGATTTCGCGCATATAATCTGCCGTCTGTGTCATGTCGCGATTATATCATCATGCGCATAAAATCCCAAGCAGTTTCCCTTAGCTTTCCACAGTGGATTGTGTTCGTTCTTAAAAAGAGTATTGTATAATATTAAATCATGGGCACTATTGGCGATAAGCTTTCTCGAAATCTTCAAAACCAAAATTCTCAATTATCCAAAAAATACCATAAATTTTCCCCAAGATCTCTCGTCAAACTCATCCTTTTCTGCACTGTTATCGTCGCCGTCGTCGTCTTCCTGGCTATGTACTTCTTACGCGGTCATCTTGCGTCTGTTACCGAGCCTGCAACTCCTTCTCCTACTCCTGTTGAGCCCCCTCGAGAACCAGTCGCGACTCGCGCCACCGCAAAATATCTTTTTGCCGGCACTACTTTTTGGGGTCGACGCACTAATACCGACGCACGCGCCTCAACACTCGGCGTAGAGTACCCTTTTTCTGAGCTAACTTCGCTCGATTCTGCCAGTTACGATGCGTGGATCGCTGGTCTCGAATGTCCAATTACCGACAAAGGTCACAATTCCTACGAAGAAAACACTCTCCTAAAGTTTAACTGCGACCCAGATTATCTACCTATTGCAAAGAAATATTTCACCGCTTTCGGTCTTGGTAGCAATCATACCGGCAATCACGGCGTCGACGGCCTCGCTGAAACGCGCCGCCATCTCTCTTCGCACGGTATTCAATATTTTGGCACTCCTAAACGTACCGCGTCCGACACGCAGGAACAAGATGAGCAGGGAATCGACAACTGCTCTGTCCTAGTTTTACCGATCCAACTCACTTACGACGACCAGACTACTCAATCGCGTCATTTTCCCTTCGGTTTTTGTAGCGCGCACGGCGTTTATGGTCTGCCAGGCGCCGACTACCAAGAGAATATTAAGGTTTACGCCGCCGTCTTGCCGACGATTGTGATGCCACATATGGGCGCCGAATACAAGGCTTCAAACGATGAAATGCGTCAAACCCTTTATCGCAGTATGATCGACAATGGCGTAGAAGCCGTTATCGCCGATCACCCTCACTGGATTCAGAACACCGAAGCGTACAAAGGTCGACTCATCGCTTACTCAATCGGCAATTTTATGTTCGATCAAACATTCAATAAGGAGGTTTCTCGTTCGGCCGCCATCGAGGCGCGCCCAACCGTTCAGCTATCAGATAACGTCGATCTCGATGCGTGGCTCAAACTCGCCGATCAATGCCTTAAAAGATTTCAGTCGTCCACCGAAACCACCCTCAGCACCCCCTCTTGCTTCGAGACGATTAAGAACGCTAAGCTAACGCGTCCGGTTTTATCTTGGGAGTACGCTTTTCACGGCACAACTAGCGCCACGACGCGCATTCCTCGCCTTGCCTCCGAAGCCGAACAGGCCGAAATTGGCCAACGCTTGAACTGGCAGGCGACCATGAATGCTCTACGCGCCGAATAAGGAGGCTTGCGCTATTGACTTTTTATAAAGAATATGCTAATATATAATTAAGCCCGTTCTTGGCGTGGCCTGTTTTTGGGTGTAATAAAATACCGCACGCTCTCAAATGGGAGTCGGTTGCTCAAAAGCTTGCTGTTGACGCCAAAGAATTAAACTCGTACATTAAGGAGGTATTCACATGGAAAAGATAAGTTTTCACGCCGTGTCGCTAGCGTGCGAATACAGCGACATAGTAACCGCAGTGACGCACCCCGCACCCTTTCATGCGGACGAGGTCTTTGCGACAGCGATTTTATCACTGTTGCAGCCGGTCGTTCTGTTTCGCACTCGCGATCAGGAGATTATCGACGCCGCTTCCGACAACCTATGTATTGTCTATGATGTTGGCGGGGTTGACGATAACGCTCTATTGCGTTTCGATCACCACCAGAGAGGCTTCTCGCGCACGCGCGAAAATGACGACATTAGACTGTCGTCTGCGGGCCTTATCTGGCAAACCTACGGTCGCTCGATTCTCGACGCTTTGAACTGTAAGCCGCAATATATTGAAGCGGTCTTCAAGCTTGTTGACATTGAGCTCATACGCAGCATAGACGCTGCCGACAACGGTCAGGCCGCTCCTACGGAGCAGTTGACTGTCTCAGAGCTCATGGCGCTGTTCAATCCAAATCTCCACGAAAGCGAGGCGTGGCTTGGCGCTGACGCCACTCTGGGCGACGATGACGCTTTTCTTGAGGCGGTCAATGTTGCTCAGCAAGTGATGGGGCGTATGTTGCAGCGCGGTTACGCGCTTGCGCATGCAAAGCGCCTAGTCGAAGACGCTATTATCGAAAGCGATAGTAGAATTCTCGAGCTGCCTCACTTTTGTGAGGGCTGGGCAAAGGTCGTTGCTCGCTCGCCGCTAAAAAAGGCGCAGCATTTGCTGTACGGTGTCTATCAGGCGCCCAGTGGCGATTGGCGACTACAGTCGATCCCTTCGGATCCAGACGACCGCTTCAGCCAACGCCATCCTTTACCCGAGGCGTGGCGAGGTCTTCGCGACGAAGAGCTTGTCCGCGCGACAGGCGTTCAGGGCGCTCAGTTTTGCCATGCAACTGGCTTTATCGCGGTCGCAGCGACACGTGACGCCATTTTGCGTCTTGCCAATCTTGCGCTTGCAACGCATAAAGGCGAGCACTAAGTAACCCTCCAAAAAGCTCAACAAACCGCCGTACAGGCGGTTTTTCTCATGTATTTATTTGACTCTCCTTTTTCTTCCGCACCAACCTGCCTGATACCTATCATATCTGTATTACCTGCCGCTTACGCTATATCTAGCGTCTTGTTCGACCTGCTCGACCCCATATATCGTTGTATTATTTACATTTTCTATTGCAAAACACTATATATAGCGTTATTATCATAAGCACATACGCTATATATAGAGCGACCAACCCAACCCTAATTCTTCAAAAAGCGTATCAGAACCTGCGAAAAATTACACAAAAACACGACACAATACTAAAAAGGAGGTAACTATGTTTAAGTCAATCCGTAAACGCGATGGCAAAGTCAAGGCTTTCAAGCTCGAAAAGATCACTAACGCTATCGCTAAAGCTGGTGCCGCAACTGGCGAATTTGGTCCTGATCGCGCAAAGCATCTTTCCGAAAAAGTTATCAAGACTGCCGAAGAAGAAATCCAGACCCGCATCCCGACCGTCGAACAGCTCCAGGATATCGTCGAAAAAGTTCTTATGCAATCTGCCTTCAAAAAGACCGCCAAGGCGTATATCAACTATCGCGCCGAGCGTACCCGTGCGCGCAACGCTAAGACAAAACTCATGCAGACTTATAATACTATTTCTGAAGCGGACGCCGAAGAGGATTCCGATGTTAAACGTAGCAATGCCAATGTCGACGGCAACTCTGCTATGGGAAAAATGCTCCAATTTGGCGCTGAAGGTTCCAAGGAGTATTCAAAACTTCTTATCTTGAGGCCCGAATTTTCCTTTGCACACGATCATGGCGACATTCATATCCACGATCTCGATTTTTATGCAACCGGCACACTTACTTGTTGTCAAACCGATCCGCTCAAACTCTTTGCGAACGGCGGTTTTAATACCGGTCATGGTTTTCTGCGCACCCCAACTTCTATCGGCACCGCCGCTGCTCTCGCCGCGATTATTCTCCAAGCTAACCAAAACGAACAACATGGCGGCCAATCTATCCCGAACTTCGACTTTGCAATGGCTCCCTTTGTCGATAAAACTTTCCGCAAAGCCCTCAAGGATAACCTCGAAAAATACAACGATTTCACCGGCAAAAACCTCAAGACCGACCTCCCCGAGTCGATTGTTTACGGCGACGATAAAAAGCTCCAAAAGCTCAAAATCCCCGAAAAAGTCGTCGAAGACGCCAAAAAAGACACCGAAAAACAGACTTTCCAAGCCATGGAAGGCTTCGTCCACAACCTTAACACTATGCACTCCCGCGCTGGCGCCCAAGTTCCTTTCACGAGTATTAACTTCGGCACCGATACTACCGAAGCCGGCCGTCTCGTCAGCAAGATGCTTCTCGAAGCCACGATGGAGGGTCTCGGCCACCACGAAACCCCAATCTTTCCGATTTCTATTTTCAAAGTCAAAGAAGGCGTCAATTATAATCCTGGCGACCCAAATTACGACTTATTCCGCCGTAGCATGGAAGTCTCAAGTAAGCGTCTTTTTCCTAATTTCGTCTTTATCGATGCGCCTTTCAACCTTAAATATTACAAGCCAGGAGATTATCGTTCCGAGGTTGCAACTATGGGTTGTCGCACTCGTGTCATGAGCTCTATCTTTGAGGAGTCCGATGGTACACCAGTCAGTCGCGGCAATAATTCATTTACTACGATTAACCTCGTCCGTCTTGGTATCAAGCACGGCATCGCTCTTGGCGAGCGCAAGGAAGCTGATTGGGATGGCTTCTACAAAGAGCTTGACGAAAAGATTGATCTTGTCGCTGACCAGCTTCTAGAGCGCTACGAATTCCAGGCAAACCAAAAAGTTAAAAATTTCCCCTTCCTGATGGGGCAGGGCAACTGGCTAGGTAGCGAAAAACTGAATCCAAACGACAAACTCCGCGAAGTCATTAAGCATGGCACGCTTAGCATTGGATTTATTGGTCTTGCCGAAACCCTTGTTGCTATGACTGGTAAACATCACGGCGAATCAGCCGAATGTCAAGAAATCGGCCTCGATATTGTCAGTCACATGCGCGAGCGTTGTGACGAGCTGAGCAAAAAGCACCACTTAAACTTCTCCCTCCTCGCCACCCCTGCCGAAGGTCTCGCTGGTCGCTTCACTCTTATCGACCGCAAAGAATATGGCGTCATTGACGGCGTTACTGATCGCGACTTCTATACCAACTCTTTCCATGTTCCCGTCTATTACAATATTTCCGCTTTCGACAAAATCGACATCGAAGCTCCCTATCACGATCTTTGCAATGCCGGCCACATTACCTATATCGAAATGGACGGCGACCCGAGCGAAAATATCGAAGCTTTCGAGGCGGTCATTCGCCACATGAAAGAATCGGGCATCGGCTATGGTTCTGTCAACCATCCTGTCGATCGTGACCCAGTTTGTGGCTTTGCTGGCATCATCAAAGGCGATGTCTGCCCAAGCTGCCATCGCCACGAACATGACGGTCAGTACGGCTTCGAGCGTCTTCGCCGCATTACGGGGTATCTTGTTGGCTCTTTGGAGCGTTGGAATGATGGAAAAAAGGCCGAGGAAGCAGCGCGCGTCAAGCATAACGTTGCAGCCGGACAGTACGATCAAGCCGAAAAAGCTCGTCGCGAATCTGCAAAGGCTTCCGCGAAAAAAGCTGCAGGGAAGGCCTAAGTTGCCCGTATGGCATCACAGCATAAAAACATTCACGATAAAGGCGCAGCGCAATCTGCGCCTGCGTCTCTCTTGTCCGCTCAAAGTCCCGATGCTTGGACTCTGAAGTTGTGTCGCCCTCAAATCGCAATTCCCGATGGCTACATTCAGCTTGCGGGGCCTATCGAGCGCGACAGTATCGTTAACGGCCCAGGTCTACGCGCAGTTATTTGGACGCAGGGTTGCCGCCAGGCTTGTCCTGGCTGTCAAAATCCCGAATCTTGGGCAACCGAAGACGCCGGCACGCTGGTTCGACTAGAGGATATTAAGGCAGAATTAGCGCGCCTCAAAGGGCAATCTGGTTTAACCTTTTGTGGTGGCGAGCCCGTTCTGCAGTCGCGCGCCTGTCTCGAAATTGCGCGTTGGGCAAAACAAGAACTTGGCTGGAATATCTGGTCTTTTACTGGATTAGTTTACGAAAAAATTCCACGCGACGGTATTGAATGGGAGTTTATTCGGTCGCTCGATGCCTTGATTGACGGGCCATTCATTCTCAAAGAGCGTGATTTGACTTTGCGTTTTCGTGGTAGTCGCAATCAGCGCATTCTCCATCTAAAGAATGGTCTTGTCGAACAAATCGCCTAATCACTCGTGGATTTATCTTTTTGACGAAATCGTCAAAACAATTTAAACGAATTGTAAAAACTAGAGATTTGTGATATAATAATCTCATCACGAGAATAGTCTCGCGACGCTGTTTATGGGTTGTTGATCTACAAAGGAGGGTTTGTAGTATGAGTAAAGAACTCAGTACGGAAAAAAAGTTAGAAAAGTGGACGTTTCGTACCGCTATTGATTATGATTTTTTCGATAAGGGGTGCGAAGTGTCGCCAAATCACTTGGATCAGTCGCTTGCAGTCCATAATCTGCTTAGCGATTGGATTGAGGAGCATCGTTTTTGCAAGGAGGGCTGCGTGCCTCTAGTCCCCGTGAGGCTTGTTGGCACTTATTGTGGTCCAGACCTTACGACTCGGGTCGACGCAATTCCAGGCGGCTCAATTATCATTACGAGTCAGCTTGCGGAGTTAATTTCCGACGGAGACGGGTCTTTATATGCAAAGACCGAAAACTCCCTGTATGAACTCGGCGAGTCCGACGAACCTGCCCTAATTCAACATTTAAAGGACAGAACACGGGCGTAAGCCACCAATCAATCAACCAATCAACTCTTGACCACCCAAGCTTTATTGGGTGGTTTTTTATGAGTGTCAACGCCTAGACTGCAACGCTCCTCCTCTTAAAACTTTGACAAAAACAATAATCTGTGATATAATTAAAAGATTGCACCTTTACAATGCCATCTCAATACGGAGGTGAATATCATGCTAGATTTTGATAACGTAACAATTCTTCGCCGCTGGAAGTTCATAACGTCTTTTGACTATAGTACTGACGCGGTATTCTTTGTTGGGCAAGATATCGAACCAAATCTCACGAATGAACGAATGGTCGAGCGCGATTCAATCGCTGTTCATGATTTCTTGTGCGACATTCTCAGTCAACCAGACAATTGCGTTATTGATGTTGACGATGCGGTTCCTTTGTGTGTCGCTGGAATTATTGAAAACTTCGAAGCGACTACGGACTCATCAGAAAGCGCACTCCCAGACGGCTCGCTGATTATTAGCTCTCATCTTGAGACAATCAGCAAGTATAACGGCCGCATTTTTATTCGTTCGCGGCGCACGCTCTATGAGTGCTTTGATCCACTCGAAAATATTGTCGAGCCGATTACGCTCGATCTCGAAAACATGCGTGCTTTACGCGAGCTCACTCGGGAAATTACGCAAAGTAGCGACAAGAGGCTAGATTCGGAGAAGGTTCAGCGCCTCGATCAGCTTCTCGAAGAGCTTATTTCCGAGTTGAGTGCTATGGAGGACGATGCGAGCACCGCTACGATGCCATGCGACTTTGAGTCTTCCGAAGTCAAGCGCTACCAACTCAGTAGTGAGCGTTATGACGCGGCTACGACTGATGACTTATCGGATGTGAGTCGGCGTTTTATCACAGGTATCGCTGAGCTCGTACTAGAGTCTGGCGGATAGACTCACGACGCTTGATTGTTCCTTTTTTAACCCCAGCCTTATGCTGGGGTATAGTTTTGTTGATAAAAAATGCTAAAAAATGCCCCAGAAATCGACAAGGGATTTAATCGCGATTTACAGGGGAAAACGACCGAAAAAGTGCCTATATTCGGCTTGGTGGATCCTACAGGGCTTGAACCTGTGACCTCACGAATGTGAATCGTGCGCTCTAGCCAACTGAGCTAAGGATCCTCAAATTCTCCATTCCGTTCGCCATAAAGGCTACGGAATGCCATAATTCTGCCCCGTTTTACTACCTTAAAAATCGTCGCAAAACAGTGCAAAACCTACTAAAAACTGTACCATAACTTGACTTTTTAGGCAAAATATGATAAAATAGAAATGATACGACTTTCATAAATGTACGCTCTTTAATAACTCAGATAAGTTTTGATGTCTAGATTTTTGGCGTACTGAGCATGCTGTAAAGGAGAAAAAGATGAAAAAGACGAGAACGTATGGCATTGAGAACGTTAGAGCAGATAGCGGTAGAAAACTTGGCGAAAACCTTAGCCAGCACCGCGAATGCTTAGGAATTTCTATAGCATCATTAGCGGAGCGACTCGGCGTCGAAACAACAAGTGTTAGCGACTTCGAGCAGGGTATAGAGCTACCATCAGAAGAGGTTTTGGAGCGCTATTACGAGGTTCTCCGTGTCGGCGACGATACTCGTCGCTACTGGCAGGCGCTCTTGTTTAGCGCACTAACGGGCATACGCCCCGCATCCCTTCGTGAGGGAGCAGATGTACCGAACGGTACGCCTATCCCTACGACGGTCAAAGTCCACGGTCTATCCGTGTCGTCGCAGACCAAGAAGCAGTCCGTCGAGCAACCAAAAAAGGATTATGCCTCGATGACTACCGAAGAACTTCTTGCTCTTAATGACGAGGACTTCGGGCACTACGTCGCTACCGGGCGCAAAAAACTCGGCTGGTCGCAGGATTACTTAGGGGAAAAGTTAGGTATCGCAAAGGTAACTGTTAGCGGGTGGGAGAATAATCGTTATAGTCCTAGACCGAACCTTCGCAAGCAAATTATCCACGTCTTACAGAAAAAGGAAGCTTCGGTCGGCGCAGGTATTCGTCGTAGGCGACGCTATCTTGGCCTTTCGGTAAAATCTTTGAGTACACAAGCCGGCATATCGACCGTGACAGTCGGCCAGGTCGAGAATGACCAGCCAGTTAGCGAGAAGTCGATTTCGCGCATTTTGAGCACTCTAAGCAAACTAGAGGCAAATTCGGATGGTAAAAAAGTTGATTTGGAGGCCCTCCTTGCTCTTAATGACGAGGACTTCGGGCACTACGTCGCCGCTGAGCGCAAAAAGCTCGGCTGGTCGCAGACTGTTTTAGGGCGAAGAGCAAGGTGTTCGAGCGATTATATAAGCAGAATCGAACGCGCCTCTGTTGGTATTTCTAAGCACGTACGCGCAAGGATTATTTATGCTCTGAATAATACCTGGACAAAAGGCGAACAGCTTCGCCAGCGCCGCAAAACCTTAGGTCTTACTCAGCGTATATTAGGAAAACATATAGACGCAGATAGTACCGATATCTCTAGGCTAGAGCTGTACGGTATCGCGCGCCCCAAAGACCAAGAGCTTTACGACAAGCTCACGGAGACACTAACCCGTCTCGAGCAGGAACAGGAACAGAGGCTCCGTCATACTCGCAAAGCGGAGGAACAGCAGATTGTCGAGGAACCTCAAGCCAACGCGCCCTCAGCACCTGACACTGCCAGGTCCGCTAAGCCTACCGAACACAACGAGTCAGAGTCGACAAAGCTAGACTCGAACTCGGAAACCCGTCATACCATCGACGAGCTACTCTCATACCTCGAGTGGACTTTGGATGACCCTGCGCTTCGCAGGATTGTTCCGATGATTTATGACGAGAAAAAGGCTGTCGAGACTCTCGATTTGCTTAAAACCGTTGCCAAGAGTCCTAACGGACTCGAGATTATGCGCAAGACACTTAATCTTGTGTAATCTCGAAAAAAACTTATCTTTTTTAGACCCCAGCCTCTCTCAGAGAGAGCCTAGGGTCTTTTTTTCTTTGCAAAACCTTTGCCCTAAGCGCGCTTTCTGCGTAGTTCCACGTCTAACTCTTGCCAACCTAGTTCTTTTATAGGCTCATCTCTCGCCCCTCTTCAATAATCCCCTAAAAAATGCTAAAATAACCCTGTAATGTCGACTATCAGCCCAAAAATTGACCGCGAGGCCCTCGCCGCAGAGCGCGAGGATATTCTTGCTTTCCTCGCAAAACCTAACGCTTATTCCGACCCCGATTTTCCCTCGAAAAATCGCCGCTTAAGCACCGTCGACGACCTCTTAAAACTTGACCAACATCGCACCGCTCTCCTCGACGACCTCAAGACCGCCGACCAAGACCCCGAACTCGCCCTCTTGAAACCTGATCTCGAAAAAGATCTCGCCGCGACCGAGCAAAAGCTCTCTGAACTCTTAATTCCAAAGGATCCAAACGACGACAAACCTGCGATTATCGAGATCCGTGCTGGCGCTGGCGGCGACGAAGCTTCGCTTTTTGCTGGCGACCTCTATCGTATGTACCTCCGTTATGCCGAGACTCATGGCCTGAAAGCCGAGCTCGAATCAGCCAATCTCAACGATACTGGCGGCTATAAGGAGGTTATTTTTCGGCTGACTGGCGATCGCCCTTATGGGCAGCTCAAGTACGAAGGCGGCGTCCACCGTGTCCAGCGCATTCCTGTTACCGAGAGCCAAGGCCGTATCCACACTAGCACCGCTACGGTCGCTGTTCTTCCTGAGGCAAAAGAAGAAGATATCGAAATCAAGCCCGACGACCTCCGTATCGATATCTATCGCTCTGGTGGTCACGGCGGGCAGGGAGTTAACACTACCGATTCCGCCGTTCGGATTACCCATCTCCCGACCAACACTGTCGTTACTATGCAAGATGAGCGTAGTCAGATTCAAAATCGTGAGCGTGCAATGGCGGTTCTTCGTTCACGCCTTCTCGAGCAAAAGCTCAACGCCGAACGCGCCGCCGCCTCTGATGCTCGCAAATCCCTTATCGGCACCGGCGACCGCTCCGAAAAAATCCGCACCTATAACTATCCCCAAGACCGTATCACTGACCACCGCATCCATTATTCCCGTAGCAACCTCGCCGCTGCGATGAACGGCGAAATTGACGACCTAATTGAAGCCCTGAGCCGTTATGACCGCGAACAATCTCTCGGCAACTAGCCAAACCACTATCCATGCCTGGCTAAGCACCGCACAACGGACAATCTCGCCTCTCGACGCCGAGCTAATTCTCGCGCACGTTCTCGGTCAACAGCGCACCTTTTTGCATGCTCATCCCGACCTTGCGCTTAGCACATCGCAGCTTTCGCAAGCAGACGTTTTACTAAAAAAACGCCAAAACCACACACCTCTTGCTTATCTAATAGGGAAAAAGTCGTTTTATGGTCGCGATTTTTTTGTTACCCCTGATGTACTGATTCCTCGTCCTGAAACCGAGGCAATTATTAGCTTTGCCAAAACTCTTGTGCCGCCTCCACGTGCCATCCTTGATATCGGTACTGGTAGCGGTTGTCTCGCTATTACGCTCGCTTGCGAATTTCCTGACGCGCAGGTGTTAGCTTGCGATATTTCCGAACGCGCCTTGGCTATTGCTCGCAAAAACGCCGCCCTTCACTCTGCTTCGGTTGGTTTTGTGTGCTCCGATCTTTTTGCAGATTTGCCGCACGATGCTACTTACGACCTTATCGTCGCGAATCTACCCTACGTCGATTCCGAGTGGTCTTGGCTTTCCCCTGAACTTGCGCATGAGCCAAAAAGCGCCCTTTTCGCCCCTGATCACGGCCTCGCTCTGGTCAAGGCTTGTCTGCGCGTGGCGCCTCAATATCTCAAAAAAAACGCCTTTCTCGTTCTCGAGGCCGATTTGAGTCAGCATGCCGCCATTGTCGCTTACGCGCAGGCGCACGCTCCTCAACTTGAATTTATCGCCCAAAACGACCAAAATTGCGCCCAAAACTCATCTTTGGCATTGGCGTGGCGCCACCGCTAGGGCTTACTCCTGCTCCTCCGTTCGTCCGCCCTTGTGCCATGCGTCTATCCGCAAAGCGCTCTGCTTGCGATTGCCGGTATTGCGCAAAACTTGCTCGCCCTGCTTCTGTATTATTTAAGCTTCTCCGCTCATTCGCGACACTTCTATAGGAGTGTTTTGTAGGATCTGCGACATTATCCTGCTGTGTCAGCATCGCCTTTCGCCTTTCAAAATAGCCATGCTTCTCTGATGAATCGTGCGTCTCCGCCTGAATGCTCCTCTTTGCTTCGCGCAGCCACTCCGATTCCTCTAGCGTCCGTGCTTTTTCGGTCATGTTACCCCCCTCTCTCGCAACGCGCGACTTAACATAGGCGTCCACGTGCTGTCTTTCTTTTTCGAGCGCCATCCGTTCTCTGTGGCTGCTTGCGCGCGTCTCGAGTCCACGTACTTTCGCATAGCCTGTTGAATGGACGTAGTCGCCAGCTGTGCCACCCGTAATTCGTCTTATCAAATCGCCGCTCGTAATCATTCTGCAACTATTATACCATAACCACTTTGACCCCTAAAATAACCATAAGCATAAAATAAAACGCCAAAATAGTAAATTCCGATATAATGCTATTGACAAAAATCAAAATCTTTGATATAATAAAGGAAGCTAATTGCGAAACCGCGCAAGGCGAGCAAGAGGCGCATAGTTAACAAATCGGATCGTTACTGCGCAAAACGCAGTACGGAAGATATCACTTCCGGAAACGATCGCCTCCTTGAGGCGTGTCGTGTACTCGCCGCGTAAGCGGCAAAACAGACAGGCCATACTTTACTTATTCAAGGAGGTGAGAAATTATGGCAATAATCAATGCCACAGCCAAAATGGCGGCAAAAACCGCCAAAAATATAGAGAACGCCGAGAGGAATCTTGACGGCTCTATTAAAATGGCTACGGCTAAGATGGCGGCAAAAACCGCTAAAAACATAGAAACAGCGAGGAGCGATCTTGCTGACCGCATCGACAAAATCGACAGCGGCAGCAAGACGCCGAGCTTTGCAGCCATTATTGCGGCGCTGGCAGTCGGGATTGGCTTTTTTTTGCTAATCTTCGGCATCGCCCACGCTAACGACTGGTTCGCGAAGACCGTACGGGAGAGCGGCACGGGCTTAGTTGAGTTGGAAAAAACCACTCACGAAGGTCTGCTTGTCGCGAAGACGGCCGGCTCGCTCGGCATGCAGTGGGTAGTCGCGATTTTATGCGGTCTCACTGCATGGGCACTTGTCGTTTTTATTATCCTGCTCGCACAGAATTCTCGACACAGGCAGGACGACAGCCATAATTCAAGGAGGTGATAAATTATGGCAAATAAAAGGAAAGGCGGCGCAATCGCCGCATTGGCAATAGGGTTGGGGGCAGCCCTCACTAGCATTTTTGTCGGTGTAAAGCCCATGTCGGCAGTTGCAGACACGCAGGCACAGGCGGTTGTGCAGACGTCGGTTACCGATGAGGTAGTCGATATCGCGTCGGCCGACGTCAAAGTCGAGCCGGTCGATAAGACTATCGACGAGGTCGGTAACCCCGTCATTTACTATAATGACGAGGTACGTAACCTCGAAGGCGACGCCAAATACAATTTTGGCGGTAACGTCTACGAGGCGGCCACCGACCCCGACGCGGTCACATATTACGTAGGCGAGGACGGCGCATCGGGAGATTTTTTCTTCCATTTGCGCCACGACCCCTCCGAAATGGGGGCGACCCGCTGGCAAATCGGTAAGGTCGTAACCAATCTGAGTCTTACGAAGCCAGACGGTTACGACCAGATTCCTGCCGGCCGCCAGCCAGACGCGCTTACTCTTTGGTATCTCGATAACAGGGAAGCGTGGCAACACGATTACTCTGTTATCAGAGAGTACTTAAAGGAATGCAGTGCGGGGGTGGAAAAGCTGGACAGCTACTGGTACTCAATGTACATGATAGCTGACGGCTTAGGTGGAGGCGTCCCGTCCGTAACTGTCGCAGACAGCTACAATAAGGGCGGACACGCGCTCGTCTTCAAGAACGGGTCGCATACCTTTAGGTATCGACTCGAGTGCGGCTATCAGCCCCTCGACATTGAGGAGTTTGTAAGCGTTCCGGAGACCCATAAAAAGGTCGACGACGCAACTCCTACGGTGACGTCAACTCCGACCCCCACCCCGCAACCCGAGCCGGAGCCGACTCCCACGCCGACTCCGACCCCGACCCCGCAACCCGAGCCGGAGCCGACTCCCACGCCGACTCCGACCCCGACCCCGACTCCGACACCGGAGGCTAAGGATCCTTCTGTGATGCCGAACAGCGTCACTAAAGACCTGCCCCCGGAGGAGGGAGCTGATTTTCGAAACGGGCCTAAGAACCCCAACGGAAACGAGCAGAATCAGACGGAGGTGACTCCCGAGCCTGTCTCGCCCAGCGAGTACAAGACTCCCGAGCCGCCGAAGTCTGATGACGCCGGAACTGGTGATGGTTCTAGTAACCCCGAGACCAAGCATGAAACCCAGAAACCGGTCTCTGGTTCTGAAATTGTCGATAGAGACAATGGTAAGTCGGAGACTAAGACCGTAACCGATGACAAGGGTAACACCGAAACCAAGGACTATGTTGTCCAGGCTGGCGACGGTGAAACCCACGATGCACTCGATAATGTTCGCGAGCAGCAGCATTCTGCTGATACGGTAGAAGAGCCGCTCAAAGCGGACGGCGTTAATGAAGGTGACCTTGACGAGTCTATGGTTGAATAAAAACCACGATCGCAGGGATCACTTAACGCATCAGAAATGCGGGGACGCCCGCCGTAACTCATTAACTTTGCCATACCTTACCGAGAAGTCGGCCAACTTCTCGGCGAGGAAGTTACTTGTAAACCACAGCACAAAGCTTACGAGAGATCGTAAAAGCAACTACTATCCGTGAAACCAAATCGACACGTCAGTTGAAAGTTGGGCTTCGAGAGGAAGTCAACAGAGCCGATAAATGGACGGTGATACTATGCGAGTCAATATTGTTTGGTTAAACGCTGAAAGTTGGGCTTCGAAAAGAAGTCGAGCAGAGACCTTTTGGGGTCGACGCAATGCTGAAAGTTGGGCTTCGAAAAGAAGTCGAGCAGAGACCTTTTGGGGTTGATGCATTGGATAATTGCTTTTATGGCTCGAATGAGCTTGAAAACTGCTTTATTATGTAACGGTCTTCCGGAGGCCAAACAGACATATTTAAAGTCAGTTCCTTAATAAGGGGCGTTTTATAACGCCCCTTGTACCAAGATTTGCTCAGTAATGATCCGATTTGATAGCGATTAACATGCGACTAATGAGAGTAAAATTTTCAAAGTTAAACTTTTCCCTCGTTTCTCTCAAACTATCTTTTGCGCGTTCGCAAAAGTGTGTGTTTGAAACGCCTAAGCGATTATTCGCAAAGAAAGGAATTAACAACCATGAAGAAAATTGCAAAAGCTGGTCTTGGCGCTGCGACCGTTGCCGCAGTTGTCGCTACCGGCGCGTTTGTGGCTTTTGCATGGGGTCCTACTCGTACCACTTATACGATGGCCCATCCTGCAGACCACATCGTCTTTAACTCAATCACCGACAATAAGACAGAAGTTGGTGATGAGCGCTATTTTGTTAGCGCCTCTCCTTATACCGGTAATTCAAACAACAATTACTGGTCAGACGCTACTGAGGTTGAAAACGGCAAGGAATACGTAGTTCGGATGTATGTCCACAATAATGCCGGCGCAAACCTTGGTCTCGTCGCGCAAGATGTCCACGCTTATGCTGTACTGCCCACCGATACAGCAAGCCAAATCACCGTTAGCGGTAAAGTTTCCTATAAGGATCAAAACGGTCTCAATCCTGCCGCTGTGTGGGATGAAACCACCTTTAAATCAAAGAATGGTGAAAAGTTTAATCTCGCCTATGTTGATGGGTCTGCGAAGTATTACAACACCAAAGACGGTAAGCTCCGCACCTTCAACCTTGACGGCAATAGCCTTTTGACGAACAAGGGTGCTATGCTTGGTTACGACCAGATGGATGGTAAGATTCCAGGCTGTGGCGCTTATTCTGGCTATGTAACTTTCCACGTTAAAGCTCAATTCGCCGAAAAGCCTAACCTTGCAATCAGCAAGGAGGTCAAACTTCTCGGTTCTGATAATTGGAGCGAAAGCGTAAACGCCAAAGCTGGCGACACTGTTCGTTATCGTATTCACGTTACGAATACTGGCAACGCGACTTTGAAGAATGTTATCGTTCGCGATATTTTGCCAACTGGTTTAACTTATGTAAAAGGTTCGACGACGATTGTCAACCCAGCCCATCCAAAAGGTGTTGCTCTTAGCGACAACTTGACGACTGATGCTGGTATCAACATCGGCGATTACGCCGCGGCGGCTGGTGCTTGGATTTACTTCAATGCAACCGTCAACAAGTCCGTCAGCGACAAGTGTGAGAATACGCTTCTCCGCAATGTTGCCCAGGCTAATGCTGGTACCGAATCTGGCCAAAATACTGGCACTAAGGAAGATCCTGCCGATGTTACCGTTGATGGCAAGAAATGTACTGAAGGCTTCAAGATCGACAAGATGGTTCAGCTTGACGGCGAGACCGAATGGCATGAAACCGTTAAGGCCGAAGGTGGCCAGAAGATTCATTACCGCATTCGTTTCACGAACACTGGCAACACCACTCTCAATAACGTTGTTATCACCGACACCTTGCCTGCACACTTGACCTATATTAAGGGTAGCAGCAAGCTCGACGACAAAGCTCTTGCTGACGGTGTTATCTCCAAAGAGGGTATCAATATCGGTAGCGTTGCTGCTGGCAAAACTGTCGCGCTTTACTTCGATGTTCTCGTTGATGAGAGCTTGAAGGGTAGCTGCGAAGACTCTACTTTGACAAACGTTGTCAAGGGTAAATACAACAACGACGACAAGACTTCCAAGACCGACACTGCTATTGTAACGGTCGACGGCAAAGATTGTTCCGACAAAAAGAACCCTGGTTTCACAATCGACAAGAAAGTCCAAATCAAGGGTGATAAAGATTGGTCTGAGACTGTCAAAGCGACCGCGGGTCAAACTATCCGCTATCGCATCCAGTTCAAAAACACTGGCAACACGACTTTGAACAACATCGTCATCACCGACACCTTGCCTGCACACTTGACTTACGTCAAAGGTAGCACGATGCTCGACGACAAAGCTCTTGCCGACGGTGTTATCTCCAAAGAGGGTATCAATATCGGTAGCGTTGCTGCTGGTAAAACTGTCAATCTTTACTTCTACGTAACGGTCGACAAGGCTCTCGCTGATAGCTGTGAAGATAGCAAGCTTACAAACGTTGTTAAGGGTAAATACAACAACGACGACAAGACTTCCAAGACCGACACTGCTATTGTAACGGTCGACGGCAAAGATTGCCGCGAAGAGGACAATCCAGGCTTCAAGATCGACAAGATGGTTCAGCTTGATGGTGGCAAAGAATGGTCTGAGACCGTAAATGCTGCTGCTGGTAGCAAAGTCCGCTATCGCATTCAATTCAAGAATACCGGCAACACGACTTTGAAAAACGTCGTTATTCGTGACCTCTTACCAAAAGGTATGACTTACGTCAAGGGTACGACTATCCTTTACAACGCAGCTAACGCTGATGGTAAAACTCTTGCTGATGGTATTGTCTCGGAAGACGGCATCAATATCGGCAACTACGCCAAGGGTACCGAGGCTACGATTTACTTCTATGCTACGGTTAACGCGGCAATGAAAGATAACTGCCAAAACTCGACTTTGACCAATACTGTCAAAGGTCAGTATAATGGCGACGACAAAACTACTCAGACTGACACTGCCGACGTTGCCGTTCCTGGCAAAACCTGCGGCAACACTCCAGTCACTCCAGGCAAAAAGGTGACTCCAGGTACGCCATCTGAATTGCCAAAGACTGGCCCAGTCGAAGTAATCAGTGGCATCGCTGGTCTTGCCAGTGTCGCTACTGCTGCTAGCTACTACATCGTTAGTCGCAAAAAACTCAACTAAGTTGACCGCCTAGTATAGAGCTTCCCTCAGAAGCCCTTCGGTCAACGGCATGGACAGCCGGCTTTATCGCTGGCTGTTCCATAGGTGTCGTTGTCTACTAGACGGGACCCTGAGTCAAAACCGCCCTCGAAGAGATTTGAGGGCGGTTTTTGTTTATAGGGGTAGGATAGGCGAAAGCGATATGTTAAAATAAAGATTATGAGCAAATTATTATTTAAACGAACAAAAATCCTCGCAACCGTGGGGCCGTCAGTGTTTGCGGAAGAAAAACTACACGAATTAGTTCAGTCAGGTGTTAATGGTTTTCGCTTCAATTTTAGCCATGGCACATACGAAGAGCGCGAGGCGCAGATGGCGACGATTCGCAAGTATGCCGAAGAGCGCGGTAAATCTGTTGCGATTCTTCAGGATCTCCAAGGGCCAAAGATTCGACTAGGCGAACTCCGCGATAATCATAAAGACGTTCATGTTGGCGACGAGCTGATTCTCGATCATGCCGCAACTGAGCATGACGGCGGCAATGTTTTGCCAGTACAATACAATTTAGCCGAAAAAGTCAAAGTTGGCGAACCGATTTATATTTTTGACGGCAAGATCAGAACAAGTGTTATTGAGATTACTTCAAGTACCGCTATCAAGGTTCGCGTCGAGAATGATGGCTATATTATGAGCCGCAAGGGTATCAACTTACCCGATACCGATCTTGGCGGCGATATTATTACCGAAAAAGATATGGAAGATATTAAGTTTGGCGCAGCTCATGATTTTGATTACGTTGCTTTATCTTTCATTCAGTCCGCCGAGGACATCCGCAAGTTGCGTCAAATCCTACGCGATCTTGGCAGTACCGCACGCATTATCGCAAAAATTGAAACCAAAAAGGCAATCGAGTCCGAGGAAGCTATGACTGAAATCGTCCAAGAGGCGGACGGTATTATGATTGCACGTGGCGATATGGCAATCGAGGCTGGCGCAGAGGTCGTTCCTGTCGTTCAGCGTCGTCTTATCGCGCTATGTCGTAAATATTCCAAGCTCAGCATTGTTGCAACGCAAATGATGGCTAGTATGGTTGAGAACCCTGAGCCTACTCGCGCCGAAGTGAATGATGTTGCGACCGGCGTTCTGCTTGGCGCCGATGCTGTGATGTTGTCCGACGAAACCGCAAACGGCAAATACCCGATCGAGACTGTCCTAGCTATGAAAAAGGTCATTCTATACGCACAGGAACATGCCGAAATGCAGCCAGCCGAAGAAGATCCAACTGGCAGCAATCATGGCTACGAAGCGATTGCGCGCGCGGCCGTCCAGCTCGCAGAAGATATTAACGCCGATCTAATTCTTGTCGGCACAAAATCTGGCGCAACTTCGATGGCGATTGCCGCACAACGCCCTAAGCTGCCAATGATTTCTGTGACTAGCAATGCTCGTGTTGCTGGGCAGCTTGCCCTGATTTATGCAAACTCAGCTTTCGTGCGTCCTTACGACACGGACTACGTTTTTAACCTCGCTCAAGAACTTAAGCGACGCGATTACTTAAAGCTTGGCGAAGACAATAAGGCCGATTTGACTGCTGTCGTCGTTTACGGTCTACATAACTCTGAGGGCAGCACTAGCTCAATTCAGATTCGTAAATTTTAAATATCAGCGCACTATCTAAGCAATAGACCGCGCGTTATCGTCATAATTATCAAGGAGGTAAAATGTTTCGAAAAAAGACAATACGCGATATCGACGTACAAGGTAAAGTCGTCCTTGTTCGTGTCGACTACAATGTGCCGATGCGCGATGGTCGCGTTGCTGAAGATATGCGCATACGCGCCAGTTTGCCTACCTTAAATTACCTACTCGACCATGGCGCCAAAAAACTTATTTTAATTTCCCATCTTGGCCGACCAAAAGGCGAGGTTAATCCAGAGTTTTCGCTAGCGCCCGTTGCGGAGGCTCTCGACACGCTTTTGCCAAATCACACCGTCAATTTTGTCGACGCTTTTGTAGGCGATAAAGTCCGCGACGCAGTCGATAATCTTTCCGAGTCTGGAATCTTATTGCTTGAGAATTTACGTTTTTCCCCGCTCGAAGAAGAAAATTCCCGCGAACTTGCGCAAGCGATTATCGAAGACACGCGCGCCGAATTGTTCGTACAGGACGGTTTCGCCGTGATTCATCGCGCTCACGCATCGACCGATGCGATCGCACACGTCTTACCAGCTGTTGCGGGTTTTCTGGTCGAAAACGAGGTAACGAAGCTCGAGCAGACGCTTGACAACCCAGAACACCCACTCTTGGTGATTATTGGTGGCGCAAAGGTCGCCGATAAAGAACCGCTCATTGAGCGTTTCTTGCCACTCGCTGACCAGATTGCGGTTGGTGGAAAGATTGCCGCTGATGGTTATACGGCGTCTAGCGACAAAATTTACGTCGCTAATGATTTTCGCGAGAACGACCTTGGCGCCAAGCTCGACATTGGTCCGAATAGTACTGACACGATAGTCTCGTTCATACAGAATGCCAAGACTATTGTCTGGAATGGCGCGCTTGGACTCGTCGAAGAAGCTCCTTTCGCCAAGAGTTCGCGTGCTGTCGCAGAAGCCATGGGGTCTAGCGGCGCGTTTACGATTATTGGTGGCGGCGATACGGCAGCTTTCGTCCAACAAGTTCTCCGCGACAATTCAAATCTTCAGTACAGTCTTATTTCTACTGGTGGCGGCGCAAGCCTCGAATTATTGTCGGGCAAAAAATTGCCAGGATTGGAGATCTTGCAAGACCGAAATTAGGAAAGTCTATGTATGAGCGAGCCTGAAAAAGTCACCCAAGGCGAACACGATGCGATAGCGGAGCTTTTTGAGAAGCATCAAGCAACCATAAAAACCATGCAGGCCGAAGATCATCGACCTCAATCGCCATCCCCGAGGTCCAGTCGTATTTTCCGCAAACAAAGCCACAAGGCAGCTACGACCATCTTAGCAACCAAAAAGCAAGATTCGACGAACCTAAAAAGTAACGATAAATCTATCTCGAGCCCCGAATCGCATGCGCCCATAGTCGAGCCTCGCCGAGACGAGGAAAAAATACGCCGCAAGGGAAAATTTCTAGTCGGTCAGACTATTGCCGGCGAGGCGCGCGATCGGCGCGATCGAGAACTCGAGCATATTCGTTTACGCAAAGAGCATAAGCGCAAAAAACTGATGATTATCGGGGGATTATGTTTGCTTGTAGTCTTGGTGCTTGTGGTCGCAGTTGATTATATTACTGGTGTTTTTGCGGAACGCGAAGCGGCTCGACGCGAAGCTGAACATCCAACCCCAACCGTCGAGATTATTGATGAGAATAGCACGAAAAAAATCAGTACGCGTACGCAGGAATTTATCGCAAGATTAGAGGCAGATATAAAAGAATATGGCCTCGTCATCGAGCGCGTTGTTTTGCCTCGTCAAAAGGCCCGAGAGGTTCTAGTGTATATCCGTGGGCGTAGCGAGTATTACAAGACTACTATTGATCGCAGCAGCGCTGTACAAGCCGAAGATTTGGCGCGCATGACCAAATATCTCGACTCCAGAGGCATTCACTGTGGCTATGTTGATTTGCGCGTCGAAGGAAAGGCCTTTTACCGTTAATCCGGTTTGCTCCTAGAATGTATTAGCGACGCAAATGTCTTTCGCTTTGCGACAAGATGTGCTATAATAAAAACGAAATCTTTGGTCACGTCGTCTAGTGGTTAGGACCCCAGGTTTTCATCCTGGTAATCGCGGGTTCGAATCCCGCCGTGATCACCATAGAAATTCAAAAAGGCCCCCAAGGGCTCTTTTTTTAATTTCTGCGTATAAGCTCGGATGTGGCGAGAAACCATGTTGGGTTCGCCTAATGCCCGGTTGCGCAGCAACGACGGCGCATCGTTTATGGCTCGCCCAGCTCACCAGGTCTCACCTTCTTGAATGTGTGGCGTTTTGCCATGTTACCTCTTTTCGGTTAGGGGTGCGCCTTAAGGGCGATATTATGCACAGTTCTTTTTATGCGCTTTGAGCTTCTTCATTGCCCAGTCGTAATGAGATGAGAGAACGCTCACGAAATATGAGCCGAGTACGGAACCACCAACCCAAGGATACATGCCTTTTGTAAATAATTGCTCTTCGCTCAGGCTTTCGGCTAACTTCATGACGTCTTTATGCGATTTCTCAAACATCTTTCTAGCATCTTCGAGTGAAGTCTTTTGGTGTTTCTTCCAGTATTCAACATTCATATCGCCATAAGTCTTCCAAGTGTATGGTTCTAGCAAGAATGGTGCGTTACTGCCTTTATTCAGATTCGTATCTACAAATTCAAGTAGCATTCGGTGCCATTCATATAGATGCACCCAAATATCACGTAGATTCTTGTCGCGCCCCCAGTGGCGTTCTTTCTTCGATGGATCGCCGGAGAAGTCAAACTCGGTGTTCATTTCTTTCTCGCTTATTGAATCAGCCATTTCGATTAGCTTGGCGTAGTATTCTTCACCAGCTTTCAATAAGTCCTGTTTGCTGCGTGGTCTTGGCATAAATAGTTCTTTGCTTTCTTTCTCGTAGTTATTGTTCTGGCTGCTCGTAATAATATGAGTAGTCGATGCCTTTCATGAACATTTCGCGATCGTTAATTTTATCTGTTAAAGCGGCTTCTATGAGTCTTTTTATCTCAGAGCTATCAGCGGTACTATGTTTCATGGCATCTAAATATTCTTGCTTTTCAATCTGGCTCCAATCAACGCATTTCTTTAGATTCTTCTTCAAAATCAAATCAAGCCAGATTCTTGTCGAACGGCCATTACCTTCCATGAACGGATGTGCAATATTCATCTCGACATATTTATCTATAATTTCATCAAACGTATTCTCTGGCATCGCCTCGACGTCTTTCAAGGTCTGATCCAAGAACTGAACTGGCGCAAACTGAAAATTATCTTTCGCAATATTTTTAGTACGGATTTTTCCGGCATAATCATATAAACCGCCAAAAATGAATGCATGGATTTGCTGTAAGCCTTTTGTAGTTCCTACTTCAATTTGACTGTAAACGGGGCTATCAAATAGTTCGTAAGCTTTTTTCTGGCTACGACCATCTATTGTTTTGTCGGAATATTCAAACCACTCTAGGAATTCGTTAGCCTTTTTGTTGTTTATGGCTCGTGCAATTTTAGAGATAGTTTCTTGATCTACGGCGTCAGTTAGATATCTTTTTCCATCAATAGCTGTCATTTTCAGTTGTCTACAAATTGTGGACGACTGAAATTCTTCGTGTCTGTTCTTGAAAGTATTCCAGTATCTTCTAGATTTATTGGAATCGTCTTCCTCGTTAATTGCTGCCACTACATCAACAGCAGAGAACCACCATTTATTGGTTTCATCATCCCAAACGGCACGAACTTCGCGGTCTTTATAAAATCTGATAGACATTTTACTCATGTTGCGCGACTCCTTTGACTACAATTATTCTACCATAGAGTGCATACTTTTTCATGAGAGCGTATTAACTCAGCACCTTTGCAACATTTGCGCAGGCGTCTTCTAGTGAAGTCTTATGGTAGTTGTCAAAATAAATAATGCTTTGATGCTATGTTGCAAGTAAGTTCTTGCATGATAATCGGAGGTCGCCTAAAGATGATTAAAATATGATTCGGACATTGCGAAATTAGTCATCATTATTGACGCCGACGCAACCTAGGCTATTCAAAAAACCACCAGTCTAAGAAAGGTGGTTTTTTGGCAGTTGTAGGCGATTTATTCGCTTAACATAGAATCATCTACGCTCTAGCAAAGTGCGCAAATGCACGGTTGGCTTCCGCCATGCGGTGTGTATCTTCTTTCTTCTTAAAAGCTGCACCTGCTTCGTTGTATGCGTCGACAATCTCGGCCTCTAGGCGCTTTGCGTACGGCATACCCGAGCGCGCACGTGCAGATTGTACTAACCACATCATCGCAAAGTGTAGCTGGCGATGTCCTGCAATCGGGAATGGGATTTGGTAGTTCGCGCCACCAACGCGCCTTGATTTCACTTCAAAATCTGGACTAACGTTCGCGACTGCTTTCTCTAGCACCTCTACGGGGTTTTCGCTTTTTAGTTTCTTTGCAGCACCCTCGATAGCGTAGTAGACTGCGCGTTCGGCGATTTGTTTTTTGCCATCAAGAATCGACTTATTGATTAGCCGCTGCACCAAGACGCTTTGATATTTGCGATCTGGGCTAACTTTGCGTTGCAGGCTTGTTGTTACTTTACGTGGCATAATTACTTACCCTCCTTCTTCGCACCGTATTTACTACGACCTTGCTTACGATCCTGCACGCCCTGCAAGTCAAGCGTTCCACGTACGATGTGGTATCGAACACCAGGCAAATCCGGCACTCTACCGCCGCGCACTAGTACTACTGCGTGTTCTTGCAGATTGTGGCCTTCGCCGCCAATATACGCCCATACTTCTTGACCATTCGTCAGGCGCACACGTGCGACTTTTCGAAGCGCAGAGTTCGGCTTCTTTGGCGTTTTAGTTGTTACCTTGACGCAGACTCCGCGTTTGAGAGGTGCGGCTTGTTTGTAGTAGCGCGTCTTTAGGGTGTTTACGATCGAGCCGAGCGCAGGAGATTTACTCTTTTTTGGAGCCTTCTTGCGCGGCTTTCGTACTAATTGATTAATGGTTGGCATAGTAGCACAAAATCCTTACTTTAAACGTTGATATTAACCTAAATTGTAGCCTCGTTCGTCCAGCATCAACAAACAAAGCTCATGAAACTCTTAGGTAAAATTATATCAAAGACGCACCAAAAACGCAAATTCACGATTCTTAGCTTGCCCGAAGAAAATCGTCGCTCAGCTTTGCAATTACTTCGGGTTTTTCGCAATTCACTAAATGTCCCGTGCGCTCGATAAAATCTAAACGACACGTCTTATGTCGTAATTTGAATAAGTTGTAGCACGCTTTAGTTTTTGTAGCAGGGAATAGCTTGTCGGAGTCGCCCGCAATAAAGTATAACTGAAATTGTGAGCGCAACTTAAAATCGCCAAGCTCGAAACCGGTCGAAAAATGGGAGGCTTTGAAGACGTCGCGGCGACTACTGTGTTTAGCGGCGCAGCGATACGTTACGTCGAGCGTGCGTCGCAGGGTCGCTTTATCTTGATCTACCTGTAAGTAATGCGTCGAGATATAACCAATCATTTTATTTGGCAAAATTGTCAATAACGGCGAAAGCATCGCTACGAAGCGTTTTGGTTTTGCCGAGATTGGTGCAACCAAGATTAGCCGCCTGTCGATCAGGTCAGGATAGCGCTCTGCGGTTGCCGCAACCACCATCGTCCCCATTGATTGTCCCACACAAATCGGCCTTACCAGCTTCTTGCGTCGAATAAACTCTGCCAAATATTTTGCATAACTGTCGGGCGTATATTCCGTCATCGCGCCTGCTTCGCCCCATGGCGGTAGATCTGGTACTACGGTATTGTAGCCGAGCTTTTTGAACTCGTTCGCTAACGTCTCGAGGCCGATATGACTCCCGCGAAACCCATGTACTAATAGCAGTGTCGGTTTATCTTTTGGAGACCGTTGATTCATAATTAATCCTATAAGCGCCGATGCTTTTTACGAATTGTTTCGAGAAGATGTACGAATTGATAATGTATCGGCTTTACGACCAAATCGTGTGCTGGCAGATAAGCGATCTGTTTACCGCCAAAACCCGTCTTAAAGGTCGTTACGCCCGCATAGCGATGATTAGGGCTGTTTGGTGGCGCAATTCCGAAAAGATTATAGCGTTTTAGCCCGAGTTGCTTCGCGTCTTTTATTACTTGCCATTGCAGTGCGGCTGCTCCAGGATATTTGCGTCCTTCGTCACCCGACGCCGCTTCGTGGTAAATTGCTTCTGGAAATCTCAACAAGATTAAACCCTGTGCTAGTATTCTATCTTGGTAGCGTGCCGTGTAGATTCTCGCCAAGTCGCCGAACGCTTGATGTTGCGCCAGAATAAACCTTCGCGACGAAGGAATAAATCCTTGACGTTTAGCGGTTTCAGAGTGCAGCTTATAGAAATCTCGAAACGCCTTCTCCGAATCAGCCCAGTCAACCTTTATCCCTAACTTGTCAGCCTTGCGCACGTCGTATCGAGTTTGTCTGCGCATTGCCGTCAGTAACTCTTCGTCGCTTTGCTCCAAATCTAACATCACGGTATGTTCAGCGTGCAGATGCATTGGTGAGCGTCGTAGTTTAAGCTTTTTCACTATCGCGCGATTTGCTGGAGTGTCTGGAATATTCGGCCTCATACGCACGAATACACAATGATTTTTCTCGGCAACCGCACGAACAGAATCTATGAAAATTTGCAATGTTGCAAAATCGCCTGACCAGTCAATTAGCGGCCCTCCAGGTACCTCTAAATACCGTCCACGCTTTGCTGTCTTTAGAATCGCAAGTGCTACTCCTTGCAAATCTGTCAGCCTTGGGCTCGTAGTGCTTTCCGTTAACCCAAACAAGAACGTCTTTACGCGCGTAAGCTCATAAACTTCACCCCACGTCGAGCTTTGTAAAAAATTCGCTTCAGGATGTTTTTTCTCGACGTATTTATCAAAAAGTTCCTTTGGAATCTCGACAAGATGTAGATTATTTCGTTTTGTTTTTGACGTCATGTCGTTTGCGACCTCAGTTTCTCGAGCTGCTTTGCGATTTCTGCTGCAAGTTCTTTTGTTGACGTCAAATAGTGAGAGTGTCGCCATCCTTCCTTCACGCACAATTCCGAGTTTGCAAGTTGTTCGTGTAGTTTTTTGCCTTGTCGGAGCGGCGTAATCGTGTCATCGCTCCCCCAGATAATTTGTGTCTTGGTTGTTATCTTTGAGCAATCAAGTTCCTTATCCGAATTAATCATATTGTCAAGCGTTTGCTTCATATTTTCTGGGGCCTTGTCGTAATCGCTCGCGCCTAGCACTTTGTGAACGGCTTTACGAATAAGGGGGTTTTTCTTCAATGGCGCAAAAGTTTTTGATAGCTTTTTTGCGATATTCCGCTTGTTTGATTCTTCGTAGATTCCTGCCGAATCTAGCAATATCAACCCGCCGAGTCGATCCGACCCATGTTGCGCTAAAAGATTAAGTAGGATTCTGCCACCGTTACTGTGTCCGAGCGCAACCGCACCGTGCGGTATTTTCGCATCTGCCCATGCCACGTAATCTTCAATCGTCCAAACTTTGTCTGATGGCTCTCCTAATCCAGGCACTTTGAGTAGCTCCGCATTAACGCCAAGCGCGCCAAGGTCGACAATCACCGACTCCCACGGCTTTACGTTGTATGTCCATCCGTGAATAATATATAGATCTTTCATCAATTTAATCCCCAACTTGCACGTCTTTTCTTATGCGCCAAATCCTGCCGTGCAAGTTTAATTTTATCGTCAGGATTTTCGAGTAATTTTTCTACAATCCATTCAAGGTACTGGCTGCCCTTGAAAATAACTGTTTCTCTGCCAGAAAGATGTTCTTCAAGGAACGCCAGTGCTTCTTGCGGCTTCATAAACGATTCGACGTCGTGGCTTTTTTTCAGAATAGGGTAGCTGTATTGATGCGTTCGGCGCCCTATGAGAAGGATTTTTTCCACCTTCAAGGCGCCTAACAATTTCGCGAGTTTTTTGTGCTCCTCTCCTTCTAACTGCCCCTGATCGATAATGTCGCCTATCACCAACCATTTATGCGGCGCATGTAGTTCTTGCACCATATCTAAAACAGTTGTCATGCTGATAATGTGTGCATTATAACTGCTATCGATAATCTTCAAGCCATTTTTGCCACGTAAAAAATTACAGCGCGCTGGCGGCATGATAAAATTCGACAAATCCGTCTTTATCTCAATCGCAAGATAAGTCATTAACTCTTCGAGCATCAACAGTTGTGTTGTGACGTTTTTTGGCATCGGCTCCTCGAAACGAAACTCTCGCGTCTTAAACTTAAAAATCGCGTGATCAGGGTAAACCGTATAGCTACTTAACGCCTTCTTCTTTACTGCTACGACTTCCGCCTTCACTCCCTCTACTGCGTGCATCATTTGCTTATCGTCGCCGTCAACTATCACCAATTTTTGCGTATTCTTAGGAATTGTCGCAAACTCGTGCGCAATTGCTTCGTCAACCGTATCAAAGCGTCCCGCTTGCACTTCTTGCTCGTAGAACACTGCATGCGAGCGACCTAAGCTCACCCACGTTGACACTTCGGGTTTTAGCCAGCCTGCAATATACTCCGCTTCGCGAGGTCTTTCTGCGTCGCATTCCACCACATAAAACTGCTCATTATGATTTTGGCGAAATGCGCGAATCGGCGACTTTACTAAAAGCGTTAACCAGTGTAGTTTTGATCCGGTAATTCCTCGTAGGCCCAAAATATCAAATGCAATCCCAAAGGCTGAATTGGCGTTGTGCGAATAGTGCGCCTTCTCGCCTAATTGACATTCTATAAGATGCAACATAGTTGTTTTGCCCGCTGAACCCGTAATCATGATGATGCGCGGATGCCATTTTTTTAGTGCACGATTCGCCCAAAATTTAAAATATGCCGCAGCTACAAAATAGAACTTTTTCTTCAAGCGTGATATCGTTGTCATTAGTTCTATTCTATCATACTATGATTGCGTCCAAGCTTTCAGCTTGCGCAAATATTCATAGAGCGCAACCGCTGACGCGCACCCTACGTTAATTGAGCGCGTCGAGCCGAGTTGCTCGATAAAAAATACGTCGTCTGCACAGTTCAGCAACTCGTCGGAAATACCATCTGACTCCGATCCAAAGACCAAAATTGCCGTTTCGACTGCCTGTACTTTTTGCAGCGCTTTTGCTTGAGGGCGATTATTTTCAATCGCCACGATACGTCGTTGACGCTGACGCGCATCCTTTACAAAGCTTGCTGCATCAGGGAAGTGATCAATGTGTAAATATTTATCCGTCACCATCGCCCCTCGCCTGTTATACTTGCGCTTACCGATTATATGCACTCGCGACACATTGAATGCATTCGCATTGCGAACAATTGTTCCAATATTGAAATCGTGTCCGAGATTTTCGATTGCGATCTCGATCGGCATCCTCGTCTTGTCGAGCTCTTGCACAATCGCTTCGTTCGTCATTCCTTTAAACTTATCAATCAAATTGCGCTTGTCGTTTTGCGCTATGTCTTGTTCCACTCAAAAGCTGCCTTATTTTTTTGCGTTTTGTTTTTTTTGGTAGTTTTCGTCTCTTTGGTTTTGATAGGGTGGCCCTCCGCGTTTGTCCGCTCGGCTTCAATACGGCGCGTTGCCGAGTCGATAATAAAGCGAATCATCGCCCACACCACCACGTTTACACATAGCGCCACCACTGCAATTAGCGGAATAATCAATACCGCTACGCCAGCCGATTGATTGATGAGCGCGACCAGTCCCGCTACTAGCACCGAGATGACCGTAATAATCGAATATGCCCATGCCAACAAAATCACTTGGCTTTTTTGCTTATATAATGACAAGAAATAAGATAAAATCTCCATATCTACTTATTATATCATACTTTGCTAAAAAACTCAAGACCACTACCATATTTTATGGTATTATTAAAATAATGAAGCGATTATCGACTAATTATTATGTACCAAAAAAATGCTGGGTCGGCAATCAACAGAAAATTTGCTACGAAACTTGCGAAATTGCCATACAGAGCGCTCGTCTAATCGAATACGAACAAAATTTGCCACATGGCTCTTTGCAGGCATATCGTTGCGAATACGGCGCGCACTGGCATCTTGCTAGGAAGCCTGCCATTCGCGCGTCGCACTGCTAAATATCGTCCGTCTTGATTGTTCTATTTTTTCTTTGAAGTTTTTGGTTTTTTCGCCGCAACCGGCGCCGCCTTTTCAACCTTTGCGTGCTTGCGGTTTAATTCGGCTAACTTATCCAAGGTCTGCTCGATGCGTAAATGATTTCGTACGCTGTTTTCCGCCTCTGGTTGATTTAGTTGCGCCAAGGCTTCTGCACTGTTCTTGTAGTTTTCGCGCATTGCATCTAACTGCGACTTTACGACATCGTCTCCGACGGTAATTTTGAGCTCATCTGCAAGACTTTGCACAACGAGACTTCCAATTATCCGTTGTTCAGCGGCCTTCTTGAGTTCTTTTTCGTAGTCGGCCTCTGGCTGTTTTTGCTGTTTTAGATAATCTTTTAGCGTCATGCCACGCGATTTAAGGTTGCGCTCGTTATCTTTCTTGATGTTTTCTGCTTGCTCGTTAATTAGACTTTCTGGTGCCTCGGTTTTTGACTTGCTTACCAGCTCAGCGATCAACGAATCCTTGTAATGCTCCTTTGAGTCGCGTTCGTATTGCGCTTCAAGGTTTTTGCGAATGTCTTTTTTTAGCTCGTCGAGTGTCTTAAAGCTGCCCACTTTTTTTGCAAGCTCATCGTCAAGCTTTGGAGTCACCATCTCGTTGACTTGCTTAAGCAGGATTTCAAACACCACATCTGCGCCGGCCAGTTCGGCGTTCCCGTAGTCCTCGGGGAATTTTAAGGGCAGGTCAAACTTATCTCCGACCTCGTGCCCAATGAGTCCATCTTCAAAACCAGGAATAAATTGCTTTGAACCGATTTTGAGATGAAAATCTTTTGCTGAACCGCCTTCAAACGCCTTGTCGTCTTTTTTGCCCACAAAATCAATAATCACTTCGTCATTGTCTTTCGCCGCTCGCTTTACAACTTTCGGTTCTGCCATTTGCGCCACAATTCGTCCTAGCACATCTTTTACGTCATCGTCCGTAACGGGGCGTTCGTAATAAACTGCTTCGAGTTTTTTGTAGTCACCAAGTTTTACTTCTGGTAAGATGTCCGCCGTCAGCGTCAATTCCGCCATCTCGCCAGGCACATATTTTTTAATATCGACGTTGGGCGCCGAAACCGGCGTCACCTTTGCGTCTGTGAATAATTTCGGAATTGTTGTGCGCACCAAAATATCAAGTGTCAACGACGCGAGCTCGTTTGGGTCAACGTGCTGCTCTATGATATTTGCGGGGGCTTTACCATTGCGAAATCCAGGAATTTTCACTTTGCCGGCGAGTCGTTCGAGCGCTTTTAGGCGCGCTGGCTCGAAGTCTTTTGCGTCAAATTCCAAGTCAAACGAAATGGCGGTCTTCTGTTTTTTGCTAGATGTTTTCATGTGGCATATTATACCACGCTACTCACTCGATAATAGACCCGAATCGTAATCTGTTCGAAAATGTCCTAAAATCGTTTTCGTTTCCGCTTCTTGTTTGAGACCAGGATTCAATATGTCGTTTGGGTCAAAGAGTTTTTTGATTTCACCCTGTAGTGCTAATAGCTCTGTCTTTGCTTCTGCTTTCGTAAAAATTGCCAAAAAACGTCCTTCTGGTGCGGCTCCGTAAGGATTTCCGCCACATTCTTGCAGTAACTTTAGGTAGCGACGGATTAGCAGAATTAAAGTTTTTCGTCCGTTTGCGGTATTGAGTGTGGCGGCAGGGCGCACATTGATCGTTTGAAAATCGATTGAGCCATATATGGCCGCCTCAACCTTTAGCTCTGTTAGGAGCTCGGCTAATTTCGTCAAGAATTCTGTTTGCTTTTCGAGCGGAACATACGCACCGTCGAGAATCGGCAGATAATAGGCGTTAGCCGTTGTATCGTTCAGGAACGCGTCGAGGTTTGCCTGTAGGGCCAAAAAATCACGATAATTCGTCTTACTGATTTCGATTGGATGCGCTTTGCCGTCAAGCTTTGCTTTCAGTTGGCGCAACTTGCGTCGTCTCTGCCAGGTCGAATCGTCTTTCGTGTTAGCGACCAACAAGTAGGCTTTTTCGGGGATTTTCTTAAAGAATTTAGAGCTTTTACCAGTTTTTGCCGCCGCATTAAAAACCTGCGCATCGTAAAAGACAATATCGGTAAAATTTAAGGATAATAACAGTTTGCTCAAATTGAACAGGCTTTTTACTGTGGGGCAGGGTACTACGACATAGTTTGGCTCATCAAAAACTGGTTCCACTCGCAGAATCACCTCCGTAATAATCCCCAGCGTACCCTCTGAGCCGCAAAACAACGGCGCAATATCGAAGCGCGCGCGCATTTGCCGTTTTGCGTTCGGGCGCTTGAGCACTGACGTGATGCCGGAATAACCTGATTTATCGATTGCCGCAGGCGGCATTTTTTCAAGCAATTTTTTGTGTTCGTCTAGCAACTTGTCGATTCCTTGGTAAATTTTTGCCTCAAACGGAATGTCTTTCTCGTTGCGTAAGCTTGCGAGTTTCTTTTTGAGCGCTTTCGTATTGTACTGATCGGTTTCGAGTCTCGTCCCATCGCTCAGGACGATTTCGGCACGTTCAACAAAATCTACAATTGTCCGCGCTTCGGTATTAACGCTTGCCCGCGCTTGTTCGGCGATTAGACTGCCAATACTTTGCATCGGATGACCGAGTACGGGCAGGGCCAATCCGTGCGTGCTCAATGCTTTTTGCAACTCGCCGAGGCGAATACCCGCCTGTACTCGAATCAGTCTCTGCCGTTCGTCTATCTCTTGAATGCGGTTTAATTTTTCGGTCGAGATGAGCAGCCCCGTGCCTATACTTGCTCCGGTTTTGCTATTTCCCGACCCACGTACCGTGATCGGCAATGCAACCTTTTTCTGCGCCAGTTGATTGCTAAATTTAACCAAGCGCGCAATATCCGTCGTATTGACCGGTAGTGCCACGATGCGGGGGTGGAATTTCAAAATCGAACGATCCGTCGCATATTGCTTCAAGATTTCCGGCGCACTATAAACCACGCCATCAATATGCTGATTCAGATAAATCGCTATCCGATTCATAAACCACCCTGTTTCATTACATCTAGTTTAGCATAAACTTAATTCATAAATCAAAAAACCTGAAAGTTTTTGACGCGCCTTGTGTTCGACAACGACCAAACTCTTCTTGTCGTCTAGCGCTTTACTTTACGGATTTATTCTGATATAATGCAACTTAATTATGAAAGATACTAACCAAACCAAGGATTACGATTTTGTGGTGTTCGCCGACGAAGCGGTAAAGTTTTCGTTCTTGACTCGCTCGACCGCGAAATCGACCGAAACTATCAAGTGGAAGGACGGCAAGGAATATCCGCTCGTCAAGCTCCAGATTTCTAGCGCCTCCCACCCATTCTTTACGGGCGAAGAGAAGATTATCGATACTGAGGGTCGCGTCGATCGCTTCAAGGCTCGCGCAAAGAAGGCTGCCGCGATGAAGGCTCAGCTTAGCAACAAGGCGAACAAAGCCGAAAAAGAAGCAAAGAAAAAAGCCGAAAAAGCCAAAGCCGAGAATAACTAATTCTCTAAAACAGCGCCTCGCTCTCTTGGTAGGCGTTGTTTTTTTATACCAAAAATATCACCACCGACGCGACAGGCTTTCGTTTGCGACGCGACGCTTAGGATGCACGCTTTGCGATTGATGTCGCTATGTCTTTGACTATAATCAACCCCGCGTCTTTATTTTCTTCGATAAGTTGGCGTACGTTTTTATTTGTCGGAGCAAGTTCGACTTTTTTCATCTTCCGACTCAATTCTCTCCCTATCCCTGATTCTTCTTCCGAAAACACGCAACCACAATATTTTTGCATATACAATTTCAGCGCCCGTGCCTCTTCTTGTCCTTCTCGCCAACCTTCTCGAAAGTCGCGGTAGAGAAAATTCAAGCCATATTCCTCTGCTAATCGCTCGCAAAGCTCGGCAATGAAGTCGTGGTTTTGGTAAATGCTATACAGGAGTGTTGTTGATACCGTGCCGTAGCCGTTATCGCGCGCATATTCAAAAGCCGTCCTCAACCGTTTTGGGTAGCAATATTCTTCGCAACGCGTCGATAATTTGTCGATTACGTTTCGACAAAACTCATCAAGCCCATAGGCGTCAATTTCCGCTAGCTCAACATTAATCAATTTCGCATACTCGCGCAGACAGTCGCGTCGCGCCTTATATTCGGCGTACGGATGAATATTTGGATTATACCAAAACAACGTCGGCTCTATTTTCTCGGCGCGTAAAGACTTTATGCAGTAAACGCTACACGGTGCGCAACACGTATGCAACAAAAGCTTCATATTAACTATTATAAGAGTTCGCTGGGGTTTTTGCGAGTCTCTCTGGTGTCAATTTCCGCCAAAACATTCTTGCTATCTATTCTATGTGCTAAAATAAAACTATATGTTAGACATCAACTTTATTCGCGATAACCGCCAACGCGTTACTGACGCTATTAAAAACAAAGGTTACGACCTTGATCTTGATGCTCTTCTCGACCTCGCCGATGAGCGCAAGGCGCTGTCGCAGAAAATTGATACGCTTCGCCAAGAGCGTAACCAGATTTCTGCACAGATGAAAAACGGCAAGCCCGAACCCTCGCTTGTCGAGCGTGGCAAAGCTCTTAAGACAGAGCTTTCCGATCTTGAAGCGCGCCTGTCTGACGTCGAGTCTCGCTATCTTTCTAGCCTCAAGGCTATCCCGAATGTTTACGAAGATGATGTTCCTGTTGGTTTATCCGAAGACGACAACGAAGTCGCCGAAGTTTGTGGTCGGCTCCCGAAGTTTGATTTTGAGCCAAAAAATCATTACGAAATTGGCCAAGCGCGTGGTTGGATTGACAAGGAGCGTGCGTCAAAGGTTGCTGGCGCTCGCTTCGCTTATCTAAAGGGCGATCTCGTCAAGCTTCAAATGGCGCTAGCGCAATTTGTTATTGATAGTCTCTCCGACCAAGCCGTTATCCGCGAGATTATCGCAAAAAATAAGCTAAATAATGTCTCTGATAAAGCCTTTGTTCCCGTTTTGCCTCCCCTTATGCTTCGTACTGAAATGTATGACGCGATGGACCGCCTCGAACCACGCGACGACCGCTATAAGATCGAGGGCGAGGAACTTTGGCTGCAGGGCAGCGCCGAACATGTGCTTGGTTCTATGCATCAAGGCGAAACTTTTGTCGAAGACGATTTACCTTTACGCTATCTCGGCTATGCGACGAGCTTTCGTCAGGAAGCAGGTACTTACGGTAAAGATATGGAGGGGATTATCCGTATGCATCAGTTTGATAAGCTCGAAATGGAAAGCTTTACGACCAAAGAAGACGGTCGTCAGGAACATGAATTGTTTGTTGCGATTCAGCGCTGGCTCGTCGAACAGCTCGACCTCCCTTACCGCGTCATCCGCAAATGCACTTTCGACATCGGTAAGCCCGACGCTCGCGGTATCGATATCGAAGTTTGGCTCCCAGGCCAAGGCAAATACCGCGAGACTCACACCGCCGACTACATGACCGATTACCAGTCTCGTCGCCTCAATACGCGCGTTCGTCGCGAAAACGGCGACCTCGAACTAGTTTATACGAACGATGCGACCGCTTTTGCGCTCGGCCGGATTATGATTGGCATTATCGAGAACAACCAAACTGCCGATCAGACCGTCAAGATTCCCGAAGTTCTACGTAAATATATCAACGGAAAGGAGTTTATTAAATGATAGAAAATATCGACATCAGCGGCTCGAATTACGAAGTCGAAGAAAGTTTTCAAAAACATGTCCGTAAAAAGATTGGCAAGCTCGATCGTTATCTTCCGCGCAATCACCGCAAGGATGTTGTCGCCAAAGTCGTCGTAACCAAAGTCGACCGCGCCCACGGCAATAAATATGAAATTTCTACAAGTCTCGATATTCCAGGTGGCAAAGTCCTCGCCGCCAAAGACGAAGCCTCAAATGTCTTTGCTGGTATCGATATCATTGAAGCGAAACTCACCGGCCAGATTCGCCGCTTCAAAACCGAAAACTCCAACTCCAATTTCGACAAAAAGAACTTTTTACGACGCTTTTTTAAGTAGCTCACGCACCAAAGATTACTTGCGGGCTTTTTGACGCGAACCGGATTTTGTTGTATTGTTATATCAACTAGTCACTCTAGCGAACTTTTATCAAGAAGGAGGTGGTCATCATGAGCCTTGCAATTACGGTGCTCGGCATTATCTCTGTTTCTATATTCGTGTCGGCGCTGTTCGTGGCATTAATCTTAGAATATCGCCTGAAGCGTGATTATGCCAATGCCGCCAAAACTACGCGCGCCATACTTCGCGGCGACAATGCAAAATATCACGGTCTTTCAAACACTTATCACACCGCAAAGCATCAAGCAAAAATGGAGCCAGTCTTCGATGATTGTTCTGAATACCTAAATTGCCGCATGAATGCCGAATTAAGCGAACGCTTGTTGAAAAGTGGTGAATATTACCAGATTGAAAAGCTCCTCAAAAAGCATATTGGCTTGATTCAACTCGCGGAGCGTCGCAGGCAGCTATTGCGCGAACGCCGCAAGTATCTGCGCGTCGTTCCGTCACCAAAACACACTCGTCAAGGCGAGCGATAATGCCGGTAATCCCGAGAAGCTCACAAGCTATCTCGCCGCCAAAGGCGCCCCCATTCTCTAACTACCTGCTTTAGTAGGTAGTTTTTTGTTGTTGAGCCGACTATTGTCCGGCAATCGACGATCAAAGTGCTTGACTTTTTGCGGGGGGGGGTAATATAGGTGATATCATAGGTCAAAAATAAACAGGAAAACAAACATGTCGAAAAACATTAATTTCACCAAGGCTAAGGCTTTTGTCGTAGCTGGCGCTCTCGCCGCCGCAGCTACGCCGTCCATTACGGCTAATACTTTTGCCGACGGCGGAACTCTTTTGAGGTTTACGGCTGCCGACAAACAGCTTTGCGAAGACGTCGAACGCGCCCTTAGTGAAGCTTTTGATACTGCAAGACAAGCAGGGGAGGGGAACGCCTATGGCTACTCTAGCGAAGGTTCGTGCGGCGACGCTAACGGAAACACTATCACGGTAGACAATGCGCTTCTAAATTATGTGGACCTGTTTTATAATTGGCAACAATGCCCACACCAATATAAGTCCTTGAAGCCTCTAGAGAACCTTGGTTTCGTGCGCGGCTTAGGTCTGCAATGTATTTCTGGTCTTGATCTTTCTCCTCTTAATAATCTCTCAGTCAATCACTTAGACTTATCAACCTTGAAAGCAGGAAACGACCTTTCTCGATATGCCAACCTCATCAAGTCTGCGCGCGTCTCAATCGATTTAACCGATAACAATATTACCGATGTCTCGAATTTAGCCAATATCATTAAGTCGCGCGGAAACGCGGCGTCCGCAATTCATCTAAACGTCAACAACAATCACATCAAGGACCTTAGTCCGCTCACCAGTCTCGGTGCGGTTGGTGGTATTGTCGCCTCGTACAACAATATTCAAAAATACGGTACTTCCGATAACGCAATTATGATAGCTAGCCAAGAACAATCTTTCGCCCCAAGTCAAAAAGTGGCGCTGACTAGCGAACATCAAAATTTTCTCCATGCTTTTCCTCACGGTACAAACGCATCTGGCAACGGCGACTTTGACATCTTGAGCTATGATTTCGACAACGAAGATCGATATGCTACGATCTCTATTGACAATCTTGCTTACGACCAATCCGCCCTTGAGGCTGCTCTCGATAAAAGTGGCTACACGAGCGACGCGTATGATCGCAAGGATATAGGGCTCGTCATGATGAATATTCTCAACAATATCGATATAGGCGCGAATAGTGTTTCTATTTCCGACTTCGATAACGTCTTCAGTTTTAGAGATCCCAGCAAGCCAATTACTATCAAGGTAAAAACGGGCAGATTTGAAGGCTCCGTAATTACCATTACATATACGGGTCGGTCGATGGGCAACCAAGCTTCTGCTTCCGCAAAAACTAACATTGCTAACCCCAAGACTTCCGATTCGGCTAGTAAGTTCTTAAACGCCATTCTAGCAATTACCGGCTCCGCCCTTTCCGCTTTTGCGCTCTTTGCCTGTATCGTCAAGCGTCGCTCCTAATCCCCTGGCGTCTTCTAAAAGAAGCGCTAAGTCTCATTTTTCCACCTATCCCCCAATCTTTCCTATCTATGTTATACTGAAAGAATGAATAAGAAGAGGTCAGAAGAATCTCCTCAGGATACGCTTCCTAAGGAAAAGATTCCTAAGGGTAAAACCCCTAAGGAAAAGAAGCCTACCGACAAGCTTGCTGATAAGTCCGGTATGACGAAGTTTTTGCAACATATTTTCGGCGACGCTCAGAAGAAAACGCTTCGTCGTCTCGAAAAGCGCGTTGTTGAAATTAATAAGCTGAGCATCAAGTATTCCGAAATGGACGAAACCGAGTTGCGCTCCCAGACCGAGAAACTTAAGAAGCGCCTCACTAAGCTTCAAAGACAAGTCGAAGCCGATCGCGCTATCGAATCGGTTAAATCTGGACGAAACTCGTCAAAGAAAGCTTCTTCGCAAATTGCCAACGAGTCCACCTCGGCAAGACCTTCGCGCTCGCTCAAAAAGAAACTTCAGATTACTAACGACAACAAGGCTCTCGACGCTCTTCTTCCTGACGCCTTTGCGCTTGTGCGCGAAGCAAGCGAGCGCACGCTTGGTATGCGCCCGTTCGATGTGCAGTTAATTGGCGGTATTGCTCTTCACGAGGGCAACGTTGCTGAGATGAAAACAGGTGAAGGGAAGACTCTCGTTGCGACACTTCCGGCCTATTTGAACGCTTTGACTGGGCGCGGTGTTCACGTCGTAACCGTCAACGATTACCTTGCGCAGCGCGATGCAGGTTGGATGGGGGAACTGTATTCTTACCTTGGCTTGAGCGTGGGCGTGATTATTAACGAAGCGAGCTTTATTTACGACGAATCTTACGAAAACGACGATCATGACGATCCTCGCCTTCGCCACTTGAAACCTTGTACTCGCAAGGAAGCCTATCGCGCCGATATTACTTACGGAACCAACAACGAATTTGGCTTCGATTATCTCCGTGATAATATGGTCAAAGATTCCGAATTTCTCCGCCAACGCGAGCTCAATTTTGCAATTGTCGATGAGGTTGACTCGATTCTCATCGACGAAGCGCGTACTCCGTTGATTATTTCTGCGCCTGCTGCCGACAATCCCGAGAGCTATTATCAATTTGCCAAGGTTTGCGCTCGTCTTGGCGACGAAGATTATATCGTAGATGAAAAACGTCGCACTGTTACCTTGACTGATGCTGGCGTCGAGAAGGTTCAGCAGATTCTCGGGATCAAGACCCTCTATACGACCGAAAACACGCGTATTGTTTATCACTTAGAGCAGGCGCTTCGTGCTGAGACTTTGTTCCGCCGCGACAAAGATTATGTCGTGACAAATAGCGGCGAAGTTATTATCGTTGATGAGCATACTGGACGTTTAATGAACGGTCGCCGCTACAACGAAGGTCTCCATCAAGCAATTGAAGCCAAAGAAGGCGTTCAAGTCCGCCAGGAATCAACAACTTTGGCAACGATCTCCTTCCAGAATTTCTTCCGTCTCTACCGCAAGCTCTCTGGTATGACTGGTACTGCCTTTACTGAGGCCGAGGAATTTCAGCAAATTTACGCACTCGACGTTATCCAGATTCCGCCCAACAAGCCGATTATTCGCGTCGATAAGGATGATTTGATTTTCCGCACCGAAGCCGCCAAACTAAAGGCTATTGCTAAAGAAGTCAAACATTATCACGATAACGGTCAGCCCGTACTGGTCGGCTCTGATTCGATCGAAAATAACGAACGCATCGCTGCCTATCTTGAACAGTCAGGGATTCCGTTTGAGATTCTCAATGCCAAAAATAACGAACACGAAGCATCGATTATTGCCAAGGCTGGCGAAAAGGGCGCTGTTACGCTTGCTACCAATATGGCCGGACGCGGCACCGACATCAAGCTCGCTGACGGTGTTCGCGAGCTTGGGGGTCTAGTAGTTATCGGTACTGCACGCCACGATTCTCGTCGCGTCGATAATCAGCTTCGTGGTCGCGGTGGTCGTCAAGGCGATCCAGGTACAACGCAGTTCTTTGTGAGTTGCGAAGATGATCTTATGCGCATCTTTCAAGGCGATCGTATTTCTGTTTTGATGCAGCGACTTGGTATTGATGATGACCAGCCGATTCGCAACAAGGCCGTTAGTCGAACGCTCGAACAGGCCCAAAAACGCATCGAAGGTTTCAACTTCGATTCTCGTAAAAATGTCGTCCAATATGATAACGTCATCAATCGCCATCGCAAAGTTGTTTATACGATGCGTCGCAAAATTCTCGACGGCGACAATATCCGTCCAGAAATTACGCGTCTTTATAAAGATGAAGTTGCCGAGCTGACGCAATTCAGTGCTCGCGTCAACAAAAAATTTGACGAGAATTTCAAACGTGTTTTTGATTTAGATCCCGATTTAATTCACACCATCGGTCACACCCGCAAAGAATCTGGTCGCTATAAACTTGCTCTTTCCGCCGTCGAAGAGCTTTATCGCGACAAGGAACTCGAATTTGGCGAAGAGACGATGCGCAAGGTCGAGCGCGAAGTTTACCTCAATGTGCTCGATACGCTTTGGATGCAACACCTCGAAAACATGCAACATCTTCGCGAAGGTATTCATTGGCGCAGCGTTGGCCAGCGTGATCCGCTCGTTGAATATCGCAGCGAGTCGCAAAAGCTATTTGACGGGCTTCAGCGTACTTTGCGCGAGGAGGTTATGCATATTCTTCTCAGCCTCTCGCAACAGGATCTTGCCGCTGTCGCGGACGATAAGTATGATACCGAATTGACCAAGATGGCTGAGTCGGCTACCGAAAAAGGCGTCAATGAAGTTTCGAGTGGTATCAAGAACCTTGATAAGGAATTCACTAAGGATGCTCAAGGTGTTTCGCCGACAGCAAAGCGCAATGTTCGTCGTATTCGCGCCGAAGACAACGGCGCAACCGTTACCGCTGAAGCGCTCGATGGCGATAGTGCTTCTGGCGAACTTTATCTTTCCGATGACGACCTTGCCACACTTAGCTCGTCTCGCTCTGCGGGTGGCAAAAATACCGACAGAAACACCAAGCGCAATCAAGCTCGCAAGGCAAAAAAGAAGGCTCGCCAGAACAAAAAGCGTAGCCGTCGCTAATCATAGGTAGCGACTATCCTTTCATTATATCACAAATAATTAAAAAAGTCAAGGATAAGCAGTAATTTTATTGAAAACATATGAAACATTCCATCGAAGAAGTCAAGCTTAAGAATGGTAGTCGTGGCCTTCTTATCGACGCTCCAGGTGCGAGCGTTATGGATTTTCGCGTTGCATTTCGCGCCGGCAATAAATTCGTCAAGCGACCCGATATTTATGAAGTTGCCCATCTTATGGAGCACATGGCATTTGGCAAGAATTCCCAGTATGCTGATGAGCAAGCCTACGAAAATGAGTTTACCAAGAATGGCGCTTATCATAACGCTTGGACATCAGACGAGTTTATCGTTTACGAGGCAGAGTGTGCAGATTTTGAATGGGAGCGCATCTTAGAGTTGCAGGCTCTGGCTGTCGCTGAGCCACGTTTCAATGACGACGAATTGGCTAGCGAAAAGGGCAACGTTCGTTCCGAATTGACTGGTTATCAGAACGATTACTCGCGTCTTATCTGGCCAAAACTACAACAGGCCCTCGGTGACCCCAGTCTCACCTATTCCGAACGCCTTAAAACCATCAACAATATAACACTCAAAGATGTCCGCGACCACCACCGCCGCACTCACACTGCGAACAATATGCAGTTCGTGATTACCGGTTCGCTACGCGGTCGCAAGAAAAAAATCATTAATATGCTTGAAGCGTGGTCGCTTGAGGCTGGCGAAACGCTCGAAACGCCGATTACCGAATACAAAAACGCTGGCGCCAATCTTATTCGTCGCAAAGACGCAAGCAACGTCTGTTTCGGTTTTTCGTTTATTTTGCCTCGCATTCTATCCGCCCACGAGTTGCAGGTACTTCGCTCTTTGAATCACATCCTCAATGGAACGATGAGCAGTAAAATTTTTGGCACTGCACGCAAACGTGGCATTGTCTATGGCATTGGCTCTAGTAACAGTAGCGACAAGTGGAGTACGACATGGGATTTCGACGGTGAGGTCAATTCCGAAAACGCTACCGAACTCTTCGACTTAATTGCCGTCGAGCTTGCCAAAGTAATTAATGGCGATATTGGCGAGGTTGACGTTGCTGCCGCAAAAAGCTATGCACTTGGGCGCCATCAGATGCTCGCTCAGACTCCGAGTCAGCTGAGCGGATATTATCTCTATCGCTACCTCTCTACTGGTCAATTCGAGCCGCTTGACTCGACGATTAAACTGATCGACAACATCAACAAAGGTGAGGTTGTCTGTATTGCCCGCGAATTTATGCAATCTGGCATCTCTGGTCTCGCCGCCGTTGGCAATATGAATAAATCCGTCGTCGATGAACTTTGGTCGCGCGTTCTCGGCGCAATCTAGTCTCGCTTGCCATAATCTTGTTGTCGTGTACTAATATAGCTCCGCTTGTCAGAACCTCGTTGTTTTTTTGATTTTCGCCACGCATTAATATAACGCCGCTCGCCAGAAGCGTCGTTATTTTTTTGGTTCTCGCGTAAGAGATTACGCTTCGTCGCCCAGGTTCTCGAATCAGGCGACCGAGAATAAGGCAAGTCGAGGCAGTCGAGCGCTTGACAAAAAGTTTCGGGGGGGGGGTACCATAGGGGTACATATAAATATAACGGAGGTAAATCCTTATGAAGGAGAAGCTTTTTGACGGCTCAAATAACAACCAAAATCAAGATGTCTGGAATCTTAAAAGTCGCCTAGAACAAAGCGGAGAAAACACATATCGTGAGGTGAATACAAAAGAATATGTTGAAGCCGGCCTCGAAAACGGTAGTCTTACGGCTTTTGAGGCGGAGAAATTTGCTCGCATTTCCGCCATCCGCGGCAAGCTCGGCCAAGAAGTGATTTCGTGGAGCGAAGATCCAGATACAGGCGCCCCTATCAAGGAGCGAGTCGGCGTCGTGGAGCTCGACGAGGAGACAGGTGAAGCTGGCTGGATTGTCACAAAGACCAACGATGCCGGCGAACCAATCATTGACCGCAATGGCAATAAAAACGAATGGATTATTGGTGATGCAAAATTCAAGCAGAAATACGAGGCCGACCCCGAGCATCCGGGTGTTTTTCGTCCAACCGGTGGCAAGCAGAAATTTGTCAAGACCTCCGAAAACCTTGTCATTTCCCAATGGGGCGACGAGATGCGAATGCCAAAAGGTAGCTATATCAATATCACCAACCCCGAAGATATGTATGCTATTAATCCACGTGATTTCGAAGATACTTACCGCGCTCTTCCGAAAGACGAATCAGAGAACTCGGAAAACTAGGCGAAACGCCTCCCGCCCCGAAGCCAAAACCCCAAAGAAGCCCACATTCCCAGAGATTATCTCTATTCTATCACAAAATACCAAAAATGTCAAGCATTGACAGAATCCGCCAGTTATGCTACCCTAAAACCACAATAAGGTCAAAATAAAAAGCAAAAAACAAGGAGCAAATTTATCATGCGCGCGCCTCAAATTCTGGGCAAATCGCCCATAAAAACTCAAGCCTCTGGGGGGGGGTATCATAAACGCCCCTTAACCCCTTTTACGCGCCCGCTATTAAAATTCCGCTTCTCCTTCATTTTTCTCGCTCTCTTTTTCTCCGTCTTTTCTCTGTGCGGCATCCCGGCCTTCGTTGCTAGAACTTATGCCCAGCAGCAACAATCTTCGACCCATACTATAACAATAAAAAAAGAAACAGTAGGTAATAAAGATGGACAGTTTACTTATAGGGTGAAGGCATGGAAGGAAGAAGAAATTACAAAAGGTTGGAAATCTATTGCAAAATATAATGATTTTTATGACGAAAGCATAAATTATCTATATTCGTTGGATTGGCGTACTAATACCTATAAATCACGCCTCAATATACAATCTTTTGAAAATTTAAATGATTTGGCACTGTTAAATCAAGAAGAGATTGCACCACTTGACTGTGTAAAAAGGGGAAACCCTGTTTATACAACGTATGGATTATTTAGATCATTGATATATCCTATATCTGTACCTAAACATGATGACAGTAAATTAACTTTTAATAAATATGGTGAATATTTTGATGTTAGTGAGATAGAGGGTGGTTCATCTAGAACGTTAAAAAAATTTATTTATTTTGATACTTTATATGGAGAAGAGGATTATTTTTTACCATTACCATTTGTTAAGATGATTTTGAGTTGGGAACCGACTGATGAGTTACATAAATTAGGTGAAGATTATCAAATAACGTATAAAGGAGAAGTTTTTGATTTGTATATAGACGAGACAAATGCGGAAGCTTATGCGAATGATAATAAAGAAGGATACACAGAATATTGGGTTAATGATGAGAACGGTATTATTAAAAATTATTATGACATACGAGATGAAAATATTGAAAGAAAGGAATATTACCTAGATCTCTCATCAGAGTTAGGCACTCCAATAGAAGAAAACACATATTCATTTAAACTAAAAAATAATGAAAAAGTAGATATATCTATTCCTGATGGATATACATATGAAATAGAAGAGCTTACTTCTGATGGATGGCAGCTAGTATCTATAAATGATGATACATCACTTACTAAAGCAGAAGGCACAGTTACTGATAATGTAACTTACACTTTTAAAAATAAAAGTATCACCGAAGAGCTATCAGGTCTGGCGAGCCTAGAAGATAGCAAGAATCCTGAAAAAACTACCGCAGTAACCGTGGTTAATCCTCAAACCCCAGCCAATCCCAATACAGATGATGAAACTAAAAAGAACCTTAAGCCTCCGTTTACTCTTCTTGGCGCCTCGATTGCTGGCCTCATCACGGTAGTCTTTACTATTGGCCGTAAAATTAAATAGTTGCTCAATCTTCGTTTTCACAAAACTCGACTCCTCACTTCTCGAGCTTTCGTGCCTATCGGATTTTTTCCGAAAACGTATCCGCGGGTCTTTAACGCAAAAAGCTGCAAAAAAGTCACAAAAAACCCTTGCACAAAACATAAATCTGCGCTAAGATAAGATTAGTTTTCTTCATGTTCAGCTTTTGAACCTCTGATAATAGTCTGATGAACTGCGAAAAATCAGCGAATTTAACAAATTAGCAATGGTTTTATTTGCGTCGATAATTATTTAAATCTTCGCAAAGCAAAGTTTATCTTTTAACAATTTAGCGACAACGAAAGAAATTTAATTGACGGTATTAGAAATTGAAAATCAATTTCTAGTTAAGTCAATGCATAAAAAGGTACATAAGGGCACTGATAGTGGATGCCTTGACATTTGCAACCGATGAAGGACGTAGAACTCTGCGATAAGCTTCGGGTAGCTGAGAACAAGCGTTAATCCGGAGATCTCCGAATGGGGCAACCTAATACGAGTCATGTCGTATTGCCGTTGGCTGAACACATAGGCTAACGAGACGGGAACCAGCCGAACTGAATCATCTTAGTAGGTTGAGGAAAAGAAAGTAACCAACGATTCCGAAAGTAGTGGCAAGCGAAATTGGAACAGTCCAAACCTCAAGATAACCTTACGGGTTTACGCCCAGAGTTATTAGGGGTGTTGTGTGTCGAGATAATTTTCGTGCTGAGCAGTTAATTTATTTGACCGTTCGGCATGAAAACCAACAGCGTAAACTGAGTGGATAAGCTTCGTAGTTGTTAGCGGAAGCGTTTGAATGGCGCGCCAAAGATGGTGAAAGCCCAGTATGCGAAAACAACTATT
>JAFWIF010000013.1 GCA_017514975.1 Candidatus Saccharimonadota bacterium | reverse complement strand
GGTGGAATAATGTATGCTACTTCAATGGGAGATCCTGGTAAAGCTAAAAAAGCAAAAGACGCAATAATGTACGGTATTGTTGGCCTAGTGATTGCCCTGCTCGCATTTGCGATCGTGAGGTTTGTGACAGGGGTGTTGGCGGACGTTTGATAGCGAGTAGAGCATAATTATTGTCAATTTGCTTTGATAATAAAATGAGTAACTGCTCTTCGGGGCAGTTATTTAGGTTAAGGAAAAACCACTGAGAGAGTCAGTGGTTTTTTCGGGGGCTTTTTATTGGCTTATTAGTTAATTTTGATATGCTTCGGGGCTTCGATTTTCTCTTTCTCGAAGGAGATCGTGAGGACACCGTCTTTTAGAACGGCCTCGACGCCATCTTCTTTGACCTGAATAGGCAAAGCGATAGTACGACTGAATTCTCCCCAATAACATTCCTGAATATGCCACTGAGTTGCTTTATCGTCTTCCCCGCCATTTAAAACACCTGAGATGGTGAGAATATTGTCGGAGATCGAAACGTCGAGATCTTTGCGCTCGATACCAGCGGTGCGAGCTTTTACGACGAGCTTGTCTTCGGTTTCGTAAACGTCAACAGCAAGCTGACCTGGAAGATCTTCAGGGTCATCTTCCCAGTTGTCGTCGTTCGGGTCTTCGCCGAAAGCTTCGTCTTCATTCTCAACAGGAGCGTCGCCAAGAGTTTCCACCGTCTCTTCTTCTGCAACGATTCCGGAATTGTCACCTTCAAGGAAGGCAGCAGTGAGCTCTTCGTCTAAGCTCATTTCGTCTTGGTTGTGAGCCATAATAGTATATTTTCCTCCACTATAATTACACTCTTAAGCTTTATTATAGAGAGTGTTTGAGATAAAATCAAGCGTGAAAGGAGGTTTGTTGTGAAAAATACAACAATGGTGGGTTTTGGGGAATTATTTTGCCCGCATTACTGTATTTCTTGTGGAAAAGTAGGTGGAATAATATGCGATTGTTGTAAAAAAAACAACATAGTAAAGAATCGTGAAAAGAAGTGTCTGAATTGTAAAAGTACAGTATTGAAAGGAATTTGTTCTGATGAGGGATGTAGGCTGAGAGGGGTTTTACAGGTGTATGTTGGTGGTCGGACGGGGGTTTTAAAGGATTTAATTAATCTTTATAAGTATAAAGCAGTGAGAGCGGCTGGAGGCGTATTGGCGAATTTATTTGCAGACGCTTGTGCAGATAAGATAGTGAAAGGTTTTACAATTGTGGCCTTGCCGACGACTGGGCAGCATATCAGACGGCGTGGATTTGGGCATACAGAAAAGCTTGCGAAGCTGATTGCAAAACGATTAGATATGGTAAGTCGAGAAAAGGTTTTGGTGAGGAATAATAAAAGTGTGCAGGTTGGAGCAAGTGAGGAGATGAGAAAAATGCAGGCGGAACTGGCTTATGCGCTTGGAGCTAAGTTTTGTGCGCACGAGAAATATTTATTAATTGATGACGTTTGGACGACTGGAAGTAGTATGTTGGCGGCACAAGAGCTCTTAGTTCGTAACGGGGCAAGAAATGTAGCGGTAGGCGTATTGGCTAGAAGTAATCATGAATAGTAAAAATAGACCACAGAGCGTGGTCTATTTTAGGATATTTTCCTGATCTCTATACCTGTGGGGTGCCACCGACGGCACTAATAACGAAGTTGACGATAGCGTAAGAAAGAATCGCAATGACGAGACCGATGATAGCATACATAATAGTGTTTTTTGCGTCGGTGACTTTTTTACTGTCGCCACCAGAAACGATATAACGGAAGCCGCCGAAAATTAGCATAACGACGGAGATGATGCCGACGGCATAAAGAATAGTATTTGTAACTTGTGTGAAAACACCGCTGCTGCCAAGTAGTTCGGCAGGCATACCATTTGCTCGAGCGGCTTCGGCGCCAGCCTGGGCAGGGTTTTCGGAATTGGTAATAGCTTCGATTGTGCTTTCGACAGAGCCACTAGCTTTCTCTGTTGCGCCTTCGGCGTTTTCTACGGGGGCAGCACCCTCAGTAGCGCCTGCATTAGCAGAGAGAATACGTCCGGCAGTAAGAGTCGCGAAGGTAGCAATACCGGTGAGTATTTGAGTGGATGTTTTAATAATTTTTTTCATAGTCTATACGTTTTTCCTTACGATTATTTTATATCATACTACAATACACTTTTTCTCGCAATGTGTTAAAATATAACTATTGGAGGGTTACCCAAGTGGCTGAAGGGGACGGTTTGCTAAATCGTTAGACTGGAGAAATCTGGTGCGAGAGTTCGAATCTCTCACCCTCCGCCAAAAGACGCTCGTAGGAATTAGGGGCGTTTTTTGTTGATTGTGATATAATTTGCTTATGCATAAGAAAGAGATAATTAACTGGGAGGCGCGCGAATATATAGCGAGAGAAAAAAATGTTGGGTGGTATGTTGGCTTGGCAGTAGTAGTGGTGGCTTTGTGTGGACTAGCGATATGGTTGAAGCAGTACAGCTTCCTGGTATTGATAATTGTAGCGACGGTTGCGTTGTTAACGTACGTTTTGAGGCAGCCGAGACTGCTCCATTATTCCCTTTCGAGTAAGGGGCTTTCGGAAGGTAATAATTTGTTTACTTTTGATCAGTTCAAATCGTTTGGGGTGTTGAACGAAAATAACCATTATTCGATAGTTTTGACGCCGAAGAAACGTTTTGCGACAAGTGTAATGGTGTATTTTCCGGAAACTGAGGGAGAAGAAATTGTTGATATGTTTGGGGCGAGATTACCGATGGAGCCAGTAAAATTGGATATGTTGGATAAGATTGTAAGGTTCTTGCGAATTTAGCATAAACGTGATATAGTGGATTTTGAGAAAAATATCAAAAATAAAAGGGTGAGCACCACATGAACCAAAACGATAGCGCGACTCAAGATGAGTTGCAAAAAGCAATAAACAGCATTACGAGCGGAGCAGCAAAGGAAGAAAACAGCAGCTCTGATGTTGTATCTCAGATTACGAGTAAGATTTCTGGTGGTGCTACCGAAGAAGCGGGAACGGGTGCGCCTGCGGGAATTTTTACGCCACCGGTAGAAACGGTTACTCCTGGAGTAGCGGCTGGTCCTGTGGCACAAGCGACGATTGCGAGTCCAACTGAATCTGTGCCACCAGTTTTGCCACCTGCACCTGCGCCAGAAATTCCGGCGATTGAAGAAATTGTACCTGGAGCGGCTTTGGAGAAGCCAGTGGAGCCGATAGCTGCAGTGGCTCCTGAGCCAGTTGCGACGGTAGTTACTGAGACGGCTGCGCCTCAGATGGCAGAAGTTGAGGCTGCGCCAGCTCCTGAGGCAAAAACAGTACCAACGATAGGAGAAATATTGAATAATAAGACTCCTGATCAGGCTGTAAGTGATGCGGTGAGTGTGACTAACGAGACCGAAAAGAGTTCGCTGACGGGTCTACAAAAAGTAAAGTCGGAAGCATTATCAGAATTGAGGCCGATTTTGGAGAAGGTTGATGCGCCTGCCGAAAAGAAGTTTATGGTGTATAAGGACATAATTGAGGTTTCAGACGATAAATCCTGTATTGAGCCTGCATACAATGCGGCAAAAGGTATAAAGGATGACAAAGAGCGAGCAGAGGCGTTGTTGTACGTTGTTGAATCGATTGATGATATGGACAAATAAACTTTTGTATTGATAGTTTGAAAAAAGAACCCGATGGGTTCTTTTTTTGTGACTTTGTGATGAGCTTGAGGGTATTTTTAATCCTCCAGGTGGCTGGAGGATTAAAGAGTAGACTAGATAGTAGCGTTAGTCTAGTACATAGCGCCGCCCATGCCTGCAGCGGGATTTGGGGCTTCTTTTTCGGGAAGCTCAACGATAAGGGCGCCCATAGTGATGGCGGTTGCGGCAATGCTAACCGCGTTTTGAACGGCTTCGCGGGTAACACGTGCTGGGTCGACGACGCCATCTTTTTTGAGGTCGATAAGACCCTTTTCGGGTTTCATAACGTTGATGCCCTGCCCGTCTTTAGCATTTTCGACTTTATCGAGTAAAGCTTGAGCGTTGAGGCCGGCGTTGGTCATAATGTGAACGAAAGGCGCTTTGAGGGCGTTTTTGACGATAGTGTTGCCAGCGTCATCGTCTTTAAGATGTTTGGCGAGATTGACGAGAGTGATGCCGCCGCCTGGAACAATACCCTCATCAAGAGCAGCTTTAGTAGCAGCAACAGCGTCGTCGACGCGATATTTCTTTTCGTCGATTTCGGTTTCGGTAGCGCCACCAACTTTGATGACGGCGACGCGTCCTTCGAGCGCGGCGGCGCGTTTTTCGAACTGCTCGGTTTCGTAGTCGCTAGTAGCGATGTTGGCTTGAGACTTAATCTGTTCGATACGGGCTTTGACGTCGTTGGCGTTGCCAGCACCTTTAATGATAGTAGTTTCGTCTTTAGTAGCGATAATCTTACGAGCGGAGCCAAGCACTTCTGGGCCAACATCCTCAAGGCTGAGACCTTTATCGCTAGAGACAAGAGTTGCGCCAGTGAGAATGGCGATATCTTCCATGATTTCTTTGCGGCGGTCGCCAAAAGCTGGAGCCTTAAGGACGAGAGTATTGAAGACGCCTTTTAGCTTGTTGAGGACGAGAACGCTAAGAGCTTCGCCTTCGACTTCTTCGGCGATGATGACGAGATCTTTTTTGCCAGTTTGAGCCATTTTTTCAAGAAAAGGAACGATGTCGTTGACGGCAGAAATCTTTTTGTCGGTTAATAAGATTTCGGGTTTGTCGAAAACGGCTTCTTGGCGATTTGTATCGGTAACAAAGAAAGTCGAAGCATAACCCTTGTCGTAAGTGAAGCCTTCGGTGATTTCGGATTGCATTTCGAGGCCTTGGCCTTGCTCGACAGTGATGACGCCCTCTTTGCCGATCTTAGCGATAACATCGGCGATAAGTTGGCCGATAGTGGCGTCGCCGGCGCTAATTGTAGCGACTTCAGCGATTTTTTTGTTGTCGCCAGCGATTTTTTCGGCGGTCTTATCAATTCCCTTGACGATTTCGGCGCCAGCAGCTTCGATGCCTTTGCGCAACTCCATAGGATTATGGCCAGCGGCGATGAGCTTATTAGCTTCGGCGATAATATTGTAAGTGAGGACGGTAACGGTAGTTGTGCCGTCACCAGCGACTTTGTTGAGCTTTTGGGCGGCAGTTTTGATTAGTTTTGCGCCAACTTGGTAGCCGAGGGTTGCTTCGTCATCGTTTCCGAGATCGACACCTTCGGCGACGGTGACGCCATCATGGGTGATAGTGGGGGCGCCGTAGGATTTTTCGATGACGACATTGCGACCTTTTGGACCAAAGGTAACTTTTACGGCGTCATAGAGAGCTTTTGCGCCGCCGAGGACTTTTTCGCGAGCTTCGGCATCATAGAAAACTTTTTTACTCATTTTTACTCCTTGATTAATTATAAGGTGGCGAGGATGTCTTCCTCTTTAACGATAAGGTATTCGCTAGACTCGAGCTTGACCTCGGTGGCGGAATATTCACGATAAAGAATACGATCGCCCTTTTTAACGGTCTTAACGTCTGGCCCGACGGATTCGACGACGGCGGTATTAGGCTTCTCTTTAGCTTCGCCGAGAAGGATGCCAGAAGCGGTTTTATCGAGAGCGGCTTCTTTTTTAGCGACAACGCGGTCGGCGAGAGGTTTAATAGACATAATTTCCTCCTGTTGCTTAATTATAAGGATAGTTTAGCGGAGATAATTAGCACTGTCAAGGGCGGAGTGCTAGAATTGAGGAAATTTGAGTGGTAATCTGAGCTACGCGTTAGTCGGCTATGATGTCATATCTAAGGTAGGCGTCGATGCATTCTTGAACAGTCATGTTGCCGTAGAAACTGGTCGAGGGATTAGTATTGTCGCCATAAGCCTCTTCGCAAGCTTCTTGGGCGATTTCTTTGAGATATTTTTTAGTGGTCTTTTCTAGTTCGGATTTGAGGTCGTCGCTGGTTTTGACCTCGCCTTCGTCGGGAGTTTGGTAATCGAGGGGTTTGTCGAGAAAGCGTATAGTGCTGTAGCCGTGGCGGAATGGGTAGGAGAGGGAGTAGCCGATGCCGCTCGATTCGGAGACTTCGCTTTCGATTGGGTATTCGATGGTTACGATGTCGTGACTCCAGGGGCGTATGCCGAGCCAGGTAGCGGCATCTGAGCTCTCTTGGTTGGAGAAAGCGGCGGAATAAGATTCTTTTAGTTTGGCGACTTGTGACTTGCGAAGCTTTTCTTTCATGGCGTCACTTGCGGCGGGTAAGGAAGTTTGGTTGAGGGAGTCGAGGGCAGTGAGGCTGAGATAATCTTCTAGCTCGTTGGTTTCACGCATGGCGGCGTTGAATTCTTTGAGCTGGTCTTTATCGTCGCGAAGTTTGAAATAGCGGATTTTTTCGCCGTCGATTTCCCTTATTTCGGTTGAGTCGTATTTGATGAAGGGGTGTTTTTGGTAAATTTCGTTCCATTTTTCTTTATAACGAGTTTTGATGGCGTTTATGTCTTCTTGGGACTGGTTTTGATTCTTGCTTTGGCAAGATGTGCCGATAAAATATTGTTCGAGCCCGCCGAGTTTAAGTTCGGCCGCGGAGGTAACGGCGAACCATTTGCCGTGGAGATTTGTGGCATATTCGTCGTAGAGTTTGGTTTCGGTAGAGGTATAGTTGTCGATTAAGGCCATATTGTAGCTAGAGCCGCTGGCGGTGTTGATATGACGGATATTTTTGGTTTCACCGAGGCGTATCCAGAGCTTGGGCTTAGTAGTTGTCTTGTTATCGGAGTCGTTTTGGTTGAGGCAGATTACTTCGTAGTTCTGCTCGGCATTGATAGGAGAAATTTTGTTTTTGGCTTTATCGTAGCTGTTGCGGCTAGCGGAGATTTTGCCAGATTCGTATTTGACTTGGCCGTTTTCGTAGGCGAAATTCATCGTGAAAGTAGTGGAAGGACGTTGGAGGCTATCGGTTTCTAGATCGATTTTTTGTTGTTTGGCAGTTTTTTCGAGTTTTGATTTTACTTCGTCATTCCAGTCTTCATCGGATAGTTCGTATTTTATCTCAGCATAGACGGCGTTGTTTTGGTCGAGATTTTGGGGATTATTAGCGGATAAGAGTAGACCGTTGGGCTTTAAGATAGCGTCTTGGAGCATATTATCGGGGGATTCGTGGTTCCTGACGAAGAGGCCTAAGCCAGTGCCGATGCCGGCGCCGAGAAGGATGATAAAGAGGCGGGTGAGCTTTAGCTTAAGAGACGAGTTTTTGGTTTTTTGAGGAGAACTAGGGTTGTTAGGAGTTGGGTCTGTCGAAGATGTATTAGTGAACGGCGTAAAGGTCGAAGCTGTCGTGGTTGCGCTATTGCTTGTTTCGCTACTAATAATATCCACCCGAATTACCTCCTTTTTGTAGACTATAGCATCTGTTTAAATATTGCGCATCTTACGCTTCGAAAAAAGATGAGAAAAAGGGTGAGGAAGCTCGGTGTTTGCGATTGAAGAATATTTAGCAGACATGAAAAGCCCCCGCCTTTTGGGGCGGGGGTTTGTTAAAAATGGCACTTTAGCGGATGATGATTTCGTCAATTTGGACATCCGAGTATTTTTCGGAAAACCAGATGACGCCATCGTTGTCCTTGGTTGCGTATCTCGGGAGACGTCTAAGCGTGTCTTCATCGAGATCCCTAATACTGACGCCGACGTAGGGACCATTGTATTGCTCGTCGGCGCCACAGTCTATGTGGCCCCTTGAGTCGATAAATGCCCCTTCGGGACGGTAGATGCTCGATACTGTGATTTCGAGCTTTTCTATCCCTTCGACGGTTCCGTAGGCGGTATGGGCTTCATAAGTATTGTAGCCCCAGCCGGCGGCGGCCGTCTTACCAGTGTAGCTGGTACGCTCGTAAATATTCCTAATAGGATCTGAGCGCACGGTAGTGCCCTGTTCGACCACAATCGTGTAGACCGAGCCGTCGGGTGCGGGTTGTTCTGCTGCTATATAATGATCGGTGAACTTTTGCGCCCAGGGCTGCCGGCCATAGACGTCTCCGCCTATTGTGAAGACTGCGCCTACTATGAAGGCGGTTACGGCGCACAGTAAGACAGCGATTTTGCCGCTTTGTCTATGTTTGCGCACCTTAGCTTCGCGCCTTTCTTGGCGCCTCTGCCTCCAATCTTTATCAATTTTCTCGTCGGTCTTTATGACCTCGAGCTCTAAGTCGATGAGTTCCACTGAGGGGTTTTCTATCCCCTCTAATAATGATACATTTCCCATGATTACCTCCTTTTGCGCAAAAAAACAAATACAGCTACGTTTATAAAAACGCGCCTCCTGTCGCGTTATAGACTATGTTAAAGTGCCATTTTTTCATTATAGCACACTTTCGCAAAAAAGTCAAGCTTAGACGGGTTGGGACAGGGGTGGAGGTGGAGTTTTTGGTGGTGTGGTAGAATGGTTAGCATGGGTATGAAAGAGAAAATTCCGTTTTATGATTCGATGGTGCTTCCCTATCATTTTGGGAAAGCGGTGTTTTATGGAGTGAAGAATCGGTTCCCTGGGAGGAAGTTGAGAGTGATCGGCGTAACGGGAACGAACGGGAAGACGACGACGGCGTTTTTGCTTTGGAAAATGCTAAATAGCGCGGGACGAAAAACGGGGGTAATGACGACGGTTGGATGGGGGGTTGATAAGATTTATGAGCAAAAAGAACATATGACGACGGTGGATGCAGGGTTGTTGAATCAGCGGATAGCAAAGATTGCAGAAATGGGGGCGGAATTTTTAGTATTGGAATTGACGAGCCATGCTTTAGCGCAATATAGAGCAGTTGGGGTGCCGATAGAAATAGCGGTGTTGACGAATGTAACGCATGAACATTTGGATTATCATAAAACTTTCGAGAGATATAGAGATGCGAAGCGTAAATTGTTTAAGAAGGCAAAATTTGGGGTAATAAATGCGGACGATAAATCGGCCGAGTGGTTTGAAAAGGATATCGAGAATTATATCACATACGGTATAGACGGTGGCGATCTCAGAGCGATAAAGACTAAGCTAAAGGCAGACGGAGTTGAATATCTGACAAATGATGGGTTGTTGGTGAAGGCGAAAATTGCGGGTAAGTTTAACATATATAATACTTTGGCGGCGGTTGCGGTAGGTCGACGAGTGGGGTTAGAGGACGGTGAGATAGCGAAAGGAATATACGCGCTAACAGAGGTAGAGGGGCGAATGGTGAAGGTGGACGAAGGTCAGAGTTTCACGGTGATAATGGATTATGCGCATACTCCAGACGCGTTTATGCAACTATTGCCAGATATGAGAGAGGCAACGAAAGGACGACTGATTGTGATGTTTGGGTCGGCAGGAGGTAGGAGAGATCCGTCGAAAAGAGAGCCGATGGGTGAAATAGCAGGAAAATATGCGGACATTGTGATATTGACTGAAGAGGACGATAGGGATACGCCTGGTGAGGAGATTTTGGAGCAGATTGCGGTGGGAGCGCGCAGGAGCGGAAAAACTGACGGTACTTCCCTGTTGTTTGAACCAGAAAGGCCAAAGGCGATATTGAGAGCGTGCAAGATGGCAAAACGTGGAGATACGGTGTTGTTTTTGGGAAAAGGTAATGAGAAGACGATTGAGAGAGCGGATGGGGCGCATGATTATTATGAGCTTGATGAGATAAAAAAGGCATTGCGTATAATACGCGCTAGTAGGCGAAAATAGTTGATTGGAATGCGTTTTAGCTCAGCCAGAGGCTGACGCAGCGGATATAGCCGCCACCTTTTTTGAGTTCAGTGACGGATGGAGTAAGGCAGATTAGACCACGTTCTTCGAGAGCGGATTGGAGTTTTGGGGCGGCGTTGGACATGATGACGTGTTTGCCGGTGCTGACGAGATTATTGGCGAAACCTTGGGTACATTCGGTATAGTCGACTAGAATTTTGTCGAGGTCGATAGACTCGAGGAGAGTCTGTGAATCGTCGTCAAATGCGTCTGGACAGTAGGCGATAGTGTGTTCGTCGATGATAGACAAGGCGAGATCGAGGTCGTAGAAAAAACTGTCGACATGGTTAGTGACGGGGTTGATGTGAGGGGTGCCGTTGGCGTTAAGTTGGGGTTTTGTGCGGAGTTGGATGAGCTTGAGGCCGAAAGTTTTGGCGGCAAACTGTTGAGCAGCAGGATCAGAGCGATAGTCGCGGCCGGCAAAGAGATAGTTGCCGCATATAAGCGCATCGCCTTGACCGGAAAAAAGGGTATTTTTTGGAGCGGAGAGGGTTTTTAGGCCGATAGATTCAAGAATGTGCTTTGCGTAGGGCTCTTCGTCGCGACGAGCTTGTGGTAGACGCGAAAGAATCGCGACGCCATCTTTGACAAGGGCCCAGTTGGCGGTGTAGACGCCGTCCTGGCAGGACTTGGGTGGATCGACTTTGATTAGTTCGATGCCGGCTTGGCGAAAACAATCGAGGATTGATTGATGTTCAGCGATAGCTTTGGCGTGATCGATAGTAGAATCGGAATAGTAAGGATTGATTTTGTAGTCGTCGGCGAAATATTCTGCTCCAGAAACGAGCAACTTTTGGTTAATCATTGTTTTAGTTTATGATGTAGGCTCGTAATTCGCAATACCGTCTATAATAGATTCGGGGTGAAGGCCGATGGCGAAGGCGGTGAGGGCGGCGGCAGCCATATAACTATCAGCGTCGTCGGCGGTGCTGTAGGTCGCGACGTCAAAGTTTTGGTTGCCGTAGGTCAGGTTTGCTTCGGTTCCCTTTTTGTAGGCTTTTGAGCGGTTGAGGCGTAAATCCGAGGAGCGATCGCGACCGTAGCTAAGAGTGGCGGATTTTGCAGAATGCTTGGCGAGTGTAGCAAAAGCGGGGTCGTCATGATTGAGAATATGGAAAAACGCTGGAGTCGATAGGAGAATAGACTGAGCGTCAAGGTCGGAGATAGCGGTGCCGCTGAGAACTTGATTGGCGGAGCCGTTGTGGTGGCTATCGGTAACAACAGAGGCGAAAATAGGCAATTTGCAACATAGCTGTGCGGCGAGGGCGGCGCTATCGAGCGCGATAATCGCGTGGTCGGTGCCGCTTTTCCATATTTTAAAGAGTTGTTTGTATAGACTGCTAATGTTTTTTGGGTCGATAATAAGGCCGGTTTTTGGGTCGCGAGGTTTGATAATTTCCTGGAGATAATGTGCGACGACATCGCGACCAGATGCGCCAGTAACGATAATAATCCGCAAATCTTTAGCAGGATTACTATAATATAAGGTAAGAAGGCTTGCTTTGAGCTTCTGGAGTTTGAGTTTTAGGCCAGACACGGGTTTTGGTTGAACGGAGAGCGCTGGCGTTGAAGATTGAGATACGGTAGATGGTGCCATAAAAATAGTATATCACCTCTTAAAGAAATATGCTATAATACGTATGTCACGCTGTGGGCGCGATGGTCTTTTATTTTTTGAAATGTGAAAATTATGCGAAATTGTGCGTATGTACAGATTGAGTATTAATTTTCACGTATGTGCCCGTAGCTCAGTTGGATAGAGCGTTGGCTTGCGGAGCCAAAGGTCGTACGTTCGAATCGTATCGGGCATACCATAATTTGCATTAAAAAGCCGTATCTTGGCAGTTTTTCTTGCTTGCTCTATCATTAATAGCGCTGCGCTCGAAGAAACTACCGATTTACGGCTTTTTGATTGTAAATTAATTGGTTTAATAGTGGTACGTCGGTAATTTAGGGTTTACATGTAAGGACTGCGGAGTTCGTGGATAAGGTAGGCGATGATGAGGCCGCAGGCTGGGGTGGCGACGATGAAGCCGAGTGGAAAGGCGACGAGAGACGCGACGAGCCAGATGCCGAAAATGATGAGAACAAGAAGAGTCTGAGTCCATTTAGATGACTTAAGGAGAGCTCTTAGGGGTTTTCGGGATTGGTGCCTGGCTTTGGTGGCGAAAGGGTTTTTGGGGTCGATGGTAAAGCCGTCTTCAGGGAGGATTTCTTTTGAATAGGTCGAGACGTGGCTTGTGGGGTAGATTGAATTGAGGTCGCGGGATGGGGTGTCTGACGTAGAGGTGAAAGCGGGAGGTTGACTAGGCGGTCGGCTTGAGGGCTTGTCTGTACTAGAGTTTGATAGCATGATGGTATTATAGCATTAGCGTTTATATTTGAGGTGGGTATGTGGTAAAATATGAGGTGGAAGCGTGGCCGAGTGGTTGAAGGCGCACGACTCGAAATCGTGTGGGCGGGCGACCGTCTCGGAGGTTCGAATCCTCTCGCTTCCGCCAAGATTAGTAATGATAAAAATGAAAAACGCCCAGCGAAAGCTGAGCGTTGTTAGTATTTAGTTTTTTGACCTCACTGCGTGAGGCGACGATGAAGCAACTTCATTGTTTCTTTGTTGCTCCATGATGGCTTTTGTAATCATTGCCTTTGCCTCTTCTGCTTTAGCATGATTTTCCGCCATGCGTTCGATGACGCTTCGCACTTCTTCTTCGGAAAAAGTACGAGGAATCTCGCAACGACAGTCGACCTCAAATTGCGCGATAATTTTAGCACAATTAATCGTCTGGCTATCATCGAGCGCATCAATTATGTCAATCAAAAGATTGTTATATAGGCCACCAAGAGGCGCCTTAAACAATCGGTTGATTAGTGAGACGGCGTATTCTATCTCGCCACCGTTTTGGCGACGAATTTCCGTGATCAAATCTCGTAGATCCTCGAAATTGCTCGGATCGTCCGGCAGAGACTCGAGCGTCGTTGTTATTATATCGAAGAGCTGAGATTCGGTGATTTTGCGAGTATCTACGGGTTTATTATCGTAGATAATATAGGTCTCGCAAATTGGTAATGGGGCGTCCTGTATATTGAGGGCACCGTCAGTATACTCGGCGTGTTCTCTAGCGATCTGACTCGCTGACTTGGTTCCTATTAAAATCATATTCTTCCCCTCCTTTCGGGCCAGTGTCGTGATCTGCCAATCGGGCTTCAAGCTTTAGACGAATTTTTTCTTGTTCGGCCATTTTTGCCAAAATATAGCAGATTTCGTTGCGTTTTGGTTTTCCATAAAAATCTTCAATAAAATGTTGAATGAGTTTACGTCTAGTATCCTCGTGTGTTTCGGGATCATCAACGACGTTAATCAATTCGTCCAAATTTTGAAAATTTATTTTTGAATGGAAGAACTGCGCGACGATTTTTGCTTCTTCGACATATTCCTCGCCACTGATTGCGACAATCAGATCATCTACGATCTCGTTGTCTAAACTGTAGAGTTCGTAGATTAATTTAACCGTCGGTTGGAAATGAGGATTGAGAGCTCGAATCAGTTCCCTGCTAGCATTGCCATTTCCTCCTTCCTTGACAATGTCCTCATAAATTTGATCGTATAACTCCTTTTCACTATAATATGCCCACATGATGCCACCTCCTACGATTCTCGGTTTTAAAGGTTCAAAACTAAGGACTTAAAAAGCCATACTATTATAGTAGCACGAAACGGTTATTTTGTCAAGGTTTGCGTAACCCATCAATACCTTTGCAACAAAAAAGGCAGTCTTCTAAACTGTAGATAAATAACGCTAATTAATTTCTACGGAAGGAGAAGACTACCTATGGCGTATTGTAACAATAAAGCACAGGAAAAAGCTAGATATCT